>DAOUJL010000039.1:0-185894 GCA_034422735.1 Dehalococcoidia bacterium | reverse complement strand
AACAACACGCCCAGGAAGTGCCTCAAATACCGCACCCCGGCGGAAATCTACAATGAACAGCTGTTGCACTTGAAATGTGAATCCAGCTTCCCGCTTTCGCGGGAATGACGATTGCAGGTATGCCCACAAGGGGCGCTACTACGGATGCCTGGGGCAGGTCGGTCCCGCGGGCGGGTTTGAAACCCGCCCCTACCGTATGGAATAATAGCACTTATGTGCGCACGGCGCAATGGGGGTGGCGAAATTGCGGGATGAGGGCGAATTTGTGGGAAGAAACTGCGCAGGAATGGGAACTGGTGGAGCGTGGGTGAGAATGGGTGGGACACGGCTGGGAACGGGTGGCGCGGGAAAGTGACGGTTTTTTCGGGGTATGGGGGACGACACCCTCACCCTGGCCCTCTCCCATCAAGGGAGAGGGGACTGGCGGTCAGGGGGGGCGGCTCTCATTCGTTTGCGGACGCTCTCCGCATCCCCTGTGGTAACCTACGCCTACACTCAACCCAAGGAGATTCCCATGACGAGAGACGAGATTGACGAATTCCTGGCGCGGCCGCTGGTGGGCGTGATCACCACGCTGGATGCCGAGGGCCGACCGCGGGCTACGCCCATCTGGTACGAGTGGCGGGACGGCGCGGCCTACATGTTCACTGGCCGCGACACGCTGAAGTGGCGCAACCTGGAGCGCAATTCCCACGCCAGCCTGTGCGTGGACTGGCGTGAGCCGCCCTACGCCGCCGTCACCATGGACGGACCGGCGCGCGAGGTCGAGGTGGACCTGTACGAGCTTGTGCTGGGCATGGCGCTGCGCTACTACGGCGAGGAGCAGGGCAGGGAGTTCGCCGAGGAGTATCGCGACGCGCCACCGGGCGTGGTCGCGATCGCGCTGACGCCGCGGCGCATCGCGTCCTTCCTCTCGTAAGGGAGTCCCCGACAGCCGTCACCCTCACCCTGACCCTCTCCCATCAAGGGAGAGGGGACTACTCGGAAGGGGCGCGTTCACGCTCCCCCGTCAAGGGGGAAGGGATACAAAGTGGAGGCGTCACTCCTGGAACAGGCCGGCGGCGAACGCCTGCGGGTCGAACGCGGCCACGTCTCCCGGGCGCTCGCCGGTGCCCACGTAGAGCACCGGCAGGCCCAGCTCGTCCGCCACCGCGATCGCTATGCCGCCCTTGGCGGTGCCGTCCAGCTTCGCAAGGAACACGCCGTCGCACTTTACCGCGTCCACGAACGCCCGCGCCTGGTAAAGCCCGTTCTGGCCGGTGGTGGCGTCCAGCGTCAGCAGCACGCGCTGGGAGTCCTCATCCACCTGGCGGGACAGCGCCCGCCGGATTTTCTTCAGCTCTTCCATCAGGTTAGACTTGGTGTGCAGACGGCCCGCCGTGTCGATGATAACCACGTCCACGCCCCGCGCCCTGGCCGCGCTCAGCGCGTCGAACGCTACCGAGGCCGGGTCCGCGCCGGGCCGGTGGGCCACCACGTCCACCTCCAGGCGGCGGCCCCACTCCTGCAGTTGATCAATCGCCGCGGCCCGAAAGGTGTCGGCCGCGCCCAGCAGCACGCTGCGGCCCTCCTCCAGGTAGGCGCTGGCCAGCTTGGCGATGCTGGTGGTCTTGCCCACGCCGTTCACGCCCACCACCAGCAGCACCAGCGGCGGCTTCACGGTCTCCATCTGCGGCGCGGCGCCGCCGGCCTGGAGCAGAAGCGATATTTCCTGCTTGAGCATCTCCAGCGCGGCTGCGGGGTCGGAGACGGACTCCCGCCTGACCCGGTCGCGCAGGCTGTCCAGGATCTTCTGGGTCGTCGCGACGCCCACGTCTCCGAGGATGAGCGTCTCTTCCAGCTCGTCCCACAGGTCGTCGTCGATGCGGGAGCGCCGGAACAGCGTCGCCACCTGGCCGAACCACGAGCGGCGGGTGCTTTCCAGCGCGGCGTCCGTCTTCTGCTTGTCTTTCTCTTTGTCTCTGCCGAATAGACCTCTGAGCAATGCCCTCACCAACCTGACAGTGTCGTTTGCGGGTAGAGGTTAGCACGACCCAGGATGCCCAACAAGCGAAAAGGGCGCTCCGCGCGATGCGGAGCGCCCTTCTTTTCGTCTTGGTTAGCTTTGGATCACGCCGGGTCACGGGGACCCGGGGCCGGATCTAGCGGAGGGGGTAGCCCGCCTCCTGCTTGGTCGCGTTCACGAAGTCCTTCCTGGCCTCCTCGAACGTCGGCTCTCCGGCCAGTCCGCGCTGGTGCACGCTGTTCAGGTAGCCATCGAACCCGGCCGGCTGTGTGACCTGGCGAACCAAATCCACGAATCTCTTGAGCAGCATTTGTAACCTCCTTCGGGGAACTTCCCCGTGCCGCTTGTTCGCCTTTAAACGTTCTACTATCTGAATGATACGGGCGAACACAGTATCTTGTGAAGGTATGTATTACAATAATTGTAATCGCAATACCTGATACTACAGGACTGGGAGGGCTGATAATGGAACTGCGCGAACTGAGAAGTTTCTGCATGGCCGCCCAACTCAGAAGCATGTCCAAGGCCGCCGAGAGACTGGACGTGGGCCAGCCCACCGTGACCGGCCACGTGCGCAAGCTGGAGGAGGAGCTGGGCCTGACCCTGTTCGACCGCATGAGACGCCCGATAATGCTGACGCTCGCGGGCGAGAAGCTCGCCGAGTTGGCGATGCCGCTAATCGAAGGGCTCGACTCGCTCGCGGCGCTCACGTCGACGGCGGAGGCGTCCGGGCCGGTGTCCATCGCCTCCACGCCCGACATCATCCCCCACACGCTGCTCAGGGTGGTGAGGGCGTATCTCGACCTGAATCCCCACGCCCACCTGCGCGTCCGCTCCGGCACCCGTCAGGACGTGCTCCAGATGGTGCGCGACGGAGAGGTGGACATGGGCATCGTGCAGCACGCCGAAAGGAGCGAGGACCTGGCGTTCGAGGGGTTGTTCGTTTACGAGAACGTGCTCATCGCGCCCAAGGGCCATCCTCTTCTCTCCGAGGAGTTGACGTCGCTGGAGCAACTTGCCCCGTACCCGCTAATCCTGATGGGCGGCGAATCGCAGACGCGGGAGTTCCTGGAGAGGGAGCTTTCCCGCCGCGCGCTCGAATACGAGGTGCTGCTGGAGCTGGACAGCATGGACATGATCAAGAAGTACGTCGCGCTGGGCATGGGCGTTTCGGTCGGCCCGCGCCTGGCGATAGAGCCGGAGGACGAGCGGGACCTGGGCGTGGTGAGCCTGGCGAACCTGCTGCCGGTGGACCAGGGAGGCATCGTCGCGCTGGAGGGCAAGACGCTGTCCACGCCCGCGCGGAGGTTCATCACCACGATGCGCGCCGAGCTCCGCAGGCGCCCGGGGGACTGGTGAGCCGGGCTAGTTCAGCGTCCCGCCGGGCCGGAAGCCCACCAGCGTGGCCGTAACCACCTGGCGATAGTCGTAGTACGGGCGGTTGGAGCACGTCACCAGCGTTATGGTCGCGCCCGCGGAGTCGTACGTACTCAAGTCGGAGTGGTGCATGACCATGGACTCCACCACCTGGTACAGGTACACGCCGCCCTCGCTCGTGACGCTGACGTACACGTTGTCGCCGTTGGTGAGCATCCGGGCGATGTCGGGCAGCCGATGGAACACGTTCCCCTCGCCCGCCACCGGGCTCTCCAGGTGGCCGAAGAACCAGCCGTTGCCCTGTTCGCCCGGATTGGCGGTGCCGGGTATGTGGCCCACAACCTGATTCGGCGTCTCGTACCTGCGACGGTCGCCGAGGTCCAGGATGGCGAGCTCGCTCACGCCGGAGTCGACTCCTATCACAGGAATGGCCATTCTGAGCGCTGGGGCGTTGGAGCCTTTCGGCACGCTCTCCAGTTGGGCCGTGGGGATGAAGCCGTCGGTCGCGCTCGTATCGAGCGCCGCGTAGACGTCGGTGCCGGCCCACATCGGCTGATGCCAGTACTTCGGGTGCACCTGCGTCGCCGGGAACGAAGCGTAGGTGCTCACGCTCTCGAAGTTCACGGGCGATGGCTCGATGTCCGGGGCCGCGGCGGGCCGGGCGCCGGACATCGACGGCGCGGCCATGCTTCCTACCGGGGCGGTGGTGTCCATGTACGAGTGCAGCGGGAGTTGCGTTTGTGGGGCCGGCGGCCTCGGAGCGTCGTCGACAGGAACGACCGTGGTCGGCGCGGCGGCAGGCGCGGGCGCGGACTCGCTCGCTCGCGCCACGCTCGGGCCGATACGAGGCAGGGAAGGAGCGCCGTCCAGCGAGGCGTTCAGTTCGTCGAGCTGCGTCGACGAGTAGAATCCCAGGGCGTAGTAAGCGCCGGCGGCGGCGAGGAGCAGCGCGCCCACCAGCAGCATCGAAACGCCGAAGGCGGTAACGAGCGTAGAGAGGCGCCGTTGGCGCGTGCGGGCCGGGTTGCGTACTTCCATGGTAGAACCGCTAGCGCCTCCGGCGGCGTTCCGCCGGAGGTCTGTGTCACGTGGGTCCGGTTTGCCCGCGGGGGACGTGAAGTGTGTGGAGGCTATCGCATCCTGGGGGCGTGCATCGCGCCGCTGGCAATAGGCTCGTTGAGGTAAACGTCGCCGTTACGGATCTTGATGTTGAATCCGCAGGTGGGGTTGCTGCACACCCACGCCTTGTAGTGGATGGGCGCTCCCTGGCTTCCAAAGTCACTCAGCGGCAGCAGGCTGCCCTGGCCGCAGTCCTGGCATTCGGGCCAACCGTTTTGTTCCAACGTGTCATCCTCACTTTCCGCCTCGTGGTCTTAGGCGGCGGCAAGTATACCACCCGAAAGCTGGGCTTGGCAATTCCAGCTTAGGCCCATGAGGCTTTATGCTACAATGGGGCCGCCCAAGCCCGGTCCCACGGAGGTTACGCCCCTATGACATCCAACATCGTGCTCTCCAACCAGGAATACAACGTCGTCGGCAAGCGCCCGATTCGCCACGACGGCTACGACAAGGTCACCGGCAAGGCGCTCTACAGCGCCGACGTGGACCTGCCCGGCCTGCTCCACGGCCAGGTGCTGCGAAGCCCCCACGCCCACGCGAAGATCCTCAAGATCGACACCAGCCGCGCGCGCGCGCATCCCGAAGTGAGGGCGGTGGTCACGAGCGCGGACCTTCCCACGCTGCCCAACGCCCCGGTGGCGATGGGACCCGGCCCCAAGCCCAACGGCAGGGAGCTGAGCAACAACATCCTCGCGGGCGAGAAGGCCCTGTACAAGGGCCACGCCGTCGCCGCGCTGGCCGCGACCAGCGCCCACGCGGCGGAAGAGGCGCTCGATCTCATCGACGTCGAGTACGAGGTGCTGCCCGCCGTCACCGACGTGGAGGCGGCCATGGCCCCCGGCGCACCCCAGCTCCACGAGAAGTACGAGGGCAACGTCGCCAGCCACGCCCAGCTACAGCAGGGCGACGTAGAAGAGGGCTTCCGCAAGGCCGACGTCGTAGTCGAGCGGGAGTACCGCACCAAGACCGTTCACCAGGGCTACATCGAGCCGCACAGCGCCACGGCGTGGTGGACCTCGTCCAACAACCGCCTGACCATCTGGTGCAGCTCGCAGGGCCACTTCGCCATCAGGGACCGCACCGCCGGCGTGCTCGGCATACCCTATTCGGACGTCAAGGTCGTCCCGATGGAGATTGGCGGCGGCTTCGGAGGCAAGACCACCATCTACCTCGAACCGGTGGCCGCCGCGCTGTCGCGGCAGTCCGGCCAGCCGGTGAAGGTGACCATGAGCCGCGCCGACGTGCTCGAGGGTTCGGGGCCGACCTCCGGCTCGTACATGAAGGTGAAGATGGGCGCCACGAGCGACGGTAAGTTGACCGCCGTGCAGGCGGAGCTGAAGTACGAGGCCGGGGCCTTTCCCGGCTCGCCCGTGGGCGCGGCCTCCATGTGCATCTTCTCCCCCTACGACGTGGACAACATTCTGATAGACGGCTACGACGTGGTGAACAACAAGCCCAAGACCACCGCCTACCGCGCGCCGGGCGCGCCGGGCGCGGCGTTCGCCGCCGAGACCGTGGTCGACGAGCTGTGCGAGAAGCTGTCCATAGACCCGCTGGAGTTCCGCGTCGTCAACGGCGCGAAGGAGGGCACGCGGCGGGCGAACGGCATCGTCAACCCGGTCATCGGCTGCGTGGAGACGGCGCAGGCCGCCAAGGACCACGCCCATTACGAGTCCGAACTGTCCGGCCCCTACCGCGGTCGCGGAGTTGCCTCCGGCTTCTGGGTCAACGGCGCGGGCGCCGCGTGCGCCACCGCCAACGTCAACTACAACGGCACCGTAAACCTGACCATCGGCTCGGTGGACATCGGCGGCAGCCGGCCGGCCTCGGCCCAGCAGTTCGCGGAGGTGCTCGGCATCCCGGTCGAGGACGTGAACCCGCAGGTCGGCGACACCGACTCCATCGGCTACACGTCGGTGACCGGCGGCAGCGGCGTCGCATTCAAGACCGGCTGGGCGTGCTACGAGGCGGCGATGGACGTGAAGCGGCAGATGATCGAGCGCGCGGCGCTGCTATGGGAGACCACGGCGGACCAGGTCGACCTGGAGGACGGCGTGTTCCGGCACCAGTCCGACCCTGAGCTGAGCGTCGAGTTCAGGGAGCTCGCCGGAATGCTGCCGGACACCGGCGGACCTGTCGTCGGCAGCGCGAACCTGGACCCCAAGGGCGCCGGCAGCGCGTTCGCGACGCACGTCGTGGACGTGGAAGTCGACCCGGACACCGGCAAGGTGACCATCCTGCGCTACACGGCGTCTCAGGACGCGGGTAAGGCGGTGCACCCCAGCTACGTCGAGGGCCAGATACAGGGCGGCGTCGTGCAGGGGATAGGCTGGGCGCTCAACGAGGAGTACTACATGGGCGAGGACGGCCGGATGCAGAACGCGACCTTCCTGGACTACCGCATGCCCACGTCGCTCGACCTGCCCATGATCGACACCGTTATCGTGGAGGTGGCCAACCCGCTGCACCCGTTCGGCGTGCGTGGGGTCGGCGAGGTGAGCATAGTGCCGCCGATGGCCGCGGTCGCCAACGCCATCTACCACGCCACAGGCGTCAGGATGCGCAACCTGCCGATGAACCCCGCCGCGGTGCTCGAGGCGCTCAACGAGGCCAACGGGTCCTAGCGGCTCTTCAGAGAGGGCCTTCCCCCTTTGATGGGGGAAGGCCATGATGAGGGTGACGCCCTTACCTACCGCGCGCGTTCCACGCTGAGCCGGTAGTTCGCACGCTGGTGGGTGTGGCGCGTGGCCGGTGACACCACCACGACGGCTCGCTCGATGCGCGATCCGAAGCCGCTCACCACGGCCTCGCCGGTGCGCTCCGAGTCCAGCGGCAGCTGCCGCACGGTCGCCGGGCCATCTGCCGGAATCTCGATGATCTGCACCAGGTACCACTGCGGCAGCACGTTGTCGATGAGAGCGAACCCGCGCGCCTCCCACGCGCCCTCCCGCTCGGCGTCGTCGCTGTAGCCCAGCTCGGGAACGCCCAGGTCGTCGATGAGCAGGCCGTCGAGGTAGACCGCGTCGTCGGTCACGTACTCGAACCGCACCAGCACCTTGCCGCCGGCGTAGGGCGTCAGGTCCACCCGCTCCCTCACCCAGCCGCCGCTCGAGCCGGTGTAGCCGGGGCCGTAGCTGTTGCCGACGGGGTCGTCGGTCGTGGTGTGGTCGCCCGCCAGCAGGCGCCACGTGCGCCCGCCGTCGCCGGATGCCTGGACGTAGGCGTAGTCCCACCCTTCCTCGATGTCGAACCACGCCCAGAACTCCAGCGTCGCGGCGTCCAGCGCCGACAGGTCGAACTCGTGCGTCAGCGTCGTGTCGATGGAGTCGCCGCGGTTGGTCCACCAGCATCGGCTTCCGCCGCGGCAATCGGCCGCCGTCTGCGGCACGGTCGGCTGGCCCTCGAAGCGGATGCGCGCGTCGCCCTCGTCCAGGCGCAGATCGAAGTAGCGCGACCCGAACTGGGCGAGCGCGCCCTCGCGCTCGCCAGGCACGGCAATCCTGGACACGCTCGGCACACGGACGTCGCGGGAGGGGTAGCCGTAGAGTCCCTCTTCGGCGTCGAGGTAGTTGGCGACGACCCAGTCCCGGAACACGTCCTCGAAGCGCATCCCGAACCGGGCCATGTAGGCGTCCACGCCCTCCTCGGCATCCTCGGGAAGCATGTACATCTCCCCGATACCTGAGTATCCGCCGTAGTGGTCGGCCAGGTATTGCACGAACAACTCGCCGGCGCCGTAGTGGGGAATTGTGGCCCTCCCGGAGTCCGGCCAGAAGTTGAGCTGTGTGCCCGGCGCCAGCAGGAACACGTCGACGAACGACTCCGAGTAGCCCGCCAGGTTCGTGGCGTACTCCGCCAGACCCTCGTTGATCCACGCATCGTCGCCACCGTCCTGGTTCCAGTTCACCGCGTGCTGGAACTCGTGCGTCAGAACCTCCATGTAGACCTCAGTGCCCGGCTCGATCGCGGAGTTCATGTAGATCATCTCCCGCTCGTTGCTCCTCGGGTGCGTAGCCTTCGTGTACTCGTCACGCGAGCCGAAGTAACCTAACGCCCCGACAAGCGGCGTGTGCAGAACAGTGAAGCGCGGGTCGTTGTCGACGCCCGGATTCCAGACGTCGCCCGTGGCTCCCGTCAACAGCGGATGGACACGCTCTTCGAACTCTGCCGCCGCCAGCGCAAGCGCCGCGGTCGACAACTCGGCCTCCACGTCCACGTACCAGTAGGCGTGCTCGGTGACCACGGCCACCATCGCCTCGATGGTGTAGGAGATCGGCTCGTCGTCCACCTCATCGACTATCGAGAAGGTGTCGGTGTATCCAACGTGGCGGGTGGGCGGCGTGTTGGCGGCGGTGCGCGGCAGTGGACCGCTTCCGGTCTGCCTCAGCCGCTGCGCCAGCTCGTGCAGGTCGCGATCCGGCGGCTGTACGTGCGGCGGTACGGTTATCTCCCGGGCCGGCGCGGGAGGGTCGGGCAGGGGGGTAGCCCGCGTGGTCGGCTGGGGCAGGGCGGCGGGCGTCACGATGGAGACGGGAGTGGCTGTAGCCGAGCGGTCCCCACCCGTCGGTTCGCCTACGGACTCCTCCGACCCGCCGAGCGAGCACGCGGCGCCCGCAAGGATTGCCAGGGCGGCAATGAATGCCAGGGCGAACCGAGCACGGGTCGGCAGAACGTGGTTGTCGACGGTCAGCACGACCACCTCAGTTGAAGCGGTTCATGGCCACGTCGATGCCCTCGGTGAGCAGGCAGGGCAGCAGCCCCACGGCCCGCTCCAGGGCCTCGTCGACCGCCGCGCGCTCGCTCCTGGGTAGCCTGCCCAGCACGTGGTTCACGCGGTCGGCGCCGCTCGCGGCGTTGCCTACGCCGATGCGAAGCCTGGCGAACTCCTGGGTGCCCAGCGCCGCGATGATGGACTTCATGCCGTTGTGTCCGCCCGCGCTGCCCTCGGGCCGCAGCCTCAGCCTGCCGGGAGGCAGCGCGATGTCGTCGTACACCACCAGCAGCGAGGCCGGCGTCACCCTGTAGCGGGCGAGCAGGTAGGTCGCGGCCTGCCCGCTGAGGTTGACATATGTGCGGGGCTTGGCGAACGCTACGCGGAAGCCCTCGACGTGACCCTCACCGGTGAGGGCGTGCGGGTTGCGCCGGCGGAACGTGACGGAGTACTCGGACGCGAGCCGGTCCATATACCAGAAGCCTGCGTTGTGCCTGGTCTGGTCGTACTGCTTGCCGGGATTGCCGAGGCCCATGACGACCGCGGCGGGCGCGGGACCCCGGCTGAAGCGCCGGGCCAGGAATCCGCCGACCGACGCGCCGGCCCTGCCTCTATGCGCTGGGCCGGTCCGGGAGAACCCGCGCCCGGCGCTGCCCTTTCGCGACACTGACGGCTACTCCGCTCTGAAGTCGCCGCTTCTGCCGCCGCTCTTGCTCACGAGGCGGACCCCCTCGATTCGCATTTCGCGGTCGACGGACTTGCACATGTCGTAGATGGTAAGCGCGGCGACGCTCACCGCGGTCAGCGCCTCCATTTCGACGCCGGTCTTGGCAGTGGTGCGGGCCGTGGCCTCGATGTTCACACGGCCGGCTTCGGCGTCGAAAGTGAAGTCGACGTCCACGCCGTCCAACGGGATGCCGTGGCAGAGCGGTATCAGGTTCGGCACCTGCTTTGCGGCCATGATGCCCGCCACCCTCGCGATTCCGATGACGTCCCCCTTCTCGAACCCGTTGGAGCGGATGAGTCGAAGGGTGTCGTCGGCCATTTCCACGCGGCCCCTGGCCACGGCGACACGCCGGGTCTCCGGCTTGGCGCCCACGTCCACCATGCGCGCGGCACCCGAGTCGTCCAGGTGGGTGAGCCTCTGGCGGACCGTGGCGGTCGCGGTCGAGGTCGCTGAGGCCCGAGTTGACCGTGTTCGGCCACCGGAGTCGGCCTGCTTCTTCGCCTCTTCCACCGCCAGCCTGTCGGCCTGCTCGTTGTACGGGTTGCCGGCGTGTCCGCGCACCCAGCGCCACTCGACGTCGTGCCTGGCGACCTCGGCGTCCAGCATGGCCCACAGGTCCGTGTTGGCGTTGCGCTTCCAGTTGCGGGTCATGGTGTTGACCACGTACTGGCTGTCGGAGTGTATCCTTACGGACTCGCCCTCCGGGACCCCCTCGAGGCCCTTGATGGCGGCCATTATCTCCATGCGGTTGTTCGTGGTGCGCGGCTCGCCACCGGTCAGGTGGGTTACGTCGGAGCCGTTCATGACGATGGCGGCCCAGCCGCCGGGGCCGGGGTTGTCCAGCGCTGAGCCGTCTGTGTAGATGTTTATCACGACCCGCTTGTCACCCCCATCCGATAAGTCGTCTAGCCGCCTATCTTGTACATCTCGACCTTTTGGCGGCTGCGGAGGTCTTCGGTGAGCGAGGCGCGCTCCTCGGAGTACCGGTCCTCGCGCGCGCGCCAGACGCCGCCCGCGAGCGCCGCGATCTCCTCGTCGGTGGCGCCGTCGCGCAGCGGGCCGCGCAGGTCGGTGCCCACGCTGCCGAACAGGCAGGTGAACATCTGGCCCTCCGGCGAGAGCCTGAGCCGGGTGCAGTCGCCGCAGAAGGGCTTGGTCACGGAGGCGATCACGCCGATTTCGCCTTCGCCGCCGGCGTAGCGGTAGCGCGAGGCCACCTCGCCGGGGTAGTTGCTCTCGGCCGGGGCGAGAGGCATCTCGGCGTCGATGAGCGCCACGATCTCGTCCGCGGGAACGACGTCGTCCATGCGCCAGCCGTTGAGCGTGCCGACGTCCATGTACTCGATGAAGCGCATGATGTGGCCGCGCTCGCGGAAGTAGCGGGCGAGGTCGACGATGGTGTGGTCGTTGACGCCGCGCTGGACTACGCTGTTCACCTTGATGGGGTGAAAGCCCGCGCGCTCGGCGGCCTCGATGCCCTCCAGCACGCGGTCGACGCCGAAGCCGCGACCATTCATCCGGCGGAACACCTCGTCGTCGAGGGTGTCGAGGCTAACGGTGACTCTGCCGAGGCCCGCGTCCCTCAACGTCTGCGCCTTCTGCGGCAGGAGGTAGGCGTTGGTGGTCATGGTCAGGTCGTCCACGCCTTCCACGCGCGCCAGGCGCTCGACCAGGTGCTCCACCTCGTTGCGCACCAGCGGCTCGCCGCCGGTCAGCCGCACCTTCCGGGCGCCGAGGCCCACGAACACGCGGGTGAGACGCTCGATTTCCTCGAACGTCAGAAGCTGGGACTTGGGCAGGAACTGGTAGCGTTCGCCGTAGATCTCCGCCGGCATGCAGTACGTGCAGCGGAAGTTGCACCTGTCGGTTACGGAGATGCGCAGGTCTCTGAAGGGGCGCCTGAATCTGTCGGTGAGCATGGCCGTATTTTAGCACATCGGCGCAGCCGGCTTTGGGCGCTATTCGCCCGCTGTGCCGCTATCGGCCAGCTCGAGTAGCTGGCGGGCGCGCCGGACGACCGGGACGTCGATCACCTGGCCGTCGAGCGAGGTGGAGCCCCGGCCGTTGCGCTCGGCCTCCTCGAACGCGGCGACCACGCGGCGGGCGTGCTCGACCTCTTCCGGCGACGGGGAGAAGGCCTCGTTGATGATGTCAATCTGCGCGGGGTGGATGGCGAACTTGCCCTTGAAGCCGTAGCGCCTGGCCTGTTGGGAGTTTTCGCGCAGGCCATCCGGGTCGCGGAAGCCGAAGAAGGGCGTGTCCAGGGCGAGGATGCCGGCGGCCCGGGCGGCGATGCAGATCACCTTGCGCGGGTAGTCCACCTCGGCGCCGTCCTGGGTGCGTTCGACGGCCATGTCGTTGGTGAAGTCCTCGGCGCCGAACGCGACGGCAGCCACTCGCGGGGAGGCGGCGCATATCTCGTAGGCGTTCACGATGGCCAGCGCGGACTCGATCCAGGGGATGAGCAGAGTCGAGCCCACTTCCACGCCGGCGCCGCGCTCGAGGTCCTCGATGATGCTCGAAACGGTGGCTATGTCCGCGGCGGACTGGATTTTGCCCACCGACACGCCGTCGGCGTATGGGCCGACGACTGCCGCCAGGTCGTCGGCGAGCAGGCCGGTGTCCAGCGAGTTGACCCTGGGAACGACCAGCGCGCCCGTCTCCCTCAGCCGGGGCAGAAAGGACGCCGTTACGGCGCGGGCGTTCTGCTTTTCGTCCGCGGGCACGGAGTCCTCCATGTCGGGAATGAAGGCGTCGGGGCGAAGGCCGGAGGCCCTTTCCAGCATATTTTCGCGGTTGCCGGGAACGAAGAGCAGGCTCCTGAGCGCCCTCATGGTGATACTCCTTTGGTGACTTGCCTGGAGGCGGGGCACGGACGGGGAACCGTCCCCGCGGCCGCGATGGAAGTATATCACGCCGGCGCGGGCGCGGTTCCGCGCCGTTGGCCTTTTACATCCGTTTAGGTTATACTCTGGCTGGATACATGCCCCCGCTGTCGACCCGCAAGGAGAGGCCCATGGCGAGTCAAGACTTCGGCTTTGCCAAGTTTTCCAACAACGAATTCTACTCCGCGCTCAACGCGCGCCTGGTTGACATGGCGGATGTTGGCTCCGACCAGCGGATCGTCGACCTCGCCTGCGGCACGGGCGGCGTCACGCAGCTTATCCTTGAGAGGCTCATTTGCGCCCGGGACTCGATGGTTATAGGCATCGACCAGTCCGCGGCGGCGCTGAAGCAGGCGATGGACGACCTGGTGGGCGCCTACGACGCGGCGGTCGATTTCGTGCACAGCGGCGTGGAGCGGTTCTCCGAGGCTGTGAAGGACTCCGTGGACACGGTGTTCTTTTGCAACGCGATTCACTACATGCCCGACAAGGACATGGTAGTACAGGAGATATCGAGGTCGCTGAAGCCGGGCGGCAAGTTCGCCTTCAACACCTCGTTCTTCGACGGCGGGCAGCTCCCAGAGTCGCTCGGCTTCTACCGCAAGTGGATGTTCAAGTCCGCCAGGGTGCTTAGGCGCGAATACGGCCTGTCCCCGGTCAAGTCCGCGAAGGTCGAGTCGCGCAGGCAGCTCACCGCCGACCAGTACCGCGAGCTCGTGGAAGGCCACGGCTTCATGGTGGTGCGGCAGGAGATCGACACGGTGAACGTGCCCATCGAGGGGTGGCTCGACATCAGCGACTTCGAGGACTTCATCGTCGGCACCATGCCGGGAGTGCCCCTGGACAAGGCGAGCGCGGCCCTCAAGCGCGGCGTGCACCAGACTTTCGAAGAGATGCAGCTGGAGTACGTGCCCCGAAACTGGCTTGGCATAGTGGCCGTCCGAGTGTAGTCGGACTGCCCGGGGCGAGAAGAGGAGCCGTGCCATAGGGACGCTGTTTCTGACCGACGCGGACGTAGACGTGCTCCTCGGCGTGGAGGAGGCCATCTCCGTCGTGGAGCAGGCGCTGCGGATGCAGGCGGACGGGGAGGCGGCGAACAGACCCCGCGGCCACGACTACGCCGGCCCGGGCGCTTACCAGGCCTGGATGCAGTCCGCCGCCTACGGCTTGGGTGTGTGCGGGTTCAAGACCTACACCATCGTCGGTGGAGCGGGCCGGTTCTTCGTGTACCTCTACGAAATCGACGGCGGGCCTCCGCTCAGCATCATGGAGGCCAACCGTCTCGGCCAGCTCCGCACCGGCGCCGCCAGCGGCGTGGCCGCGAATCGCATGGCCAACGAGGACGCCTCCGTTGTGGCTTTGCTTGGCAGCGGACTCCAGGCCGGCAGCCAGCTCGAGGCCCTATGCGCCGTCCGGCCGATAGAGCGTGTTCGCGTGTACAGCCCCACACCCCGGAACAGGGTCGCGCTCGCCGAACGAATGGGGCCGAAACTGGGTATCCCGGTTGAGGCCGTCGACTCGCCGGAGACTGCGGTGCGCGGGGCCGACGTGGTCGCCACAATCACCACCTCTACCACCCCGGTGTTCCAGTCCGAATGGCTGCATGAGGGAGCGCACGTGTCCGCCGCGGGCGGAGCGCATCCTTACGCCACCGAGCTGGACGAGGCCACTATCAGCCGCGCCGACGTGGTCGTCGCGGACGACATCGATCAGGCGCGAATCGAGTGCGGCGAGTTCATGATGGCCTCGGCGAGCGGCGCGCTGCTCTGGGAGCGTGTGAGGGAGCTTTGCCAGGTGGTTGCAGGACGCGTTGCCGGACGGACGAGCAGCCGGGACATCACGCTGTTCAAGTCGTTGGGGATGGCGCTCTGGGACGTGGCCGTCGCCAAGGCGGTGTACGACAAGGCCGCGGACCGCGGCGTGGGAACGCGGCTGTGATCGGACGTGGCCATGGATCTTGAGATCCGTCACGTGGCGCCGGGCGACCTCGATGCCTACATCCGCTCGACGCGGCACGTGTTCGGCGACCCCATGGACGCAGAGAGCGTCCGGCTCGAGGCGTCGTTCGTGGAGAGGGGGAAGTCGCGGGCCAGGGCAGCCTATGATCGCGGCGAGATCGTGGGGACGACGACGTGCCACTACTTCGACATGAACGTGCCGGGGGGACGGTTTGCGCTGGCCGGCGTTTCCGACGTTACCACGCGAGCCACCCACCGCAGGCGCGGGGTGATGTCGCGGCTTATGAGACAGACGCTGGACGACGCGAAGGAGGAGGGGCAGGCGCTCGCGGCGCTGTGGGCGTCGGAGAGCAACATCTACGGGCGGTTCGGGTTCGGCATGGCGATGCTCCAGGAGGACTGGACCATCGAGCGTAAGGACACCGCCTTCGCGCTAGAAGACGACCCGCGCGGCGGGATACGCTTCGTGGAGCCAGGCGAGGCGGCGCGGGCGTTCGCCGGGGCGTACGACAGGGTGTGCCAGATGCGGCCGGGGATGATCGATCGCGGCGACCTACTCTGGGAAATCGCGCTGCTTGATACCGCAGAGTTCAGGGAGGGGGCGAGCGAGTTCTATCACGCGGTGTACGAAAGTGGCGGCGGCGTGGAGGGCTACCTGCTGTACAGGCTCGACGGCAGAGGCCGTCAGCTCCGAGTGAGGGAGTTGGTGGCGGCAACGGAGCCCGCGTACTCCGCTCTCTGGCGGTTCTGCTTCGGCATCGATCTGATGAACACCTTTCGGGCGGAGAATCAGCCTATGGACGCGCCGCTGCCGTGGATGCTGGCGGCGCCGCGCCAGTTGCGGCGCTCGACGGGTGAGGAGTTCTGGCTGAGAATCGTGGACGCCGAGGCGGCGCTGACGGGCAGGAGCTACGCGGCAGAAGACAGACTCTCCTTCCATCTCAGCGACCCGCTGTGCCCGTGGAACGAGGGCGTGGTCGAGCTGGAGGGCGGCCCGGAAGGGGCGACGTGCAGGCGGCCCGCGAGGGAAGGGGACCTGGTGATGTCCATCGCCGACCTGGGCGCCGCGTACCTGGGCGCCGTCAGTTTTTCCACGCTCGCCTACGCGGGGAGGGTGGAGGAGCGGACGGAGGGCGCTCTTCGCCGCGCGGACGCGATGTTCGCGACTGATATGAAGCCGTGGTGCATCGTTCACTTCTAGTCCGCTCGGTTGTTGTATAATGCGCTGTTACCAAGCGTCCGAAAGTCGGCGCTTCAGGAGGATAAAGGATGAGGCTGGCTAGCGGGGAAATGGAAGCCGGGCCCTCAGAGGAGGGCCATAAGCGCTCCGAGGGCCCACGATGGGTCCGCTCGTTCCACGATTACGCCGGCGAATCCAGGGAGCTCCTGGGTGGCAAAGGCCACGGCCTGGCGGAGATGACCTACCTCGGTCTCCCGATACCCGAAGGCTTCACCATAACTACCGAGGCATGCCTGGCCTACTTCCGAGGCGGCAACGCGGCCCCGGAGGCGTTGTGGAAAGAGGTTGGGCTGTCGGTACGCGCCCTCGAGGCCAGCCGCGGCCAGCGCCTGGGCGACCCCGACTCTCCGCTGCTGGTTTCGGTGCGGTCGGGCGCGGCGGTATCGATGCCCGGGATGATGGACACCGTGCTCAATCTCGGCATCAACCGCGGAGTCGCCGAGGGCATCGCCCGGCGCAGCGGCAACCCCGCCTTCGCCTACGACCTGTACCTGCGATTCATCCAGATGTACGGCGAGGTGGTGATGGGCGTCGATTCCTCACACTTTTCCGGAGTGCGGGACGAGTGGCTGGCCCACGCCGGCGCCGCCAGCACGTCGCATCTCGATTTCGAGAGCCTGGAGGCCATCATCTCGGAGTACCACGGCATCGTGTTCGACGCGACCGGCAGGGAGGTGCCAGAGGACCCCGAGGTGCAGCTCAGGAACGCGGTGCTGTCGGTGTTCGATAGCTGGAATTCGGCCAGGGCCATCGACTACAGGAATCACTACGGCATTTCCCACGACATGGGCACCGCCGTCAGCGTGGTCGCGATGGTGTACGGCAACATGGACGAGCAGAGCGGCACCGGGGTGTGCTTCACCCGCAACCCGGCGACGGGCGAGCGGACGCTGTACGGCGAATACCTCGCCAACGCCCAGGGCGAGGAGCTCGTTTCCGGGGCCTCGACTCCGAGCGACATATCGGAGCTGTCCGACACCATGCCGGAAGTCTACTCGCAGATCGTGGACTGCGCGCAGCTCCTGGAGAAGAGGTTCGAGGACGCCCAGGACATCGAGTTCACCGTCGAGAGCGGCAAGCTCTACCTGTTGCAGACGCGGGCGGCCCAGCGAAGCCCCCGCGCAGCCGTGCGAATGGCGGTTGAGATGTCCGACGAGGGCCTGATCTCCAGGGAGGATGCCCTGAAGAGGGTGAATCCGGACCAGGTGTACAACCTGCTGGTGCCGCGTCTCGACGAGAGCTCCGCCGAGGAGGCCCGCGAGGACGGGCGGCTGGTGGCGGTGGGCCTTGGGGCGTCGCCGGGCGGCGCGACGGGCCGGCTGACGTTCAGCGCGGACGAGGCGCAGCGGCTCGCAAACGAGGGACTGCGGGTGGTGCTGGCGAGGCCCGAGACCAGCCCGGAGGACGTGCACGGGATGCTGGCCGCCGTGGGCATAGTCACGAGCCGCGGAGGGACCACGAGCCACGCCGCGGTGGTGGCGCGCGGCCTCGGCAAGCCGTGTGTCACGGGCGCCGAGAGCCTGACCGTCAATCCCGAGGACGGCTACATAGAGAGCGGGGACGTGGTTGTGCGCGAGGGCGAGGACATCAGCATCGACGGCGCCACGGGCGAGATTTTCCTGGGCGAGATCACCACGCTGCAGCCGTCCATATCCAGTGAGAAGGACATGGTGGAGTTGCTGTCCTGGGCCGACGACGCCAAGCGGCTCGGGGTGTGGGCGAACGCCGACTATCCGCGGGACGTGCGGACGGCGCTGGAGTTCGGCGCGGAGGGCATAGGCCTCTGCCGCACCGAGCACATGTTCTTCGAGCCGGAGCGCCTGGACATGGTGCGTTCGATGATACTCGCGGCGCACGACTGCGCCGACAGTCCCGAGGGTGACCCCGACACCGAGTTTCACACCAGTCTTTCCGCTTTGGAAGGCTATCAGACGGCGGACTTCGAGGCGATATTCAGGGCGCTGGAGGGCCGGCCCGCCGTGATACGGCTGCTGGACCCGCCGCTGCACGAGTTTTTGCCCAGCTTCGCGGAGGTGCTGGAGGACGTGGCGGAGTTGAGGGCAGCCGGCGGTCCGATCGAGACCCTGGCCGCCAAGACGTCGCTGCTTACTCACCTCGAGGATCTGCGGGAGGTGAACCCGATGCTGGGTCTGCGCGGATGCCGGCTCGGCCTCAAGTTTCCCGCCATTTACGAGATGCAGACGCGAGCGATAATCGCCGCGGCGTGCAACGTCTCCGCCGAGGGAATGGCCGTGCACCCGGAGATAATGGTGCCGCTGGTGAGCCACGGCAACGAGATGAGGGTGCTGCGGCAGAACCTGGAGGCCACCATCAACGCCTACTTCGAGGACACGGGCCGGTCGGTCGACTACAAGATCGGCACGATGATAGAGCTTCCCAGGGCGGCGCTGACCGCCGACGAGATCGCGGGGGCGGCGCAGTTCTTCAGCTTCGGGACGAACGACCTGACGCAGACCACGTACGGCTACAGCCGAGACGACGCCGAGGGCAAGTTCCTGATGAAGTACCTGGAGCGCGGCATCCTCCCTGAGGACCCGTTCCAGGTGCTCGACCGGAGCGGCGTGGGGCGGCTCATCGAGATCGCGGCGCGGCTGGGGCGAAGCACCTACTCCGACCTGATCCTGGGGATTTGCGGCGAGCACGGCGGCGACCCGTCCAGCATCGAGTTTTGCCACAATGCGGGCCTGGACTACGTGAGCTGCTCGCCGTACCGGGTGCCGGTCGCTCGGCTGGCCGCGGCCCAGGCGGCGCTGAACCACACGTCCGCCTAGCGGGCACGCCCTGTGTGAGGCCGCCATGCTCGAAAAGACCCCGCCAAGGCTCGAAGTCATCGGCGTCACCGGCATTCCGGAGGTGAAGCCGGGCGATCCGCTGGGCGCGCTCATCGCCGAGTCGGCCGAGCGCCAAGGCACCCCGCTGCTGGACGGCGACGCGCTGGTGGTGACGCAGAAGGTCGTCTCCAAGTCGGAGGGCAGGGTGGTGGACCTGGGCACGGTGACGCCATCGCCGTTCGCGACGAGCTGGGCGGAGAAGGTCGAGCGAGACCCGAGGCTGGTCGAGTTGGTGTTGCGAGAGAGCCGCTCGGTGGTCAGGATGGACGAGGCCAGGGGCATCCTGATCACGGAGACGCATCACGGCTTCGTTTGCGCCAACTCCGGCATCGACACGTCGAACGTGCCCGGCGACGAGATGGTGGCGCTGCTGCCGGTGGACTCGGACGAGTCGGCGCGCGGCATCCGGGCGGACATTCGCGGCCACGCGGCGGGGGCCGAGGTCGCGGTGGTCATATCGGACACGTTCGGGCGGGCGTGGCGCGAGGGGCACGTCAACTTCGCCATCGGCTGCGCGGGCATAAATCCCATCAAGGACTATAAGGGGACGCCGGACGCGCACGGGATGATACTGAAGGTGACCGCGATTGCGGTGGCCGACGAGCTGGCGGCGGCGTCTGAGCTTGTGACCGCGAAGGCGATCGGGGTGCCGGTGGCGATCATCCGGGGCTACGAGTACGACGCGGCGCCGGACGGGGTGGGGCCGCTGATCCGGGAGAGCTCGCGGGATTTGTTCAGGTAGTTTCGCGGCCCTTTCACCCTCACCTCAATCCTCTCCCATCAAGGGAGAGGAGGCCAACGGAAGCGTCCCCTTTCACCCTCACCCCCATCCTAGCCTTCCCCCGTCAAGGGGGAAGGGACTGTCAGACGGGCCAGTCTTCCATGCGGTGGGCGGCGTCCCAGAACATGTACTCGTACTGGCTGCCGCGTATGAAGGACGACTCCATCAGTTCGAGCTCCCGCTGACCGCTGACTTCGGCTTCGCGGTCGATGAAGGAGCGTAGCCAGTCCGCCAGCTCGGCGAACTCGGGGGCGTTGTACATCTCGATCCAGCGGGCGAGCAGCGGCTGGCCCTCGGGGAGGCCCCTGTCGTACAGCGTCTTGCCGATCTCGCTGTAGCCCCAGGAGCAGGGCAGGATCGCGGAGGCGATGACGCCGGCGGACTGGGAGAAGGCGGTCTGAAGCAGGAAGCGGGTGTAGGCGAGGGTGGTGGGCGAGGTGCTGGTGGCGAGCAGCTCCTCCTCGGTGATGCCGAAGTCGCCGCAGAAGCTCACGTGCAGCGCCATCTCGGTGTTGAGGGTCTCGTGGAGCAGGCGGGCGAACCAGCCCATGTCCTCGATGGTCCTGGCCTTGGCGGCGGCTAGTGCGACGGCGCGGCTGAAGTCGACCAGGAAGAGGTAGTCCTGCCTCATGTAGTACTTGAACTGGTCGAGGGAGAGCGAGCCGTCCCCGATTCCGGTCACGAACGGGTGGCTGTGCTCCTTGTCCCAGATGGGCGCCGCCTTGCGCCTCAGGTCGTCCGAGTATCCCATGCGTGGCCTCCGTGAGCGGATGGTAGCCTGATTGCGCCCTCAGCGTAGCACGAACGGGCGGGTGGTGTGAAACCCCCGGCGGTGTTTGTTCCATTCCGTTCCGTTGCGTTCCATTCGTCCCGGTTTCGTAGCTGGGCGCGGGAGCGGCGGGACGATTGCGGATGCTGGCGGGACGGCTTTTCGGACGGAACGGGACGGGAATGAGACGGTCGGGCGGAGGTGGGCGACGGGCCGGCGGCGGCGTATGTTGGCGTGGCGGCGTTCATGTCGAGGGGAGTGTAGCACGGATGTGCGGGGCCGGTCAATGGGGGTTGGCGAGACTAGGGGCGTGTTGGGTTGGGATCAGGAGGTTGGGATGTCCGCTATCCAATCGAATCCAGATGCTCAATTGGCAGCTGACGCGCTCAAACCTAGACAGAAGCGCAAGCTGGATGGCAGACAGGAAGCGCGTCTGGTGGCCATTTCTGCAGCGATTCATCCGAATCACCCGCGAACTGGGCACTCGAACCCGCTCTAACACGCCCTTCCGCGTCTTTCAGATGGAGCCTGTGCCAGCCCACTTTGTCCTTACTGATGGAGGGTCATAACCTCACTTGCCGGCAAGATCTTCAATCTCACCGTGGAGGGTCTTACTCCGCTCCTCAATGAAATCCTCGAAGTCGCTTGGTGTGAATGGGTTCCTCATCAGGATGTCAAAGGCGTGGGCTGATATGAAGTGCGAATCCATTACCCTGAGCACCTCATCTTTCCCATTGGTGGCGACAAGTTCCGGCAGGTACTCGTTCGGAAGACGATCCCTGATGACCTGGCGGTTGGTTTCACTGGTTAGAGGTGTCCGGTTGAGTATGGAATCTATGGAGGTGCTTAGTCCAAATTCGTTCCCTAGGCTCTTCGGCACGATGTGATGGTCATCAAGGTCTCCGTGCTGAGGAGCGTTTCCAGACATCCAGTCGCGAGCGCCGTTGCGGACCAACAGGTTGAATATCCCGTTGTAGACAGATGTGCCTCGCCGCGTCTGACGCCTGAGATCGAGACTCCCAATCTCCCTTTGGAACTCGGGAATCAACTCCGGTTCGGCGCAGTCGTCTACATACCAGGTCTTGATTTCCCTGTAATCTTGAGCGGCCGTGGATTCAACTGCCCCAGAATAGCGGTTGGTGAAGACGCTGGCCCAATACCAGAGACGAATCTTTCGCTGTGCATCGAGCCTCTGTTCGGGGGGGAGCCGACCGGCTTCGACTTGTAAGGCAGCGAAGGCTGGCAGAATAGCCGCGTAGGGCAAGTATTGAGGAGAGATTGCCCCAAAATCCTGGGAATTGCTTAGTAGTTTGAGCGCGCGCTCCAATGCATCTACCGCCTCATGCCAAAGATTCTTGAATTCGACAGGGTCTGAAACAAGCACCTCTGTCCGTAGTTTGCCGTCCGGTCCCCGTACCTGCCTTTGGCTTCCAGGTACAAGGTTATACAGATACTTTGGGGAACAGTACGCCTGGCGAAGTATGGACATCACCTGAAGCACGTACACGTTCATCCGCCCCGCTTCGGCAAACTCCAGACGAGGAGATGCGTCTCTCCACAGTTCCTGCCTGAGTCGAATCTCCTTCGGCCTTAAGAGGGCGTTGAGGAGGTCGAAGATGTCGAGTCTAACGCCCCGGCTGTTAATCTGTGTGAAGATATCGCAAATCTTGTCGAGTTCGAGATCCCGGTCCAGTTCGATATACGATATCTGGTACTGCTGGGTGATATCTCTCAGGTGCTCGCCAAACTTCTTGGCGTTTTCCGCATGGAACGCGGCAGATTCGGCCTCAGATCCTTCAAGTGTCTCCGCCGCTTCACGCCAGTGCTCCTCATAATCCTGTACCCAGTTGGGGAGTTCCCAGCCCTCTGCTCCAACGATCGAGAGCGGGAACATGTGCTCCTCGAACTGGCGTGTCCGATCACTCAGCAGATTCAGCCCCTTGCTAGTCCAGTCGTATGCAAAGGCCTCATCGTAAGTCTCGTCTATGAAGCGGTCGACCTTGATGAAATAGAGGTATCGATTACGGCGGTTAGGTGCGGGCTTGTCGGGTGCCATGAAAGCGTAATACATGGCCGCGAGACGTTGCTGACCGTCCAAGACGATGTCGTTTCGGCCGTCACCTCCCTCATAGCCATAGATCGGCTCACAGGAAAGCACCTCAAAGTTCTCGTCTTTGCCCTTCCAAAGAAGAAGGCTACCGATGTAGTAGTCGCGGAAGATGGAACTCATTAGATCCCTGATGTCCCCCGGCTCCCATTCAAAGGCACGCTGGAAATCGGGGATCACGTATCGTCCTTCACGCAGACGACCAACCATGTTGGCGAGGCTCACGTGGTCGGGCTTCTGTGAGTCCTTCATGACGAATTGCCTCCGGGATTCTCTACCAAGATTGACCCCTCTGCGATGGCACGGTCCATATCTTCCAGGCTAACGGGCGGGCCGTCGTACTTGAGGCTACCGAACCGCCGGCTGGTGGACCGCACGGGCAGTAACAGCACTCCCTCGTCCAGAATGACATAGCGGACCCTGTCCCCTGCCTTCACCGCCAGCGAGTCCCTGACGTCTTTGGGCAGCGTGGTCTGGCCCTTCACGGCTATGGTGGATTCGAACATTGAAAACGCTCCGTTTCCTTGAGGAGTGGCCGTTGGACTTACATTATGGCCTTTGGCAATGACCATGACAAACTGCCAGCAGTCCTGACTTTCGCCACGCCAAGCGCGAAATTGCGGCGACGATGTGTTGACAGCGCGATAGGGGGCGCATTATAGTGTATGTACCCCCCCAGTGAGAGTATCGCTGGGCCGACGTCCCTATAGAGATATGGGGGCGTCTCGTTTTTTCAGGAATCCTCTAATCCCATGATGAGGGGCGCGAGAGGACGATTCCATCCTGTTTTGTAATGTGTTCGGGCAACTGGCTGTCTCTCAATGTATCGCGTCGTATGAAGAACGCCGCGCCTGCTATTTGCCTGAGGTGGCTTGAGAAGCGGCTGGGCGGGAAGTCGACGATTGCGCGCTTTTCGGGGAACCGCTCTCTGATGGCGGTGATGGGGCGCGAGAGGTCGCTGTCGGCGGAGACCACTATGGCGGCGTCGAACAGGTTGTCGTGCGCGTCCCGGACCATTTCGACGGCGATGTTGACGTCGGTCATCTTTTCTTCGTAGGACTGCGTTAGCTCGCCGCAGTTGGGGCAGCGCCGGGTCCTGGGCAGGAAGTGACCGTAGTGGATGCTCAGGCCGGGGATGGTTCCCAGCGCTTCCAGGTAGGCGTTCTGACGGGCGGCCTTTCCGGGGTCGCCGGCGTCGGGGTAGACGCGGGCGGTGAAGTACCTGGCGGCAGTGAGCGTCTGACGCGGGCGGAGCAGATTCTGCGCGAGTTTGTACACGTCGAGCCAGTAGTAGCGCCGCCAGCGCTTGTCTCTCAGCCCATAGAAGAGGTTAAAGCCGTCTATGTATACGGCGACGCGCTGGCCGCTCAGGACGCGAATACTATCCCCCCATCGGTGGTTTCGCCTGGACTGGCTCAGTTACTCTAGCACAACACGGCCGCGTTCCGGGAGACGCACGCCGGGCGGGGAAACCTGCTAGACTTGGCGGCAACGCTGACACTGGACAGGGAGGTGAGCAGATGCCCACCATCGAGGCCGACCGGCTCGAGAATATCGCCAGCAGGCTGCTGCAGGCCGCGGGCGCGAGCGAGGAGGAGGCGGCCATCATCAGCCGGCACTCCATCGGGGCGAATCTCGCGGGCCACGACTCGCACGGGATCATCCAGATTCCCACGTACATCGACCGGGTGAACCATGAGCACATCGTGCCGGGCGCGCCGTTCGAGGTGGTGCGGGAGACGGCCACCACGACCGTGATCGACGGCCACTGGGGGTTCGGGTACGTGGTGTCCGAGCGCGCGATGAACATGACGATCGAGAAGGCGCGGCAGAACAGCATCGCGGCGGCGACGGTGTTCCGGCAGAGCCACGTGGGGCGCGTTGCGGACTATCCCATCATGGCGGCTGAGGCGGGGATGATCGGGATGATGACCGCGGACTCCGGGCGCTCGGCCAAGTCGGTCGCGCCGTTCGGCGGACGCGAGGCGCGGCTGGGGACGAATCCCATCTGTATAGCCATGCCCAGCGACCTGGACGGGCCGTTCTTCATCGACATGGCGACGAGCGCCGTGGCGGCGGGCAAGCTCGCGGTGGCGACGGCGCGCAACGCGCCCATCCCAGAGGGCTGGCTGCTGGACAAAGACGGCAACCAGACGACGGACCCGGGCGCGCTTCGCCAGGGCGGCGTGATGCTGCCGCTGGGCGGGCCGGAGGGCCACAAGGGGTACGGGCTGTCCGCGATGGTGGAGATTTTCTCGGGCATCCTGACCGGGCTGGGATTCGGAATCGACCCGACCGGGCGTCACAACGACGGCTGCTTCATGGCGGCGTTCAGCGTGGACGCGTTCCGCGACCTGGCAGAGTTCAGGCGCGAAGTCACCGAGTTCGCGGAGTACCTGACGAGCACGCCGCCCGCGGAGGGGTTCGACCGGGTGTATTATCCGGGCGAGCTGGAGCATCTGCGCTCGGCGCAGAAGCGGCGGGATGGCGTGGAGGTGGAGGATGCTACGTGGGAGCGGCTGCGGTCGCTGGCGGAGGAGTACGGGCTGGCGGGTGAGCTGGGGATGGGGTGAACTAGCCTAGAGCCCCTCGCCCTTACCCTCTCCCGCGCGGGGGAGAGGGGACCAAATGGAGCAGCCCCCTCACCCTAACCCTCTCCCGCGCAGGGGAGAGGGGACCAATAGGAAGCGCACATGGCAATTGAACCGTTTCGCATAGACATAGCGGAGGCTGACCTGGAGGACCTGCGGCGTCGGATTGGGGCGACGCGGTGGCCGGATGAGGTGGACGGCGCGGGCTGGGACTACGGCTCCAATCTGGGCTACATGCGGGAGCTCGCGGACTACTGGCTGACGGGGTTCGACTGGCGCGAGCAGGAGCGGCGGCTGAACGAGCTGCCGCAGTTCACGGCGGAGGTGGGCGGCCAGCGGCTGCACTTCGTGCACGCGCGCGGGCAGGGGCCCAATCCGATGCCACTGCTCATCACGCACGGCTGGCCGAGCACCTTCTGGGAGATGTACAAGCTCATCCCGCTGCTGACCGACCCCGCCTCGCACGGGGGCGACGCCACGGATGCCTTCGACGTGGTCGTGCCGTCTATGCCGGGGTACGGCTTCTCGGGCAAGCCCACGGCGCCGGGGATGAGCTACCAGCGGGTGGCGGACCTGTTCGGTCGGCTGATGACGGACGAACTGGGCTACAGCCGTTTCGGCGCGCACGGCGGCGACTGGGGCGGCGCGGTCACGGCGAGCGTGGCGCACGCGCGGCCGGAGGACGTGATAGGCGGACACGTGACGCTGGTGATAGGCGCGCCGTACCTGGGCGAGGGGTCGGCGCCGCTCACGGCGGCGGAGAAGGCGTTGCAGGCCGAGCGCGAGCAGTGGCGGCACGCGGAGGGCGGCTACGGCCACATCCAGGGCACGAAGCCGCAGACGCTGGCCTACGGGCTGACGGACTCGCCGGTGGGTCTGGCGGCGTGGATCGTGGAGAAGTTCCGGACGTGGAGCGACTGCGGCGGGGACGTCGAGAGCGTGTACACGAAGGACGAGTTGCTGACCAACGTGAGCATCTACTGGTTCACGGGGACGATAGGGTCGTCGGTGCGGCTGTACTACGAATCGCAGCGCGACCCGCTTCAACTCGGCCGGGACGAGCGGATACGACCACCGGCGGCGGTGGCGACGTTCCCGAAGGAGATCGCGCATCCGCCGAGGGAGTGGTGCGAGCGTATCTTCGCGGACCTGCGTCGGTTCACCGATATGCCCTACGGCGGCCACTTTGCCGCGATGGAGACGCCGCGAGAGCTTGCGGAGGACATTCGCGGGTTCTTTCGAGAGTTGCGGTGAGGGTTGCCTGTGGGGAGCCCCCTCACCCTAACCCTCTCCCCCGCGTGGGAGAGGGGACTGCAATGAAGGCGAGCGATAAGGAGGCGAGCAATGGATACGGTGCACGAGCAATTGACCAACAGCAAGACCATCGCGGTGGTGGGAATTTCGCTTAACCCGGAGAGGCCGAGCCACTACGTGTCGAAGTACATGCAGGAGCAGGGTTACCGCATCATCCCAGTGAATCCGCTGATCGACGAGGTGCTGGGAGAGAAAGCGTACCCGGACCTGAAGTCGGTGCCGGAGCCGATCGACATGGTGGGCGTGTTCCGCCGGTCGGAGTTGGTGGGTCCGGTGGTGGACGACGCGATCGAGGCGGGGGCGCGGTACGTGTGGATGCAGGACGGGGTGGTGAACGAGGAGGCGGCGGAGAAGGCGCGCGCGGCGGGGATGAGCGTGGTGATGGACAATTGAACGCTGCGTGAGCATCGCCGCCGGTTCGGCGGCGCGGCGGGGGCGGGGGTTCGAAGTCCAGGGAGTAGTGGGAAGAGAACCGAAACCCAGGCGGTGGCCGGTACCGGATAGTGGTTGCGTTTGGGCGCACGTCACGCCAAGGTGATTGGCTGCTCGAACAGGGTGTCGCCGTGCCAGAGGATGGTGAGTGCTGTCCCGGGCGGAACGTGCTCGCTGTGCGGGGCGGGAAAGTAGACGTGGCCTTCGGCGGTCTGTCCTGCCTCCAGCACGGCGTCAGGCAGGGAGTCGGGCAGATTGGGGTTCTCCTCGTACAGCGGACGCGATTCCCACAGGTGATGTATGCGGCCGTATGTGTCGGGGCCGGACGATAGCTGGAACTCCAGCGCACGTAACGAGAGCCCGTCCTCCAGTGACGTGATTCGAAGGTGGAGGCGGACGGCGCGGTCGTCAAAGACCTGCGGCAAGCCCAGGACGGTGATGTCGTAAGAGGGCTTGTCACGTCCGGGATTGGGCCAGTCGGTGAACGTCGTGGCCCTGACCGTGTCGCCTATCCCGGCTTTCGGGGGAGTGGGTATGTGCCCCCACTGTCCGCCGCTCAGCCTGGCGCCGACGGCCTCGACGGGCGGGTCGTCCCATAGGGCACCTAGGCTTCCGGCGTCTAACCTGGCGCGCTCCGGAATGGGCGAGGTTCGGGTCAGATCGGACGCGATTATCTGCTCTGAGCCGTCGAAGTAGTGCATCTCCGTGAAGGGTAGGTGCGGGACCGTCGTCTCGCGGCTATCGTCATCGGCGCGGAAGTACAGGTAAATCTCATGCGAGCCTCCTTTGACCAGGATGACGTCCTCGAATCCTGGAGAGTAGGGTGAGGGCGAAGTGTCGAGATTCGACCAGCTGACAGACTCGCCGCGCTCGCCCGGCTCGGTCTGCAGAGATGTCAGGAAAGAGCCGCCGATGGACGATAGCGACCATCTGGGGACAATCGCGGTGATGCGGACGGGCACGCGAACTGTCTTGTCGTCCACGCTTTCGGCCGGGCCTAGCACCATCACGGCGAACGGCGGCTCCTTCAGGTCGGTCTGAATCTGGACCGATTCCCCAATTGCTACGTACAATTCGGAATCCAGGGCAGCGGACTGTTTCCAGGTGGTCTGCCGCTTGTACACTTCGGCCATTAGCGACTGCCGTTCAGCTTCGAATGCCAGCTCGTCCAAGTCCACTACTATCGGACGCCATCGCCCCTGCCGGAAGTGGCACGAAACAAGCACGTGCATCGGCGAGATGAGGCCGGGGTTTTCTTCGCGCATAGCCTGGTCGATGGCGCGGGCCGCTTCTGCCGGCACGCCCAGGAGCAACCCCAGCGCGGCGTCGGGCAGCCTCCTGAGCGAGACGCTGGGCCGGACGAACGCTATGGCCTCGTCGTGCTCGCGCCTGTCGACGAAGGCTACGTTGATGTTGACTCGCCTGAGCGCCACGGCTTCCTTGCCGGAGATGTCACCAGCGGAAGCGGGGACGTGCTCCTCTACCAGTTCTGCCCAGCCGTCTTGTAGGGCCCAGCCAATTTCGTAATCGGTGTGTTTTGTGGGGTCTTTGGAGGGCCGGCGAGGAATATCGGATCGCAGGGCCACTATGAGCCAGCGCGGAACCATCACGAAGACGAGCCATTTGAAGAAGAGCCTCATGTCTCCCCCATGTCCTCCTTGGCACCAACCGCCGCCCCTGGGTTCCGGCTATGCCAGACGGCACGCCGCCAGGAGCGCGGTAAGGTCGTCTTGCGTGGTCATGGTCTGGCACAGCTCGAATATGCGCTCGGGGGTGCCGCTGGGGGTGACGTCCTCGAGGAGCCAGGTCATCTTGGCGAGCAGATCGTCGTCGGACATCGGCGCGTCGGGGTGGCCCTTGGGCTGGTGCACTACCGCCTCCTCGGTGCGTCCGTCCGCCAGTTCCGCCACGAGGCGCACGCCCATGATGCCGTGTTGGGCCATCGCCTCGTCGCGCTCAGGCTCACGCACCAGGTCGATGCGGGACGCCAGGGACTTGTACTCTGCGGTGTCCCAGGGGTCGCCCTCGTACTCGCGCGCGGTCAGCCTGCCGCGCAGCAGCGCCATGGCGACGACGAAGGGCGTGCTGTGGTCGGCGGCCTCGCGCGTCGCGGGCGCGTAGGCCTCGGGCGATCCCTGCACGCCGCCGCAGACGCCGTTGTGGCCGTACACGGTGAGCTTCGCCACGGACTCCGAGCGCACGCCGGCGCGGTGGAGCGCCAGCGCGGCCTCGACGGCGGCCTGGGTGGAGATCTGCGATGGGTAGGACTTGATGACGTTGCGTGTGGCGGTCCAGCGCTCGCCGAGCTCGTCGATGCGGCCGAGGTCCGCCGGCGCGTCGTGGAGCGGCGCCAGGCGCTCGAACGTCGTCTCCAGCGCGTCCTCGGACGCGGTGACGCCGAGCGCCGCCAGCTCCGCGGACTGGACCGCGCGCTGGGACGCCAGGCCGACGGCCGCGGCCTTGATCATGGGAATGCTGGGCGATGGGCGGAGCCAGGTGTTCAGCACCATGCCCGTCGCGCCGGCGAGTCCGCATGCGTGCACGGCGGCGTCCGGGCCGGCGCGCAGCAGTCGCGAGGCGACCAGGGCCAGCGTCCACGGCTCGACGGTGATGGCGTGGTAGCCGCGCCGGGAGAAGTGGTAGGTCTCGGAGAGCGCTCCCAGCAGTTCGTAGTTGGCGACCACGGCGGTGACAAGCTCGCTCGCGTCGTGGCCGCGCGCCTCGGCAAGAGCCGCCAGGGCGGGTATGACGTCGCTGAAGTGGCCGCCCTCGCGGCCGGGCGTGGGAGCGAATATGTCGTTGGCGTCCAGGTAGCGCACCATGGTGCCGTTCACCAGGGCCGCGACGTCGGCGGGGGTCTTGGCGGTGGCGCCAATGAGCGTGGCGTCCTGCGCGCCGCCGCGGGCCAGGGCGTACTCGCGGACCTTGGCGACAGGCTCGGCGTGGTAGGCGGCGAGGGCGCAGGCGAAGCTGTCGGCCAGGTAGCGCCGGGCGGCGGCTACGGCGTCGGGCGGTAGCTCCTCGTAGCGCAGGCCGTGGACGAAATTGGCTAGCTTCTGTGCAACGAACATTCCTTTAGACCCCCATCTAGACCCCCATCCTATTCCAGCACGCTTTCCTCGTACAGCTCGAAGCGCTGGCGAATCATGTCGCAGGCGTGAGCCACGCCCTCCAGGGTCTGTTCGGGGGTGAGGCCCTCGTGGAAGGTGCCGGTGATCGCGTTCTCGTCGAATGTCGCGGAGACGCGGGCGCGGTTGAGCCAACGGCTGTAGCCGCGCACCCAGTCGGCGAGTGCGCGTGAGGCGTCGACGCGGAAGGGGATGTCGCGTCCGCCGTCGGTGTCGGTCACGGACAGCCGAAACGCTGTCGCGCTGCCGTCGTCGGCGTCGTTCGCGTCTATCTTGAATGCGACGCCCGCCGCTGGGAAGGCGAGATTGATGCTGACTTGCACCCCGGTTGAGTTTGCCATGGAGGTTCCTCCGTGTGTAGCTGGTTTAGGGGGAAGGGACATTTTGGTTACTCGGCGGCCACCTTGTGTGCGCGCCTGGCGTGAAGGAAGGGCATGTTCTTTGACGGGTCGATGGGCCTTCGCTCGATGAAGGCGAGCCGCCGTTCTTCGGACTCTTCGGAGCTGCTGTACTCGGGCATGAAGGTAGCGGCGGGATTGGGAATGTCCTCCATGTAGTCGGTGACCTCGTTGAAGGTCATCTTCTGGAGCTCCAGGATGACGGGGCTGTTGTTCTTGATGAGGGCGCAGTAGCGCTGCACCTCGGCCTCTAGCTGGTCGTGGGGCACGACGGAGTTGGCGAGGCCCATGTCGTATGCCTGCTGGGCGCTGTACTGCTGGGTGAGCATCCAGATCTCGCGGGCGCGCTTCTGGCCTACGACGTGCGCCAGGTAGCCGACGCCGAATCCCGTGGCCGGGCTGCCGACGCGCGGTCCGGTCTGGCCGAAGATGGAGCGGGTGGAAGCGACGGTGAAGTCGCAGGTGTAGGCGAGGATGTTGCCGGAGCCGATGGCGTAGCCGTCCACCTTGGCGATGACGGGCTTGGGCATGTTGCGCACCATGTCGTCTATATTCCCCTCGCTCTCGCCGGCGTACTCGGGGCTGGTGCGATCTTCGCCCTGGTCGCGACCGGAGCAGAAGGCGTTCGGACCCGCGCCCTCGATTATCAGCACGCGGATGCTGTCGTCGTTGTGGGTGTCCTCCATCGCGACTATCATCTCGTCCGTGGTCTTGCCGCGAATGGCGTTGTAGACCTCGGGTCGGTTGATGATGATGCGGGCGATGCCGTCGCTCTTGGAGTAGAGGATGTCGGTGAACTTCATGGAGTTGGCCTCCGTCTGGGTTTGCGCACGGGCCGGGCTGTAAGGCCGGCGCGCTGGGGGAAATATAGCACAGGCGGCGATGCGGGGCTATTCTGCGGGCGGACGCGGCTGGTGCTGTGCACTGTGCTATCATTTCCGGGTCACAGTCCCCTGTCTTCCGGCCGATAGTCCCCTTTTGTCCAAGCAGCAACGGTGGGTGGAGAATGCTGCAAGTCCTGAGCGTATCCAAACATTACGGTTCCGAGACCGTCCTGGAGGACGTGTCGTTCGTCGTCAATCCCGGTGAGCGCGTGGGGCTGGTGGGTCCCAACGGGTCCGGCAAGTCCACGCTGCTGCGCATAGTCGCGGGCGCCGAGCCGGCGGACCGTGGCAGGGTGGTTGCGGGCGGGGGAGCGGCGGCGGCGTGGATGCCGCAGGGGTTCGAGGCGGACCCGGCGCAGACGCTGGGACAGGCTGTGCGGCGCGGGCTGATCGATCACGCGGACGCCTACGCGCGGATGGCGCGCGTCGAGGCGCGAATGGCGCGCGCCTCGGGCCGGGAGCTTGACGCGCTGATCGCGGAGTACGGGCGCGCGTCGGAGGAGTTCGAGGCGCTGGGCGGCTACGAGGTGGAGCAGCGCGCTGCCGCCGTCCTGCAGGGATTGGGTCTTGGGGGCGTGCCGGAGGACACACCGCTGTCGAAGCTCAGCGGCGGGGAGCGGACGAGGGCCGCGCTGGCGGGCGTCATCGCGGCGAATCCGGGCGTGCTGCTGCTAGACGAGCCGACCAACCACCTGGACATCGCGGCGCTGGAGTGGCTGGAGTCCTACCTGTCCGGTTACTCCGGGGCGGCGCTTGTCGCGTCCCACGACAGGGCCTTCCTGGACGGCGTGGCGACCGGAATCCTGGCGCTGAGCGGCGACGTGCCCGGAATCGCAGCCTATCCCGGAGGCTACTCCGAGTACCGGCAGGCGAAGCACCGGGAGCTGGACAAGCAGTCGGCGGCGTGGAAGGACCAGGAGGCGGAGGCGAGACGGATCCGGAGAGACATAGTTCAGACCAAACAGACGGCGATGCGCACGGAGAGGGCCACCACGCACGACTTCTACCGGAGACGCGCCAAGAAGGTGGCGCGCAAGGCCAAGGTGCGGGAACGGCGGCTGGAGCGTCTGCTAGACTCGCCGGACAGAGTGGAGCGGCCCAGGGCGGAGTGGAAGATGAACCTGGACTTTGGCAGTCCGGCGCGCGGCGGGACGCTTGCGCTGCGTTTCGATGGCGTGGGCCACGGATTCGGAGGTCGCCGGCTGTTCCGCGACGTGGACCTGGTGCTGGAGCACGGTGAGCGCGTCGCTCTGCTGGGGCCGAACGGCAGCGGCAAGTCCACGCTGCTCGGAATCGTGATGGGCCTCGTCGCCCCGGACGCGGGCGACGTGCGCGTCGGCGCGAACGTGCGAACGGGCTACATGCCGCAGGACCAGGCGGGACTGGACTGGGACGTGACGCCGCTGGAGATGGTGCGGCGGGCGGCCGAGCTGTCCGAGACGGAGGCGAGGACCATGCTGCACCTGTACCTGTTCGAGGGGGACGACGCCCTGCTTCCGGCGGGCCGGCTGAGCTACGGCCAGCGCACCCGGCTGCTGCTCGCCAAGCTGGTGCTGGAGGGGGCCAACCTGCTGGTGCTGGACGAGCCGGTGAACCACTTGGACATTCCGTCCAGGGAGCGGTTTGAGCAGGCGCTGGACGCTTTTCCGGGATCGGTGCTCATGGCCGTGCACGACCGCGACCTGATAGAGCGCTTCGCCACGGCTATCTGGTCGATCGAGGATGGTGGCATCAGGCGCTACGAGAAGCTGATCGAAGTCGGGGGCGCTACGCGCCGCTGATGTGGGCAACTCAGCGGTAGGTTGGACCCTCGGGATCAATCAGCCGGGCTATGCGTTCCAGTTGAGCAACTATAGCGTTCAGGGTCTTTTCGCGGTCGGCGCCCCGTGGCAGTTCTACGGGCAGGTATACCTCGTCGTCACTGCGCCACGTGAGTTTCGTTTCCAACCGGCCCTCAAGCCGGCTACGGACTTGTTCCAGGTTCACTTTTATGCGGAGTGCGCCTTCCTCGTAAAAGTGTAGCCACAGCGGTTTTCCCGTCTCTTTCACGGCTCTGGAATCGATGCCAAGCCAGGCGAGCGCGCCCGCGAGGCGAAGATATCTTCCGTGGAAGTCGGCCCCCTGTCCGACAGCCAGTCCACTGGCGTCCGCCCATTTCGATTGCTCAAGTCGCTTTACAGACTCCGCAATCAGTTGTTTCAGGTTCTCGTCGCGTGTGGGTCTGTCGCCCTTGATGGCGCTGGCGGCAAGTCCTTGCAGTTCGGCGATCTCGAAGCAAGCCTGAGTATCGCCATCCTCCCCGGCTCTCTTTGCCATCCTGTCAAGAAGCAGTTGCCAGGTGGTTAGCATCAGGCGCCGTTGGTCGCTCCTGGATTGCGCGGTAATCAGTCCAGGACGCCTGTCGGCAGGGCCCAATTCGTGCCCGGCATCGCGCAACCTACTTACCAATTCGTCCCACAGGTCCCCTTGGTCGACGCGATAGTCTGGAGCCAGGAACAGGAGCACGGCACTCTTGTGAGTGGGAAGTCCCTGCCAGTAGGTGACGGGCTGGTTGTGGGTTAGTGATGCCCAGAACTTGGATTCAATCAGCGCGACCAGGTTGTCGTCGTCGTCCAGGCAGGCCAGGTCAGGTATCGCTCCGCGCGCGTCTGTCGCCCAGGGTTGCGCCTTTGCGATAGGTAATGGACCGTGTTCATCACCCATCAGTTCGGACAAGGCCTTTCCGGCAGCGTCTGAACGCGAGAGGATGAAGTACAGTGCGTCCGTGGCTACGTCCTCGAGTCCTATGGTATGGCGTTGCGCAATGAAACTGAGCAGGGTGGCCTCTTGTGGCTTGGTGAGGTCCTGGATCGGATTCTGGTGGGCCGGATTGGTGGGATAATCCTCCGGCTTTCCCGTGTCGCCGGGCTGGATCACGAAGTCCCGGCGGTCGCGATACAGGCGGGCGCGGTTTATCACGTTATCATCGTTTGGGTCGAAGCCTTCCCATTTGTTGTTGAACCAGTACTTGAAGTCGCTGATGAACAGGTACTTGTTGCTCACCCTGAAGAAGCGACAGTCCACGCCCTCGCCGTTGAGGAAGCGGGCGTAGATGGCGTCCTGCAGTTCCCGCTGTCCGTCCCTTATGCTGAGGACGTACTCATGGGGCCAGGTGTCCCGGTAGGTGACGGCCTCCCGCCAGGGGGCGCGGGAGATAAGGTCTGTTAGTTTCGCTGTCAATTGGTACTCCTTTTGCCACCCGGTCAGCTATGTCTACATCCTCAAGCAATCGTCTCAAGGTTCCCAGTTCGCCCCCCCTGCTTCCGACCGGCTGTTGGCCCACCACCACCCCGCTCTGGTGGCTGAATGCCGACACCGGATGCACCCCCGGAACCTGTTCCCAATGAAAAGACCCTGGGCTGTCGCCAGGACCCTTTCATTCGCAGTCGCAAGAGTGATTACTTGGACCTTTACGATACCTCAAATCATCCAAAACCCCTGTCCCAAGTTACCCCAGCCGCGCAACCCTAACGCGACTTCCTCTCTCGCTGGCTCTCAAGTCTGCCATACGCATATTACAAAACATCCCACTCTCAGGCCAATTCCCACAACCTTATGTCAAGTAGCCCCGCCCTGCGCCCGCCCGTGGCCCCGACAACGGTATTGAATCTACAGCACGCGCGTGCTACTTTCTAACTGGATAGGCGCTGTGGCAGCCGATTGTGGAGTAGAGCCGGGTTTCAAATCCGCCCGCCCCCGGCCCGGCGCCGCCGTCGCGTTCTGCCACATTTGGCGCAATGCGCGTGACGAACCTTGACAACTTGGCTCACAGAAAGTGACAAAAACATCGGGCCGCCCAGCTACGGAATGGGCGGAAAGTAGCAGAATTGAGCAGATTTTTCGGAGAGCCACGCCCAAAGGCGCGATCCCCGCTCGGATTCTCCGCACCCCGACCCTCTCCCCTGGCCCGGGATGGGAGAACGAAAAGGCTCTGCGCAGAATCGGGCAGCGACTGGATGATGTGGCGGAATTTGTAGATTTGCAGCGGGAACGAGGGTGAGCCGCGTCACGCGCCGGTGATGTGGGCGATGTAGCGCTCGGCGGAGGCGCGCACCGCTTCCTTGCCGCCGCTGCTGACGTTGCGGCGCCACCAGCCGCCGTAGATGCGGTCGAAGTCGTAAGGCTCGACGGCGTCGACGATGGCGCGGACCTCCGACGCAGAGAGCGGTATCAGGTTCGGATAGCTGGTCATGAAGCTGACGAAGCGGCGGTCGGGCACCACGGTGATGCTGTCGCCGACCATCAGCGCGCCCCTGCCTTCCGCGCCGCCGGCCCAGTGCAGCACGGCGCTGCCTTCGAAGTGGCCGCCGCACTGGATGAGCGTGACGCCGGGCGCGAGCTCCAGCGGCGCGCCGTCCCAGTAGCGGATCGCGGGATCGGGGCGCATCACGTGCTCGCGGTCGGCCTCAGGGACGTAGATGGGGGCGTTGCCGAACGCGCGGCTCCAGGTGACCATGCTGTCGTAGAAGTGGGGGTGCGAGAAGCAGATGGCCTGCACGCCGCCTAGCGCGTTCAGGCGCTCGACAGTGTCGTCGTCCAGGTAGCTGATGCAGTCGTACAGCACATTGCCGCCGGGGGTCTGGATCAGCAGCGCCCGCTGGCCGATGGAGAATGATGGCTCTATGCCGATGCCGGTGAGGCCGGGTTCTTCATCCCTGACTTCGTTGCGATAGCCGTCTGCCTTCATCTCGGCCATCGTGGTCCAGCGCTGGCCGTCCCAGCCGACGTACTGCCTCGGGTCCTCGCAGATGGGGCAGCGCTCAGGCGGCTGCTCGCTCTCCGTGTATTCGACGCCGCAGGTGACGCAGATGTAGTTTCGCATGGCTCCTCCGTTTTCGTGGGGGTGCAGACTTACGCGGCCTGACATCCCCCTCACCCTAACCCTCTCCCGCGCGGGGGAGAGGGGACTTCGGAACTGACAAACCCGGCCTATCCGTAGTATCATAGCCCCCGTTGCAGACGGAGCGCGACCCCTGCGCCCGGGTAAACAGGAGGGACGATATGCCCAAAGGCCCTGTCAAGCCGAGCACCATTGGCGAGCTTCGGAGCAGCGGTTACACCATCCAGACGGTGAAGCAGGAGGTCCGCAAGAATCTCATTCGCAAGATCGAGAAGGCGGACGACCTGTTTCCGGGGATTGTGGGCTTCGACGAGAGCGTGATTCCGCAGCTCGAGAACGCGGTGCTCGCGGGCCAGGACATAATCCTGCTGGGCGAGCGGGGCCAGGCGAAGTCCCGGCTCATCCGTCACCTGGTCTCGCTGCTGGACGACGAGATTCCTGTGATGGCCGGCTGCGAGCTGAACTGCGACCCTTTCGATCCCATCTGCACGGCCTGCAAGCAGAGCATCGAGGAACATGGGGACGGCGCGACCATCCAGTGGATGGGGCGCGACAAGCGCTACTCCGAGAAGCTGGCGACGCCGGACATATCGGTCGCGGACCTGATTGGCGAGATCGACCCGATCAAGGTGGCTGAGGGGCGCTACTTGTCCGACGAGCTGACCATCCACTACGGGCTGATTCCGCGCACCAACCGGGGCATCTTCTGCATCAATGAGCTGCCCGACCTGTCCGAGCGCATACAGGTGAGCCTGTTCAACCTGATGGAGGAGCGTGACGTCCAGATCAAGGGCTACCGCATCATGCTTCCGCTGGACGTGATGCTGGTGTCGAGCGCGAACCCCGAGGACTACACCAACCGCGGGCGCATAGTGACGCCGCTGAAGGACCGGTTCGGGGCGCAGATCCGCACCCACTACCCCAGGTCGCTCGACGAGGAAATCGAGATCGTGGAGCAGGAGTACGTCCGCTTCCCGGACACGGACGAGCGCGTGTCGGTGCCGCCGTACATGAAGGAGATCGTGGCCGAAATCACGTCGCTGGCGCGGCGCAGCCCGGAGGTCAACCAGCGTTCGGGCGTGAGCCTGCGCGTGTCCATAGCCAACTACGAGACGATGGTGGGCAACGCCTTCAAGCGCAGTCTGAGGAGCGGCGAGCCGACCTCGCCCAGGGTGAGCGACCTTCCGGCCATCGTGGCCTCCACCACCGGCAAGATCGAGCTGGAGAGCGTGGAGGAGGGCAGGGAGTTCAAGGTCGTAGAGGACCTCATCAAGAAGGGCGTCACGAACGTCTTCCGGCGCTACTACAGCCCGGCGGAGTTCGACGAGGTGCTGGAGCGGTTCGAGGAGGGCTACGAGGTGCGGACGGGCAGCGATCTGCCGTCCTCGGCTTACGGCGAGGCGGCGGAGGCGCTCGGCAACATCGGCGAGCTCATCCAGCGCATCGAGCCGTCCGGCGAGCCCTCGGCGGTGGCCTCGGCGATAGAGTTCCTTCTGGAAGGCCTGCATCTCAACCGCAAGCTGAACCGCGACCAGGTGTCCGGGCAGTTTCTGTACAGGGGCTGAGAGGCGTAGGCCTTGGGACTTCAACGGTTGTGCCTGGAACGACACCCCCGTCCTAACCTTCCCCCTTGACGGGGGAAGGGATATTGTGAACTCCTGAACCTAAACCTTCTCCCACCAAGGGAGAAGGGACCTTAGTGATACCGCCAGGAAGAATTCATGACCCAGACCGCCCGGAGAAGCAATGTCCCAAAGGCATATGACCCGCAGGCCGTGGAGCGGCGCATCTACGATCTGTGGTTGGACAGCGGCCACTTCACGCCGGAGATAGATCGCGACAAAGAGCCGTTCGTCATCATCATGCCGCCGCCGAACGTGACCGGCGAGCTGCACATGGGCCACGCGCTCACCACCGCGCTGGAAGACCTGATGATCCGCTGGCACAGGATGAAGGGCGACCCGTCGCTGTACCTGCCCGGCTCGGACCACGCGGGCATCGCCACGCAGGTGGTGGTCGAGCGCGCGCTGGCGTCCGACGGCATCACGCGCCACGACCTGGGCAGGCAGAAGTTCGTGGAGCGGGTGTGGCAGTGGGTGGACCAGTACGGCGACCGTATATACGCGCAGCTCAAGCGGCTGGGCGCGTCGTGCGACTGGACGCGCACGGCCTTCACGTTGGACGCCGGCCCCGCGAAAGCGGTGCGCAAGACGTTCGTGAGCCTGTACGAGAAGGGGCTGATCTACCGGGGCGAGCGCATCACCAACTGGTGCCCGCGCTGCCGGACCGCGCTGTCCGACCTGGAGGTGAAGCACCGGGACGAGGACGGGCGGCTGTACGACATCCGCTACGAACTAGAGGGAGGCGGCTCTGTCACGATCGCCACGACGCGGCCGGAGACGCTGCTGGGCGACACCGCGGTGGCCGTCAACCCGGAGGACGACCGCGCAAGCCAACTCGTGGGCCGCACCGCCGTGCTGCCGGTGCTGGGGCGTCGCCTGCCGGTGGTAGCGGACGATGCGGTGGAGCTGGGCTTCGGCACCGGCGCGCTCAAGGTTACGCCCGGCCACGACCCCAACGACTTCGAGATAGGCCAGCGCCACGACCTGCCGACGGTCAGCATTCTGAACCTGGACGGCACGCTGAACGAGAACGCCGGCCCATACGAGGGGCAGGACCGCATGGAGGCGCGCGAGAAGATCGTGGCGCAACTGGAGGCGGAGGGCCGGCTGGAGAAGAGCGAGCCACACCGCCACTCGGTGGGCCACTGCGACCGGTGCGACGAGGTGGTCGAGCCGATCATCAGCCGCCAGTGGTACGTCCGCATGGAGCCGCTGGCCAAGCCCGCGAGAGACCGGGTGGCCGACGGCTCGATCAGGATCGTCCCTGAACGCTTTACGCGCGTGTACTACAACTGGATGGACAACATCCGGGACTGGTGCATCAGCCGCCAGCTCTGGTGGGGCCACCGCATCCCGGTCTGGTACTGCCAGGGGTGCGAGGCGGTGATCGTGGAGGAGACGGACCCCACGGCGTGCCCGGAATGCGGCTCCACCGACTTGGAGCGCGACCCGGACGTGCTGGACACCTGGTTCAGTTCCGGCCTGTGGCCGCACTCCACGCTGGGGTGGCCCGACGAGACCGAGGACCTGGACTACTTCTATCCGGGCAGCGTGCTGGAGACGGGCTACGACATCCTGTTCTTCTGGGTGGCGCGCATGATAGTGCTGGGGCTGGAGAACATGGGCGACGTGCCGTTCCGCACCGTGTACCTGCACGGGCTGGTGGTGGATCCCGAGGGTCTGAAGATGAGCAAGTCCAGGGGCAACGTGGTGGACCCGCTGGAGCTCATCGACATGTACGGCGCGGACGCGCTCCGCTTCGCGCTCACGACCGGCAACTCGCCGGGCAACGACATGCGGCTGAACCAGGGCAAGCTGGAGGCCAGCCGCAACTTCGCCAACAAGCTGTGGAACGCCGCCCGTTTCGCCATGCAGAACCTGGAGGGCGCGGACGGAATGGAGGGCTGGTACGACCCCAGGCCGTCGCACCGCCACGACCGCTGGATCGTCAGCCGCCTGAATCGCACCGCCGAGCAGGTGGAGCGGTTCATGGGCGAATACAATTTCGGCGAGGCCCAGCGGGCCATCCACGACTTTATGTGGCACGAGTTCGCCGACTGGTACATCGAACTCGCCAAGATACGGATGCGCTCGGACGAGGAGGATGGGGAGTCGCCTCTGCCGACGCTGGCGTACGTGCTGGAGCGCATACTGCGCTTGCTGCATCCCTTCCTGCCGTTCGTCACCGAGGAGCTTTGGCAGATGCTCACGCGGATGCTTCCGGACGAGCCAGGACGTCCCGACGCGCTAATCGCCGCGGCCTACCCGGCGGCCGACGCGGTCCACTTCGACGCCGACGCGGAGGCCGAGATTGGCGCGCTCATCGACATCGTGCGCTCCGTGCGGAACCTCCGCGCGGAGTTCAAGATACAGCCCAACCAGCGGGTCGCTGCGTCCGTGGAGGCCGGGCCGCTGGAAGCCCCGCTGGCCCGCGAGTCCGGCGCGATAGCCGCGCTGGGCCGGATCGAGCCGCTCAGCGTGGCGCGCGAGCCGGGGCGGGACGAGCCGGACACCGTGTCGCTGGTGCTGGAGCGCGCAACGGTCAGGATGCCGCTGGGCGGCCTGATCGACGTCGGGCAGGAGCGAGAGAGGCTTGCTGAGGAGCAGCGGCAGCTCGACGGCCAGATGGCCAAGCTGTCCGACCTGCTCTCCAACGAGAACTTCCTGTCGCGTGCCCCCGAAGAGGTGGTCGAGAGGGAGCGCGAGCGCTGGCGCACGATCGAGGAGCGCCAGGCCAGGGTGGCCGACATCCTGGAGAAGCTCGCCACGGCCTGACGCCGCCCGCCGCGGCGTTGGCCCCGAGCACCCGTGGCCGCGTTTATCCGGCGCCTCGTCCCTTCGCTCAGCCGCGACGGCTGGATGGTGTTCGGCGCAACCGCCGTCAGGGGAATCGACTACAGCTTTTTGAGCGTCTTTCTGGGCGTGTATCTCAGCGTGCTGGAGTTCAGCGCGTTCCAGGCGGGCGTGGTGTTCAGCGGCATAATGGCCGGCGGCGCGGTCTCCAACGTGGTGGCCAGTTGGAAAGGCGACAGGATAGGGCGGCGGCGGTTGCTGATTGTGATGACGCTGCTGATGTCGGTAGGCGGCGCGCTGTTCGCGCTGGGCACCAACGAATGGCAGCTTGCCGCAATCGGACTGCTCGCGATGACCACCACCACCGGCGGCGACCGCACCGCGTTCGTGTCGATGGACTCCGCAATTCTGGCGCAGTCCGCCTCCGAACGCGAGCGTACCATGGTGTTCAGCCTTTACAACCTCGTCAGCATCGTCACCAAGACGGGCGGCGCGTTGCTGATAGCGGCGCCGGAACTGTTGCAGTCCACGCTGGGTATGGAAGAGCTTGCGTCGTACCGGGCGATGTTCTTCGGCTACGCCGTCGTGGCCGTGGGGGCCCTGGCCTTCTACGGCGGGCTGACTCCCCAGGCGGAGGCGCGTGCGGTCGCAGGGAGCGCATTTCCATCCAACGAGGGGGGACTGAGCGCGCGCGGCGCCATCATCCGCATCGCGGCGCTCTTCTCCATCGACTCGCTGGGCGGCGGCTTCTACGTGAAGAGTTTCATCGCATACTGGTTCGCGACCAAGTTCGGACTTAGCCTCAACTCGATCACCGCGGTTTTCTTCCTGGGGCAGCTAGCCAACGTCGTCTCGGTGCTGCTTGCCGCCCCGTGCGCCAGGAGAATCGGGCTGGTGAACACGATGGTGTTCACCCAGGTGCTCGCCAACGTGCTGATGATCGCTCTCGCGCTGTCCGGCAACGCGCTGCTGGCCGTGGCGTTCTACGTGGCCAGGGAACTTCTCAACGAGATGGACGTGCCCACGCGCCAGTCATACACGATGGCGATAGTGCCGCCGGAGTCGCGCATGGCGATGGCGGGCGTAACGAACCTGGGCCGAAACGTGACTCAGGCCGCCAGCCCCATCATCGGCGGCGCGACTGCGAGCGTTACGACGCTGGGCACGCCGTTTCTCATCGGAACCTTCTTCAAGCTGCTCTACAACTTCGCGCTGTACCTGCAGTTTCGCTCGATCAAGGCCCCGGAAGAGCTATTGCGTTCGGCTGCCGCCAACGAGGGTGGGCAAGGGGGGTAGGGGCCCCCTACAGCCCGCGCAGCTCCAGGGTGCTCACGTCGCCCGTTTCCAGGTCGGCGACGCGGATGGCGTGGTTGTTAGTGTCGGCGACGTAGAGCTTGCCCGCCGCCGCGCTCACGCCTGACGGTTCGTAGAACTCGGCCTCGCCCGCGGGTCCGTCCCTGTGGCCGGCGCCGCCGCTGCCGAGCATCGTCATGCAGCCACGGGTCGCGGGGTACACGCGCTTGATCTTGTTGTTGTAGCTGTCGGTGATGTATAGCACACCGTCGGCGGCGTCTATGCCGATGGGATGCTGGAGACGCACCGCGTCGCCCACGCCGTCGGCGTCGCCAAACGTGAATAGCCCCTGGCCCAACACGGTCTGAACGCGGCCGCCGGTGTCCAGGTCGGCGGAGCGGATGGCGCTGGTCTCGCTGTCGGTGAAGTACAGCTTGTCGTCGATGGACGCGATGCCGCTGGGCTGGGCGAGCTGCGCTGATCCCAGCGGGCCGTCCACGATGTTCTCGCGGCCCGAACCGGCGTGGGGCAGGACTTCGCCCGTGTCCAGGCGCATCCGCCAGAGCTGGTGGAAACCGGCCATGGCTATGTACAGGATGCCGTCGCGCAGCTCCAGGTCCCAGGGTGAGTTCAGCGCTGTGGACAGCCCGTCGCCGCCCGCGTGGAACCGCATCGCCTGCTCGCCAACGCCCGCTATGGTGTCCACGCGGCCGGTGTCGAGCGCTACGCGGCGAATCGAGTGGTTCTTGGTGTCGACGACGTACAGCACGTCGCCGTCGAGCGCCATGCCCTGCGGGTCGTCGAATTGGGCCTCGTGCGCCGGGCCGTCCGCCTGGCCGCGCTCGCCGCTGCCGATGACCTGGGTCACGTCGCCGTCCAGCGTCGCGACGACCACGCGGTTGTGGTTGGAGTCGGCGATGAACAGCCGGCCGGAAGCCGCGTCCGCCAGCACCTTGCCCGGGAAGGACAGGGGCCGCTCCCATTCCGTCTCGCTCTCCAGCTTGAAGGTCATGGGCCGGCGGTCGATCAGGCCGTCGCCGTCGAACTCGCGCACCATCTCGGCGATGATGTTGTCGAAGGGTTCGAGGACGATCTCACCTTCGTGCTTGCCGATGACCTTGCCGCGCGGGTCTATAAACATGAGCGTGGGCCAGGCGCGGACGGTGTAGGTCTGCCAGATGACGAAGTCGGAGTCGTTGGCTACCGGGTGCTCGATCTCGTAGCGCAGGATTGCCTTGCGCACGTTCTCGGTATCCTTTTCGGCGGTGAACTTCGCGGAGTGCACGCCGACCACGACCAGCTCGTTCCGGTACTTCTCTTCCAGTTTCCGCAACTGCGGAAATACGTGCATGCAGTTGACTCAACAATAGGTCCAGAAGTCCAGGATCACGATCTTTCCGCGCAGGTCCTCCAGTGAGAGGGGCCGCTCGGTGTTCAGCCAGTCCATCCCTTTTGGGAAGTCGGGCGCGTTCACGGTGCCCGCGTAGCTCTGTGTCGCCATGGTTATCTCCCTTTCACCCCCATCCTGACCCATTCGGCAGGCTCAGGGCAGGCTCTTCCCCCATCGAGGGGGAAGGGACTTCGATAGGCTCGGCCTCTTAAGACACGGGCCACTGCTCGCGCGAGTAGGCCATGGACCAAAACATGTGCTCGTAGCGCGAGCTGGCCAGGAACGCGTCGCGCATGGCCGCCCTAACGGCGGGGCCGCCTTCCGCGCCGAACCGGTCCACCAGTTCACGCCAGGCCACCGTACTCTCCTCAAGGATACCAGAGGAGTAGGCGTCGACCCAATGGCCGTAGACCGGATGGGGCGACGGCTGGAGCTGCTGGCCGATCTCGTGGTAGCTCCAGGGGCAGGGGAGTATGGCCGCGGCGGCCTCGCCGACTCCCCCCATGGAGGCGGCGGTGAGCATGTGGTTGACGTAGGCGAGATTCGTGGGCGACTGGGCGGCGGCCTCGGCCTCCTCCTCGGTGACGCCCAGCAGCTCGAACATGCGGGAGTGCAGGGGACGCTCCACGGGCGTGGCGACGCGCCGAGCCAACTGACGGATGGCCTCGGTGTCGGGCGCCTTGGACAGCGCGATCGAGACCACTCTGCCGAAACCCTCCATGTAGTGGTAGTCCTGGATCACGTAGTAGCGGAAGCTCTCGACGGGGAGAGTGCCTCTCTGCAGCTCCAGCAGGAAGGGGTGCTCCATGATGTCGCCCCAGACGGAAGCGGCCTCCTGCCGCAGCTCGGATGAAAAACTGGTGGCCATTTTCACTCCTCTATTGCCAATTGCGATATTCCGATAGTGGCGGTTTCCGTGGGTTTTCGCGACTTCGATATCGTTACGAGGATTTCCAGCATGACTTCGCAATCGCAATATCGAGATTCGCGCGCATCCGCGGCTGATTCGATGCGTGGGGACCGGCGGACCATAGTATGGCCTGGCGTCCCTGGCAGGATTCGAACCCGCGACCCGCTGCTTAGAAGGCAGCCGCTCTGTCCAACTGAGCTACAGGGACAACGGAGGACTGTGTTCAAGTGTAGCACAACGGGCCGAATTCGTTCCTGCATCGTGCGTGCCCTTATCGCACCCGCGTGCCACCTGGTAGGCACAACGTCCTCCTTACCGCGACTGCCGCATCTGTCGCCTACTTCGGCGTGGAAGTGCTGACGCGGTAGATCGAGAGTCCGCCGGCCCATACTCTTCTGATTCTGGTGATCTCCACGCCGTCGAGCTCGGCGAGGGTGGTGAAGTGGCGCTGCAGCGTGTTTCCGATGGGCCGGCTCAGGAGGCCGACTCCGACCATGGCGGCGATGGCGACGGGGATTCGGGCGATGCGGCGGCCGCGGGCCAGGATCGCCCTGGCGAGGAGGCCGCCCAGCAGCGCGGCGGTGGCGATGTTGGTGCCGCAGTGGGGCGAGATCGCGAGGTCGGCGCGGCCGGCCTGGAGTGAGGCGAGGGCCTTCTGAGCTGCGGTGTAGACCTCTTCGAGCGACGCCCGGCCGAAGATGAAGAACCCGCCGGGGGTGGAGTAGCCACCCAGTGGGGTAGGGGACCTGGCCTCGAGGAGCATGGTGACGGTGGCGTGCTCCAGTGCGTGGTTGCGTCGGATGCTGTCCAGAATGCGCGATGCCAAACACTGCCTCCTGGGGTTCGGTAGGGGACGGCGACCGGTTCGCCGGCACACACTGACCATCATAACCCAGCGGCGGCCCGCTCGCATAATCGTGACGCTTCGCGCCTCGGCGACGCCGGTGGACCGGGGCGGGCGTCGAGTGGGGTAGGGGACAGGAACGCTGGGGCACGCGCGCAACCCGCGACCCGGGCCATCACGCTAGGTCGCCGTGGTCACACTATGGCCCTAGACACCGCATAATATGAACTTACACGCGAAATCGCCGTGTCGTTTGTTATAGCCAGCTACGGGGTCGCACTTTGCGGGGCCGAGGCCCGGGACTTAGGGCCGCCCGAACAGCAGGGCCGGGGACTTCTGGACTTGCCAGACAAACACTGACAATATTAGAATTGCGCCAGAAATGTTTTGAAGAGGCATTGACATTCGATTAGTGGCGGGTTTAGCATTAGCGCACAGTAAAGCGTGAGCAGCATTTCAGCAGTGGTCCATCAGGCAGCGGGAACAGGGTCAATGTCACAGGATATCTGTACAGCACTAAGGAGGACGAAGTGACGACCAAGAAGACGAAGAAGATGCTGGCAGTCGAATCGAAGTTTGACCAGCCGCTGGAGAAAATGCTTCCCGGGATGGTGACGGAGATGGGCCTGACGGCAACCGCCGACCACCTGGGGGTGAGCAAGGCCACGCTCGGCTACTGGCTGCTCAAGCTGGGCATCAGCGTGCAGAGGATAGCTCTCGCGCCCGGCGACACCATCAAGGTGACCCGGGTCAAGTAGGGAGGCAAGGCCGCTGAGCGCCGGCGTGGTCGGTGCTCGCTCTGGCAAGACAACGGCGCCGCACACCGGTCAATTCCGATATGCGGCGCCGATTTGCGTGGTGCGCTGTCTCAGTTCCCTAGCGGCGGCTGCCGATCGCTTCTCGCGCCTCCTGCTCCCGGTAACGGTCGATTATGGCGCGGCGCTTGTCGTGGCGTCGGCGCCCTTTCGCCAAGGCAAGCTCCACCTTGGCGAGGTGCCGCTTCAAGTAGATGCGCAGCGGCACCAGGGTGAACCCCTTCTCGGACACGTCCCTGCTCAGCCGCCGTATCTGCATCTTGTGCAGCAGCAGCTTGCGCGGGCGCATCGGGTCGTGGTTGGCGGAGTTGCCGGCGTCGTACTGCGATATGTGAAGGTTGTGCAGCCACAGCTCGCCGCCCTCCGGCCGAGCGTAGGCGTCCCCGATGTTGGCGCGGTTGGCGCGGAGCGACTTGATCTCTGTGCCGGTCAGCACGATGCCCGCCTCGAAGGTGTCGAGGATGTCGTAGTCGCGCCTGGCTCTTCTGTTGGTGGCGATTGTCCTGTACTGGCTCATGGTCCGACCCGGCTACAGGCCTTCATCTTCGAGGATCGACTCCATCACTTCTCTCGCCTTCTCGAGCTGCGTGGTTTCCGCGGTCTGGCGGTCTCTGGACGTGACCTCGAAGTCCGGCGCGATGCCCTGTTCCTCAATCTGGCGTCCCTCCGGCGTGTACCAGCGTGCGAACGTTATTATGAGGCCTCCGCCGTTGCTGAGGCGGCGCAGTATGTTGACGCTGCCCTTGCCGTAGGTGGTAGCTCCTACGATTTGGGCCCTTCCGTGGTCCTGGAGCGCCCCGGCGAGAATCTCGGTCGCGCTGGCGCTGAATTCGTTCGTCAAGATGACAATCGGAATCTCCGTGGCTACACCGCCCGGTTGTACGTGGAAGTTGGTGCGTTTGCCGCTTGAGTCGATCTCGTAGGTCACCAGCGCGCCGTCGGGGAGCTGGTTGGCGTCGAGAAACAGGTTGACTACGTCGATGACGGAGCTGAGCAGGCCGCCGGGATTGTCCCGAAAGTCGAGGATGACACCCTTCGCGCCGCTCGACATCACCTGGAGCAGCATGTTGCCGAGGTCGTCAGCGGTGTCGGCGAAGAACTCCGTAACCCTGATGTGCGCTATCCTCTCGCCCGGCTCGCTTCGGAGCAGCACGCTTTCCAGCGGAATGATGCCCCTGATGATCTCGATGGCGACCGGGTCTATGGCTCCGAGGTGGCGCACCAGGATGGTGACCTTGGTGCCGCGCTGACCTCTGATCTTGTTCACAGCCCCCATAAGGCTCATCCCCTCGACGCTTACGCCGTCGATCTCCAGGATGATGTCGCCGGGCCGGACGCCGGCGGCCTCAGCCGGGCTGCCCGCGATGGGGGCGACCACCACCAAGTTGCCGTCCAGCCGCATCGATACGCTCGCGCCGATGCCCTCGAACTCGCCCTGCAGGTCCTGGCTCTGAATGTCGAACTCTTCGGGCGCAACGTAGTGGGTATGGGGGTCGCCCAGCGTCTCGATGACTCCCCGGATGGCCTCCTCGGTCGCCTCGGCGGGATCCAGGTTCTCGCGGTCGATGTGTTCCCGCGCGAGCAGCGCCCAGGCTTCCCAGACCGCCAGCAGCTCCTCGGGCACCTCGGACGGCGCGTTGAGCGGCTCATCGAGCTGTACTACTTCCGGGGCGACCGGCTGATCGCTCCCTGACGTCGGGGGCGCGGTGGGGGAGGGCGCCGGAGTCGTGGCGTCCGCAGCCTCGCCGCCGCACGCCACAAGGATGGCGAACATCCAGGTGACAGCGATGGCCGCCGCCCAACGGAATCCTTGCGGTGTGTGTCTCAAGTCGCTCACCTTCGCGTAGTTACTCCGTACATCATAGCATGGCGACGGCGGACCGGGCATTTTTGGGGCTCGCGGGAGAGCGTCGCCGGCGCGCGCGACACCGGCTGAAATATGGGCCCGTGTCTTCGGTCGTGCGCCAGCGGCACCCGGGACTACGGCGGCCTCTCGACGACTTCAGCGCGTGACATCCGACCAGATGGCCTGAATGTCGATCCAGGCACGTATTTCTGCGCCTGTAACACGGCGTAGAGAACTGAAATCGCGCTGAATTAGCTTTACGACCGGCGCTGCTTCTGTTAGTATTTCTGAAATCTGAATTGTTTGAATTATGGCTGAAATAACTCCGGATGCGAGTGATATGACACAGAGGGCGTCTACTGGAGAGGACACGGGCCGCAGGCCAAAGAGACTGCTCATAAGGCGCCCGTACCCGACCCACAGCCTTCAGGATACCCTTGCGGCCGCGGAGGCAATACGCGCGGTAAACGGGGGCCAGCCGCTGGCTCCCGACCGGCTCGCGGATGCGATGGGAACCACGAAGGGAAGCAGCGCGTTCAGGATGAAGCTGACTTCGTCGGTAAAGTATGGGCTGACCGAGGGCGGCGTGAACGACGAAGTGATCAGCCTGACTCCGCTGGGGGAGGCGGCGGTGTCGCCAATGTCGGAAGGGGAGCGCCGCGGTGCGCTGATCGAGGCGGCCTGTAACCCGGACGTCTTTGTGGGGTTCTACGAACAGATGGACGGCGACGCGCTGCCCAGGGACGACTTCTCGCGCAACGTTCTGGAGCGGGGATGGGGAATCGACCCCTCGATTTCCGCGGAGTGCGTCGAGTTGATCAGGGCCAACGGTTTGTTCGTCGGCATCTTGACGGCGGATGCGGACGGGATTCTGAGCGTGGATCTGAGCGGCGCCTCGGCACCAACCGAGGCCGAGCCCGCTGTGGACGCCGCCACTCTCACCGGCGGGGAAGGGGAGCGTCCAGCGGAGCCGGCGCACGAAGTGGAGCAGTCGCCTCCCCGCAGGGTGTACCTGGGTTACCAGGTCGAAACGGAAGTTGTAGAATTCATCAAAGACCTTCTCCAGGAGTTCGATATTCCTTACAGCTCGGTCGACGATGAGCCGGACAGCGCGCAGCCGGTGTCGCCGAGGGTTTCGGAGGCCATGAAGGCCTGCAACTCGGCCATACTGGTGTTGACGGCGAGCACACCCGGGCAGGGACCGGACCGGATGCTGTTCCACGTCGGCGCCGCATCCGCCCTCTACAGCAAGAAGGTCGTGGTATTGCGCGAGAGCGATACACAGGCCTACAGCCCGTTCGTGGGTCTGGAGACCATCGACTACACGCGGGACCGTCCCGAAGACGTTGGGCTGGCGCTACTGCTGTCGCTGAGAGACACGGGGATCATAAAGGTAGTCACCTAGCCGCCGTTAGCGTCTAAAGGCGGCGCAGGGTCGGCAGAAACAGCAGCCCGAAAACCGCCAGCAACACGAGGACGGCCCCGTTGGCGCCCAGTGCGAAGGCGATGGTAGTAGAAGAGGCGAGAGCGCCTATTTGCAGGCTTCCAAGGGGGCCCGTGCCCGTCGCCACGACCCATGCCCCGGCCGCGCGGCCCCTCAGGTCGGACGGCACGATGGTGAGCATCATGCTCTGCGAGTAGACGTCCAGCAGCGACGCCATGCCGCACACCACGGCTATGGCGACCAGCGCGAGCCAGAGGTTGCCGATGAACGCCAGAAGCACCACGCCGAGGCCGAACACGAAGATGGTAGCCATGTAGCTGACCCCCCGGTGGCTCTGTACTCCGATGGCGGCCATCATCATAACTGCGAGAACTCCTCCCAGCGAGCGCGCCGCGCTCATGTAGCCCAGCTCCTGCGGGCCGACGCCGAGCACGTCCCGCGCGATGCTGGGATACAGTGAGAAGTGAGAAAACCCCGCTAATTCTATGATCATGCTAGTGCCGGCGAGCGTAAGGAGCAGGCGGTTGCGCCTCAGCTCTGCCGCAAGGCGGGCCACGTTGCCCGCCAGCTCGCCAAGCACGCCGCCCAAACCTTCGGCGCGCCGCGGCCGGCGTGGTCTGCCGCCGCCACTGTCGGCGTCCGCTGGACCGCGCGTGAGAGCGAGGATACCCGCCGTCAACAGGTAGGTCGAGGCCATGGTGAAGTAGGCGTAGTCTGCGCCAAGGCGCTCCAGCACGAATCCCAGCAGGATCGAGCCCAGGAAGCCGCCGCCCCTGGTTCCAATATTGAGGAAGGCGATGCCGTTCAGCAGATTCGGCAGGCCTACCAGGTCCGCGACGTAGCTCTGTTGCAGCGTCATCTTCAGAGGAGGCAAACTGCCGCCCGCCACAGCCAGAACGAACAGGTGCCACGGTTCCAGCAGACCGAAGTGGTACAGCGCGCCCGAGATGGCCGCGGTGGCCGCCAGCGGTCCGTTTATCAGGATCAACACCGCGCGGCGGTCCACAATGTCCGCCAGAGCTCCGGCGACCGCTCCGAGGAGGAAGGCTGGCGCCATTCGAATGCCGAGCGCAGCACCAACCATGAAGGGCGAGTCGGTCAGCTCGAGCATGAGCCATCCCAGCACGAGATGCTCGCCCAGGAAGCCGACACCGTCGAACACGCCCGCCGCCGACAGCAGCCGCATGTCGCGGTAGGCCAGCGCGGGCGTTCGCACGAGTCGGAGGCGATTCAGGCGCGGGGGTAAGGCCATTTTGGGAAATCAGCGTCCGGGCTGTTGGCGTGGGCGAAACGGCGATGTTACGTTATGTAAAGCAAGTTTTTGGTTCGTGCCGTAGCTGTACTTTACATAACAATTATAGTGCGAACATCGCGCCATGGCCCCCACGCACCCTGATTTCTCCCCCCTACCGCACACCCGCACCCCCGGATGCGCTTACGCGATAACCGCCGCTTCCGAGCGGCTCAGCACGTCGTCTATCTCGGATAGCAGATCACCCACGCCCTCGCCGGTCAGCGCGGACGCGAACACCACCCGGTCGTCCTCCTCAACGAGACTGTCCAACAGATCGAACTCGGGCAGCAGGTCGGTCTTGTTCAGCACCAGGATCTGCGGGTGGTCGGACAGGCCCATGTCGTCCAGGATTCCCGTGACGACATGGGCCTGCTCTGCGGCGTTGGCCCGGGTGATGTCCAGCACGTGGATGACGAGCGTCGATTCCTCGATCTCCTCGAGCGTGGCCCGGAACGCGGCCACCAGCGACGTGGGCAGCTTCTGGATAAACCCTACCGTGTCGGAGACCAGAACCGTCCGGCCCGAGGGCAGGCGCACCTTTCGGGTCACCGGGTCGAGCGTGGAGAACAGCCGGTCCTCGGCCAGCACGCCGGCGCCGGTAAGGTTGTTCAGCAGCGTGCTCTTGCCCGCGTTGGTGTACCCCACCAGCGACGCCACGGGCAGCCGCATCTCGCGGCGGCGGGCGCGGTATCCGCTCCGGTGGCGTCTCACGTCGTCCAGGCTCTTCTTCAGCCGCAGGATGCGGTCGCGCACCAGCCTGCGGTCCGTCTCTATCTGGGTCTCGCCGGGTCCGCGGGTGCCGATGCCGCCGCCGAGCCGCTCCAGGTGCGACCACTGCCCCGCGAGCCTGGGCAGCAGGTACTCGTGCTGGGCGAGCTCCACCTGCAGCCGGCCCTCCCTGGTGCGCGCTCTCTGCGCGAACACGTCGAGGATGAGCGCCGTGCGGTCTATGACCTTCACTTGTGCATCTGGGGCTTGTGCATCTGGCCGCCCACCGCCCAGCGCGTTTTCGAGGTTGCGCTGCTGGGTGGGCGTTAGCTCGTCGTCGCAGATGACGGTGCCGACGTCGCGGTACTGCACCAGTTCACGCAGCTCTTGGAGCTTGCCCTTGCCGACGTAGGTGTTGGCCGGCTTGGCCAGTCGCTGCTTCATCCTGGCCACGACGTGCGCGCCGGCGCTCGCGGCCAGGTCGCCGAGCTCGTTGAGCGACTCTTCGAACGACCAGAGCGGCTTTTGGCGGGACTTCAGCCGCACCCCGACCAGCAGCGCCCGTTCGCGCCGCCGCCTCACGTTGTGCATTTGGGTCTCGACGGTCCGGTTAGGTATGGCCTAGCTCCCTTTTGTGCATTTGGCGGGCGGGGGCAGCTTCCAGTCGGCCAGGCGCTGGAGGCCCCGCTCCATGTCCTCGTCGTTTATGGTCAGAGTCAGCCGGATGTAGCCTTCGCCGTAGGCGCCGTAGCCTTTGCCGGGCGTGACGACGATGTCGCACTGCTCCAGCAGCGATTCGGCTATCTGGGCCGAGGTGTAGCCGTGCGGGATGCGCGCCCACACGTACAGGCCCGCCTTGGGCGGGTCCACGTGCAGCCCGATGCCCTGGAGCGTCTCGAGCACACGGTCCCTGCGGCGCTGGTAGATGGCGTTTCGCTCGTCGATGGCGTCGAGCGGGTCCTTCAGCGCCTCGATGCCCATATACTGGATGGCCTGGGGCACGCCCGAGTCGAGATTCGACTTGACGACCATCAGCGCGTCGATCATCTCGGCGTTGCCGGCCGCGACGCCGAGCCGCCATCCGGTCATGTTGTAGCTCTTGGACAGGGAGTGAAACTCCATGCCCACTTCCATCGCGCCCGGGGTTTGCAGGAAGCTGGCGGGCTTGTAGCCGTCGAAGGCGACCTCGGTGTAGGAGGCGTCGTGCAGCACCGCAATGTCGTAGCGGGCCGCGAATTCGACGACCTGCTCGAAGTAGTCGGCCTCGGCAATGGCGCCGGTGGGGTTGTTCGGGTAGTTGAGCCACATCACCTTTGCGGCTCGCGCCACGTCCTCCGGTATGGCCTCCAGGTCTGGCAGCCAGCCGTTCTCCTCCAGCAGCGGCATCCAGTGGCACTCGCCGCCCGCGAACCAGGTGCCCACCGAGTAGACGGGATAGCCGGGGTCGGGCACGAGCGCCACGTCGCCCGGGTCCAGGAAGCACAGCGCGGCGTGGCCTATGCCCTCCTTGGCGCCGATGAGCGAGAGCACTTCCTTATCGGAGTCGAGCGAGAGGCCGAAACGCCGCTGGTACCAGTCGGCGGCGGCCTGCCGGAACTCGGGCAGCCCGTCGGACTCGGGGTAGCGGTGGTTCGGCGCGTCCAGGGCCGTCTCCCGGAGGCGCTCCACGACGTGGGGAGGCGTCGGAATGTCCGGGTCGCCTATGCCAAAGCTGATGACCTCGATACCCTGCGCCTTCTTCGCGGCGATCTTGCGGCTTATCTCGACGAAGAGGTACGGCGGTATCTTGTCTAGACGTCTGGCGAGCTTCACTGGCAGCCTCCCTCAGTTAGTCGGAATCTCAGTTTCACAGTTCGGCATTCCCGTCCCGAGTGCCCCCTCACCCTAACCCTCTCCCGCGCGGGGGAGAGGGGACATTAACGTGGCCCTCTCACCCTAGCCCTCTCCCGCGCGGGGGAGAGGGGATGTATGAGGCCCCCTTAGCCGGGCCAGGTGCCCTCGTACACCTTGGCGACGGGGCCGTTGAGTATGACTTCGCCGTGTCCGGGCCAGCGCACGGTCAGGTCGCCGCCGGGCAGCGTCACGGCCACGGCGTCTCCGGTCAGGCCGCGCAGCCGCGCCGCGACCGCGATGGCGCAGGCTCCGGTGCCGCACGCCTGGGTGAGGCCCGACCCGCGTTCCCACACGCGCGCGGCCAGGTGCGTTTCGCTGAGAGCGTTCACTATCTCGAAGTTCACCCGGTTGGGGAAGATTGGGTCGTGCTCCACGAGCGGCCCTATCTCGTGCAGCGGCACGTCGTCCACCGGCTCGTCGATGAAGGCGACGGCGTGCGGATTGCCCATCGACACGAACGCGAGATCGAACGTGCGCCCTCCCACGCTGAGCGTGTGGCGCAGCACGGGGCCGGGACCGGGCGCGAGCACCGGCACCTCCGCTGGCTCCAGTATCGGCTCGCCCATGCTCACGCTGGCGTGGGTCAGCTCGCCGCGCTCCCAGCCGGGGGAGACTTCGAGCACGCCGGCGAGGGTCTTCACGGTGATGGGCGACCTGTCGGCGGAGACCGCGCCGTTGTCGATGGCGAACCGCACGAAGCACCGGATGCCGTTGCCGCACATCTCGCCCTGGGAGCCGTCGGCGTTGAACATGGACATGCGGACGTCGGCGTCGTCGGCGCTCTGGAGCACGATTACGCCGTCGGAGCCGACGCCGAGGTGCCGGTCGCTCATGGCGACGGACAGAGCGGGCCAGTCGCGGTCGCCGTCTCTGCCGTCTACGAACACGTAGTCGTTGCCGGCGCCGTGCATCTTGGTGAACTTCATGCGGGGCCTCTCGCGGGGGTTTCGGTGCATTATTCTAGCACAGATTCCAGGGCGGCCGGTCCGATCCCGGCGCGTACGAAAAAATCTGTTCGATTCTGCTCCATGCTGTCCATTTCGTAGCTGGGCGGGCTGTCCTCTTTGTGTTCGATCACGGTACACCGGTGTCTAGTTTGGCGCAGAATGACACAGGAACGCGTAGGTGATCCTGGGCCGGAATCACCCCCATCCTAACCTTCCCCCATCAAGGGGGAAGGGACATTGGCTTCACCAATGAAGAGTTGCCTCAGCGCCTACGTGGTCGAAAGTAGCACGTTCGTGCTGTAGAATCAAGGGGTCGGGGCCGCGTATCTGGGTTCCCGCCCCCGTATTCACGGGGGTGACGTTCTTTCGAGGGTATGACGAATGCGGAGGGGGCCGTCCCCCGCCGGACGGGCTGGCGAGGGGGAGTGGGCAACCACAAGGGATTGCCCCTACGGGCTGGTGAGGGGAGTCAGGGCCTGATTGTGGGGATTTTTGGGACACAGATGAGAAGGGATTGCGCGGTGATGGGAAGGGGTGTGGCGTCTGGGATATGCGGTTGGGAAGGTTTGGGGCACGGATTTTGGGTGGTTGCTGCTGTGTGTTGCTCAGTAGGGGGTGTCGTCGGTAAACTGAGTTACGGAGGTGTGTCGTGATGGCTACAAACAAGATACTGTCAGGGCATGAATTGGAGCGCACAATCGCAGAGATGGGTGGTGAAGAGGAGATGCTGGAGCGTCTCGCCGCTTTTGGGGAGGTCGTCGATCACTACGAGGCTCATCTGCCCGAGATTCTGGAGCGGCATCCCGGACAGTGGATAGCGTACACCAAAGATGGTGTCGTCGTGTCCGGCGATGACGCGAGAAAGGTAGTCAAAGAGGCGGTATCGATAGGTCTGCGCAACCCGTATGTCATCTATCGTTTCGTTGATCCAGACCCTCCCGTGATGATTCTGTGACAGTGAATGCAAACAGGCCCTAACACAGAAACGCCGTGCCATCGGGGTAAACGGAAGCTAACCAAGACGTAAAGTGGCCGGATGCGGGCTTTTGGGCGCGGGTTTAGGATGATCGGACGCTGCTCAGCCACTGCTCGGCGTGGCGGATCGCCTCGGCTCGCTCGGTCTCGGCGTCGAACCAGCGTATGCGCGGGTCGGCCGGCTTGAACCAGGCGCGCTGTCGCTTAGCTAACCTGCGGGTGCCGCGCTTCACGGCGTCTGCGGCCTTGTCGAGCGACAGACGGCCGCGCAGGTGGTCGGCGATCTCGCGGTAGCCGAGGCTCGACATGGAGGGCAGGTCCGGGCCGTAGCCCGACTCGAGCAGGCCGCGCACCTCGTCGACCCACCCGGCGGCGAGCATGGCGTCCACTCGATCGTCGATGCGCCGTCGCAGCGCGTCAGTGTCCATCGCCAGACCCAGGATGGCGACGTTGTACGGCGGCGGGGTCCGGCGAGCGGCGCGTGTCGCGCCCTCCCCTTTCGCGCGGGCAACCTCGAGCGCCCTGACGACGCGCCGGGGGTTGCGGGCGTCGACGCGGGCGGCGGCTTCCGGGTCGCGCTCGGCAAGGTCGCGGTGGAGCGACGCGACTCCCTCGCACTCCAGGCGCGCCTCGAGTTCGGCGCGTAGCAGCGGGTCGGGCGCTACCGGGGCGGGTTGCCATCCCTCCAGCAGTCCCCACACGTACTGACCGGTGCCGCCCGCCACTATGGGAAGCCGAGAATTCCCGTTTACGTTTTGGATAGCTTTCCGCGCATCCTGTAGAAACAGCGCCAGGCTGTACTCGTCGTCGGGGTCGGCGACGTCGATGAGGTGGTGGCGGACGGCGGCCAGGTGGTCGGGCGGCGGCTTGGCGGTGCCGATGTCCATGCGGCGGTAGACCTGGCGGCTATCGGCGCTGACTATCTCGCCGTCGAGGAGCTTGGCGAGGCACATGGCGAGGTTGCTCTTGCCGACGGCGGTCTGGCCGACGATGGTGATGACGGGGGGTTTTTCGGGCGGGGGCGTCATGGTGCCGGCCAGGCGCCGGGGCGGTTGGCCGCGTCAGCCTGCCTGGGCCGCCAGCCGCGCTATCTGCGTGAACGCTTCGGCGTCGAGGCTGGCGCCGCCGACGAGCGCGCCGTTGACGTCCGGCTGGCGGGCGTAGTCTTCGGCGTTGCCGGGATTAACGCTGCCGCCGTACAGCAGCGGGACTTCGCCGGCCGCGTCCTCACCGAAACGGGCGGCCAGCGCGCCGCGAATTGTCGCCATCATGGACTGCGCCACGTCCGGGGTGGCCGCCCTGCCCGTCCCGATGGCCCAGACCGGCTCGTAGGCGACGACGAGCGACGTGGCGTCCTCGACGCCCTCCAGTCCGAGGGCTACCTGGCGCTCGACGACGGCTTCCGCTTCCCCGCCCTCGCGTTGCTCCAGACGCTCGCCGACGCACAGGATGGGCCGCAGGCCGGCGGCGAGCGCGGCCAACACCTTGCGGTTGATGAACTCGTCCGTCTCGCCGAACAGCTCCCGCCGCTCGGAGTGGCCCAGGATGACGTACTGGCACAGGTCAGCGAGCATGTCGGGCGAGACCTCGCCGGTGAAGGCGCCGGAGCTTTCGGGGTGCATGTTCTGCGCGCCCAAGGCAACGGACGTGCCGCGCAGCGCATCCGCGACGGCCTCCAGGTGCACGAACGGCGGGCACACAAGCGAGGTGACGCCCTCCACGGCGTCGAGACCGTCGCGCATCTGCTCGACGAGCGAGATGGCTTCCTGTCGGGTGGTAAACATCTTCCAGTTGCCGGCGATGATGGTGGTTCGCAAGGCGGGACTCCTGTCAGGCGAATGTTGCTGGTTCGCCGTCCAGTATAGGCGATTTTGCCTGGACGCGGTTACGCGGCGGGCTGGCGCCTCCGGGCCTCATCGCGCAATTCGCCAATCCTGGCGGCCACGCGGCAGACGCGCCCCAGCACGTCGTCGAGCGTGCCGGACAGATCCAGCGTTGCGATCTCGAGCAGCTTGCCGGAGTGGCGGACGCGATAGCTGGCCGCGTCCGCCTCGCCTTCCGCGTAGACCAGCAGTCCGCCGGGCAGTTCCAGCGCGGTCACGTAGGCCAGCAGTTGGTACAAATCCGCACTGGGGACGCCGTTCTCACTTACCGTCTTGTACTTGGCGTCGCCCACAAACGTGCAGGTGTTGGCGTCCCACCAGGTGAGGTCGGGCCAGAGTCGCACGCGGTCGTTATCTGCAAGGTGGATGCGACGGCTGCCAGTGAGTTGCCTGTCGGAGCAGAATACGTTCGCCGAGACCTGCAACGACTCCCGTAGCGCCACGGTGACGAACTCCTGGAAGAGCGTGTTCATGTCCATCAGGAAGCCGGTGGCGCGCACTTTACCGCGCTTTGCCTCGAACGCGCTGTGCCGCAGGACGAGGCGCGACAGGCCGACTACGCCTCGGTAGTGGTCGTTCAGCCTGTCAAAGGTCACGTCGGGCACGTCTCTCGGGCCGTACTCGACGAGCGAGACGTTCTCGAGCATCGCGGCGGTCCAGCCCAGGCCGCGCCGCGCCTGGGACGAGCGCAGTCGCATCTCGCCGAGCCGCGCGACGGCCGCCTTCACGAGCCGGTTTTCGGTGATGTCGTCGGTGAACTCGTCGTAGCGCACCTCCACGGGCATGGGGATGCCGAACCTGCGCCGGATCTGCTCGTCGAACCGGATACGTCCCCTTACGGCGTACAGCGCCTCCTCCTCGGTGCGGTAGCCGTGCAGCAGGCCGCGCGCGAACGCCCTGCGGGCCGCGGCGGCGAGCGCGAGGGCCAGGGTGTCGGGGAGCGCGGCCTCCTCCTCGAAGTCGAACAGGTGCTGCTCCTGTGGCTTGTACACGCCCATGGCGTAGCAGGCCAGCGACAGTAGCTGGGTAATGCCTATCTTGGGCCGGATGAGGACGGACAGGCCGTCTATGTCCACCGCGCCGACGGTGGAGGACGGGGTGACGTGGTAGGCGGCGTCCGCACCTTCCGCCGGCTCTACGGTGAGCGATGGAAGTGCGGCCTTGAGATCGTCTCGCGCGGCTGATGAGAGGCCGTACGGACGGCTCCGCTCGTATTCCGTCAGATCAAGATTGGGCATCGTCCGCGCCACCATCACCGCTGTTCTGGTCTTCCGCGACATCCTCAGGCTGGGCAGCCGAAGAAGATAGCCTCTTGAGTCTCCAGAGATCAAAGTCCTCCCTGACCTTGGCGTCGCCGAAACGCAATTCCTCGATGTACGGGAGGACGCTGTGTTTCCATATACGTTCCACCACATCGTAGTTCAGGTCGCCTTTCACCATGAAGTAGCTGGGGCCGATGGCGGCGTGCCGGTCGCGCTCCAGCAGATCGTTCGCGTGCTCGACCACGTCGGCGACCCATTCCATGTGGCGAGCTTTGTCTCTCAGCCAGCGGCGTAGCAAGCCCTTGACCGGCTCGTCGTCGGGATGGAACTCAACGAAGTAGAAGCGGCGGCGCAGAGCAAGGTCCACCCTTGCGATGGAGCGGTCGGCCGTGTTCATCGTCCCGATGATGTAGAGGTTGGGCGGCAGCGAGAACTTCCTGCCCCGGTCCCCCTGGTACTGGAGCGTGATCTCCTCGTCGCGGTACTCCAGAAGGTAGTACAACTCGCCGAACACCTTCGATAGGTTACCTCGGTTTATCTCGTCGATGATGAGGAAGTGCTTTTCGTCCGGTTCCTCCCGCGCTCGCTCGGCGACTCGCAACAGCGGTCCGTTCCGCAGATCGAAGCCCGCCTGATTGCCCTGCAACGTCGGGCGAAACCCCTGTACGAAGTCCTCGTAAGCGTAGGAGGGGTGAAACTGCACGAGGGTCACGCGGCCTGCCCACCCAGCGAGATGGGCGGCCAGCTCCTGCGCGACGTAGGTCTTACTTGTGCCCGGCGGGCCCTGGAAAATGACCTGCTTTTTGTCCTTGAGCAGAGCCTCGATTTCGCGCAGGAAGTCCTCGGGAAGGAAGAGGTAATCGGCGAGTAAGTCCAGGTCTTCGTCTAGGCCAGTCAGGTAATCTGACGACCTGGGGATTGACCAAGTACATTCCTCATCATCTACGAGATTCCAATTCTCGGGGTACTGGCTAAGCCAGACTAAGGACTGAGCGTGCAATCTGTGATGCAACTCCAGTCCGCGAACCATTGCTTCATGTATGAACCGGTCGAGGAAGCCAAGCGCATGTTCGTACAGAGCAACTTCACTCGCACGCTGGGGTGGTACTTCGTACCCGGTACGTCTATATGCCAATTTGAACGCCTCGGTTTTGTACGGCGGATATTGTTCAGCGTCCAATGCCATAAGCAGCTGTGAGATGGTTGTTGTCCGTGTTCCACTGCCTCCCGGTATGCTTCGGGGGAAGTGTTCGCAGAACGCGTGGATCCGTTCTGGAATAGACGCACGGCGAGGTGTCCATATCTCATGTAACGCCTGTAGCGCTTCGTCTGGGGATGCGTCGATCCAATTCCTGAGTGCTATCTGGCCATTTACGTTGATGATTGGGTACTGTACGGATGGAATTGCCTTCCTCTTAACGACATCTGGCCAATCGCGACTCCCTTTGAGTACCGCTTCGCGCGCCTCATTCAACCTCTTACTCGTCCTGAGCTTAGGGATGATGTCACCCTGAATCAGTTCATCGTTGAAGGAAATCGCTTTGGCGCGTGCAACGAATTCGTCCCAAGACTCGGCTTCTGGATCACGCTGGACGTGGTCGCTCTGATCCACTCTCATGGTTACCCCCTACGGGCCGTACTTGTTGAGCTTTTCGGCGTGGGCCATTGCGAGGAGCATGACGTTCTCGGCGGGTAGCGAGCCGAGGGAGCCGGCGCGGAAGGCAGGCTCGGAGAACGCGGAGACGCCCTCGCCGTGGGTGAACCGCGAGCGGATGAGCAGGGGCACGGGGTGCCAGCTATGGCCGACTACGATGGCGGGCGTGGAGTGGTCGCCCGCCACGACGAGCACGTCGGGGTTGGTGGCCAGCAGGCGGGGGATGCGGGCGTCCAGCGCCTCCAGCGCGCGCACCTTGGCGTCGAAGTCGCCGTCTTCGCCCGCGGCGTCGGCGGGCTTGTAGTGCAGGAAGATGAAGTCGTGGTCGGCGGAGACGGCCTCCAGCGTTTCCAGCTCGGCATCGAAGTCGCCGCCCGTGGGGACGATTCTCATGCCCACGAGCTGCGCCAGGCCGCGGTACATGGGATAGGCGGCGATGGCGGCCGGGTTGAGCCGGTAACAAGCACCGAAGTCCGGCAGGTCGGGCACGCCGGAGAAGCCGCGCATCACCACCATGTTGGCGCGCTCGCGTCCGGCCAGGACGGCGCGCGCGGACCGGGAGAAGCGGTTCACCGCGTCGGCGGTCTTGCGGGCGTCGTCGCTGAGCGGCTGCGATTCGAGCGGGGCGGCGCCCTCCACCTGCGGGTCGGTGCCGGTGATGGCGTCGCTGAGGCCGTCGCCGCGCAGCAGCAGGACGAAGCGGTAGTCCTGCACGGGGTACACGGACACGTCCACGCCGGGCGCCTCGATGCCGTCGAGCAGCTTGACCAGCGGCGCGCTCTCCGCGGTGGGGATGCGTCCGGCGCGGCGGTCGGTTATCACGCCGCTGGCGTCGACAGTGCAGAAGTTGCCGCGCGCGGCGACGTCGCCCGCGGCCATCTCGATGCCGGAGCCGAGCGCCTCCAGGACGCCGCGACCCATCAGGTACTTGACGGGGTCGTAGCCGAACAGGGCCATGTGGCCGGGTCCGCTGCCGGGGGTGATGCCCGGAAGCACCGGCGTGGTGAGGCCTGTCGCGCTCTGGGCCGCCAGGGCGTCCAGGTTGGGCAGGCGCGCGGTCTCAAGCTCCGTCTTGCGCGTATCGGGGTGGGGCGCGCCGCCGAGGCCGTCGACGACGAGCATGATGATGCGGGACGGCGTGGGGCGGGCGATTTCGTCCAGGAAGGGAAGGTCTATCAAGGTTGTCTCTCTTTCACCCCCATCCTAACCTTCCCCCTGCGAGGGGGAAGGGACTTATGGAGTGCGGGGGTTCACCCTCACCCTAGCCCTCTCCCATCAAGGGAGAGGGGACTTATGGAGGCTACGTTTTGTCCGGGAGGGCGGCTACGCCGGGCAGTTCCCTGCCCTCCAGGAACTCGAGGGACGCGCCGCCGCCGGTGGATACGTGGGTCATGCGGTCGGCGTAGCCCAGCGACTGTACGGCCTCCGCGGTGGAGCCGCCGCCTACGACGGTGGTGGCGTCGGCCAGCGCGGCCAGCGCCTCGGCGAGACGCACGGTGCCGCGCGAGAAGTCTTTCCATTCGAACACGCCCATGGGGCCGTTCCAGAGCACGGTGCCGCAGCCGTCGACGGCGCGCGCGAAGGCGTCGGCGCTGGCCGGGCCGACGTCCATGACGCGCCATCCGGCGGGAATCTCGCCCGCGCCTACGTCGCGGCTCTCGGCGTGCTCGGCGAACTCGTCGGCGACCACGACGTCCACGGGCAGCAGCACCTGCAGGCCGGTCTCGCGGGCCTTGTCGAGAAAATCGCGGGCGAACGGGACCCACTCGTCCTCCACGAGCGAGTCGCCCACGGGCAGGCCCTGCGCCTTGAAGAAAGTCGCGGCCATGCCGCCGCCGATGATGAGCTTGTCGACCTTGGCCGCCAGGCTCTCGAGCACGGCTATCTTGTCCGAGACCTTGGCGCCGCCCATGATGGCCGCGAACGGGCGGCGCGGCTCGTCCAGCGCCTGGCCGAGCATGGCAAGCTCCTTGGCCATGAGGAAGCCGGCCGCGGCGGGCAGCAGGCGGGCCACGCCCTCGGTGGAGGCGTGGGCGCGGTGCGCGGCGCCGAACGCGTCGTTGACGTAGAGGTCCGCGGGCATGGCGAGGCCGGTGGCGAACTCGACGTCGTTGGCCTCTTCGCCCGCGTGGAAACGCAGGTTTTCGAGCATGACGACCTCGCCGGGCCGCATGGCGTCCACGGCGTCCATCACATCGGGGCCTACGCAGTCCGCAAGCTGGCGGACGGGCGCGCCGAGCAGCTCGGCCAGCCGCGCCGACACGGGGGCCATGCGGAGGTCTTCCACGACGCGACCGCGCGGGCGGCCGAGGTGCGAGCAGACTATCAGCCGGCATCCGCGCTCAAGCAGGTACCGGAGCGTGGGCAGCGAGGCTGCGATGCGGCTGTCGTCGGAGATGTCGGTCGTGCCGGGGCGGAAGGGCACGTTGTAGTCGACGCGCACCAGGGCGGTGTGGTTGTCTACGCGGATGTCCTCGATGGTTTGCTTGGCGGCCAAGTGCGTCACCCCCATCCTAACCTTCCCCCTGCGAGGGGGAAGGGATTTAATGGGTTCTTCCTGATTGGTGCGGGCTGCGCCGCGTCACCGGGTCAGCTCGTCGGACAGGGCCTGTATCGCCGCCCTGCCCTCGTCCGAGACGCCCGCTTCGGCGAGCGCCCGCGCGGACTCGTCGCGGTAGCGCGCTATCAGGTCCTCGCAGGCGTCGCGGACCTCCATTTCGTCCACGAGCTCGCGGAGGCGGCCCACGTCGTCCGCTTCGAGCACGCGCTTGAAGTAGAACTCTCCCATGCGGCGCTTCTGGTTCGCGTTGGCGTTGGAGAAGGCGTAGACCACCGGCAGCAGCTTCATCTTGTTGGCGACTTCCGGGTACGGCTCCGACCCTCCGGGTGACAGGTCCCAGAAGAGCCGGACGTCCTCGCGTAGCTGCGAGGCGACGCCGAGGCTTTCGCCGCACGACGCCAGCGCGTCCGATACGGCCGCGTCCGCGGAGGCGGCGAGCGCACCGAGGCGGGAGGAGCAGGCGGCGAGCGCGCCGGACTTGAGCCGCACCATCTCCAGGTAGTCGTCCAGTGCCAGGTCTATGCGCTCCTGGGCCTGGAGGTCGAGGAATCGCCCCTCGCAGGTGCGGAGGCTGGCCTCGTCCAGGACCTGCACGGCGCGGAAGGTGGCCTCCGCCGACAGTCCCGCATCCTGCAAGCCAAACAGCGTGAGCCTGGCGAGCGCGTGCATCCCGTCCCCGGCGTTGATCGCCTGCGCGGGTCCCCACTTCCACCAGACGGTCTCGCGGACGCCTCTCGCGGGCGCGCCGGCCTGCACGTCCTCGTGAATCTCGCAGAAGTTCACCACCAGCTCCACGGCGGCGGCGGCGGGCAGCGCGAGCCTGGCGTCGCCTCCCGCCGCGCGGCATGCGAGCAGGCAGAGCGCCCCCAGCGCTCGGAATCTGGGCCGGGCCGGGCCGGGTTCGCCCGGTTCAGCGGCCCAGCCCAGGTGGTAGGCCATCATGTCGTACAGCGGCATGTCGCGGCCGGTTACCGCGTCTTTGAGCGCGTCCTCTACCTGGGCGGAAAGGTCTTCTATGTTCGTCAACTGCATCCTTTGGAATTCAGGCGACCCTACCCGTCCGCTGCCGCGATGCCGGGGCAGACCTCGGACAGGGCGGCGCGCGTGACGGCCCCCTGGCGCAGGATTCGCGGCTGCGCGCCGGACAGATCCACGAGCGTGGAGGCGACGCCGCCGTCGCAGCGGCCGTCGACCACCATGCAGCACTCGCCCTCGAACTCGCGGCGCACCTCGTTGGCGTCGGTGAGTCCCGGGCGTCCGCTGCGGTTGGCGCTGGTGCCCGTCACCGGGCACCCGAGCAGCCGCGCCAGCTCGCGCGGGGTGTCGTGCGCCGGCACACGCAGCGCCACGGTGTCCAGCCCGCCGGTGGCGACGTGCGGGACGTCCGGCGCCTTGCGTAGCACCAGCGTCAGCGCGCCCGGCCAGAAGCGCTCGGCCAGCAGGCGCGCCACGTCCGGGACGCCGCGCGCCCAGCGGTCCAGGTCGGCGGCGTCGGCGATGAGCAGCGGCAGCGCCATGCCCGAGGGCCGGCGCTTCAGCCGGAACACGCGCTCCACGGCGCGCTCGTCCAGCGCGTTCGCCGCCAGTCCGTAGATGGTGTCGGTGGGAATCGCCGCCACTCCGCCGCTTCGCAGGTGCTCGGCGGCGGCCTCTATCTGTGCCGGGAGAGGGTTGGCGGAGGGGTCGGCGCTGGGGGATTGGTTCGGCATCAAGGTTGATAGATTGTAGCATAAATGTTACCTTCATTTGGCTTCAGGCATATGGCCTTTGGCCTGCTTACAGAGGTGAGTCGTTTGGTCGAGCCAACCGAAAGCTCACCGCGCGAGGCGGTGCTGGTAATCGACTTCGGGTCGCAGTACAGCCGCCTCATAGCGCGGAGGGTGCGCGAGTGCCGGGTGTTCTGCGAGATAGTGCCGCACGACGCCGCCTGGGAGGACGTGGAGCGCCTGAACCCCAAGGGCGTGATACTCTCCGGCGGACCGGCCAGCGTCTACGAGGAGGGCGCGCCGCTCGCACCCGGCTGGGTGTACGACGGCGGGTTGCCGGTGCTGGGCATCTGCTACGGGATGCAGGCGATGGTGCACCAGCTCGGAGGCGGCGTGGGACGGACGGACGCCAGGGAGTACGGGCCGGCCACGCTACACCTGAACGGCGCGGACAGTCCCCTGTTCGACGGGCTGCCCGACTCGTTCCCGGTGTGGATGAGCCACGGCGACCACATCACCGCTGCCCCGCCCGGCTTCGAGCCGCTAGCCCACTCCGACAACTCGCCCATCGCGGCGCTCGGAAACGGCCGGGGCGCCTACGGCATCCAGTTCCACGCGGAGGTGGAGCACACGCCGCTGGGCAAGGCGCTGCTGGAGAACTTCCTGTTCAAGGTCTGCGGCTGCGAGGGGGAGTGGTCCGCGGCCAGCTTCGTGGAGCGCTCGGTGAGCGAGATACGCGAGACCGTCGGGGACGGCAGGGTCATCTGCGCGCTCTCCGGCGGCGTCGACTCCGCGGTCACCGCCGCGCTGGTGCACCGCGCCATCGGCGACCAGCTCACGTGCGTGTTCGTGGACAACGGGCTGATGCGGCAGGGCGAGCCGGAGCAGATAGTGGACGTGTTCGAGGGCCTGGACCTGAACCTGGTGCACGTCGACGCCACCGAGGGCTTTCTCGGCGCGCTGCGCGGCGTTGCGGACCCGGAGCGAAAGCGGCTCATCATCGGCGAGGAGTTCATCCGCGTGTTCGACCAGCAGGCCACCGGCATCGGCAGCGTGGACTACCTGGCGCAGGGCACGCTGTACCCCGATGTCATCGAGAGCAAGACGCCCGAGAGCAAGGAGGGCGCGCGGATCAAGTCCCACCACAACGTGGGCGGGCTGCCGGAGCACATGAGGCTGAAGCTGGTCGAGCCGCTGCGGTACCTGTTCAAGGATGAGGCGCGGCAGGTCGGCTTGGAGCTGGGCCTGTCCGAGGACATCGTGTACCGCCAGCCGTTCCCCGGCCCCGGTCTGGCGATTCGCATCATCGGCGACGTGACCCACGAGAAGCTGGAGACGCTGCGCGCCGCGGACTGGATCGTCATGCGGGAGATCGAGTCTGCCGGCCTCTACCGCGAGCTTTGGCAGAGCTTCGCGGTGCTCACCGACACGCACACCGTGGGCGTGATGGGCGACTATCGCACCTACGACTACGTGATCGCCGTGCGCGCGGTGACCAGCAGCGACGCCATGACCGCCGACTGGGCGCGGCTGCCCTACGACGTGCTGGCGCGAATCTCCACCCGCATCGCCAACGAGGTTCCGGGCGTGAACAGGGTCGTGTACGACATCACCAGCAAGCCGCCGGGGACGATAGAGTGGGAGTAGTCTACGCTTCCGCGTCAAAATCCGGGGAGTGCTTCTGATGAACTCGGACTACCTAGACGAAGAGTTCGAGATCGACCCCGAGGTGCGTGCGGCCTTGGACGCGGAATTGCTCGCGTGGCCCGGCGTGTCCGGCGCAGCGCTGCTGGGCGGCGTGGGGTACGTCGTGGGAGACAAGCCTTTCGCCGTCCTGCTGGAGGGCGTGGTCGCGATGTCCCTGCCCCTCGATCTGGCCAGACGGGCGCTCTCGCTCGCCGGCGTCTCGCCGCTGCCCGCGGCCGATGACGAACCGCTCCTCGCCGGCTGGATGCAGTTCCTGCTGCTGCTGCCGGAGGACGTGGGCGCGGTGTTGCCATGGCTGAAGGCCGCCTACGAACACTCCTCAGCTCAGCCGGAGGATTCCCCGTGACCGGGCGCGAACAGTGCGACGGCGGCGTGACGCGTGAAGATTTCGTCGCGGCAATGGCTCGAATCGCGGAAAGCGTGTACGACTTCCATTCCCGGTTCGGCCTGCCGATGGTCGGCGCCGATCTTACTCCCGAACAGGGGCTGGAGATGCTGAGGACGCGCCTGCCCTACCTGGTGGAGGAGGTTGGCGAGCACTCCAAGGCGCTGAACAACGACGACCTGCACGACGCGCTGCTGGAGCTTGCCGACGTGGCGTTCGTCGCGGCGGGCAGCGTGCTCACGGCGGGTAGTCCGGCACTGAACGCCTGCCGCGACGTTGCGCTAAAGAACGACGCCAAGACGTCGGACACCCACTACCTGGAAGAGTCGTCGGGCAAGGTGCTGCGCAGGCCCCGGCGCGGGGCAGATCAGGCATGAAGACGCTGCTGGTGGGGAACGGCGCGCGGGAGCACGCCATCGCCTGGAAGCTGGCGCAAAGCCCGCTGGTGAGCGAGCTAATCGTCGCGCCCGGCAACGCGGGCACCGCCGCGCTCGGCACGAACGCGCCTATCGGCGCCGAGGACGTGGACGGCCTGCTTGGCCTGGCTCAGAGCGAGGGCGTGGAGTTCGCGGTGATAGGCCCGGAGGCGCCGCTCGCGGCCGGAATCGTGGACCGCTTCCAGGCGGCGGGCATCCTCACGTTCGGGCCGACCGCCGCCGCCGCACGCATCGAGAGCAGCAAGTCCTTTGCCAAGGAGCTCATGCTGCGCAACGGCATCCCCACCGGGCGAGCCGAGGCGTTCACCGACTACGGACAGGCGCTCGAGTACCTGGTCGCGGCTCCGCTGCCCATCGTGGTCAAGGCGGACGGGCTTGCCGCCGGCAAGGGCGTGGTGGTGGCGAGCACGCGGGACGATGCGCGGGACGCGCTGCGCCGGCAGATGGTGGAGCGTGAGTTCGGCGACGCCGGACGGCGCGTGCTGATCGAGGAATACCTCGACGGCCAGGAAATCAGCGTGTTCGCGTTCGTGGACGGCGAAGAGGTGTCCGAACTGGCGACGGCGTGCGACTACAAGCGTGCCCTGGACGGCGACGAAGGGCCGAACACGGGCGGCATGGGCGCGTACAGTCCTCCCGCGACGTGGAACGAGGAGCTGGAGCGCGAGGTGCGCGAGCGGATCATGGTCCCCGCGGCCAGGGCACTGGCGGAGCTTGGCTCGCCCTTTCGCGGCATACTCTACGGCGGCCTGATGCTCACCCCGGACGGTCCCAAGGTGGTGGAGTTCAATTGCAGGATGGGCGATCCGGAGGCCCAGGCGGTGCTTCCGAGATTGAAAACCGACCTTGCCGCAATTATGATTGATACGGTGACCGGAAAGCTCGAGGGCGTTTCGCTGGAGTGGGACGATCGCCCCTGCGTGGGCGTGGTGCTCGCATCCGGCGGCTATCCCGGAGCGTACCGGACCGGGCGCGAGATACGGGGGTTGGACGACCTGGGTGAAGACGCGCTGGTGTTCCACGCGGGAACCCGGCTCGAAGACGAGGCCGTCGTAACGGACGGGGGCCGCGTGCTCACCGTGTGCGCGCTCGGTGACGATCTGGCCGAGGCGCGGGAGCGGGCTTACGAGTCCGCGGGCCGCGTGAGCTTCGATGAAGCACAGTTCCGCCGCGGTATAGCGGCGCAGGGGCCGCTGCTGAGGTAGCTAACCAAAACGTAAAGTCCTCCCGCGAGCGGCGAGGGCAGGCCCGGCGGCAATTCGACGGGCCACTTCTGTAGACAGAAAGGGGTACAGCCAATGCCACTGGTGGGAGTGTTGATGGGCAGCGCGTCGGACGAGCCGATCATGCGCGAAACTACCGCCGTCCTCGATCAGATGGGCGTGAGCCACGAGGTCGAGGTGATGTCGGCGCACCGCACGCCGGACAAAGTCCGCAGCTACGGGCTGTCGGCACGGGAACGCGGCGTCGAGGTCATAATCGCGGGCGCGGGCGGCTCCGCGGGCCTGCCCGGCGTGCTCGCTTCCTGGACCACCCTGCCCATCATCGGCGTGCCCATCGCGTCGAGCGAGCTGAAGGGCGTGGACGCCCTCTACGCCATCGCGCAGATGCCGCCCGGCGTCCCGGTGGCGGCGGTGGCCGTGGGAAGCTGGGGCGCGCGCAACGCGGCGTTCCTCGCGACGCAGATTCTCGGCATCAAGCACGAGGCCATCCGCAAGGCATACGACGACTACCGCGAGGCGCAGCGACGATGACAGCGCGCTCGCGTCCATTCCGTCCGGTGAAGAGCATATGATAGACCGCTACGCCAGGCCGAAGATGAAGCAGGTCTGGTCCGAAGAGAACAAGTACGACAAGTGGCTCGAGGTCGAGCTGGCGGTCTGCGAGGCGTGGACGGCGGAGGGCGTCATTCCCGCCGAGGACATGGCCAAGCTGCGCGGCGCCCGGCACGACATGACCCGGCTCAACGAGATTCTGGCGAGAACGCGCCACGACGTCACCGCGTTCCTGTCGTCGATCACCGAGCAGTTGGGGCCGGAGGGCCGCTGGATACACCTGGGCCTCACCTCCAGCGACGTCTGGGACACCGCGACCAACCTGCAACTCATGGACGCCGCCGACCTGCTGGACGCGGAGGTCGACGCCCTGCTGACCGCCCTGGAGCAGCGAGCGCGGGAGCACAAGCACACGCTGATGATGGGCCGCACCCACGGCGTTCACGCCGAGCCGGTCACATTCGGGCTGAAGCTGGCGCTCTGGTGGGACGAGATGCGCCGCAACCGGGAGCGGCTGGCGCAGGCGCGTAAGGCCATAGCGGTCGGCAAGATCTCGGGTCCGGTCGGCACTCACGCCACCGCGCCGCCGTCCATCGAGGCGCGCGTCTGCAAAGCGCTCGGCATCGCGTCCGCGCCCGTATCTAACCAGATCATCCAGCGAGACCGCCACGCCCAGTTCGTCACCACGCTGGCGCTGGTCGCCGCCTCCCTGGAGAAGATCGCGACGGAGATACGCGGCCTCCAGCGCACCGAGGTGCGCGAGGTCGAGGAGCCGTTCCGCGAGGGGCAGACCGGCTCCTCGTCCATGCCGCACAAGCGCAACCCGGAGCTGACCGAGCGCGTGTGCGGGCTGGCCCGGCTGGTGCGGGGCCACGCGGTTACGGCGCTGGAGAACGTGGCGTTGTGGGGCGAGCGCGACATAAGCCACTCGTCCGCCGAGCGCGTCATCCTGCCCGACTCCTGCATGGCGCTGGACTACACGCTGGACCTGCTGGCCGGCGTGGTGCGCGGGATGCGCGTCTACCCCGACCGCATGGCCGCCAACATGGAGCTGACGCGCGGCCTGCTCTTCTCCCAGCGCGTGCTGCTGTCGCTGGTGGAGCGCGGCATGAGCCGCGAGGACGCCTACAAGGTGGTGCAGGCCAACTCGATGCGCACCTGGGACGAGGACAGCGATTTTCGTGAACTGGTGAGGCACGACCCCGAAGTGAAGTCCCGGATTGGCGCTGCCGATCTGGATGACATCTTCGATTACGGCTACTACGTTCGTCACGTAGACGAGATATTCGAGAGGGTGGGACTATGACCGCGATAAGAGAGACAAACCTGCCAGACATGCTGTACCGGGGCAAGGTGCGGGACACCTACGGCCTGGGAGAGGGCCGGCTGCTGATAGTGGCCACGGACCGCATTTCGGCGTTCGACGTGGTGCTGCCCACCGCGATACCCGAAAAGGGCGTGGTGCTCAACAGCCTGTCCGCCTTCTGGTTCGAGCGGACCGGCCACATCGTGCCCAATCACCTCATCCACCTTGCCGGAGGGCGCGATGAGCTGTCCCTGCCGGACGAGGTAGCCAGGCGCGCGATGGTGGTGAAGCGCGCCGAGCGCATCGACGTCGAGTGCGTGGTGCGCGGCTACATCACCGGCTCCGCCTGGGCGGAGTACCGGCGCGAGGGTACGGTCTCAGGCATGGAGATGCCGGCCGGGCTGAAGGAGGGCGACCGCTTCCCCGAGCCGCTGTTCACTCCCACGACCAAGGCAGAGGTGGGCCACGATGAGAACATCACCATGGACCAGATGCGGGACATGGTGGGCGCGGAGCTAACGGCGCGGCTGGAGCAGACCACCATCGACGTGTACAGCCACGCGCGCGACTACGCGCTGGAGCGCGGCATCGTGCTGGCCGACACCAAGCTGGAGTTCGGCCTGGTCGACGGCGAGCTTACGCTCATCGACGAGTTGCTCACGCCGGACTCCAGCCGCTTCTGGGACGCCGACGGCTACGCGCCCGGCAAGTCTCAGCCAAACTACGACAAGCAGTTCGTCCGCGACTGGCTGGACGAACAGGGTTGGGACCACGAGCCTCCCGCGCCCGACCTTCCAGAAGACGTGGTGCGGCGCACGACCGAGCGCTACCTGGAGGCGCACCGCAAGCTCACGGGGCTCGACCCGGCCTAGCCCAATCCGCCCCGGTTCGTCCGCAGCGTCGGAGCGGGCCGGGCCACACGAGGGAGACACATGGCGTCAAGTCAACGACGCGCTCGAAACAGGGCCACGCCGACGCAGGCGCGGGCGGCGCGGCGCGCCAGGCAGCGCTCACGGAGCCGCCTCAAGCGCATCGCCGCGTTCACCGCGGTTGGGCTTATCGCCGGGCTATTCATCCTGTCGCTCATCCTGCCCAGCGTGCCGTTCGGCGGCTTCGCCGACCTGTTCGGCAGCAACGTGCCCGATGGACCCGGGCAGAAGATCGCCTCGCAGGGCCGCGACCACGTAGTGCCCGGCCAAGAGCACCCGGCCTACAACTCGGTTCCCGCGACGTCGGGCTGGCACTACAACCTGCCCATCGCGCCGGTGGACTGGGGCATTTACGACGACTTCGTCGCGGAGGAGTATCTCCTTCACAACCTTGAACACGGCGGCATCGGCATCCACTACAACTGTCCCGACGGCTGCGATGACCTGCTTCAAGAGCTGGAGCGCATAGCCAACCGGGCGCTCGCGGAGAATCTCAAAGTCGTGCTCGCGCCCTACCCCGACATGCCGACGCGCCTTGCGCTAACCGCCTGGACCTTCCTGGACGCTTTCGAGGAGTTCGACGAAGGCAGGATCGTGGACTTCATCGAGACCCACGAGAGCTCTCCCAACGCGCCGGAGAACCTGGCCCGGTGAGGTCGGGCGCAGACTGACGCTATCGCATGGCAAGACTGACGTTAGCGCTCGGCAGTTCGGCCAAGCCGCTCGCCGCGCTGCTGGCGTCGGCCGTGCTGACGTGGGCCGCAGCCGCTTGCGGTGAGGACGCGGCGCCAACGTCCACGACGCTTGTGGAGCGGGCAACCGCAGCCGTCCCGATCGCAACGGCGACGCCTGCGCCGCTCGCGCAGACGACGCCCGGCGAGCGTTACCCGGACCAGGGCAACACGCACATAGACTTGGGAGCCGACCATCCGCCATATAATTCCACGCCCGCCACGTCCGGATGGCACTACCCTGTCCCGCTCGCGCCCGTCCACTGGGGGTTGTACGCGGAACCGCTGCCTGACGAAGTTCTGGTCCACAACCTGGAGCACGGTGGCATAGGCGTGCACTACAACTGTCCGCAGGGATGCGACGACCTGGTGGACGACTTAGTGGCGGCAATCCAGAGCCAACCGCGAACCAAGATAGTTGCGTCGCCCTATCCCGCCATGCCCACGCGCATCGCGCTTACGGCGTGGAACTACCTGGACGCCTTCGAAGAGTTTGACGCGGCGCGAATCGTCGCCTTCATCGCGGCGCACGAGAGCTCGCCCAACGCGCCGGAATACAACGTCCCGTAGAAAGCGGCTCCAATGTCCCTTCCCCTTGTTGGGGGAAGGTTAGGACGGGGGTGAATCCGTAAAGTGACGTACCTCGCCAAGATTCGCGTCCTGCTCAGGTCGGACGTCAGCGACCCACAGGGACAGACCGTGCACGGCGGCCTGCGCCAGCTAGGTTTCGAGGGCGTGGAGTCGGTCCGCGTGGGCAAGTACATCGAGGTGCGAGTCCAAGCCGAGGACGAGGCACAGGCCAGGCAATCCGTAGAGGAGATGTGTGACCGGCTGCTGGCCAACCCCGTAATCGAGGACTACACCTTCGACCTGGAGCGCGTGGGCTAGACGGGCCATTCCGATGACATCCTCTCCCCTGGCGGGAGAGGATTGAGGTGAGGGGGACGTGTTCAGGAAATGGTGCCCTTGGTGCTCGGCACCTCGCCCTCCTGCCTCGGGTCGGGCGTGAGCGCGGCCCTCGCGGCGCGCGCCAGCGCCTTGAATATCGCCTCCGCCTTGTGGTGGTTGTTGACCCCCGCCAGCACGCGGACGTGCAGGTTGAAGCCGCCCTCGCGCGCCAGCGACTCCAGGAAGTGGCGAACGAGGTCGGCGGGCAAGCCGCCCAGGTCGCTGTCGCCCATTTCGGCGTCGATCACCGAGTAGCCCCGTCCGCCAAAGTCGACGACCACCAGCGCCAGCGCCTCGTCCAGCGGCACGTAGGCGTGGCCCATACGGGTGATGCCCCTGCCCTCGCCCACGGCCTCACGGAACGCCCTGCCCAGCAGGATGCCCAAATCCTCGACCAGGTGGTGCCAGCCCACGTCCACGTCGCCGTTCGCCGTTACGCGCAGGTCGAACAGGCCGTGACGCGCGAGTTGCGCCAGCAGGTGGTTCAGCATCCCGTTCGGGGTGTCGAGTTCGTATGTCCCCTGCCCGTCCAGGTCCAGCGCGACCTCGATCTGGGTCTCGTTGGTGTGCCGGCTCAGGCTGCTGGTGCGGTGTGTCATCTCAGCGGCTACACCAGCTCGCGCAGCGCGTCCACGAGGGCGTCGGTCTGCTCCGGCGTGCCGATGGCGGCCCGGAAGCAGTCGCGCAGCCGGTCCGTGTTGAAGAAGCGCACGAATATGCCCTTTCGCGCCAGGCCCTGGTACATCTCCGGCGCCCTTCCTGGCGCGAACTGGCAGAGCACGTAGTTGCCGGATGACGGCCAGCAGGTGACGCCCGGCAGCTCGTTCAGCAGCCGAGTCAGACGTTCGCGTTCGTCCACTATGAGCTGTACGTTGTCCAGCAGCGTGGGGGCGTCCTCCAGCGAGGCCAGCAGCGCGGCCTCCGCGGCGACGTTGATGTTGTAGGGCGGCTTGACGTCGAAGATTCGCCTCACGAGGTCCTCGCCCATCATGCCGTAGCCGATTCGGAGTCCGGCCAGCCCTGCCCACTTGCTCATCGTCCGCAGGATGACCAGGTTGTCGTGCTCGGCGATCATCGACGCGGAGGTCTGGCCGCAGAACTCAAAGTAGGCCTCGTCCACCACCACCACGCGCCCGGTGTCCAGCAGGCCGGCTATCTGCTCGTCCGAGGCGAGGTTGCCCGTCGGGTTGTTGGGCGTGGCGACGAATATGATCTTGGTGCGGTCGTCCATGGCGGAGCGGGCGGCGTCGAGATCGATCTCGAAAAGCTCGTCCCGCGAAACCATCTCGATGGTCGCCCCCGCCACCCTGGCGCAGAAGTTGTACATGCCGAACGTGGGGTCGAAGTCGAGAATCTTGTCTCCCGGCGACACGAACATCTGGAACACCAGGTGGATCAGCTCGTCGCTGCCCGCGCCCAGTATGATGTGCTCCGGCCCCAGGCCGGTGTAGTCGGACAGCGCGTCGCGCATCCTGCGCTGCAACGGGTCCGGATAGTGTTGCAGCGGGGCGTTGGCGACGGCGTCCCTAACTTTCGGCGAGTAGCCGTAGGGATTCTCGTTGCCGTTCAGCTTGATCACGTCCTCGGGCGCGACGCCGTACTGCTGCGCGAGCACCTCCGGCGGGTCCATCGAGTCGTAGGTCTGGACGTCTCCGGCCAGGTGCGGTCGCATCAGTTTTGTCAGGTCCACCGTCATCGCTTTTTCCCTCGTTCCTGGTCTATCTCCATTCCCTGCCCTATCGGGTCGAGCCGGCGCTAGGCCAGCTCCTCGCGTACCTCCGCCGCCTCCGCGTGCGCCGTCAGGCCCTCCACGCGGGCGATGGTGGAGGCCGCGCCGGATATGCGCGCCGCGGTCGCGTCGTCCAGTGCCAGTATAGGGCTTGTCTTAACGAAAGTGTGAACTCCCACGCCCGAATTGAAGCGCGCCGTTCCGGCGGTCGGCATGATGTGGCTAGGCCCCGCCACGTAGTCGCCCAGCACCTCGTGCGACATCTCGCCCACAAACACCGCCCCCGCGTGCCTGATTCGTCCCACGTGCGTCCAGGCGTCCTCGACCATGAGGCACACGTGCTCGGGCGCGAACGCGTTGGCAAGCACGAGCGCGTCCTTGACCGTGTCCAGTATCGCCACGCATCCCTGCTCGTTCACGGACGCCGCCGCGATTGCGGAGCGGTCCAGCCGTGCCAGGCGCGACTGCACTTCGGCCTGCACTGCCGACGCCAGGCGCTCGGACGTGGTGGCCAGCACCGGCTTGGCCAGCTCGTCGTGCTCCGCCTGCGCCAGCAGGTCCACGGCGCACAGCGTGGGGTTGGCGGAATCGTCGGCTATCACCATCGTCTCGGTCGGGCCGTACAGCCCGTCTATGCCCACGTCGCCGTAGACCTGCTTCTTGGCGAGCGTGACGAACAGGTTGCCCGGGCCGCAGATGAGGTCGACGCGCGGCACGGACTGCGTGCCGTAGGCCATGGCAGCTATGGCCTGGGCGCCGCCAATGCGGTAGACACCGTCCACGCCGGCGAGGTGGGCCGCCGCGAGCAGCGCCGGGTGCGGGTCGTCGCCGCCGCGCGTGGGCGTGCACACGATGACCTCGCCGACACCGGCGACACGCGCGGGAATCACGCCCATCAGCAGCGTGGACGGGTACAGCGCGGTGCCGCCGGGCACGTAGACTCCCACGCGCTCTACGGGATTCATCAACTCGCCGTAGCCACAGTCGAAGTCGAACCAGCTCTGCCTGAGGCTCTGCTTGTGGAACCCCGCGACGCGGGCCGCCGCGCTCGCCAGCGCGTCCACCACGTCGGGCGGCGCGTCGTCACGTGCCTTTGCGATGTCCTGGGGCGGCACGCGCAACTCTTCCAGCCGCGCGCCGTCCAGCTTGAGCGCGAGATTCCGCAGCGCGGCGTCGCCGCGCTCGCGCACCTGCGCGATGATGCGCTCCACAACCTGCGCGGGCGTCAGCGGCTCGCCGAACGTCCTCTCGATGCCCGCGGCCAAGCGCGGGTCGGAGTCCTCCAGGTTCAGCCCCCTGCCCTCGCACAGGAGCGCGAGAGCGTCCGGCAACCCCCGCGCCACTCTCACGGCAGGTACTCTCCGATGGTCTTCACAAGGGCGTCTACCGAGCGGTCCCTGTACTCGTCCAGGCTCTCCTGGGGAACATAGCCGTAGATGCTCTCCAGCCCGTTGGGAACGCCGCGCACGAACTCGTCCGCCAGCGCGTGCGCCGGATGAGACTCGTCGCCGCGCGAGATCCGGCTCGCCATGAAGCGCAGCCGCTCCCAGGTGAATCCGCGCGCCAGGCTGGACACGACCCAGTCCCGCCAGTCGTTGAGCGTCTCCGCCGGTATGAAGCCCACGTCTATCTCGTCCAGCGGCAGCCGGCGCAGCATCGCCTCGGCGTCCGACGGCCTCGTGCTCTGCCTGTCCAGCTCCAGTTGCAGCGCGCGGTCATACACGTTCCCCTTCGCGCCGTCACTGAACACCTCGCGGTTGCCGAAGTAGGGGCGGTACATGTCCACTATCCATGACTCGTCGACGATGAGGTGGGTGAGGTAGCCGCACACGAACGCCTGGGTCTGCTCGTTGTGCCCGTTGGCGTGCTTGAGCGCGGGATGCTCGGCGAACAGGCCGTCCATGCCGGCGCCCAGTTCGTCGAAGTCCAGCTGCGCGAAGTGATAGATAGACCTGTCGCGGCGCGTGATAACGCGGATGTCGGGGGACGTGGAGCCGAACAGGAAGCAGCCCATGTTGGCGTCGAGCGTCGGGTGCGCCAGGCGCTCCGCGGCGCGGTGCGCCAGGTCGATGTGTGCGCGTAGATTGGGCAATCGTAGCTCCTGTGCGCCGGTTCAGCCGAGGCGTGCGTGCGCCTCGCACGCCGAGCCGAACACGTAGCTCGGCTGGGACACCGTGACGCTGCCGCCCACCCTGCGCAGGTGGGCCACGGCGTCGAGCAGCTTGTCCTTCTGCACGACGACGGTTACCGCGTACCAGTTTTCGCCGTCCGGAGTGTACACCTTCGCGATGGTGGGACCGCGCAGGCCCGCGATCTCGGCGTGCTTGAACACGTACCCCGCTATCTCCTCGGGATTCTCGCCCTGCATGTTGGCGGTGACGCTGTAGAACTCCTGCGACTGCAGCCGGCCCTCCATAAGCTCCGCCATGGACTTGGCGAGCCTCAGCTTATCGGGGTCGGCGTTCAGCAGCGCCTTGTTGCCGACCAGGCACGCGCTGGAGGTCATTATCGTGCCGCCGTGCACGTTCTTCAGGTGGTTCTCCCGCATCGTCACGCCGCTCTCGGTGATGTCGGCTATGGCGTCGGCGAAGCCCATCGCCGGCGCCGCCTCCAGCGTGCCGCTGGACTGCACCAGCGTGAAGTAGTTGACACCGTTGCCGAGCAGGAACCGCTCCACCAGCCGGGGGTACTTGGTGGCGATGCGTATGTCCCTGCCCTCCTCCCGCATCTCGACCGAAAGCTCCGCGAGGTCGGCGAGCGAGGACACGTCCACCCACGAGTCGGGCACCCCAAGCACCAGCCGGGAGTGGCCGTAGCCGAGCGTGTCGATGACGATTATGGCGTCGCCGCCCTCGCGCCGCGAGTCCAGGTAGCGGTCGTGCCCCACTATCCCCATGTCGGCGCTGCCCTCCTCCACCTTGGAAGTGATGTCGGAGCCGCGCTGGAACAGCACAGTAGCGCCCTCCAGGGCCGGAATCACCGCGGTGTACCTGCGGGAATTGGCGCGCAGCACGCCCAGCCCGCACGAACGGAGGAACATCAGCGTCGACTCGTGAAGCGCGCCGTCGCTGGGTATCGCCAGCCTCAGCACCTGCTTTTGGTGATTCACCGCGCCACCGCCGCTTCACCCGCGCCCGTCAGCGCCTCGATCACGCTCTCCAGATTGTAGGCGAACCCCATGGCCGGCACGTCCGCGCCGCCCAGCGCCCTCACCAGCCCGTCGTAGCGGCCTCCGCCGCCAAGCGATGGACCTCCCTCCGGTCCCGCGTGTATCTCGAAGATGGCGCCGGTGTAGTAGGCGATCCCCCTGGCCAGGCCGACGTCCAGCGACACCGCGTCCTCGGGCACGCCGCGCTCGCCGAGCGCTTCCATGAGCCGCGACAGGTCGTCGTAGGCGCCGCACCGCACCGCCGCGCCGCCCGCGGCCTCGCTGAGCGCCGCGAGCGCGACACCGGGCGGGCCTTCCACGCGCGCCAGCTCGTCCACCATCTCGAGGGCCGCATCGAAGACCGCCGGATCGTGGGCGCGCCGCATCTTGCGAAGCAGCCGTGACGCTATCTGCTCCGGCGTGCGCTGCCCCATCCTGGACGCGCTCGGATCCGCGACCACGCGCCGGACCAGCTCGTGCGCCGCCCGCAGATCCATCGAGCCCGCCTCGCCGCCTATGCCGTCCTCCGCGCGTTCCCTCAGCAGGCCGGCGTCCTGGGCGCGGCGCTTCAACGCTTCCACGTCGGTTTCGCCCTCCTTCAGCGGCCGCAGGTTCCCGACTATGAACAGCTTGGCGGCGTCGGACAGGTCGTGCTCCGCCAGCAGCGCGGTGACCGCGCCCAGGTGGCCCACGCGCAGCGTGCAGCGTTCCAACCCTGCGCGGGCCAGACCGCTCCAGGCGAGGTGGATGACCTCGGCGTCGGCCTCTACGCCTCCCGCGCCCACCAGCTCCGCGCCCAGTTGCGTGAACTGCCGGAGCGAACCTTCAGCGCCGTCGGTCTCGTAGCGAAAGACAGGTCCGCCGTACTGCCACCGCGCCGGCGACTGGAGGCTGTCCGCCACCTCGACGTAGTGTCGAATCACCGAGGACGTGAACTCCGGGCGCAGGCTTACGTCGTTGCCTCCGGGGTCCTGGAACGTGTACAGGCTGTTTACCAGGTCGCCGCCCGACTTTCGGACGAACAGCTCCGTCTGTTCCAGCAGGGGCGTATGGATGGGCTGATAGCCCTGTTTCTCCAGGTAGGCCTCGGTGTCCGACGCCAGCCCGCTCATGCGGTCGCGCTGCTCGGCGGTTACGTCACGCATTCCGGGCAGCCGGCCTATAGGTCGTCTGGTCAAATAAAGCTCCCGTGCGCGGGGGCGAGTGCTATCCCGCCTCCGCTCAGTTCGCAGAAAGTATAACGCGAAGGCTTGTGCCAATGAAAGTGCGGCGGATTGACTTGGCGGCGGCCCGCAATTTAGCATTGGCGGCGGCTTTCGGGCCGCCCGGAATGGTCCAGTCTCCGAGGCGAGGTAGCAGCTTGGCCCAACCTTTGCAGCACGGCAGCACGCCCACCGGGGTCCACGTCGCCGTGGTGGTTCCCACCTACAACGAGGCCGAGAATCTGCCCGAGCTGTTCGCGCGCCTGTCCTCGCTCGGCATTCCGGGACTGCGGCTCATCATCGTGGACGACGGCTCGCCCGACGGCACGGCGGAGCTAGCGTCCGGCCTCGAAAGCGGGTTCGCCGGCAGCGTCGAGGTGGTGCAGCGCGGCAGCAAGCGGGGACTGGGCACCGCATACGTCGAGGGGTTCGGGCGCGCCCTGTCGCTGGGCGCCGACCGCGTGGTGCAGATGGACGCCGACCTCTCCCACTCCCCCGAATACCTCCCGGCCATGCTGGACGCGCTCTCCGACGCCGACGTGGTTGTCGGCTCGCGCTACGCGAAGGGCGGCGGCGTGGACGATTCGTGGGGCCTGTCCCGCCGGCTTCTAAGCTCGCTGGGCAACCTCGGCATAAGGCTGGTGGGCGGGATCTCGGTGCGGGACGCGACCTCCGGTTTCAAGGCATTTCGGGCCTCCGCCCTCTCGCGGCTGGACATGCGCGAGTTCCGCTGCTCCGGCTTCGGCTTCCAGGCGGAGGTTGCCCACTCGTGCCAGCGGTTGGGCCTCCGCGTCGTGGAGCAGCCCATCCTGTTCGTTGACCGGACGAAGGGCCGCTCCAAGATGAGCGCGTTCATCGTCTTCGAGGCCATATGGCGGCTGCTGCCCTACCGCTTCAGGCGGACCCAGGCCCAGCGTTCCCGGGCCGGCGTGGCTGCCGATGACGACTGAGCCGCCCGATCCTGGCCGCGTGGCGCTGGTCGTCGACAGCGCGGCCACATTGCCCGCGGAGGCGCTCGCTGGCCCGCATCTCCATGTCGCGCCCATGAGCCTCACGCTCGCCGGCCGCACCTACCTGGACGGCGAGGACGTTTCGCCGTCCGAGTTCTACAGGATGCTGAGGGCCGCTCCCTCGCCGCCCACCACATCCGCGCCCACGCCCGCCGCGTTTCTCGACGCCTACCGCCGCGCGGCGCTGGGCGCGTCGTCGATACTCTGCCTGACGGTGGCCGCGAGCGTCAGCGCGTCATACGACTCAGCGGTCGTGGCGGCGCGCCAGGCGGCGGACGCCCTGCCCGGCGTCGAGGTGCGCGTGCTGGACTCCGAGAGCGCGGCGGGCGGCCAGGGCCTGGTCGCGCTGGAGGCGCTGCGCCTGGTGAGCGACGGCGCGGGCCTGGACGAGGTGGGAGAGGCCGTCCGGTCGGCCATCGAGCGCGTGCGGCTGCTCGCCTTCCCCAACACGCTCTACTACCTGTGGAAGAGCGGCCGCGTGCCCGTAATCGCTCACGCGGGCTCGGCGCTGCTGGGCGTGAAACCCATATTCGAACTGCGCCGGGGCACGGTGAGCACGGTGGCGCGCCCCCGGACGCTGAAGCGCGCGATCCGGCGTCTGGTCGAGTTGATGCGCGAGGGCGCCGGCGAAGGCCCGATCAGCGCCTGCGTGATGCACGCCGACGCGGAGGACGCGGCGGGGGAGTTGCGGGCCGCAGTGGAGGCGGCGTTCGAGTGCGACCGCATCTTCGTGGCCCAGTTCACCCCCGTGATGGGCGCGCACATCGGACCGGGGCTACTCGGCGTCGCGTTCCTGGAGCGCTAGGCCCAGGCGGACAGCCCGTCGTTGCGCACCAGGTTCATGCGCGGCAGCAGAATGCCGGTCGCCTTGCCCCCGCCGTCCCCGAACTGAAGCACGAGTCCCGGCGGCTCGGGCGCGCCGGTGTCCAGCCGGAAGAAGCCGGGGTCGTTCGCGTCCGGCTGGTAGAGCCGCACCCCCTCGCGCCATGCGCCGCGTCTCGACCTCAACTCCAGGCCGCCGTCCCGCTCTGTAATCTGGATGCGCCCGACGCCCCGGATGATACGGTAGCTGGTCAGGAAGCCCGGCGGCGGCTCGTACACGCCGACCGCCGCGGCCGCCGCGTCAGAAGAGATGGGACTGCCAGTGGTGTCGGGGTCCGGCTCGTTCAGCACCGACTGTATGACTTTCGAGAATATGGCGTCCGACCGATCGAAGCTGATGTTCAGATGCGTCAGCACCGCCAGGTTCTCGGACGGGAACACGTCGATGTGCGTGTTCCAGCCGCCGGAGATTCCGCCGCCGTGCCCGAAGCTGCGCCGCCCGAACCGCTCCACGCGCATGAGCGTGAGGCCCAGGCTCAGCAGCCGCTCGTCAGGGCAGTACTGGGGCGAGGTCATCTCGTCGAACGTCTCGGGTCTCACTATCCCCTTGCTCTTCGCCAGCAGCGCCGAGGCGTAGCGGGCCATGTCCGGAATCGTGGACTGGACGGCGCCCGCCGCCCGCGTCGCGACGTAGATGTACTCGCCCGGAATGTTGTGGCCGTCGACGCTTGGCGAGTCCGGCGGCGCGATGCCCAGGATCGAAAGCGCGTCCAGGTCGTCGTGGTCCGGCGCGTGGTGGTAGCCGGTCGTCAGCTCCGGGCGCTGCTGGTCCCAGCAATCGCTGTTGGACATGCCAAGCGGCCCGAACACGCGCTCCTCCAGCACCTCCTCGATGCGCCGGCCCTCCGTCCGCGCGACGATCTCGCCAAGCAGGCAGAAGGCGTGGTTCGCGTAGGCCCACTTGGTGCCCACCGGCACCTCGATGTCGATGCCGTCCGGGTACATCTGGTTCACCGGCATCGGCGTGGGGCTGTTGGACCACAGCTTGCCCAGCGCGTCGCGATAGTCCCCCATCGTAGGCGCTTCGCCTATGCCGTTGGTGTGCGTCATCAAATCGCACACACGCAGCGTCTCACCCGGCCCGTTGAACCGGATATCCGGCAGCCGATCCACCACCCGTTCGTCCAGGCTCAGCCTGCCCTCGTCCACCAGCGCCATCGCGCACAGTCCCACCATAGTCTTGGTGATCGACCCGATGCGCTGCCGGAGCTCCGGCGCCTGCCGCCTGCCGGACTCGATGTCCGCGTACCCAAAGCCCTGCGAGTACACCAGCTCGTCGCCTGATACGACGCCTATCGACATGCCCGGCACGTGATACTCGTCCACCAGCGAGGCCGCCGTCGCTCGTACCCGGTCGATGTCCGCCGAAGTGAATGTCGCCATCTTCAGTGTCTCCCGCCGCTACGCCGGCTCGAACATGGGCAGCGAAATCCCGCCCTCGCCCTGGTCCTCCCAGCGCAGCTTCACGCGCATCCCGCACTTTACGTCGTTAACGGGGTCGTCCACGCCCACGATGTTGGTCATGATGCGGAACCCCTCGTCCAGGTCTACGTAGGCAACCGCGTAGGCGCCCAGGTCCTTGAACGCCGGATGGCGGCTCTGCATTACCACGCTGAACGTGTACACCGTGCCCTCGCCCTTGGACACCTTCCATTCGTTGTTGTCCGAGCCGCACTCGGTGCAGTGGCGGCGCGGGAAGAAGATCACGGTCGGGCAGTCGTTGCATTCCTGGTAGGTCAGCTCGTGGCGCTTGGTCGCCTCCCAGAACGGCTCGGTGTCCGGCTCCGGAAAGCGGGGCTGCGGCCTCAGCGGTGTGCTGGTCATTGTCGTCGCTCCTCAGAAGTGTCCCTTCCCCCTCGCAGGGGGAAGGTTAGGATGGGGGTGCTGAAGGGTTGTCGGATAGCTCCTCAGTCCGCCGCCAGTATAGTCACGCCCGTCGCGTGCCGCGAGCCTAGCTGCCCGCCGTTTCCGACCGCGACCGCCAGCTTGGGATCGTCGACCTGCGACGTGGACTCGCCGCGTAGCTGCCGCGTGGCCTCCAGCAGCAGGAAGATGCCCCGCTCGCCCGGATGGTTCGAGGACAGCCCTCCGCCGTCCGTGTTCATGGCGGGCTTGCCCGGAGCGTCGAAGGCCAGGTGCAGGTCCTCCACGTAGGCGCCGCCCTCTCCCTTGGTGCAGAAGCCCAGGTCCTCTATCATGCACATCACGGTAATCGAGAAGGAGTCGTAGGCCATCAGCACGTCGATCTCGGACGGCGAAACGCCCGCCTCGCCGAACGCCACCGGCGCCGCCTGCGCGCCCGCGCTGACGGTGATGTCGCCGCCGTTCTCGGTGTACTTGGTCGCCTCGCCCGTGCCGATTATCCACACCGGCTTCTTGCGGGTGTTCCGAACCACGTCCGGCGACGCGATGACCACCGCTCCGCCGCCGTCGGACACCATGCAGCACTCCAGCAGGTGCAGCGGGTGGGCTATCATCCGGGACTCGAGAACGTCCTGCACGGTAATCTCGCGCACGCCCACGAACTCCAGGTCCGTCATCGCCTTCACCGCCTCGGGGTTGCGCATCGCGTGCTTGCGCGTGGTAACCGAGATGGCGGCGAACTGCTCGTCGGTGGTGCCGTACTGGTGCATGTGCCGCTGCTTTACCATGGCGTAGTTGCTGATCAGCGTCAGCCCCCACGGGTCCTCCATGTTGTTCAGCGGATTGGCCGGCCCCTGCCCCGTCGCGCCCGCTGTGCCGATGGCGCGGCGGTCGGCGTGGGCGGTGGAGCCGTAGGTGAGCAGCGCCACGTTGCACTTGCCCGCGGCGATCATCTCCCGCGCGTGGTTGGCCTGGAACTCGTAGGACGAGCCGCCGACCGCGGTGTTGTCGATAACGTTGGGCTTGAGCCCCAGGTACTCGGAGATTCCGAGTCCGCCGATTCCCTGGTGGCTGCCGTTGTCGTAGATGGCGTCCACGTCCCCCCACGACAACCCCGCGTCCTCCAGCGCCTTCGCGGCGGACGACGCCTTTATCTGGAGCGCGCTTACACCCCCGCCCGTAACTCTGAGGGGATACTCGTGAATACCGACGATGGCTGCGTCTCTGCTTCCGGCCATAGGCTGCTCCTTTCGATCTCAGTTGGGGATTCCCAGGTGCGCCGAAAACGTAGCACACGGCATAGGACTAGTCAACGCGGGAGCGGCTGTCGTCATTCCGGCCTCCGAGCCGGAACCCAGGCGCTGGGGCGCTTACCGGGCGACGCGGCGACCGTTCAGAGTTGCAACGTTCACATTCATCGCCGCAAGAGAAAGACCCCGAAGGTCTTTGCAACCTCCGGGGCCTCGTCTTCGGGGGCAATCGGCGTCGTCATACGGCGCTACGGCCCGTGGATCACGGCGGACTTGAGGATGAAGTGGTCTCCGTTTTTGACGGGGATGGTGAAGCCGTTCCCCTCGTACATCACGAGTGTACGGTTCCCCTTCTTGTACTCGACGGCCCGCGCGTTCTGCATGAGCTCGCCCCCGATGCTCAACTCCGCGTCGATGGCGACCATTCCGGTGGTGGCCCCGCCGATGGGCGCGAATCCCGGGGGAATGTGAGTGTACCCGAATGCGCTGAACGGTATCTGTCTGCCGCCCCCGTCGAGCGTGTATGTGCTCGTACTGCCGTCCATAGCGTCGTGTTCGGTCTCCGTGTTGCCCTTCACCGTCCGGTCCGAGCCCGCGTTGCTGGCCTCGCCGTATCTGCCGAGGTCGAGGGTTGGGGACTCGATGACGGTCTCTGTCCAATCGTTCTCGCCCCTGTATTCGAGCCGCCTAATCTCCTTGAAGGCCGGTATGGATCGGTTCCCGACGCTCACGCCCGGCCCGTAGACCTCGTAGGTGAGCGTCATGGGCGGCACCACGCCCGGCGCGTCCGGGCGCGCGATGTTCGCGAAGGCCAGGGCGAAGGCGCAGAGCACCGCCCCCAGCGCCACGACGGACGCGACGGCGAGCCCCTTGTGATTGGTTATCCTCTTCTTCATGTCGTGCGCTCCTCTATGTCTGTGGCGTTCCATTGTTCGCCCGGAGCGGTTTATTCGAGATAGTGCTTGTTCCAGTAGGCCTTGCGGGTGTTCCAGTCGCCGAGGTCTTTTCCCGCGCCGAAAGCTCTCGTCTGCCCCGATCGTACCACAAACCCTTGTGACGCCACGCACACACGTTCGTGCTTTCCATCACAAAGAAAGGTCCCGATGGAATCACTACCTGCGCCTACAGATTGGCAGCATCCTGGCCGATTCCAATGGAGTGCGACAGATTCCTCGACAATTCTTGTCCAGGGACGGGTGAGGCTCATCAGGTCGCAGACGCGAGCGCACCCCCGCCCGCATTGACGCCGCCACGCCCCATCGCCTACCATGCACCACATGCGCATCGGACTGCTTGCCGACACCCACATGCCCGGGCGAATCCGCACCCTCGACGAGCTTGGGCCGGAACCCGCCCAGTTCTTCTCCACCGTCGACCTGATCCTGCACGCGGGCGACCTCACGTCCCCCATCGTGCTGGACTGGCTCGAACAGTACGCGCCCGTTCTCTGCGCCACCGGCAACAACGATCCGATTCCCGATCCGCGCATCCAGGACGTCCAGACCCTCGAGGTGCACGGCTGGCGCATCGGCATGGTGCACAGCCTGGACCGGCAGTTCCGCCCCATGCGCGAGCTGCAGCGCCACTTCCCCGCCCCGGTGGACGTGATGATAGCGGGCCACACCCACATGGAGGTCCTGGAGTACCGCGAAGACGTGGTGCTGATCAACACCGGCAGCATCACCTTCCCCCGCCACAAGGAGCTGCGGCTCGGCGGCGTGGGCCTGCTGGAGCTTGCGCCCGAGCGCCTGAGCGCCCGCGTCTGGCCGATTGGGCAGACGCCGGGGCACCCCAACCCCTGCCGCGACCTGTCGCTGGAGATACGCGCAGGCCGGGTGGTCGGCGGCCAGGGCGGCCCGGAATCGTACGCGGCCGCGGCGGACGGCCTGGGCTAACCGGACAGCACGGTCTTGCTTGACGGATCATTCGCCAAGTTCAGTGCGGGCTGTTGCTGCCCCTCTCACCGAGAGGAGAGCGGCAACGTAAGGTGAACGCGGCGATGCGTCTGCGGTCGTTCGTCTGGCTGTTGGGATTCGTCGCGCTGCTGTGGATAGTAGCCATCGTCGATCTCGTTCCCGGCCTGGACCTGACGCGGTACGGCGCAGTCCCGCGCGACAGCGCCGGACTGCGCGGCATCCCGCTACACGTGTTCATTCACGGGGGATTCGGGCATCTGATGGCGAATACGTTTCCCCTTCTGATTCTGGGCGGCCTTACGGCGTTTCGAGGCGAGCGCGTGCTGCTCGTCTGTTCGGCCTTCATCGCGCTATTCGCCGGGTTAGGCATCTGGCTGTTGGGCAGGTCCGCCGTACACATAGGCGCGAGCGGGCTGGTGTTCGGCTATTTTGGCTACCTGGTGGCGTGCGGATTCATCGAGCGGGGCTGCGTGTCCATCATAATCTCGGTGGCGGTTACCGCCATCTACGGATTGGGAATTCTCTCCGGCCTGCTTCCGCTGGGCGGGTACGTATCGTGGGAGGGCCACCTGTTCGGACTTATCGGCGGCGTGCTTTTCGCCCGGTTTACCGGTACTTCCGGCGACGATGATGACAAAGAGACCAACGCGCACAGCATCGGAGTCGGAAGGTGATTGTTCTGGACCGCATTTCGGTCCGGTTGCGGCCCACCGGCCTGGCGTCTATACTTGCGCCTGATCTCCGACCCTTCGCACTGAGGCTGCCTCAAGAGCGTACATGCTAAGAATCTCCACGTTCTCCTCCTTCAAATACAGGGACTTCCGCTTCCTGTGGGGGAGCATGGTGTTCTCCAGTTCCGGCCAGTGGATGGAGCAGGTCGCCCTTAGCTGGCTGGTCTGGGAGCTCACCAACGACCCGCTGATGCTGGGCCTCATAAACGGCGCGCGCGCCGTACCTTTCCTGCTCAGCCCCCTGGGGGGCGTGGCGGCCGACCGCATAGACCGCAAGCTGCTGATGCTGCTCACCCAGGTAGCGGTGATGACCCTGTCCGCCTCGATGGCGCTTCTGCTCTACCTGGACGTCATCGAGCTGTGGATGGTGTTCGCCTTCACGATGGTTTCGGGCCTCACCTGGGCGTTCAACCAGCCGGTGCGCCAGGCCATAGTGCCCAACCTGGTCCCCCGCCACGAAATCACCAATGCCGTCGCGCTCACCTCCAGCGCCTTCAACCTGACGCGACTGGTGGGGCCGGTGGCCGCCGGCTTCATCATCGCCGGAGTCGGCGCCGAGGGCGCGTTCGCGGCCAAGGCCATCGCCTACGTCGGCGTCATCGGCATGATCCTGTTCATGCGGGTGCCGCCCATACAGCGCCGCGCCCGCCGCGAGAGCATCTACCGGAGCATGATGGGCGGGTTCGAGTACGTGAAGGGCAACCCCACCGTGCTGTCCCTGCTGCTGCTCGCGCTCATTCCCATGCTGGTGTCCATGCCCTACATGATGGCCTTCATGCCGGTGTTCGCCGACGCAGTGTACGGCATCGGCCCGGAGGGCATGGGGATGCTCTACACCTTCGCCGGAATCGGCTCGCTGGCGGGCACGTTCACCGTGGCCTCGCTGGGACGCTCCAAGCGCAAGGGACTGCTGCTGCTGCTCAGCGGCGTGGCCATGGGTATCACGCTCATCCTGTTCGGCTGGTCGCGCCAGCTCTGGCTCACGCTGCTCATCCTGGTGGCCGCGGGTTTCCCGCAGATGTTCACCATGTCGATGACCCAGACGCTGCTGCAGATGAGCGTTCCGGACGAGTACCGCGGCCGCGTAATGAGCATCTACATGCTGGACCGCGCGCTGGCGCCGCTCGGCGCGGCTTTCGCCGGTGGGTTGGGCCGCCTCTACACCGCGCCCGGCGCGGTGATGATCGGCGGAGCGCTAACCGTGTTTCTCAGCCTCATGGCGCTGGCCTTCCTGCCGCGCATCCGCAACTGGCGGGACGAGGACGCCGTGGCCTACGCCGGACCCGGCATGGGCGCGCGCCGCCGTCAGGCCGAATCTCCTGCCCCGGAGCAAGCCGCCGGCGCGGACAGCCGCGCACCGGCCGCCAGGGGCGCGAGCGGCGAGAACGGCAGCTAGGCGCCGCGCCGCAATCCCTTGCAGTCCCTTCCCCCTCGAAGGGGGAAGGTTAGGATGGGGGTGAAGTCGGCCCGCCCCTACGCCGTCACCAGCGGGTACTTCGACACGTCCACGCCCGCCTCGGTCAGCATGTCCAGGTCGTACAGGATTCGCCCCGTGCACTCCCTGGGCTCCTGGACGCAGATGAGCACCGACGCGTCGCCCATGCTGATGCCGTCCTCCATCGCGCCGATGTAGTTGCGCGTGTCGCCGCGGAACCACCGCTGGCCCTCCGACGCGATGCTCTTGTTCGGCGACAGCGCGTTCACCGCGATGCCGTCGTCCCACAGCTCCTGGGCCAGCCCCTGCGTGAACCGCTCCAGGTGCGCCTTGCCGGACCCGTAGGCGATGCCTCCGCCGCCGCCCGACTCGTATGGGCCGGGGCCGGGGAAGATGGCGCCCACAGACGAGATGTTGATGATGTGTCCGCCCCCCTGCGCGCGCATGTGGGGGATGGCGTACTTGCAGCCCAGGAACGGCCCCTTGATGTTCACGCGGTAGAGCAGGTCCCAGTGCCGCACCTGCATGTCCTCCACCTTGCCGGGGATGAGGATGGCGGCGTTGTTCACCAGGATGTCGACCCGGCCCAGCCGCTCGACCGTGCCGTCCAGCAGCGCCTTGACCTGCTCGTCGTCGCTCACGTCGCAGGTGATGCCGATGGCGCTGCCGCCCTCGTCGTTAATGCGCTGCACGGTGGTGTTCACGCTGCCCGAAATACGGAAGTCGCCCTCGTTCTCGGTGCGCGCCGACACCACCACCTGCGCGCCTTCCCTGGCGAGCACCAGGGCGATGTCCCGCCCGATGCCCCGGCTCGCGCCCGTAACCACCGCAACCTTGCCGTCCAGTTGGCCCATGTTTCGCTCCTTTGGGTGTGTATGAGGATTCCGGCGCCCGCCGCCGCGCCATGGCGTCAGCGATTCCGGCGGCGGAGCTTCTCTTCCAGTTCACGGACGCGAGCCTCAGCGCGGTCGGCCCGTGCCTCGGCTGCGACGCGGGCCTCCCGCTCGTCTTCGAAGGTCGCTATACGCCCGCCCGCGTCCGGGTCGTAAAACACTATCTCGCCCTCTTCCCACCGGATGTTCAGGCCCAGCGCCGCGCTGTACCCCTGTATGCTCCCGTCCGGGAGTTCCTCGATGGGCATGGCGACGTACTCGCCGTCCGCCAGGCTATCCCCTGCCAGTCGTGCCCCGTGATACTCGCCCGTCTTGTCGAATCGCCAGTACTCCGGTATCCCCAGATCGGCGTAGTACAGCCGCTTGTCTCCCGTATCGACGTGCGCCGTGCTAACCGACGCCACCTCCAGCACGAAGTCCGGCGGCTTGCCCTGTTCAGAGACGATGTACCCGTTGTTGGCCTCGTAGATTTCGGGATCCACGTCGAAGGCGATGAGCAGGTCTGGCACTCGGGCTCGCGCCTTATTGAAGTTGGTGTCCGGGCAAACCCAGCGGTCCGCCTCCACCAGAGTCGTCTCAGAATTGCCCAGATGCAGCGCCAGGTAGTGGGAATTGCCGCTCTTGAACAGGTGATCGAACTGGGTCACCTCGTCTAGCTCACGCTCAGGCGCATCCGGCAGCCGGAACCGCTCCGGGGCCTGGGCTGCCTTGGTAGTCTTGGTAAAGGCATCGGGCGCAGTCATGTCATACCTGTCAGCGAGCGGCGCCGCCCCGCTTACCCGTCAAGACGCTGGACTCGCGCCGCCGTTCTCTAGGGTCTCTTCAAAGCCCCTTCCCCCCCGGACGGGGGAAAGTTAGGATGGGGGTGACTGGCGTGTACCGCCCTGAGTTCCTCTCTAAGGCGTTGCTCTACGGGCGTCATTCTACACCACCCGCCAATCTCCGTACACCAAACACCCTGCCTCGCAGTCCCTTCCCCATCGACGGGGGAGGAGACTGCCCTGAGCCTGTCGAATGTTCAGTCAGCAGGCTCTCTCTGATCGCTGGCCCTTACCTCTCTTCCTCTTGCCGCGCCTCCAGCATCGCATCTGCGACTCTATAAGCATGTTCAGCCGGTTCTGGTTACTTTGGTGGTATTATCGAAGATGGTTCGTTTACCTTTGAAGTGCAGAGGGTTTATCGCTTGCGGTGATGATACCGCCCGTCGTTTGTGGTGTTGCGTTCGGGGTTGCTGCCGGTCTCTCGGCGATGCCCCTTCAGTCGTCCGCCTTCCAATTGTTCCGCCTTCTGCCGAGAGATAGCGCGGCTCTGAACCTGCATCTTGTCGCCCTGCCTCATCTTGCCGCTTTCTCGGTGCTCCGCTGCTCGACGACGAGGGTTGTTCGTCGTCCCTATGTACTTGGTCTGGCCATTCTTGTCCGTGATGGCGTACTGCACTGCCTTGCCATCCTTGACCTGTCCCTTTGGCCTTCCTTGAGAGCGTCCACCACGCCCTGAGCGGCCCACATCTGACTGCGACCGTCCGCCGCGGCGAGCGCCTCGACCACCCCTAAACCCGCCTCCACGTCCTGAGCTTCTTGGCATATCGCCTCCTTACTTGAAGCTACATTGAGGTTTGACACCGCTTGAACAACAGTGGACAACCATCGAGATTCCGTCAACGTCGCGCGCGAGTATAGCATAGCCAAAGATTGCGTTAGAAACACATTGTTCGAGTTAACGCACGACTACCTCCTGGTCTTCGGCACCCTTAGTTCTGATGTCACGGGCAGCATTGCCACCCACCCATCGGCCAACACATTGCAGTCTGCCAGCTTGACAAGGGAGTACATGTATCCGGGCCCTTCAACTGACTCGACCGGCTAGACGCGTACCACGGTGACCCCTTCTGAAGCGGCGGCGCGTTCAAGACCTCTGTCCAGCGTCGCCAGGTCTGCTCGACGACGCTTGGCCAACTCCAGGTAAAGCGCATCGTAGAAGGACAACCTATGCCTCCTAGCCAACTCAAGGGCCGCCTGGTAGTCGGGTTCCTCATCGGTTTGGATCGGCAAGACCCTCAGGGCGACAAGGCGTTCTGCGACTTCTCCCCAGGAGATACGCCCGCGCCGTTCAGCCACCAGCAGCGAGTTGCGTATCTCCAGGTGCCAAAGTTGCGGCACAAACGCGCCGTCCTCGACGAGACGTTCCACCACGTCGTCAGCCCGTGGAACGTCTTCGTCGTCGTAGAGCCACGCTAATGCGACAGAGGAATCAACGACGAGCGCGCTCACAGACGGTGACCCTCGTGTCGCGACTCCAGTATCTCATCCGTTGTGAAGGGGACTCGCGTCCATCCCGCGCGGAGTCGACGAAACCGCTCGACCGCCTCTTCCCTTGAGGCGCGATGCTGGGTCGGAGCGGGTACCATGTGCGCGACCGGCCTGCCATGGCGGGTTATGGCTATCGTTTCTCCGCTTTCCACCTCCCTCAAGAGTTCGGCTAAACGAGCCTTGGCTTCCGTAGCTTTGACCTCGCGCATAATCCCTCCAACCGGTTATTTTGACCAGAAAATACTAGCACTGGCTCCGATCAGTTCGCAAGCACTAACGTTGAGAGAGGTGGCGCGAACCGGCCATTGCACAGACGACCTCGGGTGGTTCATCATAAGGGGGTTATGTGCGGAAGATACAGCCTGATAGCGGACCTGAGCGAGCTCGCGCGGCAGTACGAGTTCGACGGCGACATCGACGCCTTCGACAAGAGGTACAACATCGCTCCCACCCAGGAGGTCCTGACCGTGGTGGGCGGCGAAACACGCCGCGCGGGATTCATGCGGTGGGGACTGATTCCCCACTGGGCCAAGGACACCAAGATTGGGCGCCGGATGATCAACGCAAGGGCGGAAACCGTGGCCGAGAAACCCGCCTTCCGCGATGCGCTGAGGCGGCGGCGGTGCCTCGTGCTCGCAGACGGCTTCTACGAGTGGCAGAAGAGCGGCGGGACCAAGAGACCCATGCGCGTCGCCATGCGGTCGGGGCAGCCATTCGCTTTCGCGGGCCTATGGTCCGTCTGGAAGGACCCGGAGGGCAACCGCATACCGTCGTGCACCATCATCACGACCTCGGCCAACAACCTGCTCAGGCCGATATACCACCGTATGCCGGCCATTCTGCCCAGAGACGCCGAAGAACTGTGGCTGGACGGGAACGTCGACGATCCCGCCGTGCTCAGTAGCGTCCTTGCCCCTTACGCCGACGATGCGCTGGAGGTCCATGCGGTGTCCCCCCTGGTCAACTCGGTCGCCAACGAGGGGCCGGACCTCATCGCCCGGCAGCCCTGAGCTTGTCGAACGGGTTAGGATGGGGTGCCGCTCGCGCTCGACCCCAATCCGCGTTTGACATCGGGCGGCGGCGAAAATAGACTCGTTGCGGCGCCCGCACTACCGGGGACGCCCGCAACTTCGCCCCGACACCGGAGGACCTCTCGGCTTGGAAGCTCTCTCGAACGTGCGAGTCCTCGACTTCACGCACTACGTCGCCGGCCCCTACTGCACCAAGCTGCTGGCCGACTACGGCGCTGACGTGCTGAAGGTCGAGCGCCCCCAGGCGGGCGACCCCGCGCGCCGTCTGGGCCCCTTCCCCGATGACGCGCCGCACCCCGAGAGGAGCGGCCTGTTCCTGCACCTCAACACAAACAAGCGCAGCGTCACGCTCAACCTGAAGAATCCGGAGGGCGCGAGCATCGCCCGCAGGCTGTCCGAGTCCGCCGACGTCGTAGTCGAGAGCTTCCGCCCAGGCGTGATGGAGCGGCTGGGTCTCGGCTACGATTCGCTGGTGGAGTCCAACCCCCGCCTGGTGATGGTGTCCATATCCAACTTCGGGCAGGACGGATCCTACCGCGACTGGCGAGGCTCGGACGCAATCTTTTACGCAATGGGCGGCGAGATGTACTCGACCGGCCTTGACGAGCGAGAGCCGCTGAAGATGGCCGACGACGTGATGCTCTACCAGGCGGGCGCGGTCGGCGCGGTGGCGGCCATGGGCGCCCTGTTCGCCGCGCGTCGCACCGGCGAGGCCCAGCACGTCGACGTCTCCATATTCGAGACGCAGGCCGGTTCGATCGACCGCCGCATGAGCACCCTCATCGCCTACCAGTACACCGGCGGCACCAGCGGCAGGCGACCGGTGGAGAATACCGGCGGCTATCCCCAGGGCGTGTTTCCCTGCAAGGACGGCTACGTGGAGATCACCGGCGGCGGCATCTACTTCCCCCGCTCGGTCAGGATGCTGGGCGAGCCGGAATTCCTCACGGAGGAGCGCTGGCACGCGCCGGGCGCGCAGCAGGACCCCGACCTGAAGGCCGAGTTTGAAGAGTTCTTCTATCCCTGGGTGCTGTCCCGCACCAAGCGGGAGGTGTGGACCGCCGCGCAGGCCGCGCGCGTTCTGAGCGCGCCAATCAACACCATGGAGGACCTGCACGCCGACCCGGTGTTCGCCGAGCGCGGCGTGTTCGCCGAAGCCGAGCACCCTTCCGCGGGGCCGCTGCGCTATCCCGGCCGGCCGTTCCTCATGGAGCGGACTCCCTGGTCGATACGCGCGCCCGCTCCGCTGCTGGGCCAGCACACGCCGGATGTGCTCGAGGAGCTTGGCTACACCGCCGCGGACGTCGACGCGCTGAGGGCAGACGGCGTTGCCTGAGCAGCGAGGCGGCGCGGAGCCGCGCATCGGTACCCTGCCGCTGGAGGGCGTTCGCGTGCTCGACCTGACCATCGTGTGGGCAGGCCCCTACTGCACGTCCTTCCTGGCCGACATGGGCGCCGAGGTCATCCGCATCGAGTCCACTCAGACCTTCCCGCCCGCGCCCACTCGCGGCGCCCGGGCGCGCCCGACCCAGCAGCAGCTCGACAACACCGCGCTCTACCTGGGCGGGCTGCCGGGCCGCGTGCCCGGGGACCGGCCCTGGAACCGCACTCCCCTCTTCAACGCGCACGCCCGCAATAAGCGCAGCATGACCGTCGACCTGCTGCGGCCCGAGGGCCAGCGGGTGTTGGACCGGCTGGTCGAGGTGAGCGACGTGTTCGTCGAGAACAACCCGACCCGCACGATGGAGCGCCTGTCGATCTCCTACGAGCGCTTCCGGGCGATCAACCCGCGCATCATCATGATGCGAATGCCCGCCTACGGCAACTCCGGCCCCTACCGCGACTACCGCGGCTTCGGCCTGCACATGGACAGCGTCGTCGGCCACACCGTGCTGAGGGGCTACGCGGACATGGACGCCTCCACCGTGACCCCGGTGCTGGTGTGCGACGCGGCGGGCGGCACCCACGGCGCCTTCGCGGTGCTGGCTGCCCTGAACCACCGCGAGCGCACCGGCGAGGGCCAGCTCATCGAGCTGCCGCAGGCCGAGGCGTTCATTCCCATGCTGGGGTCGCACTTCATGGACTACTCCATGAACGGCCGCAACCGCGGCACGCGCGGCAACCGGCACCCCTCCGCCATCCAGGGCTGCTACCCCTGCAAGGGCGAGGACCGCTGGGTGGTCGTCACGCTGTACGATGAGCAGGACTGGCGCCGCTTCCGCGCCGCGCTGGGCGAGCCGGACTGGACACGCGACGCGGCGTTCGCCGATCACGAGTCCCGGCTGCGCAACCAGGACGCGCTCGACGCCCGCATCGCCGGGTGGACGTCGGCGCGGGGCCATGTCGAGGCGATGGAGGCGCTCCAGGCCGCCGGTATCGCCGCGGGCGCGGTGCTGGACCAGGCCGACGCCTACGCCGACCGGCAGCTTAGCGAGCGCGGCTTCTTCCAGGAGGCGCACCAGGAGGATACCGGCACGCATCTCTACCCCGGCGCGCCCTACCGACGGTCGGGATCGTACCCCCGGTTCCGGCGCGGGCCGGTCCGGCTGGGCGAGGACAACGAGTACGTCTACAAGGACCTGCTCGGCTACTCGGACGACGAGTACGCCCGCCTCGAGGCGGAAGGTCACATCGGCATGGACTACGACGAGAGCATAGAGTGAGGACCGCGTGAGCTCAGCCCAGACTCCAGGCGAAGGCAGCCTGCCCGCGCTGCTCGTCTCCATAGCGGACGGCGTGATCGACCTCGGTTGGGGCCACCCGTCGGAGGCGCTGCACCCCCTCGCGGACGTGCGCCGCGCAGCCGGCTTCGTGCTGGGCGGCGAGTCTCCCGCCGCGCTCCAGTACGGCGCCGTGCAGGGCTACGGGCCGCTGCTCGAGTCCCTTGCCGCCTTCCTGTCCAACCAGCCGGCCTACGGGATGAGCGTGCTGCCGGAGAGCCTGTTCCTGACGAGCGGCGCCTCCCAGGGGCTGGACATGGCCTGCACGCTGTTCACCCAGGCGGAGGACACCGTCTACGTCGAGGAGCCGACCTACCACCTGGCGCACGGCATATTCCGCGACCACCGGCTGAACGTCGTTGGCGTCGCCACCGATAGCGACGGGATGCGGATGGACGCGCTTGAGGAACAGCTAACCAACACGGGAAGTCTCAAGCCGGCGGCTCTGTACGTCATCCCCACGTATCAGAATCCCACGGGCCGCGTGCTGCCCGAGGACAGGCGGCGCAGGCTGGTGGAACTGGCCGAAGAGCACGGCTTCCTGGTGTTCGCCGACGAGGTGTACCAGTTGCTGCACGCCTCATCTCCCCCTCCTCCGCCTATCGCCGCCTTCGACGACACACCGGGAGGCCGCGTGGTGTCGTTCGGGTCGTTCTCCAAGATACTGTCGCCGGGGTTGCGCGCCGGCTGGGTGCAGGCGAATCCGGCGCTGGCGTCGCGCTTCACCGGGTCCGGGTTCGCTATCAGCGGCGGCGGGATAAGCCACTTCGCGTCGAACATCGCCCACGCCACCATCGATCTCGGCCTGCTGGGCGAGAACATCGCGCGGCTGCGGGACACCTACGCCGAGCGCATCCGTGCGGTCGATGCCGCCCTGCGCGAACTGCTCGCCGGGCGCTGCGACTACGCAACTCCGACGGGCGGCTACTTCTTCTGGCTGGACCTGGGTGAGGGCGTGGACACCGAGGCGCTCCTGCCCCACGCGCATCAGGCGGGCGTCTCATATCTGCCGGGCAGCCTGTTCTCGGTGGACGACGAGCCTTCGACCTGCTTGCGCATCAGCTACGCGCTCTACGACGCCGACGGCCTGCGAGAGGGCGTGCGCCGGCTCGCCCAGGCGCTCGACGCCTACACCGCCGAGCGCGACGCCAAGTCGAACCGGGAGGCCCGTCATCGCCAGTAGCGGCGGCGCGGACGGCATAGTCCTGCGACCCGGCTCGGCTCTGCACCAAGAGGTCGAGCGCCTCGCGCTCAACGCGAGGATCGCGGTGTTGTGCGGTATCCCCGGATCGGGCAAGAGCCTGATGCTGGGGCAGGTCGCGCGGCTCGCGCACGCGGCGGGCCGCCCGGTCCACCTGCTGCAATGGGACGTCGTGCGGCTGGCATTCGAGACGCCCACGGTACTGGCCCGGTTCCCGGAGGTCGACGGCGTCACGCACGCGGTCATCCGGCGCGCCGCCGGGGTGTGGGCGAGGACGGCTATCATCGAGTGGCTCGCGAGGCACAACGGAGATGATTGCCTGCTGGCCGTCGAGGCGCCACTGGTCGGGGGCCGGTTCGGGGAACTGACAATGTCCCTCGGAAGCGGACCCAAGGACGAGCTGAGTCTGCCGATCATACGCTTCGTGGTGGTCGTGCCTTCGGTGAAGGTGCGGCGCGAGATCGAGCGCGCCCGCGCTCGCACGTCCGCGTCGCCGGAGCACGAGCGCGAGACCGCCGACGCCGCGCCCCGGGTTGTGAGCGGGCTGTGGGACGAGGTGCTGCGGGCCGCCGGGGAGCTGGGTGTAGCCATCGACAGCGATGGCTACGACCCACGCATCTACCGCCGCGTGTACGCCCGCGCCCTCCGGCTTCGCAACACCGACGTGCTCAGGCTGGACGAGGTGCTGCCCACCGGCGGGCGCTCGGCCCACGACATCGGATTCTGGGTCAAACGCCTTCAGCCGAGACGGCAGCGCGCCGAGAACATGGTGGGCCAGGTGGCCTACGTGTACGACAATCCTGCCGAACTGGAAGAGTACCTGGCCCGCTGGTTCCTGCAGTGAGCTACGGCGCCACCTTGTAGGCCACGCACTCGACCAGCTCGATGGTGATGGACTTCTGGGCGAGGCCGGTGGTTCCGATGACGGCGCGGCAGGGCGGGTTGGGGATGAACTCGCGGTAGACGTGGTTGAACAGCGGCCAGTTGTCCATGTCCGTCAGGAAGACGACGAGCGTGACGACGCGGTGGAAGTCGGCGCCGGCGGCGTGGAGGGAAGTCTGGATGTGACGGAACGCGGCGCGGTACTGCTCCTCGTCGGTGTCGCCCACCACCACGCCGTCGAACCCGGACGACGTGGTGCCGCGGCACAGGACGCGGACCGCGCGGAGCTTGAGCATCCGGGTCAGGTCCTCCTCGAAGTAGTCGCAGTAGAGGCCGGTGCGGTAGGACACCGCGTCCGTGGCCTCGCTGCGGCCGTCGGCGATCGCCAGGTCTAGCAACGCGTCGCGCTCCTCGAACGGCAGCGCCTGCGCCTGCTCGATGGTCATTGCGTCCAGATCTTGTAGTGTAAGAGCCACTTTAACCCCCTCACCCTAACCCTCTCCCACGTTGGGGAGAGGGGACTTCGGAATGGTCACGTCTCCCCTACTCTGCTCCCAGGTTGATTACGCCGTCTCCCGCCAGCGCGGCGATCTCCGATTCGCTCAGGCCGAGCGCCGAGCGCAGGGTCTCGGCGGTGTGCTCGCCGAGCAGCGGCGGGTGACTCGCGGGCGCTGCGGGACTCTCGCTGGCGTGGCGCAGAGGATTGGCGATGAGCGAGAGCTGCCCCAGCGTCGGGTGGTCCACGTCCCAGAGCACGCCCCGGGCGTCGGACTGCGGGTCGCGCATCACCTCGGGGACGTCGTAGATGGGCGACGCGGGCACGGTGGCGCGCTCCAGGGTCCGCAGCAGGTCCTCGCGCGGCCAGGCTGCGAACGCGGCGCTGAGGGCAGCCACAACCTCGTCGCGGTGGGCGACGCGGCCGGCGTTGGTCTTGAGCCGGTCGTCCTGCGCAAGCTCCGGCAGGCCGACGGCCTCGGCCATCCTCACGAACTGGGCGTCGTTGCCCACCGCGAGCATGAAGAAGCCGTCCGACGCCTCGAATGCCTGGTACGGCACTATCTGGGCGTGGGCGGTGCCTAGCCTGGGCGGGGTGACACCGTCGGCGAGGTAGCTCTGGGCCAGGTTGACCATGGCCATCACGCCCACGTCGAACAGCGACAGGTCCAGGTGCTTGCCGCGTCCGGTGCGGGCGCGCTCGTGCAGCGCGCTGAGAACGCCGATGGCGGTGGTCAGGCCGGTCATCAGGTCGACGACGGCGACGCCCACGCGCATCGGGGGGCCGTCGGGTGCGCCGGTCACGCTCATCAGGCCGGTCATGCCCTGGAGGACGGCGTCGTAGCCGGGTTCGGAGGCCCGGGGGCCGGTCTGCCCGAAGCCGGTCACCGACGCGTAGACGAGGCCGGGGTTGGACTTCGACAAGCTGGCGTAGTCGAGGCCGTAGCGGGCCAGGTCCCCGACCTTGAAGTTCTCGACCAGCACGTCGGCCTTGCGGGCGAGTTCGCGCACCAGTTCCTGCCCCCGCTCGTCCTTGAGGTTGACGGCGACGCTCTTCTTGCCCCGGTTGGTGGACAGGTAGTAGGCGCTCTCCCCCTCCACGAACGGCGGGCCCCAGCGCCGGGTGTCGTCGCCCCAGGGGGACTCGACCTTCCACACGGTGGCGCCGAGGTCGGACAGCATCTGCGTGCAGAAGGGGCCCGCGAGTATGCGGGAGAGGTCGAGGACGGTTATGTCGTTCAGCGCTCCCATCGTAGCGACCCCCGGCAGGCTTAGAGACTTGTGGCCTCCTCTCCCTCGATGGGAGAGGATTGAGGTGAGGGTGGAAGTGGGTGGCGCGCCTGAAGGGATTCGAACCCCCAACCCTCGGTTCCGAAGACCGATGCTCTGTCCGTTGAGCTACAGGCGCGCGCCGGTTACTTTGCGAGCTTGGCCGCGGCCGATTCTCCCACGATGCGCAGGTGGTTGCGCGAGCCGGTGGCGCGCAGCCGGCCGTCACCGGTTATATCCAGGTCGCCGGACTCGTGCAGCAGCTCCAGGTGGGCCACCGCTTCCGTCAGCGCCAGATGGTAGACGGGACTCTCCGGCGTCTGCCTGGGGAAGAGCGCGCGGGTCACGTCGGTCAGCGTGCCGCCCGCGCCGTCCACGACGTCCAGCGCCATCTCCAGGCGCTCGGCGTGGTGCTCGATGATCTCCCCAATCCGTCCAACGTCGGTGAAGTTGAAGCGGCCCTTGTTGAAGAGCCGATGGGCGGGCAGCACCTGGACCTGCCGGCCAAGCTCCTCCACGATGCGGAGGGACCGGATGTAGGTCTCGAGGCCGTACAGCGCGTCGGCGTCGGTGTACTCTGGCGAAAGCGCCCGCTCGACCTCAACGGAGAATCGCACCCTGCACGTGGGATGGGGCGTGATCTCCGGCAGCACGTGGTCGCCGGTGAAGACTACGTCGTCCAGCACCATGCACAGCTCGTCGGGGGAGTGGCCGGGCGTGTGCATGAGCGTCATGGCTCCCACACGCTCTCCGCCGCGCACCCGCCTGTCCACCTCGGCAGCCTTCTTGGCTTCGTGGTAGCCGGGCTCGGTGCGCCATGAGAAGTCGGACTCGCGCGAGCGGCCGTTGCGGGACTTGATAGCGTCCATCTGGGCGGCGAGCGGCGTTTTCAGGCCGCGCTGTATCCGCCAGTCGTCGAAGGGCAGCGTGCGGGCGTAAACGTCGTGCGCCCACAGCTCGGCGTCGTTCTCGCGCACGAACCGGAAGGCCGAGCCATCGTGGTCGGAGTGGCCGTGAGTGATAATGACGCGGTCGACGTCGCGGGGCGAGTAGCCGGCCGTCTCGATGCCGTCGGCCAGGTCTGCGAGGGTGCCGTGGGCGCCCGCGTCGACGAGGTTCATGCCCTCGCACTCGAACAGGTAGGCCCAGGTCGGCCCGAGGCGGTCCTCGATGTCGGGCTGCGGCACGCCGATGGCGAATATGCGGCGACCCGCCGACGTCGTGAGTCTGACCACCATGCGGTTACCCCTGGCGTCGCCGTCGCGCACGACCAGGACATCCTCGTAAGCGTGGGGCATTCGGGCATCCTCCATTACCGGGATAGAGTGCGGAGAAGGCGGCGCCTCAGATGGGATGGGGTGAGCGAAGGGATTTGAACCCTCGATCTCCAGGGCCACAACCTGGCGCCTTAACCAACTTGGCCACGCTCACCATCTGCGCAGAAGCGATTCTAGCACCGGGCAAGTCCGACGGTCAATATCGGCGGTCTCGAAGAGCCTGCGATTCAATTGTTAAAGGCTCGCGGTTAGCGAGTACGGGTTGGCGGCGCGGCAGGGCCGGGACTGGCTCGCGCGGTGGCCACGAGGACAGACCGCGCAGCACCTCTCGGCCTGCTGCCGCGTGATTGGGCCAGGGACGCCGTCGGCAAGGTGATGCGGAGCCGGGACCGGAACTCCGCGCCGGCCTGGCGGCGTGCGCGGTACGGGTCGGGGCTGGCTTTTCGCTCGCTCACCCACGTTCTAGCTTCACCCTGGCGCTCTCCCATCAAGGGAGAGGGGACCAGCAGTAGGGGCGATACGGGTGGGTGACGGACTACCAAGCGGAGTAGCGTCCGGGCAGTGGCAGCGGCCAAACTGCCGGGTGGGACAATTCAGCTAGAAAAAAGTGTCCCGTTTCGTTTCTTTTGTCTTATCACCTCCGATTTCGTAGCTGGACGGTCTGGGTTTCTGGTTACGGATGGAACGGATTACGGTTGGATGGGATTTTGCCTGACAGATTGTTGTCACGGCTGTTACGTTACGTTGGTGGCTGGTGGTCGGTGGCCGGTTGTTTGTGATGAAGGGAGCGTAGCACGGATGTGCTGGAGTGTCAATGGCCCTGCCCCTGGATTCTCGCTCCCCGCTTTCGCGGGGGCAAACTTCGCGGGAATGGACGAATGTAGGGGACCGACTAAACTGTAACAGGTTCACGAAGGAGGAACGAGTTGACACAGAGCGACACGCAGGCCGTGCTGGCGGCCGTCGACCGAGAGGATATGTTGGAGCTTGCCAAGCAGATGCTCAGGATTCCGAGCTTCAAGACCGAGGAGACGGAATTGGCGAGGTTCATGGCCGACTATCTGGGCGCGCGGGGTTACGAGGTGCAGCTCCAGGAGGTGGAGCCAGGCCGATTCCAGACGATCGCCACGCTCACGGGTGAGGGCGGCGGCAAGTCGCTGATGCTCAACGGGCATCTGGACATAGACCCGCTGGCGTTCGGCTGGAAGCGCGACCCTTGGGAGCCGAGCGTGGAGGGCGACCGCCTCTTCGGGGCGGGCGTGCGCAACATGCAGGCCGGGGTCGCGTCGATGGTGCAGGCCGCCGAGTCGGTGCGCCGCTCCGGCGTCCGGCTGAAGGGCGACCTCGTGCTGGCGTGCGTCGTCGGAGAGCTGCAGGGTGGAGTCGGCTCGTCGTACCTCGCCGAGCACGGGCCGCTCACGGACATGGCGGTCATCACGGAGCCGCACGGCCCGGCGAACGTTATGACGGTGCACGCGGGCGTTGTCAACATAGCGGTGCACACCATCGGCAAGTCCAGGCACACCAGCCGTAAGCAAGGTTCGGTGGACGCCATCGAGAATATGCGCAAAGCCATCCCTGCCATACGGGACGTCGAGTTCACTTGCGAGCGCCGGGCCGACCTGCCCGCGCTGCCGCTGGTGAACATCGGCGTCATCATGGGCGGCATGGGCCGGGACTACGACCTGAAGGGACCGAACTTCGTTAGCGACTTCTGCACCGTGCTGGTCGACGTGCGATTCCTGCCGGGCATGACGTCCGACTCGGTCGTCGCGGACCTCGACCGCGCACTCAGCGAACTGGGCGCCGAGGACCCGGACTTCGTATACGAGATCGAGGTGCCGGCGCCGCCGGTGTTCAAGGCCAACAAGGAGGTGATGGAGCCGTTCGACCTGCCGCGCGACGAGTACATCGTGGAGGCGGTGGCCCGCCAGATACGGGCCGTGACGGATAGGGAGCCTGAGAACGTTGGCGTGGTGCTGCCGAACTCATACACGGGCAACGATAGCTGCCACCTCTGGGCTGCGGGAGTGCCCTGTGTGCTGATTGGCCCTGCCGGAACCCAGGAGTCGCCGGACGTTCCCGACGAGTATGCGCCCATCAGCGAGATGGAGCAGGTTGCCAAGGTGCTCGCGCTGACCGCGCTGGACGTGTGTAATCTGCCCAAGTAGGGGGCTGGCGGCGAGCTACGATATGAACTCGCTCCAGTGGCGCAGTGCGACGCTCAGTGAACCCTCTATCCAGGCTCCGAATCTTGGCGCTACTCGTTCGGCGCTATCTTCCGACGTGAATGTGAAGGATTCGACAGCGCAGTTTCTGAAATCGGGATCAGTCGGTTCTTCGGAGTCTTCGTCATTGGAGTCCTCGCGCCGGACTATCTGGGCGAACGCGGTGGCGGCCATTATACCCGTCAACTGTCGCCCGACGTGATGTAGGGAAACGACGAACACGAGGCGCGGCATGTCCGACTGGTAGTCTGGATTGACGGACAACTTGATGAAGTACCTGTTTTCGTTCAGGTTGGCCCAGTGGTTCGCGTCCTTCGCCGTCTGGATCACCTGAGCGTGATACCAGTGCTCCCTGTTGCCGGGGCCGCCCGAATCAACCGGGCAATAGACGTTCAGCCCGGCTTGGCCAAGCTGGTTACCGATGGAATCGGCTTGAGACTGCAGGAAAGTCCTCGCAGTTTCTTGTAAGGATGCCGCGACAGCATTCACTGAGCGTAGCTCCTTGAGCCTCTCCACCCGCCGCTGACTGACCCGCTCACCTATGTGGCTCAGAACCTGGCTGACTAGGCCCGAGTCCGCGACCGGGGCGGGCTCGCGCAGCGCTTCGAGGATGGTTCGTCTCTCCAGACGCAGGATGAACGTGACAAGCGGATCAAGACAGCCGGCGTCCGCCGACTCCAGCGTCTTGATGTACTCCGAGCGATCGTCTCTGGACACTACTACGGGCAGATACTCCTCTTTTGCCAGATGCCAGGTGAGGAGCGCGCGTGCCACCCGTCCGTTGCCATCTGGGAATGGGTGGATCTGTGTGAACCTGTGATGTAACCAAGCCGCCACCAGTAACTGGTGATAGCCGGTCTGCGAGTCTGGTGTACTATGGTAATACTCAACGAGGTTGTCTAGTTCGCTCGCCACTTGCTCTGGCGGGCAGTATTCGTGGATCTCTCCGTCTGGCCGCGTGGGATTGTTGGGCTGCGTCTTGAATGCCCCCGGATGCAATTCAGTCTCGAAGACGCTTCCAAACTGATCTACAGCGCTATAGGTACGTTGGTTACGAGTTAGCAGTTGGTGTAGCTCAACAATGAAGTGTCTAGAGAGCGGTCTTTCGATTCTGATGGAATCGGTCACGAATTCTGCTGACGCCTTATGGTCTTGCAGCACCTTGACCAGTTCGTTGGGATCGTGGTTTGTAGCCGAACGGTCAATCAGGTCCGCGGACAGGCCATTTTCCACCAGAATCTGAGTTGTTCCCCTGTCGATGTCATATATGCCTTCGATGATGCCCGTCTCGATCGCCCAATGGCGATACACGCGCTCCAGAAATGCGGTGTAGGCTTCGGGGTCCGTTTCCTCTCTCTGCCTTCTGAAACTCAACCATTGCCATTGAAGAGAGTCTATCTCCTGAAAGTCCACGTCGCAGGACTGTGGGTCAAGGCGCGTTATGGGTTGCCACCCGTGAGCTATCAACTGATTGAACCTCCGATTATCTCGCTTGGCGTTGCGGACAACTTCACCCTCACCTATCGACAGGCTCAGGGCAGGCGCTCAATCCTCACCCATCGAAGGGAGAGGAGGCTAATCGGAGGCCCCCTTCCCTTACAGCGTTATCTCCTTGAGGTGGGGGGAGACGGTGAGGCGGGCGTTGGTTTGGGCTAGCACTTCGTCGGCGGTCCAGCCTGGGGCGACCTCGGTGAGTATGGCGCCGTCGGGGCCGATTTCGACGACGGCGATGTCGGTGACCACCAGGCTGACGCACTCCATTGCTGTGGGCGGATAGGCGCACTCGCGCACCAGCTTGGACTCGCCGTTGCGGTCGGTGTGCTCCATCGCGACGATGACGCGCCTGGCGCCGGCGGCGAGATCCATCGCGCCGCCGACGTTTCCCACGCCGCGCTCGGGCAGCATCCAGTTGGCGAGGTCGCCGCGCTCGGACACCTGGAGCGCGCCGAGCACCGCGACGTCCACGTGGCCGCCCCGGATCATGGCGAAGGCGTCCGCCGAACTGAAGAACGACATGCCGGGCGACATCGCCAGGAACTGGCCGCCGGCGTTGATCAGGTCGATGTCTTCCTCGCCCGGCTCGGCCATCGGCCCGTAGTTGAGCACGCCGCTCTCGCTGTGGTACATCACCGAGCGCCCCTCGGGGATGAACTGCGAACACAGCGTCGGAATGCCGAGGCCCAGGTTCACGACGTCGCCGTCGCGCAGTTCGAGCGCGACCCTCATCGCGATAACTTCCCGATCCAGCCGCGGCTTGTCCATCGCTGTCCGTCTCCGTTGAGTTGAAGCGCTAGGAGTAGTCGGTGGAGGAATCGACGCCGGTGAGGATGGACACTATCTGTCCGAGCATCTCTTCGGCTCTTCCCCGCAGCTCCTCGGCGTCCAGCGGGGCGGTGGGGTGTTTGGTGAAGATGGTGGGATAGTCAGGCGTTCCCCACATGCTCGCCATGCCCTCAGCCGTTCGGGTGAACAGGTCTGTGCAAATGGTAACGGAGGGGGTGCCGGCCTTCTCCACGTGGATCCCGTCGTGCACACTGCACGCGCTGCAGGACCCTCAATCGCCTATGCCGACAAGCACGTAGTCGCACTCCTCTGCCATCTCGCTGATGACGGCGGGATCGGCGGGCTTGGACGCGGAGGGCTTGCGGTGGTACTTGACGCCCGTGACTCCGAAGCGCTCGTCGAGCAGCTCCGTCACCGTGTGTAGGAACTCCCTGGCGTTCACCTTGCTGTCATCGATGATGCCGACCCGCTTGTTGGCCAGGTCCCTCAGCCTGGGCGCGCCGGTGAAGTCGGCGATGATGGGCTGGGTCGTCGGGTCGACCAGCGTAAGGCTGCCTCGGACTGCGGTGGTCATATCGTGCTCCTTTCGTATGAAGGGGGCGGGCGATGCACCCCCATCCTGACCTTCCCCTTGCGAGGGGGAAGGGACAACTTAGGAAGGTTAGAAGCCGGACGCGCAGGCGCAGCCGCCCGGGCCGCACCCACCGCATCCGCCACCCCCGCCGGCGACGGGCATGAAGCCGCCCTCGTCAAACGACGAGAACGACACGAACACGGACAGGCTGCGCTCAGCCTCGCCCTCGCACTCGGGGCACGGCGCGTCGTCGTCCATGCGGTCCATTGGCCTGAGCCGCTCGAACCGGTGCTCGCAGGTTGTGCAGGTGTACTCGTAAATCGGCATCGTCGAACCTCGCGGCGGCGCCGGTGTGTGTCGGGCGCAGCGTGGGCATATTCTAGTGTGTGGGTGAGCGGCGCGCAACAGCCTGCGCGCGCCTCGCCAGCGCACCTAATATAGGGCCTCCGCTGCCCGCTCGCAGCGGCGCTTCTCGGCGTCGGTGAGAGGCTCGTATTCCATGCACAGGGCGACGTTGCGGCGCACCCTGTCGGGGTAGCGCGCGCCGGGTATGGCCACTGAGACGCCGGGGTTGGACAGCACGTAGCGCAGCAGCAGTTCGGGCGTCAGGTCGGTATCGCCTTGCGCGTTCAGCGTGCGCAGGGTGCTCATGCGGCCCGACCCGCCCAGCGGCCGCATGACGATGACCCCCACGCCGGCCTCCGCGGCCAGGTCGATCAGGGCTTCGGTTTCGGTGTAGAAGGCGGAGTACTCCAGCATCACCGTGTCGAACTCGCCGCAGGTGATGGCCTTCTCCACAATCTCCAGGCTGTGTGAGGAGATGCCGACGTGGCTGACCAGTCCCCTGAACTGGGCGACCCGCAGTCCCTCCAGCGCGCCGCCGGGGGCCATCACCTGCTCCCAGTCGCGCGGGGTCGACACGTCGTGAAGTTGGTACAGGCAGACGCTCGGTACACCGAGCACGGCCAGGCTCCGGTCCACGTCGGCCTGGCTGCCGTTGATGGTGCGGCTGAACGTCTTGGACGCGATGCAGAAGTCCGCGCCGCACTCGCGCACCACCTGGCCCAAGAGGTACTCGCTGCCCTGGTAATCCCTGGCGGTGTCGACGAAACGGACGCCCAGGTCGAGCGCGGCGCGGAGGGTGTCGGCGCCCTCCGCCGCCTGCGGCGTGTCCATCGCGCCCAGGCCGAGCTCCGGGAGCACCAGGCCGGTGCGGCCGAGCCTGCGCTCTTTGATAGGCATGGTTTAGGAATAGATCATCCACTCGAGCAGGTTCTGATCCGGGTCGCGGGCGTACAGGCTGAGCGAGGGCTGTCCGCCTCCGCCGCGCGCGCCCTTGCGCGGGCCCGGTCCGGCGATAACCTCCACGCCCGCGTTGTCCAGCATGGCCTGGCACTCCTCGACGGTGCCGTCCCAGACGAAGCAGATGTCGGCGCAGCCGGGCACGGCGGTCGGACCGCGCAGTCCGGCGACATGGCCCTCTGGGTGGACGTTGATCTTGGAGTCGTTGCCGACCTGGATGGAGAAGGCGGGGGCCTGGCCTGAGCGCCACGCTTCCTCGTCGTTGATGTGGAAGCCCAGGCGCTTGTAGAACTCGATGAGCCGCTCGGCGTTCTCGGTCGGCATGGCGATGTGGTCGATGCTTACGGTTGACACGGGGGCCTCCTTGAAGAGCTTGTCCGACAGCCGGTTCGTCACCCCCATCCTAACCTTCCCCCGTCAAGGGGGAAGGGACTTTGAAAAGGCCCTGCTTTGATGGGGGAAGGGACTTATCGGAAATGGTGGTGTGTGGTGGAGGCGACGGGCGGATTCGAACCGCCGAATAGGGGTTTTGCAGACCCCCGCCTTAACCACTTGGCTACGTCGCCTCGACTGTGGCTCCGGTGGTGCCGAGGAGGAGATTCGAACTCCTACAGCCTTGCGGCCACAGCGCCCTCAACGCTGCGTGTCTACCAATTCCACCACCTCGGCCTGTCTGGGCCTGATTCGGCGTCGGCAGCGCTACCGCTCGGGGCACGCCAAACCACGTCCGCCCATTATAGCCAAGACTCGAAACCTTGTCCATATCCGCGGAGCGCCTGGACCGGCTCCGGCCCGGTCGGCATCGCGGCTGGACTGAGCTCATCGGCGGGTAGAAGGGCCGCTTGTGGTAGGGGTTATAGCCGAAATGTGCGTCAAACTGCGCCATAATGTCTCATTCGTAGCTGGGAGCGGTGTGAAATCTCTGTCCTATCAGTGTCACCTGGCGCTACAAAGTGGCCGAAAATGCTCCAAAATACCTGGAAATGGGACAGGCGGCGTGATCGTCCTGAGGCCGCGTTTCTGGTCGCCGTATGCCGGTGCGAGTACGTCATGGTGTGGATAGTAGCACGTATGTGCGGTAGAATCAAGCCCGTTGGCAAAGTTGGGTAATTCTACCGCGTTCGACTTCTTGACAGTCGTTAGAGCTGACACAAGACAGGTACGCTGTTGCGCGTCTGTGAGGAAACTCTGGGGACATGCTAGGGTGCGAGTAAGACTCGGTTGCGCGGTTTTGGTGCGGAATTTTCAGTCTTCTGAGCTTGCGTGTAAGTTCTCGGTGGGTCAAACTGAGATCTCCAGAACCCTCGGTTGGGCTGAGCGGGCGGCCTCGGTTTCCATTGGCGATACTCCGGGTGGCAGTGCGTAGCCCCGCTCTTCGTAGGTCTGTATGGTGGCCGCCACCACGCTCTCGAGAATCTCGATGGTCTCATCTGGGGTGTCCCCCCACGCGACGCAGTTGGGGAAAGCAGGCGTCTCCGCCATGTACTTGTCCGGTTCGGTAGATTCGGAAGGGGGATATAGCACGCAAAGCAACCGGTAGTGTTTTCTCTCTATGGTCACGGTTGCGCCTCCGCTGGATATCTCTTTTCGATGACGTACTCGATGGTTCTCATCCCGAGCACGCCCCGCCGCGATTCGTACCCTATGTATTGGTGCAGCCTGCACTCGCAGAGGATAGAGCAGGCAGGGAATTGGCGTCAATGCGAGAAGATGCGCCTAGAGGGGCGGCCAAACTGGTACACTTGGCGCCATGCGTGAAGGAGATTCGGTTTCCGCACCCCGGCGAGGTCTGGTCACGTCGGTGCGCGGCGTGTTCTACGGCTGGTGGCTGGTCGGGATCGCGGCGTTCATGCTCACGCTCATGTCGCTCACGGTGTTCCAGGGGTTGGGCACGATGATGGTGGCGCTGGAGCGCAAGTTCGGATGGAGCCGCACGGCGCTGTCCGGCGCGTTCGCGCTCTCCAGGGCCGAGGGCGCGGTGCTGGGTCCGATCGAGGGCTTCCTGATAGACCGGCTGGGCAGCCGGCGCATGACGCTGATCGGCTACCTCATCATGGCGGTCGGCTTCGTCCTGCAGTCCCGGGTCAACGAGCTGTGGCAGTTCTACGCGGCGTTCATCGTGATTTCGCTGGGGGCGGGACTGGGCGGCTGGCTCGCGATGATCGCCATGGTCAACAACTGGTTCAACCGCAAGCGGTCCATAGCCATGGCGTCGGCGATGTCGGGCGCGCAGTTCGGTGGATTCCTGGTGCCGCTGTTCGCCTTCTGCATAGAGTCTTTCGGATTTCGATGGGTGTCGCTGGGCATCGGGGTGCTGATGTTCGTCATCATCGGGCCGGTGACCAAGGCCATCCGCAATCACCCGGAGGAGTACGGCATGAGGCCGGACGGCGACCCTCCGGAGGGCGAGGCGGACGGCTCCGACCGGGAGGCGCACGCCGCGGCAGCGGCGGAGCCGCAGTTTACGGTGCGGCAGGCGCTGCGGACATCGGCGTTCTGGCTGCTCACGATCGCGCAGGTCACCTCGAGCGTGGCCATAGTTTCGCTGTCTCTGCACCTTTCGCCGAAGCTGACGGACATGGGAATGTCGCTCACTCACGCGGGATTTGTCACCCTGGCGTACACCTTGACTGCCTTGCCGTCGATGATCCTGGCGGGGCTGGTCGCCGACCGTCTGCCCAAGCCGCCGCTGATCGCGTTCCTGCTGTTCTTGCAGTCCTGCGCGATTCTGCTGCTGGCGCTGAACGAGACCGAGACGACGTACCTGCCCTGGGTGTTCGCGTTCTTCTACGGCATCGGTTTCGGGGGACGGATGCCGCTGACCACGGCGATACGGGGCGAGTATTTCGGGCGGCGGGCGTTCGCGACGATCATGGGGGTGTCGCAGCTTCCGATGAACGTGGGGATGATCTTCGCGCCGCTGTTCGCGGGGTACATGTTCGACACCACGGGCACCTACATAGTGCCGTTCACGGTGTTCGCGGCGCTGAGCTTCCTGGGCGCGGTGCTGATGTTGTTCGTGCGGCGGCCGGCGGCGCCGGCGCGGGTGGGGGCGCGGGGGTAAGGGGGTGCGGTTGTCACCTTCTCAAAGCTAAAGTCTTGCGGCTTGTACTTGCAGGTTGGTAATCAATCGCTGCTCGCACATAAAGACAGAGACCGCCTTGGTGGGCGGTCTCGGCCCTACCGGCGAAGCGATAGGGGTGGTTACATGAATGTATCATGTGAAGAGCCGGCTGTCAACGTCTGACGTGTTGATGTAGTTGTACAATTCTGCACCATTTGAGTCAGGCAGGCGAAAGCAGTGCCTTACTACAATGCCAGGAACGGGGAGAACGCTCCGTAGGTCGTTAGCCGTCCTTAACGAACGTCCACTGATTGTTTCCTCCTCCCTTCGTTGGCATGGACCACGCCAGTTCAAAGCCCGTATCGCAAACAGCATTCGTGACGGCATCATAGGACGCCACTTCGAACGGGTATCCTCCCAGCCAGTCTCTCCAGTCGTGGAACGGGCTCATACCCCGGTTCTTCTTGTACTCCGCGAAAAAGTTCTTGCGGCGCAGTACGCTCGCGACGCAAAAGCGCGTAAAGTAGTAGGGCAAAAACACGCCTTCAATGAGTAGCCTGCCGGCGGTTCCGGCGCAATATGTCTGTTTCACAGCCCTCCACATTCGAGAGCGCATTCCCTGGTCGTTGTATAGGCCCAGAAACAGTTGTCCCTCCGGTCTGCAACACGATTTGCAGGTGTTGTTCGGCTGTGGCGATACGTTCGTCTGTGATTGTTGATAGGAAGCTATGCCAATTGCTTCCGAAGTCGAACGCGCCCTTTGAGGTGGTCATCCTTGTGCTCCTGCTGACAGCTCGATTCAGGTCAGGACGGTGCTACTGGGAGCCTACCGGCGCTACGGCGAGCAGCGCGTCGTTGCCGTCGCCGTCCACGCCGAACACGCGAATGACCAGGTCGCCGGGGCCTACGTCCATGAACAGGGGGGAGTAGGCTCGGATGGTGAACGACGACCCTTCGAACTCGTGCTCCATCGGCGCGATGGTGTGTTCGCTGTCCCAGACGTACATAGGCCCCAGGTCGGGCAGCAGCAGCGCCATAGGCTCCGTGAAGTCGCCGAAATAGACGATGAAGCCCGCACCCTCGCCGTCCACCATCGGGTTGAAGAGCATAGCGCCGCCGCTGAGCGTGCCCGCGGCGTCCAGCGCGCCGGCCGATATGGTGGGCTCCACGCTCCAGGTCACGGCGTTCAGCGGCTCGGTGTCGAACAGCGCGTCGTTGCGGCTGCTGTCGAAGGCGGTTCCCGCCAGGCCGGGGTTGGCGTGGCTGACCGTCGCGTCATCGTCCGAGTCCTTCTTTGAAGAATGTTCGCCGGAGTCGCCGTTGTCGTCGTCCTCCGAATCGTCATCGTCGTCTTCGGAAGAGGCAGAGGAGGATTGTCCGCTCTGGCCCGAGGACGCGCTGCCCTGCGTGGGCTGTTCGGGCTGCGTGGTGGGCGTGCTGCTTGGCGTGGTCTGCGCCACCTGCTGGGGTGTGGCGGCGGCCGGTTCCGGTTCGGGTTCGCCCGCGCAGCTCCAGGCGGCGGCCAGGCAAAGCAGCAGCAGTGCGACGAATAGGCGCTTCATGGGCGGACCTCACAAAATTGCGCGCGGGATTTACAGGGTATGGCGCAGTTGTGTGCTGCAGCATACCAACGGTGGGGGATTGTTCGGCTAGGCGTTCGTGCGCCTTTGTAGGGCACAGGTGTACGATTCGCGCCCCGGAGGCAGGTTACAGACCTGCCGCATAAAGACAGAAACCGCCTCGGTGGGCGGTCTCGACCCTACCGTCGAATCGATAGGGGGTAATAGAACCATAACTCGCACCGAGGGGGTTGTCAGCGCATGACGCCGCCGCCGGCTGAACTGTTGAAGATTTGGCCGCACGACAGGGGCGCAAAACCGCTGGTGTTCGGTCAATGGGGGCATTTTCGGGCGAAGAGAATGTGATGCAGCGGGAACACATTACGCATCAAGGTGTGCTGACTTTCGGCCACGGGCCTCTCTTCGCCTAGTTGTGTTGAGTCCGGCTCTTAATCAGGTTGTGGTAATCAGGACCGGACATAGGGCACTCGCAAAGTTGTTTGAACTCTTCTCGGCTCAACCTCAGGTAGGTCAAGAGGGATTTCAACCGACCACTACCGATGCCGCCTCTCTGCCTAGCTTTAGATGAAACCTTGAATGCTCTCTCACCATCAATGAGATAGTATCCAAATTTTTCAGAGGATGAACGTATCACCAGTCCTTGCTGCGAATCTCGAGCGTTGACACGCTCCAGTTTATCGAATGCCCTTTGCACTTCCGGCCCGTTAGGCATCCAGGGCATTGCTGATCCACCCTTGCAAAATCCGCTTCTCGGACTGCAATTCTGGCCCCAAGTCGCTGTCCGGTGTCTGACTGAGTTCTTGATGAAGCGCCCAGAGTTCCTCTTGCAGTTCTAGAACTGCCTCATGTTCGGTCACGCCCACACCGTAAACGCCTACTTCTTCAACACCGACCAGAACTTCGTCCTCGAATTCTTGGGTGGAATACATGACAGGCTGAACTAGACGCACTCTGCCCTCGTTCAATGTGTGAATAGCCCCCAGTCCCCTCTTGGGCGTTTCAAGCACTTCGGTGAGAAGTCTCTGAACTTCCTCGACTTTACTCTCAACCTCGGCCAGCTTGCTTGCAAGGTCGGCCAGCTGAGTTTCGGTTCGCCCTCTGCTGCGGGACGGCTCGTTCGGCTGACCGAGTTTTGAACGCCAGTCAGGGTCGTCCCAAGGGGACATGCTTACAAACATGACGCGGGGATGCGATGAAGCAGTCATGTATTCATCGCCCTCATACAATCCTATTTGCTCACCAGGGAAGGACATCCAATCAAGGTGAGTGCTTGTGAAATGCAGTTCTTCCTGCCTGCGAACGTGGGCTTCCTCAGGCGTTGGTGTCGTCATTGACTGCCTCCATGACTGACTCTAACAATGGCTTGGTTTTGCAGGTTTACCACTCGCCCAAACGCAGTGAAGACTAACTCAGAACTGACGCGAGGGGTCTGAAACGATACCCACCCATTAGAGGATATCGACTCGCCAGACCACTTATCCAGGCTTATGCTCTCAACAGTTTGCTCATTCTCCAATCGGGCGAGCTGGACTCCACTGATTTCTTGAAAGTACGAATTCTTCCCATTGAAGACAATGAGCGGAAGCTCCAAGACTGGCTCAAAGTCGTCAAGGGATAGCGTTTCGAGCTGAAAAGAACAGGTGACGAATGCTCCAAAGCCTACCGCATCTAACACTTGCTGAATTCTGGCTAAGTTGTTGTGGCGGTCAGGCTCCAATCCACCATCGCGAACATCAAGGTTGTACCACACCCGTACAATGGGCCATTGCAATGCGCCGGTGAAGTCAGCAGTCAACGAAACTGAGTAACTCTGTCCAGCTTCTCGATAACCCGCCCCAACTAGGATGTACCGTAGGAGAGCATCATTGTAAGGCACCTGATGCGCATCCAATATCCCTTTGACCCTATCGGTAAATTGCGGGTCAAAATCAATGCGTAGTGAGAGACTTCGGAAGTTTGATGCAGCTAGGTTAAGTATCATTTACTCTTGCTTCCCACCACTTTCTGTCTGCGAGATTCAGGTGGAGTATATATACTTAGTATACCCTGTTGTCAACGCGGCGGCCCCACAATGCGGGAAATCAAGCGTTGTACCCTGTCTTGCACCGCGCTGTGGGCGCGCGCGGAAATTTGACACTGACCAAGCCCCGGATTATAATGCGCGTTTGTCGCAACTTGTTGCGGCCATCTTTTCGTGTGCATACGAGTATGGCCGGGCCGGGGCCGTGAACCCGCCGAGGATGCGTTATGCCGACAGTCAATCAACTGGTGAGAAAGGGCCGAAAGTCCAAGCATAAGAAGGACAAGGCGCCCGCTCTCCGCTACTCGTTCAACTCGCTCAAGAACAGGGGCAAGCGCGACTCCGGCGCGCCGCAGAAGCGCGGCGTGTGCGTGCAGGTGCGCACCCAGACGCCCAAGAAGCCCAACTCGGCGCTGCGCAAGGTGGCCCGCGTGAGGCTGACCAACGGCATGGAGGTTACCGCCTACATTCCGGGTGAGGGCCACAACCTTCAGGAGCACTCGGTGGTGCTCATCCGCGGCGGGCGCGTGAAGGACCTGCCCGGCGTGCGATACCACATCATCCGCGGGGCGCTCGATACGTCGGGCGTGAGCGGCCGCAGGCGCGGGCGCAGCAAGTACGGAAGCAAGGGGGACTAGCCCGTGGCGCGAAGAAGAAGGGCGGAACGGCGCGTCGTGATTCCCGATCCGAAGTTCGGGAGCGTGGAGCTGAGTCGCTTCATCAATAAGGTGATGCTGAACGGAAAGAAGACCACGGCCCAGCGTATAGTCTACGACGCGCTGGACAACATCGAGCGCGAGGCGCACAGGCCGGGTCTGGAGCTGTTCGAGTTGGCCGTGAAGAACGCGACGCCCATGCTGGAGGTTAGAAGCCGAAGGGTGGGAGGCGCGACGTACCAGGTGCCGACCGAGGTGAGGCCCAACCGCCGCGTCACCCTCGCGATGCGCTGGATCATCCGCGGCGCACGCACCAGGAGCGGCCGGCCGATTTCGGAGCGGCTGGCCCAAGAATTGCTGGAGGCCGCGCGCGGCCAGGGCTCCGCCGTGAGGCGGCGCGAGGAATTGCACCGGATGGCCGAGGCCAACCGGGCGTTCGTCCACTACAGATGGTAAAACAGATGGAAGCCACTGCCGTAAGAGAACGCGAGTCCGGCGAAGCCTCCCAGCGAAGGCTCGCCAACACGCGCAACATCGGCTTCATCGCGCATATCGACGCGGGCAAGACCACCGTGACGGAGCGCGTCCTCTACGCCGCCGGCCGAATCTACAAGCTGGGCGGCGTGGACGAGGGCACCGCGGCCATGGACTGGATGCCCCAGGAGCGCGAGCGCGGAATCACCATAACGTCCGCGGCGACTACCTGCGCCTGGAAAGACTACACGATCAACATCATCGACACGCCGGGCCACGTGGACTTCACCGCCGAGGTGGAGCGCAGCCTGCGCATTCTGGACGGCGGCGTGGTGGTATTCGACGCCGTGGCGGGAGTCGAGCCGCAGTCGGAGACCGTCTGGCGGCAGGCGGACCGCTACAACGTACCGCGAATCTGCTACGTGAACAAGATGGACCGCGTGGGCGCGGACTTCCATCGCACCGTCGATAGCATCGCCCACCGGCTGCAGGCCAACCCGGTGGTCATCCAGATACCGCTGGGCGTAGAGGACGAGTTTCGCGGCGTGATCGACCTCATCGAGCAGAAGGCATTCGTCTACACGGACGAGACCGGCGCGATGCCGGAAGAGCGCCCGGTGCCCGAAGAGTTCATGCGGGACTTTATGCTCTATCGCAACGACATGATAGAGAAGATAGCCGAGACCGACGACGATCTCATCGTCAAGTTCCTCGAAGAGGAGGAGATCGAGGCGGACGAACTCAGGCAGGCGCTCAGAAGGGCGACCATCGACTACCGCCTGGTGCCCGTTGTGTGCGGCAGCGCGCTGCGGAACCTGGGCGTTCAGCCCCTTCTGGACGCGATAGGCGACTACCTGCCCTCTCCGTTGGACGTGCCGCCGGTGGTGGGCAAGGACTCGGGCACGGGCGAAGAGGTCACCCGCGCGCCGGACCCGGACGAGCCTTTCGCGGCGCTGGCGTTCAAGACGGTCGCCGACGCTTTCATCGGCCGGCTGGTGTACTTCCGCGTCTACTCCGGCTCAATCGAGACCGGCGGGATGGTGTACAACGCCACGAACGGCAGACGCGAGCGAATGGGACGCATCGTGCGAATGCACGCGCAGCGGCGGGAAGAGATGAAAGAAGTGGGGGCGGGCGAGATCGCCGCCGCGGTCGGACTGAAGGAGACTTCCACCGGCGACACCATCTGCGACCGGCAGGCGCCGGTGGTGCTGGAGACGATAAGCTTCCCCGAGCCGGTGATTTCGGTGGCCGTCGAGCCGCGCTCGAGGGCCGACCAGGACAAGCTGATCGAGGCGCTCGCCAAGCTCTCGGACGAGGACCCCACCTTCAAGATCGCCACCCACGCCGAGACCGGCCAGACGATCATGTCCGGTATGGGCGAGCTTCACCTGGAGATACTGGTGGACCGCATGAAGCGGGAGTTCGGCGTCGAGGGCAACGTCGGCACGCCGAGGGTGGCCTACCGCGAGGCGATCACCTCGCCGGCGCGCGCCGAGGGCCGGTTCGTGCGGCAGACGGGCGGGCACGGCCAGTACGGCCACGTGTGGCTCGAGATGGAGCCGCTGGAGCGCGGCGCGGGCGTCGAGTTCGTGAACAAGATAGTGGGCGGGGCCATCCCCAGGGAGTTCGTGTCGTCCGTGGAGAGCGGCGTGCGAGGCGCGCTGAACACCGGCCCGCTGTCCGGCTACCCGATGGTGGACGTGCGCGTGACGCTCGTAGACGGCAGTTATCACGAGGTGGACTCGTCGACCGTAGCCTTCGAGATCGCGGGTTCCATGGCGGCGAAGTCGGCGGTATTGAAGGCCAAGCCGATTCTGCTCGAACCCGTAATGAGCCTGGAGATTGTTTCTCCGGGCGATTTTTTGGGCGAAATTCTGGGCGACTTGGGAAGGCGTCGGGCGAATATACGCAACATCGAGGGACGCGAGGCCATTCAGTCCATCAAGGCGGTAATCCCGCTGGGGGAGAGCTTCGGCTATGCGGGCGCGCTGCGCTCGCTGACCCAGGGCAGGGCCAGCTACACGATGGAGTTCGACAGCTATCAGCAGGCCCCGGAAGAGGTCCTTTAGGCGAATAGGCGAACAGGGGACGTAGACGCGACAAATGGTGAATCGACAGAAAATCCGGATAATTCTCAAGGCGTTCGATCACAAGATACTCGACATGTCGGCGGGCCACATCGTGGAGGCGGCCGAGCGCACCGGCGCGCGCGTCTCAGGACCTGTGCCGCTGCCCACGTCGATAAAGCGTTTCTGCGTGATTCGCTCTCCCCACATCGACAAGGACTCGCGCGAGCACTTCGAGTTGAGGACGCACAACCGGCTTATCGACATCCTGGAGCCGACGGCCAACACCATCGACTCGCTCACGCGGTTGAACGTGCCCGCCGGAGTGGATATTTCCATCAAGCTGTAACGACGTCCGTCCGAACAGGCGCCACAAGCGGCGCGTGAGCGAAGTACGGACGGTTTAGACGAGGACAGGCGAACCGAAATGACGGTATCGGCCCTTCTGGGTAAGAAGATAGGAACGACGCAGACATTCCTCGAGAGCGGGGAGTCGTACTGCGTGACCGCCGTGCGGGCAGGACCGTGCACAGTGACGCAGGTGAAGACGGTCGAGTCCGACGGCTACGACAGCGTGCAGATCGGCTACGAGCAGGTTCGCAAGCTGAACAGGCCGAGGTCGGGCCATCTGAAGGGAGCGCAGGGGCTGTTCCGCTTTCTGCGCGAGGTCAAGGCCGACGACGTGTCGGGGTACGAGGTCGGACAGCAGATAGACGCGAGCGAGTTCGAGCCCGGCGAGATCGTGGACGCGATAGGCCACACCAAGGGCAGAGGATTCGCGGGCGGCGTCAAGCGCCACGGCTTCCACGGTGGCCCCAAGACGCACGGGCAGTCGGACCGGCACCGAGCCCCCGGCTCGATCGGCGCCGGCACCACGCCCGGGCGCGTGATAAAGGGCCTGAAGATGGCCGGCCACATGGGCGACAGGCGCGTGACGATACGCAACCTGGAAGTGGTTGCCGTGGACGCGGAGAAGCACCTGCTCTTCATCAAGGGCGCGCTTCCGGGCGCACGCAACTCGTTTCTGATGATCAGAAGGACCGGCCGCAAGAGAGAGCGCGCGACGTGAAACTGAGACTACACAATTCCAGGGGCGACGTAATCGGCAGCGTCGAGGTTAGCGACCGAGTGTTCGGCGCGCCCATGAACGCCGCCCTGGTGCACCAGGTGATGGTGGGGCAGCTTGCCAACGCGCGGCAGGGCACCGCAAAGGTGAAGACGCGCAGCGAGGTGTCTGGCGGCGGCGCTAAGCCGCGGCCGCAGAAGTACACCGGCCGCGCCCGCCAGGGGTCCATACGCTCGCCGCAGTGGAAGGGCGGCGGCGTGGTGTTCGGCCCCGCGCCCCGAAGCTACCGCCACGCGACGCCGGTACGCATGAGGCGCAAGGCCACGCTGGCGGTGCTCTCGGACAAGGCGCGCGAGGGCGAGCTGGTGGTGGTGGACGAACTGGCGCCGGAGGCCCCGAAGACGCGGGCGATGGCCAGGGTGCTGGGCGCGCTGGGTGTCACGTCCTCCGCGCTGCTGGTCGCCGACGGCGCGGACGAGGCCACGCTGAGAAGCATCGGCAACATCCCGCGCGTGAAGCCGCTCCCGGCGGCGCTGCTGAACACCCGCGACCTGCTCAACCACCGCAGGGTGGTGATGACGCTGGATGCGGTGAGGAAGGCCGAGGAGCTGTGGGGCGCGCCCTTCACCCGGCACAAGCCGCAGGCGGTGGAGGTGTAACGCGCCATGCATATACTGGACACTCTCAGGCGGCCCATAATCACCGAGAAGAGCACCATCATGCAGGAAAGCGGCAGGTACTCTTTCGAGGTCGCCACGTCCGCCACCAAGCTGCAGATCAAGCAGGCGGTGGAGGAGGCGTTCGGGGTCAAGGTCGTCAAAGTGAACACGATGAACGTGCGGGGTAAGCGCAAGCGCTACGGCCCGCGCACGTCGGTGCTGCCTTCCCGGAAGAAGGCGTTGGTGACGCTGGCCCCGGGCCAGACGATCACCATATTCGAGGGGGTATAGATGCCACTCAAAGCGCGTAAGCCCATCACCCCGGGCCAACGGGGAGCTGTGCTTCAGACTTCCGACGACATCACCACCCGAAAGCCGAAGAAGTCGCTGGTCAAGCCGATCAAGAAACGGGGCGGCAGAAACTCCAGCGGCAAGATCACGGTGCGCCACCGCGGCGGCGGCCACAAGCGGCGGCTGAGAGTTATCGACTTCAAGCGCGACAAGCCCGGCGTGCCGGGCGAGGCCGTGTCCATCGAGTACGACCCGAACCGCTCGGCTCGCATCGCGCTGATAAAGTACGCCGACGGCGACTGGCGTTACATCCTGGCCCCGAACGGCCTGCGAGTGGGTGACAAGGTGATGGCCGGCGAGGGCGCCGAGCTGAGGCCCGGCAACGCCCTGCCGCTCAAGGCGATTCGCCCCGGCACCACGGTGCACAACGTGGAGCTGAAGGTGGGCCGGGGAGGCCAGATAGTGCGCAGCGCGGGAAGCTCCGCGCAGGTGCTCGCACGCGAGGACAAGTACACGCTGCTCAGGCTGCCCTCCGGCGAGGTGCGGTACGTGCTGAGCGAGTGCATGGCCACCGTGGGCCAGGTGAGCGCGATCGATCACAAGAACGTTAAGCTGGGCAAGGCGGGCCGCAAGCGCAACATGGGCAGGCGCCCGTCGGTGCGCGGCGTGGTCATGTCGCCCCGCGACCATCCGCACGGCGGCGGCGAGGGACGCTCTCCCATCGGCATGCCCGGGCCCAAGACGCCCTGGGGCAAGCCGGCGCTGGGCTACCGGACCAGGAAGCGGAAGAAGTCGTCGAACAAGTTCATCGTGCGGCGGAGGTACCAGAGGTAGGCCTGGAGGGCTGAGCATATGTCGAGGTCGATAAAGAAGGGGCCGTACGTACATGAGAAGCTGTCCAAGAAGGTGGACGCGGCGCGGCGCACGAACAGCCGGGCGGTGATCCGCACCTGGTCGCGCGCGTCGGTGATCATGCCCGACATGCTCGGGCTGACCATCGCCGTTCACGACGGACGCAGGATGGTGCCCCTGTTCATTACCGAAAACATGGTCGGCCACAAGCTGGGGGAGTTCGCTCCCACGCGAACCTTCCGGGGCCACTCCTCGAAGTCGGAGCGCAGCAGCTCCATCAGGTAGGGTCCGCCGAAAGACAGAAGACAAGCACCAAAATGAGGACGGAATAAACGTGGCTGTTTCAGCGACGGCAAAAAATACCGGCGTCTCGGTAAAGAAACTGCTGCCGATTGTGGACCTGGTACGCGGCATGAACGTGGAGGAGGCGCTCGCCATTCTGCGGTTCATGCCATCGCCCGCGGCGGGGCACGTCGCGAAGGCCGTGAGGTCGGCGACGGCGAACGCCGAGAACGAGCTGCTCGCGCGCAGCGAGGACCTGCGGATCGTGGAGATTTACGCGAACGAGGCCCCGCGCACCAAGCGCGTGAGGGCCAGGGCGCGGGGCCGCATGGCCCGGATCATCAGGCGCAGCAGCCATATAACCGTCGTGGTAGACGACGAGGAGGAGGTCAACTAGCTTGGGTCAGAAGACACATCCAATTGGCTTTCGCCTCGGCGTGATAAAGGAGTGGCAGACCACATGGTTCGCCCAGCGGCCCGACGATTACCGCAACCTTGTCAAAGAGGACATGGCCGTGCGGGATACGATCAACGAGCGCTTTCCGGACGCGGGCGTGTCGCGCATCGACATCGAGCGGGGCAGCAGCGACGCGACGGTCACAATCCATACCGCGCGGCCGGGCATCGTCATCGGCCGGGGCGGCCAGCGGGTGGAGCAGCTCAGGCGCGACCTGGAGCGGCTCACCAGCAGGCGCGTGCGGCTCAACGTGCAGGAGATACGCCAGCCGGAGTTGGACGCCTACCTGGTGGCCCGCAACGTGGCCGACCAGCTCGTGCGTCGCATCGCGTTCCGCAGGGCCATACGCCAGGCGGTCTCGCGCACCATGCAGGCCGGGGCGGAGGGCATCAAGATACTCATAGCCGGCAGGCTCGGCGGCGCCGACATCGCGCGCAAAGAGAAGGCGATGGAGGGCAGGGTGCCGCTGCACACTCTTCGCGCCGACATAGATTACGGCATGGCGGAGGCGGCCACCGAGTTCGGCCGCATTGGCGTGAAGGTTTGGATATACAAGGGCGAGGTTCTCAAGCCGTCCTCGGCTGAGCCGTCCGTAGAGGACATGCCGCCCATCGAAGTCACCGTGAGAGCGGACGAAGAGACGGAGACTACCAATGCTCCAACCGAAACGGGTCAAGTATCGCAACCAACATAGGGGTAGGCGAAAGGGAATGGCGGTCGCCGGAAGCACTATGAACTTCGGCGAGTACGCCATCAAGGCCACCGAGTCGGCGTGGGTGACGTCGCGCCAGATAGAGGCCGCGCGCCGCGCAATGACGCGCTACGCCCGCAGGGGCGGCCGAATCTGGATCCGCATCTTCCCCGACAAGTCGGTGACCGCCCGTGCCGCCGAGACCCGCATGGGCTCCGGCAAGGGGTCGGTGGACCACTGGGTCGCCGTCGTAAGGCGCGGCAGGATCATGTTCGAGATGGCGGGGGTGCCCGAGGACATGGCGCTGGAGGCGCTGCGCCTGGCCTCCTCCAAGCTGCCCATGGCAACCAAGATCATAAGCAGGCACGCCGCCTAGCAGGCACGCGGGACGAAACGGCATGGAAATAGACGACATCAGGACAATGACCGACGAGGAGCTTCAGGAAGACCTCGACGCCACCCATCGGGCGTTGATGAACCTCAGGTTCCGCATCGCCACCTTGCAGTTGGCGAACGTCAACGAAATACGCAAGGCGAGAAAGCGCATCGCCCGAATCCACACGGTGGTTCGGGAGAGGGAGTTGGCAAGGGCCTGACATGAGCTTCGAAAGACGAAAAGTCCGCGTGGGTGTGGTCGTAGGCGACAAGATGGACAAGACAGTCGTCGTGTCCGTCGAGTGGCGGCGTCCGTACGCGCTCTATCGCAAGTCGGTGCGCCGCCGGACCAAGTTCAAGGCGCACGACGAGAACAACGAGTACAAGATCGGCGACACGGTGAGGATAAGGGAGACGAGGCCGCTCTCCAGGACGAAGCGATGGCGCGTCGTGGAGTTGATACAGCGCGGAGACGTGGCCGATATCCAGCCCGACGAGATCGTCGTCGATGAGATTGCCGAGGATGACGCGGCGCCCGAGCCCGTGCTCGAGACCGCGGCGGCGGAGGTCGGCCCGGACGCCGGCCAGGAGCCTGCATAGCCATGATTCAGAAGTACACCCGCATGAGGGTGGCCGACAATTCCGGCGCGAAGACGATCAGTTGCATAGGCATTCCGGGCGGCAGCGGCCGCCGCTACGCCTGGTTGGGCGACGTCGTGGTGGCCTCGGTCAAGGAGGCCGCGCCCGCCGCCGCCGTGAAGAAGGGCGACGTGGTGAAGGCCGTAGTCGTGCGGGCTGTCAAGCCGCACCGCAGGCCGGACGGATCGCATATCAGGTTCGACGACAACGCCGCCGTGCTCATAAACGACGAGCAGATGCCCAGGGGCACCCGCATTTTCGGGCCCGTGGCGAGGGAGTTGCGCGAGAAGAACTTCATGCGCATAGTCTCGCTGGCGCCGGAGGTGCTGTGATGCGTCTGCGCTCCAACGACAACGTGGTCGTCACCAAGGGCAAAGATCGAGGCAAACAGGGACGCATCCAGCGCACGATGCCCGTATCCGGCATGGTGCTGGTGGACGGCGTGAACGTGGTGATGCGCCACACCAAGCCCACCACGCAGGTGCGCCAGGGCGGCATAATTCAGAAGGAGATGCCGATACACGCGTCCAAAGTGATGCTCATCTGTAATCATTGCCAGCAGCCCACCAAGATAGCGAGCAGGCGCCTGGCCGACGGCACGAAGGCCCGCGCCTGCCGCAAGTGCCAGGAAGTGATCGAATGACGACCGAAGCCCGCAACGGTGGTTCGAACGAGTCGAACGGCGTGTCCGCCGCGATGGGTTCGCCGCGCGTGCTCCTGAAGCTCCGGGACGAGATTGGCCCGCAGCTCATGAGCGAGTTCGGCTACACCAGTCCCATGCAGGTGCCGCGCTTTTCCAAGATAGTGCTCAACATAGGCATGGGCGAGGCGCTCCAGAACGCGCGCGCGATGGAGAGCGCGACCCGCGACCTTACGCTTATCTCGGGTCAGCGCCCGGTTACCACGCGGGCCAGGAAGTCGGTCGCGGGATTCAAGATCCGCGAAGGCATGCCCATCGGCCTGAGCGTGACGCTGCGGGGACGGCGCATGTACGAGTTCTATGACCGGCTCGTCAGTTCCGCGCTGCCCAGAATCCGGGACTTCCAGGGCGTGTCGCGTGAGGCGTTCGACGGCAGGGGCAACTTCTCGCTGGGAATCCGCGAGCAGGTGATCTTCCCCGAGATCGAGTACAACTCTATCGACCGCATCCGGGGCTTGCAGGTGGTGATAGTGACGACGGCGCCCACTGATCGCGAGGGGTTGCGCCTGCTCGAGCTACTGGGCATGCCGTTTACGAGGGGTAGAGACGCCGCGCGCGCCTTCTAGCCGCGACAGCGCATTATTCCAACGCCCCGGCCGGGGCGCAAGGTGAGTTCTTTTGGCGAAGGTATCCAAGGTAGCCAGATGGAAGAGGCCTCAGCCGTTCAAGGTGAGGTACAGGAACCGCTGCAACAAGTGCGGCAGGCCACGGGCCTACATACGCCACTTCGGGCTGTGTCGCATCTGTTTCAGGGAAATGGCCTTGAACGGCCTTCTTCCGGGCGTGCGCAAGGCTAGCTGGTAGAGGGGTAATGGCAGGCAGCACCCCATCCTAACCTTCCCCCTGCGAGGGGGAAGGGACTTCTGGACCGCTTGACCTAACTCCCCCCCGTCATGGGGGAGGAGGAAGATAGGAAAAACGCACTCTAAGATAGGGCAAGAGTATGGCAGTAACAGACGCTATAGCGGACATGTTGACGAGAATTCGGAATGCGGTAACCGTAAGGCACGAGACCGTGCAGGTGCCCGCGTCCAACATGAAGGTGTCGCTCGCGAAGATCCTCAAGGACGAGGGCTTCATTCGCACCTACGACATCATTCGGAGCGGTGGCCCGCAGCCGAACATCAGGATATTCCTGCATTACCGCAGCAAGGAGGAGCCGGCCATCACCGGGCTGAAGCGGGTGAGCAAGCCGGGCCTTCGGGTGTACGTGAAGAAGAATGAGATTCCCCGCTACTATGGCGGCCTGGGCGTGTCGATAATGTCCACGTCCCAGGGGGTCATGACCGGCAGGGACGCGTGGCGCAAGGGGCTCGGCGGCGAGTTGCTGTGCTACGTTTGGTAAGGGGGCGTTCGTGTCCAGAATAGGCAACCAACCCGTAACCGTTCCCGCCGGCGTCCAGGTGAACATCGAGGGCGGCGACGTTACCGTGCGCGGACCCCGCGGCACGCTGAGCCAGTCGTTCAACCCCGCGATTTCCATTTCGCGGCGGGATGACGAAGTGGTGGTCGAGCGGGCTTCGGACGCGCGCGAGCATCGCTCGCTGCACGGCCTGTCGCGCAGTCTCCTGGCCAACATGGTCACCGGCGTCACCGACGGCTACACCAAGTCGCTCGAGCTTGTGGGCGTGGGCTACCGCACCCAGCAGAACGGTCCCGGCATAACGCTCAGCGTGATGCTGAGCCACACCGTGGACGTGATGCCGCCCGACGGCGTAACGCTGGAAGTGGAAGGCAACAACCGCATTCACGTTCACGGCATAGACAAGCAGGCCGTGGGGCAGTTGGCGGCGCAGATACGCAAGGTGAGGCCGCCCAACGTGTACACCGGCAAGGGAATACGCTATCTGGGCGAGCAGGTGAGGCTCAAGCCCGGCAAGAGCGCCAGGAGGGCATAGGGATGCCACGCGCACGCAACGGCAAGGCGAGGCGGATCGCGCGGCACGCGCGAGTGCGCCGCAAGGTGGTCGGAACCTCCGAAAGGCCCCGGCTGTCCGTGTTCCGCAGCCTGCACCACATATACGCCCAGGTGATCGACGACACGCGCGGCGTGACTCTCGCTGCGGCGTCGAGTCTCGAGAGCGAGCTTCGGTCGGACCGGAACGGGCAGAAGAAGGCCGAGGTCTCCAAGCGCGTCGGCGCGCTGGTGGCCGAGCGCGCCAGGAACAACGGCATACAGTCCGTCGTGTTCGACCGCGGCGGGTACAAGTATCATGGCAGGGTGAAGGCCCTCGCGGACGCCGCCAGAGAGGGCGGCCTGACCTTCTAGGCGCGACGCGCCGACACTGCCACGGAGATAACATGGTACAAGCAACCGATATGCAGACAGAAGAGCTGCCTCTTACCGAAAAGGTGGTGCGGATATCCCGCGTGGCCAAAGTGGTAGCGGGCGGACGCAACATGCGCTTCAACGCGGTGGTCGTCGTGGGCGACGGCGCGGGCCGGGTGGGCATTGCGATGGGCAAGGCCACTGCCGTTCCCGACGCCGTCCGCAAAGGCGCGGCGGCGGCCAAGAAGAACATGATCACCGTGCCGCTAAAGGACAACACCATTCCGCACGAGATAGTTTCCAAGTACGGCGGCTCCGTCGTCATGCTCAAGCCCGCCTCGCCCGGCACCGGCGTCATAGCCGGAGGATCGGTGAGAGCGGTGGTGGAGCTGGCCGGCGTAAAGGACATTCTCACCAAGGTGCGCCGGAGCACCAACCCCGTAAACGTGGTCAAGGCCACCTTCGAGGCGCTCAAGCAGATGCGCGACCCCGAGGTGGAGTTGGCCAAGCGCCGCCAGCTCGTGCAGGCGGTGCAGGAGCGCGAGCAGCGCATCCTCAACCAGCGCCGCCAGCCGCGGCAGCAGACGAGCTAGAACCGCAGGAATCGCAAGACATGGGCAGAGTTAAAGTCACCTGGAAGAAGAGCGCCATAGGCTTCAATCGCACGCAGCGCCGAACTATCGACAGCCTCGGCCTACGGCGTCTCCATCACACCGTCGTCCACGACGACACGCCCTCCATCAGGGGCATGCTTCACAAGGTGAGGCACCTGGTGGAGGTAGAACTTGTGGAAGGCGAAGACGAAGGCTAGACGGCGCGGACGGCCGGCATCGCGCCGGCAGTGGACGTGCGGTTTCGGCGCCCAATCTCAAGGCAACGAGTCAGGTCCAAATATGCAACAGCATCAACTACAAGCGGCCAAAGGCGCGAGAAAAAAGCGCCGACGCGTGGGACGCGGCGACGGCAGCGGATACGGCAGCTACTCCGGCAAGGGCATGAAGGGCCAGAAGGCCCGCAGCGGCGGAGGCGTCCGGCTCGGATTCGAGGGCGGACAGCTCCCGTTGATCAAGTCGCTGCCGATGATGCGCGGGTTCACCAACATATTCCGCAAGGAGTACAGCGTGGTGAACCTGGACTTCCTCGCGCACTTCCCCGCCGGCACGCACATAACCCCGGCCGTGCTGGCCGAAACCGGCGCGGTCCGAAGGAACGCCAAGCTGGTGAAGATTCTCGGTCGCGGTGAACTCGACGTCCCGCTGGAGGTCGAGGCCCACCGGTTCTCGAAGTCGGCACAGGCCAAGATCGAGGCCGCGGGCGGCAGCGTGAGGGAGATCGCCTAATGCGCCAGGCGCAGGCGGCGAGAGCCCAGCAGGGCTCCCGGCCCCAGCTCATCCAGTCGATGATCGACGCGATCCGGATTCCGGATCTTCGCGGTAAGATCCTCTTCACCCTGGGGATGCTGGTCATCTTCAGGTTCGTCGCGCACGTGCCCGTGCCCGGCGTGGATACACAGGCGCTCTCCCAGGCGTTCGAGCAGCAGGCGCTGCTCGGCTTCCTCGACCTGTTCAGCGGCGGCGCGCTCGCCAACCTGAGCGTGGCCGCGCTGGGCGTCTACCCCTACATCACGTCGTCCATCGTGATGCAGATACTCACGCCGGTCATACCGAGCCTCAAGGCGCTGTCACAGGAGGGCGAGAGCGGGCGCCAGCGGCTCAACCAGATGACGCACTATCTGGCGGTGCCGATCGCGTTCTTGCAGGCGTGGGGGCAGCTCACTATTCTCAGGCAGTCGGGTGTACTGCCGGGAGTGGACTTCGGCCTTAACATCCACACGTTCGCCATGGTCGCGTCCATGGTGGCGGGCACCATGTTCCTGGTGTGGCTGGGCGAGCTGATTACAGAGCGCGGACTGGGCAACGGCATCTCGCTGATCATATTCGGCGGTATCGTCGCCACGTTCCCCCAGATAGTCGGCCAGGGCTTCCTGGACAGCGACAACGCCTCCGGGCTTCTGCTGCTGGCTCTGATCGGCCTCGCGATAATCTACCTGATAGTGCTGTTCAACGAGGCGCAGCGCCGAGTGCCGGTACAGTACGGGCGGAGCGTGTTCAGGGGAGGCCGGATGCAGCGGCAGAGCGGCGCGACGTTCCTGCCTTTGCGGGTGAACTCCGCGGGTATGATCCCGCTGATCTTCGCCTTCTCCATCATCATCCTGCCGGCGACTATCGCGAGCTACTTCCGAAGTCCGCTCAGCGATGACTTCATATCGCGCTTCGCGCGTTTCATGTCCGACACGCTGGACCCTACGAATCTGCCCTACTGGATCGCGGTGTTCTTTCTGGTCGTCATTTTCACGTTCTTCTACACGCTCGTGATTTTCCAGCAGCAGAACCTGGCGGAGAACCTGCAACGAAACGGCGGGTTCATTCCGGGCATTCGTCCGGGCAGGCCGACGCAGGAGTATCTCAACCGGGTGCTCGTGCGCATCACCTGGGGCGGCGCGCTGTTCCTTGGGTTCGTGGCCATCGCGCCCTACTTCGTGTCGCAGGCCACGGACGTGCGTGCGCTCACGCTCAGCAGCACCAGCCTGCTCATTATGGTGGGCGTGGCGTTGGACACGATGAGACAACTCGAGGCGCAACTGCTCATGCGCAACTACGAAGGCTTTATCAGGTGAGGGTGGGAGGACAAACCGGACAGTGCGAGTAGTTCTGCTGGGGCCGCCGGGAGCGGGCAAGGGAACGCAGGCGCAGCGCGTAGCCGACGCGCTGTCGGTGTCGCGCGTTTCGTCGGGCGACCTGCTGCGCGAACACCGCAGTCGCGGCACCGAGCTGGGCCGGCTGGCCGGCTCGTACATGGACCGCGGCGCGCTCGTGCCGGACGACGTCACCATAGATATGGTGATGGACTGGATAGACGACCCGGACCGCAGGCGTGGGTTCGTGCTCGACGGATTCCCCAGGAATCTGGCGCAAGCCCAGGCACTCGACGACCGGCTCGGGGAAGCGGAGCCGATAGACACCGTGCTGTACATGGATGTCTCCACCGAGGAGTTGACCCGCCGGCTCACGGGCAGGCTGCTATGCCGCAGATGCCAGACGCCGTACCATGAGAGCTTCTCGCCGCCCGCGCGGGAAGGGGAGTGCGACCAGTGCGGCGGTGAGTTGTTCCGCCGCCCGGACGACATGCCGGAGGCCGTGAGTACGCGCATCGAGGTTTACCAGGAGCAGACGGAGCCGCTGGTGGCCTACTACCGCGAACGGGGCAACCTGGCGGACATCGACGGCGAAGGGTCGATGGAACAGGTGGCCAGCAGGTTGATGTATGTGGTGCGACGTCGCCGGACCGCGCCGGCGAGGTAGTCGTGAACCGGACCAGAACGAGGGTGATGAAGGCAGTGGGGCCGAGCGGAATAACGATCAAGTCCGACAAGGAGATCGAGTTGATGCGCCAGGCGGGCAGGGTGGTAGCCCAGGCCAAGGCCAGCGTGCGCGATGCCGTGCGCCCGGGCGTGACGACCCGCGAGCTCGACCGGGTGGCCGAGGAGACGATTCGCGGCCTGGGCGCGGTCCCGTCGTTCAAGGGCTACGCGCCCTACGGAATGAGTCCCTTCCCCGCTACGATATGCGCGTCGATCAACGAGGAGATCGTTCACGGCATACCGGGAAAGAGGGCGCTCCGGGAAGGCGACATTTTGAGCGTGGACGTGGGCGCGATAGTTGAGGGATTCCACGGCGACAGCGCCTTCACCATGGGCGTGGGCGAAATCTCCGAGGACGCCCAGCGCCTCATGGATGCCACCCTCGAAGCCCTGGAGCGGGGCATCGAGCAGGTGCGCGCCGGCGCGAGAGTGGGCGACATATCCCACGCCATCCAAACCTATGGGGAGGGCCTGGGATACTCGGTGGTGCGCCAGTACGTCGGCCACGGCATAGGCCGCGCCATGCACGAGGAGCCGCAGGTGCCCAACTACGGGTCGCCGCGGAAGGGCTACCTGCTGCGCAAGGGCATGGCCGTGGCCATAGAGCCCATGCTTAACATTGGAGGCTGGGAGACGAAGGTGCTACCGGACGGCTGGACCGTCGCGACCGCCGACGGCAGCCTGTCGGCCCACTTCGAAGACACGGTGGCCATCACCGCGAAGGGCGCCGAGGTGCTCACCCGGCTCGAAGACCAGCGGAAGGCCACACAGAGCGGAGACCGCAAATGAAGGTATCGGCATCGGTCAAGAGGCGTTGCGCCAAGTGCAAGGTAGTCAGAAGGCGCGGGCGCGTGCTCGTTATCTGCGAGAACGCCAAGCACAAGCAGAGGCAGGGCTAGACCCGGTTATCTCCCCCCTTTGGGGAAGCACCAAAAGTCCCTTCCCTCTCGCAGGGGGAAGGTTAAGACGGGGGTGCAGGAGGAAGAACATGGCGATAATCTCTGGCGTCAACATACCGGACAACAAGCGAGTGTCCATATCGCTGCGGAGCATATTCGGCATAGGCCCCACGCGGGCGGCCGAGATAGTGTCGCAGGCCGGCCTGGAGGACAACCCCCGCGTGCGGGACCTCTCGGACGCCGACCTCAACCGCATACGCGAGATTGTGGACGGCGATAAGGAGCACCTGGTAGAGGGCGACCTTCGCCGCCAGGTGAACATGAACATTCGCCGCCTCATCGACATCAACTGCTATCGCGGCTTGCGCCACCGCCGCGGCCTGCCGGTGCGCGGCCAGCGCACCAAGACCAACGCGAGGACCAAGCGGGGCGCGAAGCGTACCGTCGCCGGGCGCAGGCACAGCGTTACGCGCAAGTAGTGGGGTCACCCCCATCCTAACCTTCCCCCTGCGAGGGGGAAGGGACTCGAGCTAGTCGAAAGAGAGCGAATCATGCCGAGAAGAGCGCGAACTAGGCGCAGGGAACGCAAGTCGGTCCCCGTGGGCCGGGCGTACATCCAGTCCACGTTCAACAACACCATCATCACGCTGACCGACCCGCGCGGCAACGTAATCGCCTGGGGAAGCGCCGGCACCGTGGGCTTCAAGGGCTCGCGCAAGTCCACCGCCTTCGCCGCCCAGCGCGCGGCCGAGGACGCCGCCCGCAAGGGGATGGAGCACGGGCTGCGCCAGATCGAGGTCTACGTGAGAGGGCCGGGAGCGGGCCGCGAGGCGGCCATCCGCTCGCTGCAGGCGGCGGGACTGTTCGTGACCAGCATTCGCGACGTCACGCCTATCCCGCACAACGGCTGCCGGCCCAGAAAGCGTCGCCGCGTCTGATTCCTGCAACCCTCCTCTCCCTCGATGGGAGAGGAGGGAGAGCCTGCCCTGAGCCTGCCGAAGGGTGAGGGCGAAACAGACTCCGTAAACATCAAACCCAACCGGATTCGGGGGAACACAGAACGACATGGCAAGATATACAGACCCGGTCTGCCGCCAGTGCCGCCGGATTGGCGAGAAGCTGTTTCTGAAGGGCGACCGCTGCTACACGCCGCGCTGCGCCATCGAGCGCCGCAGAAGGCCGCCCGGAGCGCAGACGCCGCGCAGGCGCAGGCCCTCGGACTGGGCGTTCCAGCTCAGGGAGAAGCAGAAGGCCCGGTTCATTTACGGCGTCCTGGAGCGCCAGTTCAGGAACTACTTCGAGATGGCGCGCGAACGCCCCGGTGTGACCGGCGAAAACCTGCTCCAGATACTGGAGCGCAGGCTCGACAACGTGGTCTACAGGCTGGCGTTCGTCGACTCGCGGCGCCAGGGCCGCCAGCTCGTCAACCACGGCCACTTCTTCGTGAACGGCGGGCGCATGGACATTCCCTCGTACCTCGTGAAGCAGGGCGACGTGGTCTCGTGGAAGCGCGTGGGCGACTCCACGCCGGAGTTCATCCAGACGCTCACCGACGGGCTGCCCAAGCGCCCTGTGCCCACCTGGCTCAGGATGGACACCGGGAAGCTTACCGGCGAGGTCATGGGTCTGCCCGACAGCGCCGAGATCGACACCGGCATAGACGTCCGGCTCATCGTCGAGTTCTACTCCAAGTAGCTCCTCCTCCGATTCGTCAACCCAGCTATCCCACAGGACAGGACAGGAGAGAACCCCATATGGTGCTAGACTTTCCCCCCATCGAGACCGCGGACGAAGACGGAGAGAGAATAGACGCCCCGAAGATTGAGGTAGAGGTCGCCGAGGAACGCTACGGCAAGTTCGTCATGGAACCGCTGGAGCCGGGGCACGGGGTTACCGTGGGAAACACCCTGAGGCGCGCCCTCTACAACTCCCTGCAGGGCACCGCAATCACCTGGGTGAAGATCGAGGGCGTGGTCCACGAGTACGACCGGATGCCCCACGTGAAGGAAGAGGTGCTCGAGTTTCTGCTGAACGTCAAGGGCATCCGGCTGCGCTCGGACGTCAACCGCCAGGGCAAGCTCAGGCTCGAGGTTGCCGGCGAAGGCGAGGTCAGCGCCGCCGACATAATGGCGCCCTCGGACATCGAAGTGGTCAACCCCGAGCTTCACCTGGCGACGCTCGACTCGGCTGAGGCCAGGCTGTCGGTGGAGTTCAACGTGCAGCGCGGCAAGGGCTACGTGCCCGCCGGCCAGGGCGCCGAGGCGGTGCTGGTAAAGCAGCAGGAGGCCGACGCGCCGGGCGAGAAGGTGTTGCTCGACCTCGGCAGGGGTAACACCTCCGCCATCATCAGCGAGGGCCGCGACATAGGCCAACTGCCGCTGGACGCGGTGTTCACGCCCATCACCAGGGTCGAGTACCACGTAGAGAAGGTACGTGTCGGCAGACGCGCGAGCTTCGCCAACTTCGAGCGGCTGATCCTGGAAGTGTGGACCGACGGCTGCCTGACACCGGTGCAGGCCGTGAAGGAGGCTTCCCGCATCCTGGTGGACCAGTTCTTCCTGCTGTCCAACGTCGACAGGATCGTGGAGAGCGCCACCGCCGCCAAGCTGCGCGTGCCGGCCATACCCGCCGAGAAGTACCAGTTCCCGGTGGAACAGCTCGATCTGTCCTCCCGCACCCTCAACAGCCTCAAGCGCGCAGGCGTGAACGTGGTCGGCGAGGTGCTGGAGCGGACGAAGAATGAGCTGCTGGAGATTCGCAACTTCGGTGAGAAGTCCTACTCCGAGCTGATGGAGAGCATGATGACCCGCGACCTGATGCCACAGGAGGTGGAGGGTTACTACGGCGACGTCTCCGAGGGCGATGACGGAGGCGACCAGGACGAAGGCGAGCCGACGGACGAGTCCGAGGCCGTCGAAGTCCAGCCCGCCGCGGCGCTGGCGAACGGCGATGCTCCGTCCGACGATCCCGATGCCACCCCGGCCGAGGCCGAGCCTGTAAGCCAGGCTGAATGAGGAGAACCTGAGATGAGACACCGAATCGCGGGCAGAAAGCTGTCCCGCCCCACCGCGCACCGCATGCTGATGTTGCGCGGCCAGGTGACGGACCTGCTGCGCTTCGAGACGCTTCGCACCACCGACGCGAAGGCGCGAGAGATCCGGCGCATGGCCGAAAAGACGATCACGCTGGGCAAGAAGGGTACCCTGCACAGCCGGCGCAAGGCGCTCGCGCTGCTGACGGACGAGAATGTCGTGCGCAAGCTGTTCGACGAGCTCGCGCCGCGGTACGAAGAGCGCAACGGCGGCTACACCAGAATAGTCAAGCTCGGCCAGCGTAAGGGAGACGCCGCGGAGATGGCCGTTATCGAGCTGGTTCCCTAGAGGAGTCTCCCTCCCGAATGCGGCTGGCCCTAATCGTAGAATACGACGGTGCCGGCTATCATGGGTTCCAGCTTCAACCGAATGCCCCCACCGTGCAGGGGACGCTAGAGGAGGCGATACACAAGCTAACCGGCGAACGGGTGAGAGTGAAGGCGGCGGGCAGAACCGACGCCGGCGTCCACGCCCTGGGACAGGTGGTGGCGTTCGACACGAGCTCGACGCTGCCCCCGGGCACCGTCGTAGACGCGCTCAATCACCATCTCGCGCTCGACGTCGCCGTGAGGGAGGCCCACCCCGTGGGACCGGATTTCGACCCTCGTCGCGGCGCCCTGGGCCGGTCCTACAGGTACACGGTGCTGAACCGGAGGACGAGGTCCCCGCTGCTCAGGCGGTGCGCCTGCCTGGTTGGGCAGCCTCTGGACACGGACCGGATGCGCGAGGCCGCGGCCCTGATGGTCGGCGAGCACGACTTCGCCAGGTTCGCGGGGCCGCTGCCGGACAGGCGGGCGAGCACCGTTCGCCGGGTGTACGAGGCGGAGGTGCGGCGAAAGCGCAGGCTGATTACGTTCGACGTTTCGGCCAACGCCTTCCTTCCGCACCAGGTGAGGAGAATGGCGGGCGCGCTGGTTGAGGTGGGGCGAGGCAAGCTTCCGATTGAGGGCTTCGCGGCACTGCTGGACGGGAAGCGAGGATGCGGAGGCGCTCCCTCACTTCCGCCGCACGGACTGTGCCTGATGAGAGTAGAATACGCAGACTTTCCGCCGGCCGCGCAGCCGGACCGGGAAGGCGGCCTCACCGGAGGCCGCGAAACGAAGGCTTTGTGAAAGGGTCGTTAGACGAAATGGCAACAAGTGGCAAGACGCACACGACGCGGGCCGCCGACCTCAACCCGGAATGGCACGTGATCGACGCGAAGGACAAGACGCTGGGCAGGCTGGCCTCGGAGATAGCCACGCTGCTCCAGGGCAAGCACAAGCCCATTTACGTGCCGCATCTCAACACGGGTGATTACGTGGTCGTCATCAACGCGGAGAAGGTGCGTGTGACGGGCAGGAAGCTCGAACAGAAGATGTACTACCGCCACAGCGGATACCACGGGGGCCTGAAGGAGCGCACGCTGTCGCAGGTGCTCGAGAAGTCACCCACCAGGGTTATTCAGCAGTCCGTGAAGGGCATGCTTCCCAAGAACGCGCTCGGGCGCCGTATGCTGGGCCGCCTGAAGCTATACGCGGGCGATCAGCATCCGCACGAGGCGCAGGTGAGGGTCGGCCACGGGGCGAAGGAGGCCTAGTTGAACGAGCAGAAGAACTACTACTACGGTACCGGCAGGCGCAAGACCTCCATCGCGCGCGTCCGCGTCTACATGGAGCCGGGGCCCATCGTCGTGAACGGCAAGCCCGTGGAAGAGGCGTTCCCCTGGAATTCCTGGCAGCGCCTTGTCACCCAGCCCTTCGAGGTCACCGGCACGCGCAACCAGTTCCGCGTGGTGGCCAAGGTGGTGGGCGGCGGCATCGTAAGCCAGGCGGGCGCGATGCGCCATGGCATCTCCAGGGCGCTCTCCGTCGCGGACCCGAACCTGAGGCGGCCGCTCAAGAGGGCGGGCTTCCTCACGCGCGACGCGCGGGAGAAGGAGCGCAAGAAGTACGGCCTCAAGCGCGCTCGCAAGGCCCAGCAGTACACCAAGCGCTAGCCGGCCGCCCCAGGGTTGGCCCGCGCATGGTGGTCGACCTGCTGGGGCTGGACATCGAAAACAGGCTGGCGCCCGGACGAGAGGTCGTCGTCCGCGAGGCATCCACGTCCCGCGGCGTCATCTCGCTGGAGTGCGGCGGCGGCGAGGTAGTGTTCAGCTGCAGCGTCGCTCGTGTGGGCATACGCCTCGGCCAGCGGTTAGCGAGTCCCTTGAGGATCCGGATCGCCGTCGGCTCGAGAAGGTAGGCAGGTACAGCTATGCCTCCAGGCGACTCGATGTCCGTCACTACGGCTCTTGCGCTGCTCGGACTCAGTCGCCCCACCGACTTTGCCGCCGTAGACGCTCACTACCGGGCCTACGTGCTCCGCAACCACCCAGATAGGGGAGGGAGCCACGATACCATGGTCAGAGGGAACCTGGCCCGCGCGGTTCTCATGGCCTGCTCCGAGGAAGAGCTGAAGAGCCGCCGCACGGTGGCCGCGCGACACAGCAACCACCTGACCGATACAGAAGTGGAGTTCTACACGGCCTACGTCGAGGATATCCTGCGGACGCAGCGTCCTGCGAACGTCCAGAGTCATCCCTCCAGTTGTGCGTGCGCGGAGTGTGCCAAAGCGCGAGAAACGTATGATCAGCCGTTCTCGCAGGCGAGGTTCGATGCCTGGGCCAGGTCCCACCGCCGCGTCACCCGAATCAGGAACGTGATTTTGTTGGTAGCCGCCGTTGTCCTTGCGGTTGTGGGCGCGTTCGCCCTCTGGCCTGTCGAGTCCTATGGAGACGGTCTGATCTACGACCTGAAATGGAGAGCCGACGTTGCCGTCCAGGACGTCCTGAAGAGACTCTCCGCCTTGATGCAAAACTGAGGGCGGGTGATAAACCCGCCCTTCGCTTGTGCTCGATGTGCTTTGCGCCCCGCAGGGCCGACTCCGCTACGGGCCGCCGATGCGGGCTCTAAGGTACTGCACCAGCGTCCAGCGCTCGTCTTCCGACAGCAGCTTCATGAACTCCGGCATCGGCGAGGTGGTTTCGCGGTCCCTGAGTCTTGCGGACAGACCCTGCCTGCCGCCCAGCGATATGTACCCGAACAGCTCGCCGTCCGTGGCCGACACGGTTTCGGCGAGGGTCAGGTTCACGGGAACAGGGTCCTTGTCCCAGGCCTTCTGGCCGTCCGCGCCTATCATGGTCGCCGCCGGGCCCAGCCCGTCCAGCGCCACGCCGTGGCACACCGCGCAGTTGATGTCGTAGAGCACTGCCGCGTGCGCGTCGTCGTAAGACTGCGCGGACGCCTCTGGAACCGCCAGCGCCTGGTACTCCTCGATCGAGCCGTAGCGGAGCTCCCGGCCCGTCACAGGCACCGAGTCCGGAGGCGGCAACAGCCTGGGGATCTCCTGCTCCTCGTAGGAGGGCTGGTAGTGCATCTCGGTGAACACCTGCACGGCGTGAGGGCCGGTCTCCGGGAAGGCGGGAAGGGTGAAGTTGATCGACCCGCCTATGCTGGTCTCGCCGGTGTTGTTGTTGTAGCAGCCCAGCGCGGCCAGCGTCAGCGCGGCCAGCGCCGCAAGCGCGACGATACCGGCTCGCTTTCCGAAGCGGCCTGCGCCCTTGTTCCCGCGTGCGCCCTTGTCGTAAGCGGCCATCAGGTTAGTTGCTCTCCCAGCCGCGCTTGATGTCCTCCGCGCCGGCGCTCTTCAGCACTTCCTCTGCCTGTCCGATACGGTCCTCGTCCACCGTGATGGTGATGCCGATGTAGCCCTCGGTGACTCGTGTGTCGTACGCGCCCATGAACAGCCTCGGCAGCCTGGACTCGAAGATGATGCCCACTATCGTGAAGAGGATCGCCCCCAGCATGGTGCCCTCGTACATGATTATCGCCATGGGAGGGATGCCCAGCACCGGCTTGCCGCCGGTCACGAGCGGGTAGGCTATCTGCGTTCCGGTGGTCAGCATCAGGCCAATGATGAAGCCGCAGGCCGCGCCGATGAGCGGCCACCTGAACAGCTTGTGCACAGGCTCCGCCTCGCCGAAGGTGCCCTCAGGGTACGGCGTGCCCGTGAGCACCTCGTACTCCGTCTGCGTGTAGCCTTCCGCGTTGAGCGTGTCCATCGCGTCGGCGACCACGTTCTCGTCCGTGAACATCCCTATGATGCTTCGCTTTGCCATGGGGGCCTCACTCTCGGATGCTGGCGGCGACCGTGCGCCTGCCAATCTTGATTTCGTCTCTGAACACCATGCCCTCTTTGATGTCGAACAGCGGTATGAGCGGGAACACCTTGGCGAACACGAGCATTCCCAGCGCTACCCACGCAAACGTGCCCGCCACCATCAGTATCTCCACCAGGCTGGGATGATAGCTGCCCCAGTTGAACTCCATCGGAGTCTTGCGGGCGATGCCGGGTATGATTATCAAGAAGCGCTCCAACCACATTCCTATGTTGACCAACACCGTGGTCACGAACATCCAGAATGGGCTGCGGCGCACCGCCTTGAACAACCACATCGGCACGGGTATGAAGTAGGCCGTCACCAGGAACAGCATGAACAGCCACCAGTAGGGCGCCTGGAACACCTGTAGGTCGCGCAGCACTATCTCCGGGCCCTCCAGCGTGTAGAGCGCGAAAATCCACTCCAGGAAGAAGAAGAAGAACCAGGTGGTGGCGACGATGATCAACAGTCGACCTATCGAGTCGAAGTGGTCGGGGCGTATGTAATTGCCTGCCTTGTACAGCCACACCATCAGGGCCATGAGCATCGCCACGGCGGAGACGCCGGAGTGGATCGCGCCGATGATGAAGTAGGGCGCGAAGATGGTGGAGTGCCAACCCTCTACGCCTATCTGCACCGCGAAGTCCCACGAGACTATGCTGTGCACCGAGACGAACACCGGCAGCACCAGCGCCGACAGCAGTATGCCCGCCACCGTCTGGAGCTTCCACTGGCGCGGCGTCCCGCGCCAGCCCAGGCACAGGACCGAGTAGATGCGCTTCACCAACGGGTTGATGGCCCGGTCCCTCACTATGGCGAGGTCGGGCAACAGGCATATGAACACGAACAACGTGCTCGCGGTCAGGTAGGTCATAACCGCGCTCGGGTCCCAGATGAACGGCGAGCGGATGTTTATCCAGACCCCACGCGCGAAGTCGTAAGGGAACACCCACAGCGCGGCGCGCCAGGGCCGGCCCACGTGTACGAGCGGCGCCGCCATGAGCGCGGCTGTCAGCGAAAAGACCGTCATCACCTCGGCGGCCCGCGTGATCGGCCTGCGCCACTCCGCCTGCGTCAGCCTCAGTATGGCCGAAATCATGATTCCGGCGTGGCTGATGCCGATCCAGAACACGAAGTTGGTCATGAAGAAGCCCCACATGATGGGACGGTTGAGGCCGGTTACGCCGACGCCCTTGTTCAGCATGTAGCCGAACGCGCCCGCGGCGGTCAGGAAGACGAGCAGCAGAAACAGCACCGACGGAAGCCACCAGTTGGGTGTCTTCAGAACGGAGTCGAGCAGATCTCTGTTGATTTGCTTCTGCGTTAGTTGAACGTGTTCCTGCATCGCTTCTCTGGGGACCTCCCCCCGGTTTCGCCCTCCCGCGCCTGTTGCGGCGGTGAGGGCGGGTTAGCCTCAGTCGCGCTTGCCCAATATCTGGACTTCCGTCCGGAAGAACGGCTTGTGGAACCTGTACAGCAACAACTCGCGCTGCTCCCAGATGTTCACCACGGGGAACACCCTGGTCGCGAGCATGAAGACCAGCAGCGAGCCCGCGATAGTGCCCAAGATGATGAATATGTCCGCCGCGTCCGGTATGTTGGCCGGCAGCGCCTTCACCATGTCCAGCTTCATCTCGTGCTTGTCGACGTGCGAGTCCCCGATGCCCGGCACCGTGTAGGCGGCGACGAACACGCGCAGCCGGTCGAAGAACGCGCCGATAAGCACCGACACCGCGATTATCGTTGGACCCCAGATGCTCTTGCGCAGCGGGTTCCAGATCATCGTGAACAGCGGAACGAGGAAGCTCATGATGAACGCCGCGTAGAAGGCGGGCAGGTACGGGCCGACCATGATGAGCTCCAGCACCGCCTGCTCGCTCGGCTTCTTGCCGTACCACAGGATGATGAAGCTCGAGAACCAGAACCAGAACCACAGCAGAGAGAGGGCGAACATGAGCTTGCCCAGGCCCCAGAACTGGTCCAGCGTGAAGTACTCCTTGTAGCCGCCCCACTGGCGCAGCGCGAACATCGTCAGCACCATCGTCGCCGCCCCCGCCTGCAGCGCGTTCGCCGCGTGCGTTGCGGGATACAGCGCGTCGATCCAGCCGGGGATGAGCGCCATCGCGAAGTCGACCGTTATCAGGAAGTGCACGAACACGAGCATCATGAAGTAGAACGCGCCCAGTATGCCCATGCGGTGGTACTGGATGTTCCACTGCTCCGACGTGCCGATCCACCTGCCCGAAAGCCTGCGCGCCAGCCGCTGCCGCCAGCCGCTGCCCTTGTCGCGGACCAGCGCCAGGTCCGGCAGCGCCGACACCCACACCAGCGCCACGCCGATGGCCACCAGGCCCAGCAGGGCCAGCGTCGCCCAGATGTGCGGCGAGTAGGCGGGCACTTCGCCGGGGTGGAAGAACCACAGCGTGCGCCGTCCGTCCTCCAGGCTGGGCAGCAGCCACAGCATGGGGATGAACAGCAGCAGGTTGAACAGCCCTACCAGCGACCAAAGCTCGGCGGCGCGCGAGAACGGCCGCCGCCAGTGCGCCTTGGCGATGCGCGGCGCGATGGCGGCCATGGGCGCCGCCTGCGCGGTGGTGAGCAGGAAGGCGAACATCGCGGCGTAGTAGCCCCACACCGCCTTGTCGCTGAAGCCGTCCATCAGCCGCATCACGAATCCGATGATGCCGAGCACGAACAGGATCGCGAGCACCGCCGCCACACGCCAGAACGTGTCGCTGGTGCGCGCGTGCCGTGTCAGCAGGTCGGCGGAAACCTCCGCGGCCGTACCGGGCGTTCCGTGGCCGCCGTGCGGCCCGTTGCCGTTGGCGTTAGCCATGCGCGACTTCCTCGGCTTGCTTGTCGACCTTCTTCAGATAGATCACGCTCGGATGCGTGCCGAGCTTCTCCAGCATGTGGTAGCCGCGGCCCTCCTCGCCCATCTCCTTGTCGCGCATCTGCGACACCTTGCTGTCGGGGTCGTTGAAGTCCCCGAAGAACAGCGTGTCGGTGGGGCAGGCGTTGACGCAGGCGGGGTTCAGTCCCCGGGAGCCGTCGTCGAGCTCCTCGCCGTCCCGCGCGGACTCGCGCTTGGAGCGCTGTATGCGCTGAATGCAGAAGGTGCACTTCTCCATGATGCCCCGGCTGCGCACCGTCACGTCCGGGTTGAGCTGGTTCTTGAGCGTGTCGGGCCAGGCTGGCTCCCAGAAGTTGAAGAAGCGGGCGTGGTATGGGCAGTTGTTCGAGCAGAAGCGGGTGCCCACGCAGCGGTTGTAAACCTGCACGTTGAGCCCCTCCGGGTTCTGGTAGGTGGCGTACACCGGGCAGACCGGCTCGCAGGGAGCGTCGCCGCAGTGTTGGCAGAGCACAGGGATGAACCTGGCCTTGACGTCCGGGAACTCGCCCTCCCAGTAGCGCTCGATGCGAATCCACTCTATCGCGCGCCTCTGGTTGAAGTGGCCCTCCTCGTTTATGGGGATGTTGTTTTCGGACTGGCACGCCACGACGCAGGCCTGGCACCCGGTGCACTTGTCCACGTCTATTACCATTCCCCAGCTTGGAGTCACCATATGCCTATCCCTTCTCTCTGCTTGTCCCCTAGCTGTCGAACCGGGTCAACTGGATAACCTCCCGGTGCTCGTCCGCCGGCCTGTAGGGCACGGTGTTCTCGAACTTGGGAAGCCTGATCCATTCGCCCGTCTTTTCTATGTTCACGCGGGTCGCGGCCCAGGCGAGCGCGCCCGTCTCGCTGTCCTTCACCGACGGCGAGATTATCGAGAGCACGTTCGCGCCGCGTCCATCGGCGTAGCGCCCGCCCCCGGTGTGGCCCTGGCCTATCGGTATCGACACCACGTCGGGCGAAACGCCCGGGTGCGGGTAGGCCAGCGCTTCGAGCGAGCCGTTGGCGGAAGTGACCCGCACGACGTCGCCCTCGGATATTTCCATGTCCTTCGCCACTTCCAGGTTAATCTCCACCCACGTCTGCCACGTTGCCGTCGTGACCGGGTCCGGCGTAGCCTGCAGCCAGGGCAGGTACGCGCCCGGCCCCTCGCCGAGCGACGTGGAGGCGAACGGTATCAGGTTGAACCTGAAGCGGTCGTCGGTGTCGAATTCCGGTTCCTGCGGCTCCGGTAGAGGGGAAAGCTCCGCAAGCGCGGGCATGGCCTTCGCGTTCACGTCCCACCAGCCGCCGCGCTGCAGCACGCCGTGCCAGAACTCCTGGAACGCGCCCGCCTGGACCGATCCGCGGTTGAGAACGAACAACTGCCGGGCGCCGTCCTGAAGGAAGTCCTTGAACGTGTCCGCCTCTAGCTCCAGGTCGAGCTCCAGACCCTGCGCTATCGTCATCAGGATGTCGCCGAAGTTGCGCGTCCCCAGATGCTCGCCGCGCCCTTCGAAGAACGGGCGCACCACCGGCTGCTGGAAGCCCACCACCTGGTGGCCCGGTCCCGCCATGGGGATGTCGCTGCCCCAGTCCTCCAGGTAGTTGTGCTCGGGCAGAATCAGGTCGGACATCGCGGTGGTGTCGTCCATGAAGCCCGAGAAGCTGAAGATGAACGGGACGTCGTAGCTGGCGTCCCTGAAGCCGGATGCGTTGGGCAGGCCGTACATCGGGTTGGCGCCCCGAACCATCAGCACCTGCACGTCGCCCTGCTTCATCTCCGCTATCAGCTCTTGCCACTCGTCGTAGGTCGCGGCCTCCGGCGGCCCCGCCAGTCCCCGGACGGGCGGCCCCGGATTGGGTATCACGCCCCCGTCGCGGCCAAAGGCGCCCACCAAGTGGTTGAGCGAGTAGATGGCCGTGAGATTGGACAGGCCGTTGGAGTGCGCCCCGGCGCTGCCTCCGCCGATGGCCAGCCCGTTGCCGGCGGCCGCGAAGTCGTGGGCGATTCTGCGCACCTTCACGGCGGGCGCGCCGGTTCTCGCCTCTACTAGCTCCGGCGCGTACTGGTCCAGTATCGACGGGTCTCCTCCCGTCAGCTCCTCCACGGAACCCGGCCGCGCCAGGCCGTCCGCGACGATCACGTGCGCCATGCTCAGGGCCAGCAGGCCCTCCTGGCCGGGCCGCACGTACAGCCACTCGTCGGCGTTGGCCGCGGTCATCGAAAAGCGCGACTCCACCTGCACCAGCGTGCCGCGCTCGCGGTCGCCCTGCCGGAAGTTGCCATAGCCCCGTCCGTAGCGCACGGGCGATACCCACGTGTTGAGGAAGTCGGAGCCGAACGACAGCACGTAGCCCGCGTTGTCGATGTCGAAGTCTGGCAGGCGGTCCTCGTTGAACACCTGCTTGATGGCCCTGCGAAGGTTGGTCTGCTCGAGCGCCTCGTAGGTCATGTGGCGGCTCCGGTAGCGCGCCACGAAGCGTTCGACCACGGTGCCCATGTGCGCGCCCGTCGGCTCGGTTATGAGTACGGCGGCACTCTGGTTGCGAACGTCGCGCAGCTGTTCAAGCTGGTAGGTCAGGCGGCCTATGGCGTCGGTCCAGCTAATCTCCTCGTACTGGCCCGTGCCGCGCTCTCCGGTGCGCACCAGCGGTCCGCGAATGCGGTCGGGGTGGTAGAGCGCCTGCAGGCCCGCCTCGCAACGTGCGCTGTGCTTGCCGCGGTTGATGGGGTAGTCGACGTTGCCCTCGATCTTCTTGGCGCGGCCCTCCATCACGCGCACCACCAGCCCCTCGCTGGTGGCGCAGCTTCGGCAGAGCGTGGCGTACCAGTTGGACAGGCCCGACACCATGTCTTCCGGCATCTGCAGCGGGCCCTGTACGTACTGCTCTTCCTCGGGGACGCCGCAGGCCGCGAAGATAATCGCCCCGGTTGCGGAGCTGCCGGCGAGCGTCAGGAATTGTCGTCTTGTTAGCGCCATGCTTTTAGTCAGCCTCTAGTAGTGGCACGTGGTGCAGTCGGTTGGGGCCTCGTACTCGCGGTGGCAGTCCACGCAGTCGCTCATCTTCAGCGAACGCACCTGCCTCACCTTCTCCATGTTGCCCACGTCGCCGTGGCAGGTGGAGCAGACCTCGGAAGCCGATATGTTATCGCGTTCGGTGAAGAACCTGATGTGCGCTTCGTGTACGAACTGCACGTGGTCGGGCAGCCTGTGCACGCGCACCCAGTTTATCGGCTCGCCGCGCTCCCCGTAGTCCCTGAGCTTCTCCACCTCCGCCAGCCCGTCGCCCACGGTCATGTGGCAGGTGAGGCAAAGGCCGGTCGCGGGCACGGTGGCCGCCGCGTCCTTGGTGGCGTTGCGGTGGCAGAACGTGCAGTCCATGCCCAGGTCCTGCACGTGCGTGGTGTGCGGGAAGGCGATCGGCTGGTCGGGGCCCTCGTCGTAGCCGAAGATCACCGGCCTGCCGAACCAGGCCGAGATAACGAATATCCCGACCAGCACGGCTACGACCAGCCCACCCAGGCCCACGAGGCCAAGCAGCCCAAACCCCAGCAGCTTCTTGAGAGGGGGCTTGTTGATTTGAAAGTCACCCGGAATCAAATCGGGTCAACCTCACTTGTTTCGGCCATGCGCAACCCGCTAGATCCAGTAGGAGTCGAAGACGCGCTCGAGCACGCCGGCGTAGTCTATGACCTGCACGAGGAAGTAGATGGCGGCGCCAAAGGACGCTATCGCTATCGCGTAGAAGAGCGGCCGGACCTTTTGAAGGCTTGCGGGAACGTCGCCGGAGGCCACCAGGGAAGGTATGAAGTTGTGGCCCAACAGCATGTTGGTGGCGAATATCACCACGAACAGCACCACGAACCAGAGGTTGATAAGCAGTTTGCTTATCTCGCTCCACTCGGAAGGCCCCAACACCGCTGGATCCATTTAGTACAGTTCCTAACCCAAAGTTGGAATCCGGCCCTTCCAGCCGCCGCGTGAAAATTATCACACGTAACGCGGAAGTGTCAAGACTAAAACGAGCTTGCGGGCCGCTACGCCGATAGCCTGCGCTTGATACAATGGAGCCGCGGCTCCCACACTCGCGGAGCTTAGTTCGACCCTGGAATCAGGAGGTGATGCCCCCATGATGGAATCAGGCACAGTGGAGTCAGGCACACAGGCGGCCATCAGGCGCGTGGCTCTCTTTATCGACGTAGACAACATCATGATATTGGCCCAGAATTCTGGCCTACCTTTCGATCTCTCGCTGATCATTGACCGCGCCAGACAACATGGCGTCGTTATGTCATCCAGGGCATATGCGGATTGGACGGCCAATCTATTGAGACCAGTACTGGGAGACTTCAGGGCCAACGCTATCGAAACCGTTCAGCTTATGACAACGGGAGTGAGCCAGGAGCACAAGAACACCGCCGATATTCAACTCGCCGTTGACGCGCTCGAGATGGTGTTCTCACCGGTTCGGCCCGAGACCATTGTAATCGCCGGAGGAGACAGAGACTACGTTCCATTGGTCCAGAAGCTGAAGAGATACGGAGTGTACGTGCTGGGCATGGGAGTGGAGGCGGGCGTCAGCAAGGTACTGGTTGAGGCGTGCGATTCGTTCGTGTTCTACGACGACATGGTGCCACCGGCTCCAGAAGAGGATCCCGAAGAGGCTCAAGAGTCGATTTCCATGCCGGACCCGTCGGAAGCATACTCACTGATGCGCCGGGCCGTCGAGGCGCTGAGTCGCGAGGGAAGGGTGGCGACCGGGGCTTCGGTGAACTCGATGATGCGCCAGCTTTCTCCGGCATACGACCTGGCGCGCTATCGGCGAAACATGAAGGAACTGGCCATGGGCGCTCAGGAAGAAGGCTACGTGCGTGTGATGGAAATACCGGGGTCCGACTTTACGCTGAGCGTCGCCGCACAGACATTCTCCCCGGCAATTGCGAGGCCGCAAGCGGCCTTGCCGAAGTACGACTTCGATTCCTCTGTAGCTGCCATCACGGCTAGCTACAGAGCTATACTTCAGTACAGGAGAATCCCCCTGCTGCCGTGGGGAACGCGACGGGAGTTCATCGACGTAGTGTGGGAGCACTTCGAGGAGCGCGGCACCTACGGCATTCACTTCGACGCTATACGCGAGAGCCTGCAGTTTCACGCGGACGACAACAACCTGAATGTCTCACGGCAGGTGATACAGAAGTTTCTGTACACGCTGAACTTCGGCAATTGTTTCGCATTCACCGAGAACGCCACGCGCGGCTCCAGGATTCGTATTCCTGAAGACGTGGACGTGCCGTTGTATCCAGCCGTCAGCGCCGAAGAAGCGGTGCGTCGTTCCCATCGCCAATACCTGGAAGTGATAAGCCGCGAAGCGCCCTTTCTCCATGCTGACGCCGCCTATGACCTGCTCTACGGCAACGAGGTGGAAGACCCGGCCGAGATAGCCGAGCGGACCGACGAGATAGGGCGCATATGCAATGACATCAAGCCCTATGGCGGCTTCGGCCAAGCTTTCATGAACAGCATGCCTTACAGGGGCGCGCGTCCGAGCTAGGCGTGTGTTACATTTACACCCACCGCTAGGGCGCGCCGCGCCCGTCCCGGAAGTTCAGGAGGAAAATCGGGCTATGGTCGCCGAAAAAGTCGAAATCTCACAGCCGATCTACGAAGTCAGGATGATGTACGCCCTCGAAGTGCCCATGCGCGACGGTGTGTGCCTCTCCACCGACGTCTACCTTCCCGACGCGGAAGGACCGTTTCCGGCCATCCTCATCCGCACGCCCTATAACAACAACGCCGAGGGCGTGGTGCAGGACTGCCTCTACTTCGCCTCGCGCGGCTACGCCGTGGTCTCCCAGGACGTGCGCGGCCGTTGGGACTCCGGCGGCGAGTGGTACCCGTTCGTACACGAGGCCCAGGACGGCTACGACACCCAGGAGTGGATAGGCACGCAGTCCTGGTGCGACGGCAACGTCGGCACCGCAGGCGGCTCCTACGTGGCGATGGTGCAGTGGCAGGCCGCCCCGCTGCGCAGCCAGTTCCTCAAGGCCATGGTGCCCCAGGTCGGGTACTCCAACTTCTACCACAACTGGGTGTACACCGGCGGCGCGTTCCAGCTCGCCTTCAACCTGCGCTGGGGCGCAATCCAGATGCACACGCGCACCAACCAGGTGCAGTACCTGTGGATGCCCGAGAGCAACCACCTGACCACGCTCCACTGGCACCTGCCGCTCATCACCATGGACGAAGAGGCCGGCCGCCACTCCAAGCTCTGGAAGGACTGGATCCAGAACCCCAGCTACGGCGACTACTGGCGCGACCTCCGGCCCGTCGAGGAGCACTACGCCGACGTGTCGGTGCCCGCATACGGTTTGGGCGGCTGGTACGACGTGTTCCTCCAATCCACGCTCAACAACTTCATGGGCGTCAACGAACACGGACGCGCACCCGGCAAGGGCAACCAGCGCATCACCATCGGTCCCTGGATTCACAACTGCGGCAACAAGGGCGCGAACCGGGTCACCGGCGAGGTCGATTTCGGCGAGGACGTGAAAGTCGACCTGCGGCAGGAGCACGTCAGGTGGTTCGACTACTGGCTGAAGGGGATCGGGAACGGCATAACCGACGAGCCGCCGGTCAACGTGTTCGTGATGGGCAGGAACCAGTGGCGCCGTGCCGCCGACTGGCCCATCCCCGGCACCGAGTATACGCCCTTCTACCTGCGCGGCGGCGGCAACGCCAACTCCTCGTTCGGCGACGGCAGCCTGAGCACGGACGCCCCTGCGGACGAGCCTACGGACAGCTACGATTACGACCCGCAGCACCCCGTGATGACCATCGGCGGCAGCACCTGCTGCTCGGAGGACGTCACGCCCGTGTCGATGGGGCCGCGCGACCAGCAGCAGGCGGAGTGGCGCCCGGACGTGCTGGTGTACACCACCGATGTTCTGGAGGAGGACGTGGAGGTGACAGGTCCGGTCTCCGTGGTGCTGTACGCATCGTCCACCGCGCCTGACACCGACTTCACCGCCAAGCTCGTCGACGTCCACCCCGGCGGCAAGGCCATCAACGTGGCCCAGGGCATCATACGCGCGCGCTACCGCGACTCGTGGGAGAAGCCCGAGCTGATGACGCCGGGGCAGGTGTACAAGTTCACCATCGACCTCTGGTCCACCAGCAACTGCTTCCTGGCGGGACACCGCATAGGCGTCGAGATATCAAGCAGCAACTTCCCCCAGTTCGACCGCAATCCCAACACCGGCAACGAGTTCGGCAAGGACAGCGAGACGCAGATAGCCACCCAGACCATCTACCACGACAGCGAGCGGCCGTCGCACGTGCTGCTGCCGGTCATACCGGCGGGCGCGTAGCGCGAAACCTACACGGGAGAAGCAACACATGACCCGAGTGCCCATCATAACCAGCAAAGACCAGGTCCCCGCGGGAAAGGCTTCCATCGTAGACTCGATAGCCTCCAGCCGCGGCCAGATCAGCGGCCCTTTCTCGGTGCTGCTCAACTCGCCCGAGGTCGCCGGACGCGCCGCGCATCTCGGCGCCTACATCCGCTTCGAATCCACGCTCGGCGCCGCCGACCGCGAGCTGGCCATCATCTCCACGTCGCGCGAGTTCGATTGCGACTACGAGTGGTCGGCGCATCGGGGCCTCGCGCTGGACGCCGGCGTTCGCCCCGAGGCCGTGGAGGTCGTGGCGCAGCGCGGCTCGCTCAACGACCTGACCGAGGACGAGGCAGTGATCGTGGGCTACGCGCGCGAGCTGTTCCGCTCGAAGCGCGTCTCCGACGCCACCTTCGAGGCGGCCAAGGCGCGATTCGGCGAGCAGGGCGTCACCGAGCTCACGGCCACCATGGGCTACTACGGCATGCTGGCCTGCGCGCTGAACGCCTTCCAGGTCGAGCCGGACGCCGGAGCGCCCCGCCTGCCGTAGCTGGGAGGCACTCCGACTTGCTAATCCTCAAACCTAGCTCGTTCCGCGCCCTCGCCCGGGGCCTGTTCTTCCGCGTCGACGCGGAGACCGCCCACGGCGTGAGCGCCGCCGCACTCCGGCAGCACTGGCTGTGGGAGAGGCTCTCGCCCTTCCTGACGGTCCGCGACCCGGCCCTGCGAACCGATATCGCCGGTCTGCCCCTGCGTAACCCGGTGGGCGTCGCGGCCGGCTTCGACAAGAACTGCGAGATGTTGCCGTCCCTCGCCGCGCTCGGTTTCGGCTACGTCACCGGCGGCACCGTCACCCTCCAGCCGCGGCCCGGCAACCCCTCGCCGCGCGTGCTGCGCTACGAAGCCGACGAGTCGCTCATCAACGCCATGGGATTCCCCAACATGGGTGTCGAGTACGCCGTAAGCCGGCTGCGTCGCGACCGCGGGCGGCTGGGGGACGCCCCCGTGGTCGTGAGCGTGTCCGGCGTCGCGCCCGAGGAGGTTGTGGCGTGCCATCGCGCCGCCGAGCCGTTCTGCGACGCCGTCGAGGTCAATATCAGCTCGCCCAACACGCAGGGAATACGAGTGTTCCAGCAGCCCGCGGCCCTCACCGATCTGCTCGACAGGGTAAACGAGCGCCGCTCGAAGCCGCTGTTCGTCAAGCTGCCTCCCTACGCGCCTGCCCGCCCCGATGACGACGCCGCGAGGCAGCGGGTTCTGGCCCTCGCGGGCGTCTGCGAGCACATGGGCGCCGACGCCCTGACCGTCTCCAACACCTGGCCCGCACGCGACTCCCGACTGGCCGTCGGGTCCGGCGGTGTAAGCGGTAGGGTGGTGTTCGGGGACATGCTGCGCATGGTGGCGGACGTCAGGGCCGAGGTCGGCCCGAGTCTCGCCATCAACGCCTGCGGGGGCATATCATCCGCCGGGGAAGCCTACGCCGCGCTGCTCGCTGGAGCGACCACCGTGCAGCTATATACCGGCATGGTCTACCGAGGTCCCGGCATCGCCAGAGAGATCAACGTCGGCCTGGCGGAGATGCTGCGGCAGCGGGCGAGGGTTACGAAGGCGGCGCCGACCTCAGCGCCATGATGAGCACGAACAGCGCCACCGGCAGCACGATGAGCCACCACACCCTGCGAGGCGTTAGTTTCACGATGATCTCCCGGCACGCCGACCATGCGCTTCGCTTTGTAGCTAGGGTCGTTAACTCCCGATGCGAGTAAACAGGGCGAACTGACTACCGGCCCAGGGGCACAACCTGCTCCTTAGCCAGCTCTGCGGCGTACAGCAGCGCAGCCTTCACCGCCTCGCGGGAAACGGAAGGGTAGCTCTTCACTATCTCTTCAGCATCCAGTCCCGCAGCCAGGTTGTCGAGGACGACGGTCACCATCACACGCGTGCCCTTGATGCACGCCTTGCCGTGACAGATGGATGGGTCGACGGTGATGTAGTCCTGCCAATTCATGGTCCTTCCTCTGTCCCCGCTGTTTCCGCACTTGCCGACGCCCGCCCCGTGCGCGTATTCTACACCACGACTCCCAATCGCACACTGGAGGCCCGCCCCCAATGGGCTACAAGCTGATCGCCCTGGATATCGACGGCACCATTCGCAGCACCGAGTATCCGCTCTCGCCGCGTACCCGCCGCGCCATCGGCCAGGCCAGGGCGAACGGCGTCCACGTCACACTAGCGACCGGCAGGATGTTCGAGTCCGCCGTGATCTCTTCATCCGAGCTGAGCATCGAGACGCCGATAGTCTCCTACCAGGGCGCCCAGGTGTCCGACCCCGCCACCGGCGAGGTGCTGTGGCAGGTCACGCTGACCCCGCGCATGACCTCCGACGCGCTGGACGCGCTGGACGAGTGGGGCCTTGAAGTGATGGCCTACCACGGCGGCGACGTGTACGTGGCCGAGTCCTCGCCCTGGATCGAGGGCTACATCGAGCGCAACGACGTCATCGTCCACTCCGTAGGCGACCTTCGAAAGGCCGCCCACCTGGGCTTCACGCGGCTCGTCGTCGTGGGCGGCGACGACGCCATCCGAGACCTCGAGTCGAGCCTCATCGGCCAATTCGACTCGAGCCTGCACGTCACCCGATCGCTGCCCCACTTCTGCGAGATCCTCAACCCCCACGGCGGCAAGCACAAGGCGCTGGGCTGGCTGTGTGCCCAACTCGGCATCCGCCCCGACGAGGCTATCGCTTTCGGCAACGGCTACAACGACGTCCACATGCTCAGTTGGGCCGGCCTCGCCGTGGCCATCGACGGCGCGGTGGACGAGACGCTCGCGGTGGCCGACAGGATCGCGCCTCCCATCGAGCAGGACGGTGCCGCCCAGGTGATAGAGGAGCTGCTGAGCGAAGGTCTGCTGGGACCATGACGAACCAGACTCGCAAGCGCCCCGTCATCGTGGTGTTCGGCAGCATCATCATGGACCTCACGGCTCTCGCCGAGACCTTGCCGCAGGCCGGTGAGACGGTCGTGGGCGATCTCTTCTACACGCTGCCGGGCGGCAAGGGCGCCAACCAGGCGGTCGCCGCGGCTCGGCTCGGCGCGGAGGTGCGCATGGTGGGCCGCGTCGGCGACGACCCGTTCGGTGCGGCCCTGCTCGACGGCCTGCGCTCGGAGGGAATCGACGTCGGGGGCGTCGCTGTCGATCCCGACAACGCCTCCGGCGTGGCGATGATATGGCTGGACGCCAGCAGGGAGAACCGCATCGTGGCCGTGTACGGCGCCAACCTCGCCTGCGACCAGGCGCAGCTCCGCGCCGTGCAGCGCGCCCTCGACGGCGCGGACGCGCTTCTCCTGCAACTCGAAACGCCCGCCGCGCTCACCCTCGAGGCCGCCGCCGCGGCCCGGCGGCGCGGCGTTCGCGTCGTGTGGGACCCCGCTCCCGCACAGATGGCGCCCCCGGGCATCCACGCCGCCGCAGACGTGCTGACCCCCAACCAGACCGAGGCGTCCATGCTGTCCGGCGTCGAGGTCACCGACCTGGCGTCGGCCGCGGACGCCGCCACTCGGCTCCGCGCCACGGGCGCGCCCGTCTCTCTGGTCAAGCTGGGCGAGCAGGGAGCGTACTACGCCTCCGAGGACGAATCGGGCCACGTGCCGGCGTTCACCGTGGATGTGGTGGACACCGTGGCCGCCGGTGACGCCTTCGGCGCTGCCTTCGCGGTCGCTGCCGCCGAGGGTCTATCGCTCGGCGAGTCGGTGCGCTTCGGCGCGGCCGCGGGCGCGCTCGCCGTCACCGTCCCCGGCGCGCAGGCCGCCATGCCGTCGCGCGCGGACGTCGAGACGCTGCTGGCCACCGCGCAGACGTAGGGGCGGTTCGCGGACCGCCCACGGTGGAGTCGTGGCACGGTTCGGGATGGCAGGACTGCCTTGATATTTGCCCGACCATCTGCTGAAATGACCTTGTGAACGACAGGGAGTTTCTCAGGAGAGTCCGTAGATATGCCCGTAGGCGCAGGCTAAATTTCAACTACTCCGCCTCACGCGGCAAGGGTAGTCACGGACAGTTGTGGCTCGGCCCCTACAGGACTACGGTCCCTCATGGTGAAATTCCTGTCGGCACACTGGCCTCGATGCTGAGAGACTTGCATCTCGATAGAAGGGAGCTTTAGGCCGTGCGTTACGCCTATCCATGCAACATAGTCCGTGATAGAGAAGAGGAACGCGTGACCGGAAGGGAAGCCTACAATGTGACGTTCCCGGACGTGTACGGCGCCAACTCGGGCGCGTGGTCGTGGGAGGATGCCCTCGAGGCGGCCGGCGACTGCTTGCGCGTCGCATTGAGCATGTACGCCAGCAACGACGAAGACATCCCCTCACCCAGCCCCTTGCAAGACGGCCAGGTGCTGATCACGGTGTCGCCCGTCGTCGCCGCAAAGCTGGCCCTTTACAAGGCGATGCGAGAACAAGGCATTACGAACGCGGACCTTGGCGGCCGCTTGGGCCTGCACGAGAACGCTATCCGCAGGCTGCTGGATCCAGGCTACGGCTCACACATGACGTCAGTTGAGAAGGCCCTGCGCTCTGTCGGTCGTTCTCTGGTGATAGAAGATAGGGCCCACGAGACGCTACTGGCCGAGCAGAGCCGGTAGGGGACGGCTCGCTTGGCCGCCCCCGTCACCCCTAGCCCAGCTTGCGCAGCTTCTTCAGGCTCTTGGGATACCGGGGCGGGTCCATGTGGCTGCCCCGGATTGTGAAGGCTACCTCGCCAACGTAGATGTCGCCGCGTGAGTCCACCGCGATTCCGTGCGGGGCGATGAACTTGCCCGGCTCCTCGCCCTCCTCGGGATCGCCGAACCGCGCCAGCAGCTTGCCGTCCCGATTGAGGATGCTGACCCTGTGTCCCAGGCCCGGCGCGTCGTCCACGCCGCCCATGCCGTTCAGCTCGCCCACGTAGATGTTGCCGTCCGGCCCCAGCGTCATGCCGTCGGGCCGGTGTATGTTGTTCCACATCGTGACGAAGTTGCCGTCCGCGTCGAACACCTGCACCCGGTGCGCCTCCCGGTCCGCCACGTACACCAGGTCGTCCGAGTCCACCGCGACGTTGTGCGGCCGGATGAACTGGCCCGCGTCGATGCCCGGCTCGCCCCACGACAGCACAAGCTCGCCCTCCGGCGTGTACTTGTGAACCCGCGAGTTGCCGTAGCCGTCGGTGACGAAAATGTGGCCCGTGTTCGGCGACACGCCCGCGTGCGTGGGCCGGTTGAAGGGCTGGCCGCTCCATATCGGTGCCGGCTTGTTCGTGGTGCCTATCGTCAGCAGCAGCTCTCCTTCCGGGGAGAACTTGGTGATCGTGTGGATGCCGTCGTCGGCGCACCACACCGAGTCGTCCGGGCCTATCAGTATGCCGTGCGACCGCTTGCCGAAGATGCCCTGGCCGAACGTGCGCACCAGGTTGCCGTCGGCATCCAGCACGACGACCGGATTGTCGGGGTTGCGTGTAAAGGCGTACACCTGGTCCTTGGAGTCCACGGCCACGCCCGGCGTCTCCAGCAGTTCCATCCCGTCCGGCAGCTTCTCCCACTCGGCGAGCGCCTCGTACCGGAAGTCCCCTTCGCCCAGAATAACGGCCATGGTCAGCCTCCTTAATTGATGTGCGAATTTGGTGCGGCGCGCGCTGCGCAACCGCCCCGAAACGGCTCGGGCTTATGCTAATGTGCGACGGTTAGGGTGTCAACTTGGCTCGCGCCGGCCGCAGGGCCTGTTCACTATCCGTCGCAAGAGTGCTCACGTGCGTCTCTGCGATACCCCACATCATCCAGAATTCGTGTCTCAAGTCTTCCCAATCGCGTAACTCCGACGCCATTTCCATTCTCGCCGGCGCTCAGATCTTCCCTATTCATGCCACAAAAATTCCCACTCTCAGGCCCTCTCCACGACCTTATGTCAAGTAGCCCCGCATTTCGCAACCGAGGAGTAGGCCGTGACAACGCTCTTGAATCTACAGCACGCATGTGCTACCGTCAACTGCATAGGCGCTGTAGCCGCCGGTAGGGTAGGGTTTCAAACCCGCCCGCCTCCGGCGCGGGACCGCCGTCACGATCTGCGACATTCCGCGCGGTTCCTGTGACAGAACCTACCACCGCTGGTACAGCGACTGAACAGAAAATCGAACCCGCCCAGCTACGGAATGGGCAGAATGTAGCAGAACTGAGCAGATTTTTCGGAGTGCCGCGCCCAAAGACCCTGATCCACGCATTCCGAGTGCAGCCGGGAACCTGACAAGGCCCCCCATGCCGCGCTCCGGCCCCTGGCAAATCCATGTGGCCCGCCGCCACCTTGGAGAAAGCCTTTGTGGTAGAATACGAACTGCAGCAGCGCCGCCCAAGCGGCCCTGACAAACGACCTGGGAGGGGTAGATTCACAGATGGCTAAGCAGCTTCAGTACAGTCAGGACGCCCGAAGCCAGCTAATGGAAGGGTTCGACGTTCTCGCTAAGGCCGTCGGCGTCACGCTGGGGCCTAAGGGCCGCAACGTCATCCTCGACGACGACTTCGGTCCGCCGCAGGTGTGCAGCGACGGCGTCACCATCGCCAAGGAGATCGAGCTCAAGGAGCCGTTCCAGAACATGGGCGCCCAGCTCCTCAAGGAGGCGGCCAGCAAGACCAACGACGCCGTTGGCGATGGCACCACCACCTCCACCATTCTCGCCCAGAGCATCGTGCGCGAGGGCTTCAAGAACATTACCGCCGGCGCCAACCCCCTGGCCCTCAAGCGCGGCATCGAAAAAGCCGTCGCCGCCATGAGGACCGAGATCGAGTCCATGGCCCGGCCCGTGGATGGCAGGGAGCAAATAGAGCAGGTCGCCGTCCTCGCCGCCCACGACGAGGAGATGGGCCGGATACTCGCCGACGTGCTCGACGACGTCGGCAGCGAGGGAATCATCACCGTCGAGGAGTCCAAGGGAGTCGGATACGAGGTCGAGTACGTCGAGGGCATGCAGATCGACCGCGGCTTCATCTCCCCCTACTTCGTCACCGACGCCACCAAGATGGCCGCCGAGCTCGAAGACCCCTACGTGCTCATCACCTCTGAGAAGATAACCTCCATGGCAGACCTGCTTCCGCTGCTTGAGAAGCTCACCGCAGTCAGCCGCACGCTGGTCATCGTCGCCGAGGACGTGGAGGGCGAGGCGCTGGCGACCCTGGTCGTCAACAAGCTGCGCGGCACGCTCAACTGCCTCGCGATCAAGGCCCCCGGTTTCGGCGAGCGCCGCAAGGCCATCCTGGAAGACATGGCCGTGCTCTTCGGCGCTAACGTCATCAGCGCCGACATCGGGCGCAAGCTCGACTCGGCGGAGATGGCCGACCTGGGCCGCTGCCGCAGGGTAGTCGCCGACAAGGACAACACCACCTTCGTAGAGGGCGTCGGCGACAAGGACGCCATCGCCGCCCGCATCGCCCAGCTCAAGTCGCAGGCCGAGGACACGTCGTCCGATTACGACCGCGAGAAGCTGGATGAGCGCGCGGCCAAGCTCTCCGGCGGCGTGGCCGTGCTCAAGGTGGGCGCCTACACCGAGGTCGAGCTCCGCGAGAAGCGCCAGCGGCTCGAGGACGCGCTCGCGGCCACCCGCGCGGCCATCGAGGAAGGCATAGTCGCCGGCGGCGGCACCTCGCTGGTGCGCGCCGCGCAGGCCGCAGGCTCCAAACTGGAGGCCGAGGGCGACGAGTCCACGGGCGTCGGCATTCTGCTTAGGGCCGTGGAGTCCCCCCTGGTGCTCCTCGTCGACAACGCCGGGCTCAGCGGAAACGTGGTGCTCAGCGGCGTCAAGGGAGGCTCCGGAGACTACGGTTTCGACGCCGAGACCGAGCGCTACGGCAGCATGCTGGAGATGGGCATCATCGACCCGGCAAAGGTTGCCCGCTCGGCCCTGGAGAACGCCGCGAGCGTGGCCGGTATGGTGCTGACCACCGAGTCGCTCATCACCGAGCTCAACCCCATGAAGCTGCCCGCCCCGTTCGACGACTAGCCCGCGCGCTGGCTACCATCCAGGAAGAGGTCAGGCTTGGCTATAGACGAACGCTCGAACGGTGATGCCCGCTACACGATCGAGGCCACCGGCGTCAGCAAGAGCTTCGGCTCCCACACTGCCGTCGACGACCTGACGTTCAAGATCGCCACCGGCGAGGTGGTGGGATTTCTCGGCCCCAACGGCGCCGGAAAGTCCACCACCATGCGCCTGCTCACCTCGTTCTACACCCAGGACACCGGGTCGATTCTCATCGACGGCGTCGACACGCTGGCCCAGGACAGGCTCACCCGGCAGAGCATAGGCTACCTGCCCGAGAACAACCCCCTCTACGGCGACCTGCTCGTGCGGGAATACCTCTCTTTCGTCGCCGATCTCCGGGGCCTTACCGGCGCCGAGCGCCGCGACAACATGGACCGCACCGTCGAGGAGACCGGCCTCCAGGAGTACTACTACCGGCCCATCAGCCAGCTTTCCAAGGGCTACCGGCAGCGCGTCGGGCTCGCCCAGGCCATCCTTCACAGGCCGTCCATTCTCATCATGGACGAACCCACCGAGGGTCTGGACCCCAACCAGCGCCTGACCATTCGCGATCTGATTCGCTCGCTGGGCCAGGAGCGCACCGTGCTGCTCAGCACCCACGTGATGCAGGAGGTCGAGACCACGTGTGAGCGCGTGCTGCTCATCAACCGCGGCAAGCTCGTCACCGACAGTCCTGTCGAAGAGCTGCTGGTGCGCGCCAGGGGCCAGCGACAGGTCCACGTCGAGATCGAGGGCAACGAGGTCGAGACCGGACTCAAGCGCCTGCCCAACGTGGGGGACGTAGACCGCCTGGCTCCCGTGGAAGGCCGCAAGCGCTACGTCGTCTCAGTGGCGGGCGAAGAGGATCTGCGCCCCCAGATTTTCGCTCTGGCAAAGGAGCGGGACTGGGTGCTGTGGGAGCTCCACGAGGACCGGGCTCGCCTCGAGGACGTGTTCCACTCCCTGACGGCCGAGGGCGGCGGCGAGGACTCAGAGGACGCGTAGAGTAGGGCGAATGCGTTCCCTTATCGCGCTCATACGCAAGGACCTGCGAGGCTACCTCGACCAGCCCACGGGATACATACTCCTGGTGGTGTTCTGCGCGGTCGTCTCGTTCCTCTACTTCTTCACGCCGTTCGGCACCTCCACCGAGGCTTCCACCCAGAGCCTCTTCACCGCGCTGCCCTGGCTTCTCATGATCTTCGTGCCGGCGTCCACTATGCGGCTGCTGGCGGAGGAGCAGCGCGACGGCACGCTGGAGATTCTGCTCACCCAGCCCATCCAGGGCTGGGTCGTGCTGATCGCCAAGTTCCTCACCGGCATCATATTCGTGTCCGTGCTAATCCTGTCCACTGTTGGCATACCCATCGCCCTGTCGACCGCTGGCAACGTAGACCCCGGAGCGGTGGCCGCGCAGTACGTGGGAAGCCTGTTCCTCGCCGCGGCGTTCGTCTCCATCGGCCTGTTCACCTCCAGCCTCACGCGCAACCAGGTGATCGCCTTCATCCTCGGTCTGCTGTTCATCGGCGCCTTGCTGCTGGTGGGCCTCGACCAGGTGGCCGACGGCCTGCCAGCCGGGGCGTCCGGCCCGCTCCAGACGCTCAGCCCGGCGACGCACTTCGACAGCATCGCGCGCGGCGTAATCGACCTGCGCGACGTGATCTATTTCGTCGCCCTCGTCTCCACAATGCTCAGCGCCACCTACCTGATGATCCGGGGCAAGAGCCTGAGCCACCAGTCTCCCCAGTACCGTAACCTTCAGGTGGGCGTCGCCGCGCTCATAGTGCTCAGCCTGCTGGTGGGCTGGTTCGGCTCCAGCATAGGCGGCAGGCTGGACCTCACCGAGGACAAGCTGTTCACCCTCAGCCCCGCCACCAAGGACATTCTCGGCGAGCTGGACGACCTGTTGACCATCGAGCTTTTCCAGTCAAAGGACCCGCCCGCCAACGTGGCCATAGTGGCCAGGGACGTCAACGACTTCCTGGACGACCTCGCCGCTTCGTCCGGAGGCCTGGTGCGCATCGTGCGCAAGTACCCGAGCAGCGACCCGGACAACGAGGCTGGCGCCGCAGCGGCGCGCAAGGCGCAGCTCGTCGGCGTGCCCCAGATGCAGTTCAACGTGCAGAGCCAGGGCGAGCTTCAGATAAAGACCGGCTACCTGGGCCTCTCTATGACCTACGCCGACAGGCGCAAGGTGGTGCCCTTCATCGGCACGGTGGACGGGTTCGAGTACCGCATCGCAAGCCTGACTTTCGCCATGATCAAGCAGCAGCGCAAGAGCGTGAGGTTCCTGTCCGGCCACGGTGAGAAGACCCCCGCCAACGGGATGCAGACCCTGGGAGGAGTTCTGGCGCAGCAGTACGACGTCTCCGTGGTGGAGCCTTCGGAGAACGGCGCTCTCGATCTGAACGGGACCGACGTGCTCATAGTAGCCGGTCCCACGGAGCAGATCGCTGACCCCGAGCGCGCGGCCCTCGCCGCCTACCTGGACGGCGGCGGCAAGGCGATGCTTCTGCTCGATCCAGTGGACATCGACCAGGATAGGTTGGCGGCCCTCCCAAACCGCAACAGCTTCGTGGACTTCGTGGAGGGCTACGGCATGATAGTCGAGGACGATATCGCCTTCGACGTCCGCTCTCACGAAACGCTGTCGTTCGGCACGCAGGTTGGAACCGTCGCCATCCCGTTCCCGTACTGGATGCGTGTCAAAACCGTGGACTCGAAAGTAGCGGGAGACGTGGAGTCCGTCGTGCTCCCCTGGGCGAGCAGTGTTGGCTTCCTCACCGACTGGCCCCACGAGCGTATCCTGCTGCTCGAGACATCGGACTCTGGCGCCATAGACCTGAACTACCGCAACAGCCCGGACGTCAGCCCCAACTCGCAGGCGCTCGCGACAGTCTCGCCGGGCGACCTGTTCCGCGCCCAGATGGGAGTCGCCGTCACCCGACCGGCCCCGGCCGGCGAGATGCGACTGGTGGTGCTGGGCGACTCCGACTGGATAGGCGACACGGTATCCTCCCGGTACCAGGAGAACCTCGGCCTGGCGCTGAACCTGGTGGACTGGCTGGCCCAGGAGGACATCCTGGCGGATCTCCGCTCCAAAGTCATCACCTCGCGCCAGCTACTGTACAGCTCCGATCTCCACCGCAACGTGGTGCAATACGCCAACGTCGCCGGCGTGCCCGTGCTGTTCATCGTGATCGGGTTGGCCCAGTTCCTGCGGCGCAGAAACATCTCCCAAAGGACGTGGGACGATGAATAGCAGGCAGTTGATCGCGGTGCTGGCCCTTCTCGTCGCGATCGCGGTCGCGGGCCTCGTCGTGCGCGTCGTTACGTCCGAGCCGGAGGAAGTGGTGCTATCGGGTCTGCTGCCCATATCCCAGGATGTGATAAACGAGGTGAGAATCTCCACGCCGCAGGACGGCTTGGAGGCGACGCTGAAGCGGCGCGGCGAGGGGGCGCCCTGGAAAGTCAACGGCCAGGATGTGTTCCAGCCCAAGCTCGAAGCACTGTGGCAGGCCGTGTCCGACATCGAGAACATTGCGCAACTCATTGCCATGAACCCCGATAACCACGCGCGCATGGGCGTTGCCGACGACAACGCCACCGTGGTGTCGTTCTTCCTGGGCGATTTCGAGCAGGAGAAGCTGCTGGTAGGCACCTGGAGCCCGGACGTAGGCCTCTGCTACGTGCGGCGCTTCGGCAACGACGAGGTGTACGGCATACCCTGTCCAAGCCCGATTTCGGCCGGCGACATTTTCGACTCCCTGCCCGATGGCTGGCTCGACCCCGTGATACTGAACATCCCCAGGTCCGAGATCGAGACCTTGACCTTCGAGTATGCGGACGAGCGGTTCGACCTCACGTTCACCGGCGCCGACTGGGTGGTGCGCGACGAATCCGGGGAGGTGCCCGCGGATCTGGCGCTGGTCGACTCCGTGCTGCGGGTCGTCGAACTGCTGTTCGCGGAGGGGTTCGCCACCGCCGAGGAGGCCGAAGGGCTGCGGTTCGATAACCCCGCCGCGTCCGTGAGAATTGTCACCAGTAGTGGAGCGACCAACCCCACCACGCGCATCAGGGTGCTCGAGCGCGACGACCTGTCCTACTACGTGAAGACCCCCGTGCGCAACACGGTGTTCCTGGTGAACCGCAACCTGCTCGACCTGCTGCTGCTTTCGCGGGAGGAGCTGTCGTCAGAGGACGGAGGCTAGGACCCGCCGGGTCAGCTCTGGCTCTCGGGCTGGTTGTTCGCCGCGCCCGCGTCTTCGCATTCTTCCCAGTCGTCGTCCAGCCTGCGCCGGCCCACGTGGCCGCGTATAGCGTAGGCCAGGACCATTGCGCACAGGCCGCCCACGCCCAGGGTCAGCTCAGGATGCCCGAGCGGGACGAAGTAATTGTAGTTGATGATAGCGAGCGTGAGGTAGCCGAAGACGATGTTGAGAAGCGAAGAGAACGGCAGCCTCTGCGCGGCCAGCGCTATCGCGACAGCGACGGCCACGCTGATAAAGCCCTGGAGGGGGAACAGCGCGATTATGACGCCGCCGAGCGTGACCAGCGCGTCGCCGCCGCGAAATCCGGTGAACACCGATTTCCAGTGGCCGATTATGGTCGCCGCCGCCGGCAACAGAATCCAGACGCTGCTCTTTTCTACGCCCAGCAGGTCGGCCGCCATCACGGCGAGCGCCCCCTTCGCGAAGTCGCCCAGCACCACGATGGCGCTCGGAAGCTTACCCACCTGCCGCCGCACGTTGGTCGCACCGGCGAGGCCCGTCCCCGCCGAGAAGATATCGACGCCGCGGCGCCGGCTCACCCTGTCAGCGATGGGCAGTGCGCCGAGCAGGTAGCCAATCACCGTCGCAAGCAGCAGGACCGGCACAGTCGTGTAGAACGGATCGAAGTTCAATGCGCGTGTCGCTCCCTCTTTGGTAGTGCTTGAGAGACGGGCGTCCACTCGCTGCTCGCGCGGAAGTGGCGCCCCCAAATTATACGACGTTTTTGACTAACTTGAAAATAGCTTTAAGGGACCAGTAGACTTCAATTTTGCCCGTCCCAGCAGCCGCCCACGGACGCTGAGACGCAATCAAGAATGGGCCGCGCCCTGAGAGACAGGCGCGTCGCAACCCCTGCCCGGCTCGAACAGCCTGGCGATTTTGCCAAAAAAGAGACCCAAAAACACGTTGCAGTGTCCCTGTTCTGGCAGGTAGCGTCAAAGTCAGAGTGGGCAAGTGCGGTGTAGCGGACGCCTCCCTGCGCATTTGCGATGCGTCGCATGGCAATGGTGCGGAACCCTTCCGGCACTGGCGCGAATTTCATTGAATTGGGCCTATGTTGATGATACAATTGGGTTTCTGGAGCGGCACATTCAAGCCGCTGTCATCCGCCCGCTGGACCACGTTTCCAGCCCCTCTCTACCGATATTCATACTACCGTCCTATCCTTAGCAACGGAATGAATAAAGAACATTAGTTTCTCGCTGCGCGGCCTTCAACGAGGCCGGCGTTCCCGATGTAACAGCCGACGGCAAGGGATGAGAGTTGCGGCCGGAGGCATGCCAGGAGCTCCCTATGGCAAATGAACACCGTAACGGCGCCAACAACAACGGCGCCGACGGCGCGTCCAGTTGGTACACGGCAAGCGACATCCAGGTTCTCGGCGGCATGGAGGCCGTCAGGCGCCGTCCCGGGATGTACATTGGCAGCACCGACCAGCGCGGCCTGCACCACCTGATCTACGAGGTTGTGGACAACAGCGTCGACGAGTTTATGGCTGGATTCTGCTCTCGTGTCGACATCCATATCTCCCCCGACGGCGAGGTACGCATCGAGGACGATGGGCGCGGCATTCCCGTCGACATTCACCCGGCGACCGGCATATCGGCGGTCGAAACCGTGATGACCACTCTTCACGCCGGCGGCAAGTTTGGCGGCAAGGCCTACGCCGTGTCCGGTGGCCTTCACGGGGTTGGCGCTTCGGTCGTCAACGCCTTGTCTACCCGGCTCACAGTGGAAGTGTACAGAGACGGCAAGGTGTTCAGCCAGGAGTTCTGCCGTGGCGAGCGCATGACCGATCTTTCCTCTCGCGACCTGCGCAATGGCGAACGCGACCGCACCGGCACGTGTGTTACCTTCGCGGCAGACGCCGACATTTTCGAGCTAATCCACTTCGAGTTCTCCACGCTGGCCCAACGCTTCAAGGAGATGGCATATCTCAACAAGGGCCTCGAGATACACTTCCGCAGCGACTTCGACCCTGACAGGTGGCCCAAGAACGAGGTGACCTACTACTTCGAAGGCGGCATGTCCAGCTTCGTGCGCAATCTGAACCAGAGCCGCGATGTTCTGCACAAGGACCCGATCTACGTGGAGAGGCAGGTTGACGGGACCATTGTCGAGGCCGCTCTCCAGTACAACGACAGCTTCACCGAGTTCGTCCACTCGTTCGCCAACTGCATCAACACCGTAGACGGCGGCTCGCACCTGACCGGCTTCCGCTCGGCGCTGACCCGCGTACTCAATGACTACGGACGCAAGCAGAATCTGATCAAGGAAAACGAATCGAACCTGGCGGGAGAGGAGACACGCGAGGGGCTGACCGCCGTGGTGGGGGTCAAGCTCACCGACCCGCAGTTCGAGGGACAGACTAAGACCAAGCTCGGCAACCCCGAGGTGCGAAACCAGGTCGAAAGCGTGGTGGCCGAGGCGGTGCAGTACTACCTGGAAGACCATCCGCAGGACGCCCGCCGAATCATCGAAAAGTGTTTGACCGCCCAGCGCGCGCGCGAGGCGGCGCGAAAGGCGCGCGACCTCATCATCCGCAAGAACGCCATGGAGGGCGGCGGCCTGCCCGGCAAACTGGCCGACTGCTCGGAGAAGAATCCCGAACTGTGCGAGCTCTACCTCGTGGAGGGCGACTCCGCCGGCGGCACCGCGAAGATGGGCCGGGACCGCAGGACGCAAGCCGTGCTACCTCTGTGGGGCAAGATCCTGAACGTAGAGAAGGCGCGCGCGGACAAGATGCTGAGCCACGACGCCATCAGGGCCATGATCACCGCCATAGGCGTGGGACTGGACGACGACATCAATCTCGCCAAGCTGCGCTACCACCGCATCATCATCATGACAGACGCCGACGTGGACGGCTCTCATATCAGGACGCTGCTGTTGACCTTTTTCTTCCGGCACATGGAGCCGCTCATCAACCACGGTCACCTTTACATTGCCCAGCCGCCTCTGTACAAGATAGCCAGCGGCAGGCAGGAACACTACGCCTACAGCGAGGGCGAACGCGAGGGCATTCTCACACAGTTGAAAGGCCGGCGGAACGTCGCGATCCAGCGTTACAAGGGACTGGGGGAAATGAACGCCGAGCAGCTTTGGGAGACCACCATGGACCCGGAACAGCGCACGCTGCTGCAGGTGTCTATCACGGACGCCGCCGATGCCGACAACGTGTTCTCGGTGCTCATGGGCGATGTGGTTGCGCCGCGCCGCAACTTCATCCAGACCCACGCGCTCGAGGTCAAGAACCTGGACGTCTAAGCTTGGGTGCGCGGCCCGCCTCGCCAACGGCGACAGGCGACGCGCGCGCGGGTTTGGTACACGCGCTACTCCGGACCGGGTATCGACCAGACCGTAAAGCTCTCGAATGGTGTCGAAACGCCGGTCGTGGAATGGCCCTCGAAGAGCGATGCGATCGCATCTACTTGCCCAGTGTGTGTCAAGTCGCTCAGGTCGAGGTTCGCGACCAGCGAGTCATTGATGAGCAGATAGCCGCGGTCGCCGAGCGCTATCACGAGAATGTGGTTGGCCTTGCCCCTGGTCGTGGTGATTGAGTCCGACGGCTCGACACCGCGGTTCTCCCATTCATTATCGACGTATCGCCCGTGAAGCCACGCCCCAGAGCCGGTCAGTACAATCGCGTGAAATCCCCCGTCCTCGCCGCTTCCGAAACGGAACCCGCCGCTCCACTGGCTCTCCGGTACGAACAGTGGATTGAACAAGCGTAGCTCGATTATGCCACTGGCCACTTGTGCTTCGGTGCGATGAACGTCTATCTGGTCGTTGCCGCCCTGTTTGATCGCTCCGTCTTCGGGGCCGTGAAGCATGTCCACCGGACGGACGATGAAGTCCCTGTACACGGTGTTGCTCCCCGGATGCTCGTGTCCGTCGAACCAGACGCCTATCAGGCTCACCGTGCCACTCCCGCCAACGCCGCTCATGTCCAACTCAGCCTCGTAGTCGCCGTTGATGAACAGCCATCCCCTATCGCCGAGCGCAATCACCCGAACGTGGTTCTGCGCGTTTCGGCCCGTCGCGATGTTGCACGAGAACCCTATCTGCACATCTTCTGCCCCGTTCAGCTGTCCCACGTTTCTCAGGTGATGGTACCAGTAGCCGTTGCTGGCGATTGTCAGCGTATGGTATTGCTCGTCCATTCTCCGAATGAAGAAGCCGTGGCTCCAACTCCGGCTCTGCGCGGAGAGAGTGTCTACGAACGTCGCCTCGATCACGGAGTCGGCCAGACTGACTTTGGCGTCCACCTGCGGTATCAGGTTATCATCGTCGTGGGCCAGCCTGCCGCTCGCGGGGCCGAACCCGCGCTCAGTAACCTCGGTGATTGCGGCTTGGGCTAATGAAACGCGCGACGGAGAGGATCTGCATCTCATCTCCGCGTGGCGCTCGGCCAGGACATCGTACGTTATTGCGAACCCGATCCCCTGTGCGTCGAAATCCCTGCCCTCAATCCTCCGAATGACAGTCGAGTTCATTCCAACGACCTCTCCCCTGCCATTCAGCAAGGGGCCGCCGCTGTTGCCCGGGTTGAAGGCCGCGTCAGTCTGAACGTGTTTCACTCCATCGAACCATCTGAGCGCGGACACTATGCCCCTAGTTATCGTTATGGTGCCCGAAAGGTTGAGCGGATAGCCAAGAGCGATGACGTCCTCGCCTTCCTTCAACGCCGTCGCGAATGTAAGCGGCTTCAGTCTATTGCCGCCTTCGACCCTCAACAGGGCGATATCTCGCTGCTCGTCCGCGGAAACCACTCGGGCTCTCAACCGTGTATCGTCGTCCAATATGGCCGTCAGACGCGACTGCCCCGCGACGACGTGCTCGTTGGTAAGGACGTAGCCTGCGGCATCGACCACGAATCCAGAGCCCGCATTACTGTCGCCCACGATCCTCAGCACGCTCGGCCTCGCTTTTGCAACGATTTGCTCCACCGATAGGTTGCTCCTCTCTACTACCTGGGCGGGAGGGGCGGCCAGCTGGGGCGTAGGTATCGGCGTTGGCGCCACTGTCGGCGTGGGCGTTGGAATGGGCGTCGGTGTTTGGGTAGGCACTGGTGTCGGCGTGGGTTGAGCCGCGATCACCGTCGCCAGCGCGCCGACGACGACTGTAGCGGCGATGTCGGGCTGCGTCCTCGGCAGAGCCGTGGCGACTGCGGCTTCGACTGTCGCGACGACATTCGGCGTCGGTGTGGGCACGTCGGCGGAAAATGCCGCGCTGACTGCGGCCTCGACTGTAGCGGCGATGTCAGGCGTGGGAATGGGCGTATCGGTGGGCATCGCCGCGGCTACTGTGCCCTGGACTGTTGCGGCTGTGTCGGGGGTGGGACTGGAGGTGTAGGCCGCCATCGCCGCGGCGATGGCGGCCTCGACTGTTGCGGGCACGTCGGGCGTAGGGAAGGGTGTATCGGCGGACAGCGCCACGGCGACCGCGGCCTCGACGGTGGCAGCTATGTCAGGCGCCGGACTGGGTGTGTAGGCGGGCATCGCCGCAATGACGGCGGCCTCGACTGTTGCGGGCACGTCGGGCGTCGGCGATAGCGGTGGAGGATTGCCACAGGCAGCCAGCCACAAAACCGTTGCCAGGAAGGCGGCAGAGTAGAGTGCTCGCACACGGGCCATCGCCCAGGTGTCACGCACCACAGTTCTCAACCCTTTTGCCCGCACCGCGACTCTGGGACTTCTCCCTAGCCCCACATGCCGGTGCTGAAGTAGCGCTCGCCAATGTCGTTGAAGATAGTCACCACGTGGCCGCCGCGCTCCCGCGTCGCCACCTGGTATGCGCCCTCGATGTATGCCCCCGAAGACTGGCCGGCGAACAGTCCCGCCGCGGCAAGGCGGCGCGACATCTCGTAAGAGCGATCCACGTCTATTTCCAGCATCTCGTCCACTACCGACCAGTCCAGCGTCTCCGGGATTATGTGCCCCGAACTCAGCGGCTTGAGCCCCTCGACGCCGGGCCACTCCGGTGGGTTGATGCTGATGACGCGCACGTTGGGATCGTGCTCTTTCAGCCGCTTGCCCACGCCTGAAATGGTGCCTCCTGTACCAACGCCCGCCACCAGGTGCGTTATATCGGGCGCCTGCTCGAGTATCTCTTCCGCGGTGGTATCGTAGTGGGCCTGCGGGTTGAAGCGGTTGCTGTACTGGTCGCAATAGAAGTAGGCGTCCGGCGACTGCTCGTAGCGCCGCTTCACCTCGTACAGCGACTCGTCGTACCCAAGCATCGGGTCGGTGTAGATTATCTCCGCCCCGTGCGCCAGGAGGCGCTTCTTGCGCTCTTCACTGGCGTTCTCAGGCATCACCAGTGTTACTCTATAGCCGAGCACAGCGCCTATCATCGCGTAGGCGATACCCGCGTTGCCCGAGGTAGCGTCGATGATGGACTTCTCTCTGGTCAACTCGCCCGACAGGACGGCTTCCACCAGCATTCTGAGCACGGGCCGGTCCTTAATTGATCCGCCGGGGTTCAGGTGCTCGCACTTGGCGCTCACCGCCGCGTCCCCCACGGCGATGGACAAGTCCAGCCCTACCATAGGCGTGTTGCCGATGGCGCTGAGCGGGGGATACTTCGCAACGAACTCTTCGTACTCTCTTGATTGGGGCAATGCGGCTCTCCAAGTAGTCCTTTGTGTTGGCAAGAGTATATCCAGCAATTGGGGCATAGTCTAGAGCAAGCGTCGTTCGAGGGGTATGGCTTATACTTATCCCAAAGACCAAGAATCGGCCCGCAGCAAACGTGGCCATGGGCCGGCCCAGGGGTGACGCACATCATGGCAATGACCACCGCACAGGCGCGAGCTCAGGAGTTGCGAACGCAGATAGACCACCACAACTATCTCTACTACGTACTGGACCGCCCCGAAATCGCGGACGGTCAGTACGACGCCCTTATTAGGGAACTGCGCGAACTGGAGGGGGAGTGCCCGGACCTCGTTACCCCGGAGTCGCCGACGCAGCGTGTGGGCGCGGAGCCGGCGGAGGGATTCGAACCTGTGGAGCACGCCCGGCCGATGTTGAGCCTCTCTAACGCCTTCGACGAGGAGGATTTCTATGCCTGGCACCGCCGCGTAGCGGCCCTGTTGGAGCGAGACGACTTCGAGTTGGTGTGTGAACTGAAGTTTGACGGCCTCGCCGTGGCGCTTACTTACGAGAACGGTCGGTTCGTCCAGGGTTCCACTCGGGGAAACGGGCTGGTAGGCGAAAACGTGACCTCGAACCTGCGCACCATAAGGAGCATACCGCTTCGGCTGTTGAGTGGGCACCATCCCTCACATTTGGAGGTGCGCGGTGAGGTGTACTTCCCCAAGTCTCTGTTCTCCAAGTTCAACGAAGAGCGCGTCGTCCGGGGGGAATCCGCCTATGCCAACCCGCGGAACACCGCGGCCGGTTCGCTGCGCCAGCTAGACCCGCGCGCGACCGCCACCCGTCCGCTGGATATATTCGTCTACTCGCTCGGCGACACGGATCCTGGCGGCGCCCCCGACACTCACTGGGACACCCTGAAATTCCTCAGGGAACTGGGTTTCAAGGTGAGTGATCACAACCGACTGGTGTCCACGCCCCAGCAGGTTGTGGACTACTATCGGCAGTGGGTCGAGCAGGCCGAGGAGCTGGACGTCGCCGCCGACGGCGTCGTTGTTAAGGTCAATCGCTTCGACTACCAGATCCACCTGGGTGTCGTAGGCCGCGAGCCGCGCTGGGCCGTAGCCTACAAGTTCCCTGCCACGCAGTCGGTGACTCGTCTGCTCGACGTGCGCTTCAACGTGGGCCGCACGGGCAGCATCAACCCCTACGCCGTGCTCGAACCCGTGGACATCAACGGCGCCACGGTCAAGCAGGCAACGCTACACAACGAGGACTATGTGCGCACCAAGGACCTGCGCATAGGCGACTGGGTGATAGTTGAGCGCGCCGGCGAGGTGATTCCCCAGATAGTCGCCGCCATCGCAGACCGCAGAAATGGAGATGAAGTTAAGGCTGAGTTTCCTCTCGACTGTCCCAAGTGCGGCCAGCCCGTGGCACGATCGGAAGATGAGGCCATGTCCTACTGCATCAACGCCTCGTGCTCGGAGCAGCTCGTCCGCTCGCTGGAACACTTCGTGAGCAAAGGCGCCATGGACATCGAGGGTCTGGGCGGCAAGCAGGTGCAGTTGCTGGTTGAGCAGGGCATGGTCGCCGACGTAGCCGATCTTTACACTCTGGATAAGGATGCGCTACTGGAGCTCGACCGCATGGCCGAGAAGAGTGTCACGAACCTGTTGGCGGCGGTGGAGCGAAGCAAGCAGCGCCCGCTCGCACGCCTCGTCTCGGCGCTCGGTATTCGGCATGTCGGCTCCGAGGTGGCCGAGCTCCTCGCCCGGCACTTCCCGGCTATCGATGCGCTGAGCGCCGCGACCCAGGAGGACTTAGAGTCGGTGCCTACCATAGGACCGAAGATCGCCGATAACGTGGCGGCATACTTCGGCGCTGAGGGCAACCTGCGCGTCATCGAAAAGCTGCGCGCCGCTGGCGTGCGCCTTGCCGACGACGCCCCTGCCGAACCGTCGGTGCAACCGTTCAAGGGCCTGCGTTTCGTGGTGACTGGCAGGCTTCAGAGCTTTAGCCGCGCCCAGATCGAGGGCAGAGTTAAGGAACTGGGCGGCGCCGTCAGTGGCAGCGTCAGCCGCCGCACCGACTACCTGATCGCGGGTCAGGACGCCGGCTCCAAGCTTCAGGACGCGCAGGAACTGGGCGTGAGGGTGGTCGACGAGGATGAGTTCCTGGCCCTGGCCGACATAGGATTCCCGGAAGACGACGTCTGAAGACAGGCCGTATGCGCCAGGCGAACGTTGAGTGATTGCCCGGCGGCCAGGACAGAAATGGGCGGGCCGAGGTCGCACGATCTATATCGAACACCTGGACCTTGTAAACTACCGAAACTACGAGCGCCTTGAACTGCCGCTCGGTCCCGGGATGGCGCTCGTATCCGGCGCGAACGGCCAGGGCAAGAGCAACCTGTTGGAGGCGGTGTATCTGCTGGCCATCGCCAAATCCCCTCGCGCCGCCTCGGACAGGGAGCTAGTGCGCCAGCAACCCTGGGGTGACGTGACGCACACGCGGGTGTCGGCCAGGCTCGTACGTGGAGCCGAGTCCCTGCGCGTGCAGATCGACCTCGCGCGCCTTCCGCCGCAGCTCGCGACCGATGCCGGCGATCTGGCCGGCCCAATGGGGGAGGGGCCGCTTCAGAAACGCTACCGGGTCAATGGCGTGGACCGGCGCGCCTCCGAACTGGTGGGCCAACTTAACGCGGTGCTGTTCACCGCAAGCGACCTCGAGTTCGTCTACGGCCCTCCCTCCGGGCGCAGGCGCTACCTCGACATTCTCATTTCACAGCTCGATCGCGGCTACCTGCGATCTTTGCAGCGATACCAGAACATCGTGCGGCAGCGAAACCGGCTGCTGCGAATGGTTCGCCTCGGTAACTCGCGCCCCGACGAACTGGACTTCTGGAATCAGCAACTGGTTTCCGAAGGGCAGCGCGTTACACAGGCACGCGGCAGCGCGTTACAGGACCTTTCACGGCTTGCGCGCCCGGTGCACAAGGAGCTTTCCGGCGGGGCCGAGTGTCTTCACCTGATGTACCGTCCCAGCGTAGACGGGGGTTGCGACGACGGGACCGAAGCTTTCGCCGGTGCTTTTCGACGCGCCATCGCCGAGCGGCTCGACCGGGAGATTGCCCAGGGCGTCACGCTCGCGGGGCCGCACCGTGACGACGTGCTGGTGCTGACCGGTGGCGCCCGCGCCGCGTCCTACGCCTCACGCGGCCAGGTGCGCACCGCGGCGCTCGCCATCAAGCTCGCGGAGGCCGCTCTTATTGCAGAGCGGCGCGGCCAGCAGCCTGTGCTGCTGCTCGACGACGTGCTGTCGGAACTGGACGCCGCGCGCCGCGCGCACGTGCTGGAGGTCATATCCGGCTATGAGCAGTGCGTAATCAGCACCGCCGACCGTGGGTCGATAGAGTCGCGGTTTCTCGCCGGAACAACCAGGTTCGTCGTCGAGCGGGGGCGCGTATCGCTCGAGTGATGCCCGACCCGGACAACTTGCAGGAGGTAACCCAATGGACGAACACCTCGAGCACGCTATCGACACGGCAGCCAGGTTGATAGTGGAGTCGACCTACGTGGTCGCTCTCACCGGCGCAGGTCTCTCAGTCGAAAGCGGTATCCCCACTTTCAGGGGGGAGGGCGGGTTGTGGACGCGCATCGGCGAGCCGAGCATGACGGGCTACCAGGAGTTCCTGGCAGATCCGGCGGGCTACATGCGAAGGCAGCGTGAGCTGGAATCCGGCCCGGAGCGCAGCCACTTTCGAGCGGCAATAGAGACTGCGTCGCCCAACCCCGGCCACTACGCCTTGGCGGAGTTGGAGGCGGTTGGGGTGCTGCGCATGATCATCACGCAAAATGTGGATGATTTGCACAACGTGGCTGGCTCACGACACGTCACCGAGATACACGGCAACCGGACCAAGATGCGGTGCATCGCGTGCGAGGCGCGCTGGACCCGGCGGCAGTTCGAGGAGATGCACGAGGGTCGACCGGACTGCCCCAAGTGCGGCGCTATAGTCAAGTCCGACACTGTAATGTTCGGTGAGCCGATACCGCGCAGCGTGCTCGCCCGCTGCTTTGCGGAGACTGAAAGATGCGACTGCATCATCGTGGCAGGAACGTCGGCGACGGTGTACCCTGCCGCGAGCTTCCCCGAGACGGTCAAGGCATACGGCGGGCTGCTGATCGAGGCGAATCCCAACGACACCCCGCTTACACCGCTGGCGGACGTCGCGTTGCAAAGCTCGACTGCCGAGTCGCTGCCCGCGCTCGTTAAGCGAGTCCGTGCTCTCAGGCGAGCCTAGCGGGGCGGGGTCGGGCGGAGGGTCGCACCCGCTTGACAGATAGCCACACTCGGACGAGTGGTATAGAATCGGCGGCGCGTTTTCCCAAGGGGCATCGGGACCGTCTAAGGGGACAGAAAGAATGAGAGACTGCGTCGCGTGAACATATTCGGCCGCCTCAAGAGCGGCGCGCGCCGTCAGACATCACCTCCGCCGCCCCGGACCGCGCGCGGAGGTCGCAGGCCCATCTTCTACGGCTGGTGGATTGTGCTAGCGGGCGGGCTCGGCATGGCCTTTTCCGCGGGTGTCAATTTTCACGGATTCGGCAACTTCATCATCCCGCTCCAGAACCAGTTCGGCTGGAACCGCACACAGATTTCAGTAGCCTTCTCCCTGGCCCGGCTCGAGTCCGGGCTATTCGGTCCGGTGGAGGGCTGGCTAGTAGACAGGCTTGGCCCGCGGCGGCTCATCTTCATCGGCGTCCCCATAATGGCCCTGGGTTACGTTCTCTTCAGCCGGGTCGACAACTTCCTCGACTTCGTGCTCGTATACGTGCTCCTCATTTCGCTCGGCAACAGCATCGGCATGGGCATGCCCATGACCACGGCCGTCGCCAACTGGTTCAACCGCAAACGCGGCCTGGCTTTCGGCATCATGTGGTCCGGCGTCGGGCTGGGAGGGCTATTCGTGCCGGTGCTTGGCTGGCTCGTCGAGCGATACGGCTGGAGCACGGCGGCGTTGATGGTGGGCGTGTTCGTCTTCGTGCTCGGTACGCCCATTGGTCTGGTCATGCGGCACCGCCCCGAGCCTTACGGCTACATGCCGGACGGCGACGCGCCCAGGCGGCAGGTCGACGGTTCGGGCCGCGCGCGAATCGTGCAGCCCGATCTGTCCGCAGACTTTTCGGCGCGGGAAGCGATGAGCACGTCCAGCTTCTGGTATCTCACGCTGTCCATCGCCGCGAGGTCGCTCGTAAGTGGAGGCGTCGGGCTGCACCTTGTGCCCTACTTCGAGGGGCTGGGCGCGTCGCCCGTCTTCGCCGCCTTCCTCGCCGGCTCCGCGGGCTGGATGAGTATTCCGGGCAGACTGGGGCTCGGCGCGCTGGGCGACTATGTAAACAAGCGCTACGTGATGGCTGTATCTCTGGTTCTGATGACTGTCGCCATCGTGCTGATGGCGCGGGCGACGGACATACCGGGCGCGCTGCCCGCTCTGCTGGTCTACGCGGCGGCCCAGGGCGGCATATCCGTGCTGCCGCAGGCCCTGTTCGCGGAGTACTTCGGACGGCGCTCGTACGGCACGATACAGGGGTTTCGGAGCAGCATACAGATGACGGGCATCATCATTGGCCCCGTCATATCGGGGTTCGTGTTCGACCGGACGGAGAGCTACGAAATAGCGTTCCTCGCCTTTTCGGCGGCGACCATCGTGTCTATGGTGTTGGTGCTGCTCGCCCGCCGGCCCACGCGGCCAACGTCTGCGAAAAAGGCGGCGCCTTCCGGTTGAGGAGGGCGCGGGCGGCTGCGTTCGGGGTGCGCATGTGGTAGGATTTTGCCGTAAATTGCCCCTAAAGGCCTATGCTTAGCCTTTGGCTTGTGGTAGGGTTATGTAGGCGCACGCCGCTACACTCTTTCGGTAAGGGAGGAGAGAGACTCTTCATGGCAAAATTCAAGCTTGCGGTTTTCTTCGCTCTCATTCTGTTATTTTCCGTTCCGGCCGCGCTGGTGCAGGCCGATGGCCACGCCGGCAACGTAAAAGGCACAGCGGTCGTATCAGACGGCAATACACTGGGCGACGTGCTCACGGTCACCCTGGAAGGGCTATCCCAGCCCGCTGAGGGCTCGTACCTGGTCGCATGGCTCATTTCGGATGACGAATCCGTCAAAGCAAACGTGGGCGCTCTCACGGTGGCTCTGGACGGTAGCGTTTCTCACACCTACGTCTCGAGCACGGGCGAAAATCTGCTGGCGAGCTACGGCGGATTCGCGATTACCGTGGAGTCTGCGCCCGATGTGACTGACCCCAGCGCGGAAGTCCCTTACATCGGTTACTTCGCGGGCGAAGGCAATCTTGCTCTCGCGCGAATGCTGGTCGTGGAGGCCGAGGGCGGGTCTGTGGCCAAGCTCAGGGCGCAGGTTATGGCGGCACTCGAGGCCGCGGAGAAGGCAAGAGCTGCCGGTTCCACCGAAGACCTGAACACCTACGCGCAGATGGCCATTGACATCATCGACGACGGTGTACTGACTGAGGCTGAGACCGCCAGCGCCGCTCTGGCAGAGTACGAAGGCGCCGGAGCGGTGGCGACGGCAGTTAACAACGTCAGCGAGTGGGCGACGGAAGCCAAGGCGAGCGCCGAAACCGCGATGGGCGCATCGGACCTACAGGTCGCAAAGAGCGTTATGAGCAGCGTAACCGGACAGCTCGGCTCCGCTCTCAACGGCGTGAGCGCAACCGGCCTCGGCGGCGCCAACCAGGCTTACGCGGCGGCACAGGGTCTGGCTACCTTCTCGGTGGAGACGCCCAGACCGCCCGAGCCGACACCGACGCCCGAGCCGACGCCGACGCCAACGCCGGTATTGCCCCCGGTTGGCGAGCCTGCAGCGTCGATGCTGGGGCAGATGGCGCTGATTGCCGCGATCGCGCTGCTGGCGGGAGGCTCGGCAGTGGTGGTAGCCCAGGTTATCAGGGGGCGCCGCGGCTAGCCAAGGCTTCGAACGGCAAGTAGACACTTAGGGGAGAGGCCCCGCCTGGACCAGGCGGGGCCTTTTCGGTTTCCGCCGTCTGCCTTCCGCTTAGCAACCAACTCCGGCCTGTGCTAGACTGCGGCGTGGGAAACGTAGTTCCAACTGTGCCGGTGGATTATGCGAGTTTTTCTCAAAACCATCATCGGGGTGGTGTTGCTCGTTATGGCCGTGGCCATTTCAGGCTGCGGCGAGCAAGGTCCGCCGCCCACTCCCACTCCTACCCCGGTCGACCCGGCGGCGCTGGTTCGCCAGGCGTCGCAGGCGTTGGGTGAGATCGACTCGTTCCACTTCGTACTGGCGCACCCCGAAGGCGGTACTCCGATGCTGGACGTGCTGATGATACAGGACGCGAAGGGTGACGTGGTCAAGCCGGACAGGTTGGTGGTGGAGTTCGGAGGAGTGTTCGGCGGCAACATATACATAAAAGCCAACTTCATTTCCATCGGCCCGGACAACTTTATGACCAACCCCTTTTCCGGTGCCTGGGAGAGGGTGCCCGCTGAGATCAATCCCATCGCATTCTTCAGCCCTGAAAGGGGAATCACCAACATAGTCAGTAACATCTCAGATCCGATTCTCCTGGAGAGCAACGGGTCAGGGTGGCGTGTGGCTGGGAAGATACCTCCCCAAGTACTCGGGTCAATCTTCGGCCAGACCATAAGGTCGGACGACGAGGACGACTGGGTATCGGTGGAACTGACGCTGGATGCCGCCACATACCTTATGCTCAGCGTTAAGATGGAGGGACGGATAACTCCGGGAGAGCCGCCTGGCACGGTTCGCGAGATAACCCTGTCGGGATTCAACGAGCCTCCCGAGATTGAGCCGCCGCTATAGGTCCGACGCCTTTTGTTGTCCCGAAGTCCATCCGGCGAGCAGGCTGCCCCAAGGCGATTCGCTCCCTACGTCGCCCTCATACCCATCTGCTTTGGCGTGTTCATCGCCGCCGACGACCAGACCGTGGTAGTGACGGTGCTTCCCCAGATAATGACGTTTATGAAGGTCGACGTGGTCAAGGACGTCGACCAGGCGAGTTGGATAATCACCGGCTATCTGCTGGGCTACGTGTCGGCCATGCCCCTGATTGGCCGGGTGTCGGACGTAGTCGGGCATCGCTGCGCTTATATCGCTTGCACACTGATATTCATGGCAGGGTCCGCGGCTGTGGCGCTCACCACCGAACTGTCATGGCTCGTCGCCATGCGCGTGCTGCAGGCCGTGGGCGCCGGAGCACTCGTGCCGATTTCCATAGCGATCGTAGGCGACCTGTTTCCGCCGGAGCACCGCGGGCTTCCTCTCGGAATCGTAGGCGCCTCGGCCGAGGCGGGAGGAGTCATCGGCCCGCTGTGGGGCGGCCTGATCGCGCGCTATCTGGAATGGCAGTGGATCTTCTGGGTGAACATACCCCTGTGCGTGCTTACGATAGTGCTGCTGTTCTGGCTGGTACGGCCCAGCCCGTTGTTCCCGGGACGGATCGACTACGCCGGCGGCGCTCTGCTCGCGGTCGCACTCGGCGCCGTGACGCTGGGCCTTGCCCGCATAGGCACACCGGACGCGCTGATGGTCGCGTACCTCGTGGGCTCCGGGATGGCCCTGGTACTGTTCGTGATCCGGCAGGGGCGCACAGACTATCCTCTCATACCGCTGGCCATGTTCAGGCGCGCGGCTATAGGCGCGGCCAACATAACGCACCTTCTCGTTGGGGGATCTCTCATAATAGGCATGGTGACAGTGCCTCTCATGGCGAGCACCGTGCTTCAGACGACGCCACTGGAGGGCGGACTCCGGCTGATGCGCATGACGGCGGCCATGCCTGTAGGCGCTGTACTCGGCGGCGTCATGTGTGGACGATTCGGATACCGGATTCCAACCGTGGCCGGGCTGGCGTTTTGCGCGTTGGGCTACTGGCTGATGAGCGACTGGACGCTAAGCGTAGGGGAGCCGCAGTTGACGATATCGCTGGCAACCGCCGGCTTCGGCTTCGGGCTGGTCATAGCGCCTATCGCGCTAGCCGCAACCAACCCGGCTCCCCCCGAGATACGCGGTGCGGCCGCGAGCCTTGTCACGGCTATGCGAATAGTGGGCATGACCATGGGGCTTGCGGCACTTGCCGCCTGGGGAGCCGGTAGGTTCCAAGACCTCATTGCGGGCATTCCCATTATGCCGATGGCGGGAGAGACGGCGGCCCAGGCGCAGGAACGCTTCGGCGCTCAGATGACAGACGCGGGGCTTAGCCTGTTCAGCAGCTTCTTCCTGATAGCCATGGCGGTGTGCCTCTTAGCCATAATCCCGGCGATGTTCATGTTCAGGCACGACACCGGCGACGTCTCCCCACGCCCCAGCGGGCGGGCGCTGCCGGATGCTGGGACCGACGTGGCAGCGGCGCCGCCCCAACCTTCGGCGTGAACCGCCTGGCTGTCATGTAACTGAGTTCAGCCCGTGAAGAGCTTGTCGTCGGCCGTCTCTTCGGGTTCCCAGCCGAGCACCTCTTTGGCGTGGGAGAGGTCCCGGTAGTTCCACCTGTTGTTCGAGACCGCGAAGAAGATGTCGAAGTCGAGGTCGTAGGGTGCGTCTATGCACGCCTTCAGATGAGTAGACACGTCGCGGTGGCTGAGATAGATGGCGTTTTCGCGCGTCGTGCGCGGCCGGTTGCCGGTAGTCACCGATCCGATGCGAACGCATATCATGCTCATACCGTACTCGTCCGCGAAGTGGCGCGCGAGCGCCTCGCCCCAGACCTTGGCCGCCCCGTACAGTGCCTCCGGGCGGACGTCGTGGTGGGTGAGCCTGCGGAAATCGGGCGGCACCTTGTTGTACTCGCCGGCCGCTATGTGCGAGTAGGGAGGCACACGCTCGTATCCACGTATCGCATTGCCGCTGGACGCGAACACAACACGCTTGGCGCCGGCCTCCCGCGCGGCTTCGAAGACGTTGTACGTGCCCAGGACGTTTCCGGAGTGCTGGCCTTCCCAGTCCTGTGATCCGAGATAGGCCGCTAGGTGTACCACGACCTCCTGGCCCTCGAAGGCCGGACGAATCGCGTCCAGATCGGCGATGTCCGCCTGTACAGTTGGTATGCCATCTACAGGGCGACGGTTGAGCGCGGTCAGCTCGTACCCGCCCGCCTCCAGCAGGTGATCCTTCAACAGGCCGCCGATCAGCCCGCTCATCCCCGTTATCAGCACTTTCTTCATGGGGGCGTCCTCCTCTGTTCAGTGACTCGACCGTGGCGCCGCTCCATTGCGAGCGGGCGCGGCGAAACCTCTCCCGGATGTTTCGTGATGGACACAGTTAACTGGCGGCGGAAGGGATTGTCAAGGCGGCGGGCCGGCCCTCCAAACGGGCCGGCCAATAGGGACAGGTGTGCGTTTCGCATCCACAATACAAACTGCGCCGATTCGTATATACTATGCGATGTCGGAAGTACAGGGCCCAATGTAGTACTGGAGGTGTGTAAATGGCCGATTATCCCGACTCCCAGTCCCTGGTTAGCACGCAGTGGGTCGCCGACCACGGCGGTGACGCCAACGTGCGTCTCGTCGAAGTGGACGTGGACACCGTTGCGTACGAGCAAGGGCATATCGCCGGAGCGGTTGGTTGGAACTGGCAGACGCAGCTGCAACAGACAGTGCGGCGCGATCTCATAAGCAAGGACGAATTGGAAAAGCTGCTCGGCGAGTCGGGGATTGGCAACGACACGACGGTGGTGCTCTACGGCGACAACAACAACTGGTTTGCCGCTTGGGCGTACTGGCAGCTCACCTATTACGGTCATGGAGACGTTCGCCTGATGAACGGCGGCCGCGCCCGCTGGGAGTCCGACGGACGCCCGCTCACGACGGATGTGGCAAGCTACGAGGTGACGAGCTACTCCGCTTCTGATCCCAACGAGGACATTCGCGCCTACCGCGACTACGTGCTCGCAGCGACGAACGAGGGCAACATAGCCCTGGTGGACGTCCGGTCGCCCGACGAGTTCAGCGGCGCGCTCCTGGCTCCGCCCAACCTGCCACAGGAGGGCTCGCAGCGCGGCGGACACATCCCCGGCGCTTCGAACATCCCGTGGGCGTCCGCGGTCGATGAGGACGGCACTTTCAAGTCTGCTGATGCGCTGAGAGAGCTTTACGGCGCGCAGGGCATCGACGGCAGCCGCGAGACGATAGCCTACTGCCGCATCGGGGAGAGGTCTTCGCACACCTGGTTTGTGCTGTCGGAGATTCTGGGCTTCGACGACGTGCGCAACTACGACGGCTCCTGGACTGAGTGGGGTAGCATCGTGGGAGCGCCCATCGAGAAGTAATTTCCCAGAGGTTGGGGAACAGCCCCGGCCGGTCAGTGTCGACGTGTGCAAAGGGGCGGGTCACGGACCCGCCCCTAACTTTTGCTTCTGCTTGTCTCGACCACGTGACCACAAGCACCCTAGACTTTCGAGTACTTGGGTCGAGCGGTCTCGGTGCCGTCCGGCAGCGATTCGATAGTGAAGTCGCCGAAAAGCAGCGGCGCCTCATCCTGCAAGACCCGCAACACCTTGAGGGCCAACTCCCTTATCTCCCAGTCGGCGAAGGGAGCGGCGCGCAGCTCGATGAAGTGACGCCACGCCCGCACGTTTGCGGTCACGAATATCTTGGTCTCGGTCGCGTTGGGCAGAACCGCGCGCGCCGCCTGGCGTACGGCCTTTCTGCGGTCCGTGTTGGATGAGAAGGACGAGCGCGGCAGCATGGCGTCCAGCGCCCGGTTCAGATCGGCGTAGCTGGACGCGGCCGCCTCAAGCGCGGTCTCGAGCAGGCGTCGCCCCTCCTCGGTATCGGTGTCGTTCGCGGCGAGCGCGGGCGGCACCACGAACGACGCATCGGTCTCGTCGACGTAGCGCTGCGAGCGTTGGCTGTAGGCGAACCCCGCACGGTGCCTGACGAGTTCGTGCGTCAGGCTGCGGGACACGCCCGTGAACACGAAGCCGTAGTTGACGTGTTCGAACACGCTGCCGTCGCTCGACGACAGCAGGTTGAGGATGAAATCCTCGATGTGTCTGCGCCCCCGTCCGTAGCTCATGTAGCACAGCCGCGCCGAAACCTCGATCGCGGCCAGGGCATCGTCGCTCCCCGCGCGTATGCTCTCGGTGAGCGGCGGAAGGCGCTCGTCGTCCAGGAATTCCGCGACTACCTGCCAGTCGACGGAGGGTCGTGTCACGAGGTAGACGTTGGCGCCGGTAACGTAGGTCACTCCGAAAGTCCTCAGTGGTAGCGACTCCCGGCGCCGGAACACTGCCGGAGCGCCGGGAGCCCGCGTTCGGCGCGTCGAGGCGAACAGTCCTGCCGCGACGCGCCCCTTGTGGTTCGGCGAGTCGTTCTACAGTATCAGGCTGATGGGATTCTCCAGCCGCTGCTTGATGTCGATGAGGAAGCGGGCGCCCTCCGCGCCGTCGACCACGCGGTGGTCGGCGGAGAGCGTGGCCGTCATCACTTCGGCCACCGCCAGCTCGTCGTCGCGCACCACTGGGCGCTTGGCGACGGTTCCCACCGCGAGCACGGCGCTTGCCGGTGGATGGATGATTGCGACGAAGCTCGACACGTCGAACATGCCCAGATTGCTCACGGCGAAGGTGCCGCCGCTGTACTCCTGCGCGGTGAGCGCGCCGCTGTTGGCGCGGTCCGCCAGGTCCCGGCTCGCGGAGGCGAGTTGGCCCAGCGTCTTGTTCCCGCAGTCCATGATGGCGGGGACCAGCAGGCCTTCTTCCTGGGCCATCGCGATGCCCACGTTGATGCTGTCGTTTAGCTCGATGCCCTCGTCGGTGTAGTAGGCATTGAACATGGGATACGCCTTGAGGGCTTCGACGCAGGCCTTCACGATCATGTCGTTCACCGTTACGCGCACGCCGGACCCCTCCATCGCCGCGTTGATCTGCCGGCGAAGCCGCATGGCCTCGGTCATGTCGATATCCGCGGCCACGTAGAAGTGGGGCTTTTCCTGCTTGCTGCGGACGGTTACGCGGGCGATCTGCTGCCTCATGCGGGTCAGGGGCACCAGGTTCTCCCTCTGCTCAGGCTCGGGCTCAACCTCGGCGACGGGTTCGGGTTCGGCCTCAGGTTCCGGCTCCGATTCGATCTCTGCGACGGGTTCGTGCTCAGGCTCTAGTTCCGGTTCCGGCTCGATCTTGGCGACGGGTTCGGGCTCAGGCTCAGGTTCCGGCTCTGGTTCGATTTCGGCGACGGGTTCGGGCGCGGCCTCCGGTTCCGGCTCAATCTCTGCGACAGGCTCTGGCTCGGTTTCAGCCATCGGCTCAGGCTCGATCTCAGCGACGGGTTCCGGCTCAGGCTCCGGTTCCGTGTTGTAGTTCAGAACGTCGACCCTTGTGACCCTGCCGCCCGGGCCGGTTCCCTCGACTTGGGACAGGTCGATGCCGCGCTGGTTGGCGAGCCGCCGGGCCATGGGTGAGGCGCGCACGAAGAGGCTTGCGGAGGCCGTGGGTTCGGGGGCCGCCGGTTCGGGCTCCGGCTCTGGCTCGGGTGTACTCTCCGGCTCCGGTGCGCTCTCGGGCTCGGGCGCGGACACGACGAGCGGCGTGGAGGGGCCGTTCATAGCCTCGATCGCGTGCCCTTCGGGCGCGGTCGCGTGAAGGCCAATAATGGCGATGGGCTGGCCGACCGGCACGGTGTAGCCTTCCGATACCAGGATCTTCTGGAGAATGCCGTCGGTGTAGGCTTCAAACTCGACCACGGCCTTGTCTGTCTCGATTTCGGCTATAGGCTCGCCGGCTCGTACTGTGTCTCCCTCGGCCTTCAGCCAGCGGACTATGACGCCTTCCTGCATGTCATAGCCCATCTGCGGCATGGTCAACTCGGTAGTCATTGACGCTCCCTTCAGGTGTGTATGCTGTCTATCCGCGGCCGGATTTTGGTATGCCGACCGCGACATCTTCAGCGTATGTTAGCGGCATGGTTTCGCGTCATTCTAGCAAGTAGGGGATACGTTTTGTGAAAAGTAAAAGACAAATCCGAACTATAGCGTGGTCGAGCATCCATGAGCCTATCCGGCAACCTGGGATTCACCCCCATCCTAACCTTCCCCCATCAAGGGGGAAGGGACTTATCGGGACCTTCCCCTTCGCAGGGGGATGGGATTTTTCGGAAAGGGAGTTCGCCGGCTAGATGCCGAAGTGTCTCTCGATTGCCTCGACCACGCGCTGCGCGTTGGGAATGGAGGCTGCTTCGAGCGCGCTGGCGTATGGCGCCGGAACGTCGTCGCCGCCGACGCGGGCCACCGGGCCGTCGAGATAGTCGAACGCTTCTTCCTGTATGCTGCTGGCGACCTCGGCGGCGAATCCGCCGGTGCGCCAGGCCTCCTCCACGACCACCGCGCGGTTGGTCCGCTTCACCGACTCGACCACCGTCTCGGTGTCGAGCGGGCGCAGCGTCCGCAGGTCGATGACCTCCGCGTCGACGCCTTTGGTCGTCTTCAGCGCCTCCGCCGCCTCGAGGGCCACGTGCACCATTCGAGAGTAGGCCACCAGCGTCACGTCCGCGCCGGGCCTGACTACGTTGGCCTGGCCGAACGGCACGCTGTAGCGCTCGTCCGGCACTTCGCCGCGCATGCCGTAGAGCAGTGCGTGTTCGGCGAAGAGGACCGGGTTGTCGTCCGCGACCGAGGTGGCGAGCAGGCCGAGGGCGTCGCCCGGCGTCGAGGGGACGGCCACCTTGAGGCCGGGCACCGAGGCATACCAGCCCTCGAAACTCTGGGAGTGGGTCGCGGCGAGCTGGGCGCCCCCGCCCGTGACCGTGCGGATTACCAGGGGCACCCGGAACTGGCCGTCGGACATGTATCGCAGCTTGGCGGCGTGATTGACAATCTGGTCCATGGCGAGGAGCGTGAAGTTGATGGTCATCATCTCCACTATCGGTCTCATGCCGGCCATGGCCGCGCCGACGGCCGCCCCCATGAACACCGCCTCCGATATGGGGGTGTCCCTTATTCGCTCTGCGCCGTACTCCTCCAGGAAACCCCTGGTCACGGCGTAGGCACCGCCGTAAGCGCCTATGTCCTCGCCCATCAGGAATACGTCGTTGTTTTCGAGGGCCTCGCGCAGGCCCCTGGAAATGGCTTCACGCATCGTCAGTTGAGACATGGGCGGCTCCTGTTCACCCCCATCCTAACCTTCCCCCTGCGAGGAGGAAGGGACTCTCAGGTAGCACCTCCCCCGTGCGAGGGGGAAGGGATTTTCAGGCGTAGACGTGGTCGAACCGCGAGGGGAGGTCGGGAGCGGGGCTGTCGTCGGCGAACCGCACCGCCTCCTGGACGGCGGCCTCGACCTCTTGGTCGATGGCTATGATCTCCTGCGAGGTGACCAGATCCTCGCTGAGCGACATGGCTTTGAACGAGTCGATGGGGTCGCGCGTGCGCCACTGGTCGACCTCGAGCGAGGCGCGGTAGGCGGACGGGTCGGACATCGAGTGGCCGCGGAACCTGTAGGTCATGGCCTCGAGGAAGACCGGCCCCTTGCCGTCACGCACGCTCCTGATGGCCTCGGTGGTGGCGTCGCGGACGGCGAGCACGTCCATGCCGTCGATCTGCGCGGCGGGGATCCGGTAGTGCTCGGCGGCAAGGTAGATGTCCTGGCCGCCGGCGTGGGTGAACTCCACGTGGGTGCCCATGCCGTACAGGTTGTTTTCGAGGAAGAAGATCACCGGCAGCTTCCAGAGGGAGGCCAGGTTCAGCGACTCGTGGAACTCGCCCTGGTTGACTGCGCCGTCGCCGAAGAAGCACATCGTGACCCGGTCGTCGCCCCGCAGCTTGCTCGCCAGCGCGAGTCCGGTGGCGATGGGGAGCTGGCCGCCGACGATGGCGTATCCGCCCATGAAGTTGGTCTCCGCGTCGAACAGGTGCATCGAGCCGCCCTTGCCCGAGCTGCTGCCGGTTGCCTTGCCGCACAGCTCGGCCATGACCACGTTGGGGTCCATGCCCTTGGCGAGGGCGTGGCCGTGGTCGCGGTAGTGGCTCACCACGTAGTCCTTCTTTTCGAGCGCGGAGATTGCGCCGGTGGCGATGGCCTCTTCGCCGATGTACAGGTGCAGGAAGCCCCTGATCTTGCCCTGCGTGTACAGTCGGCCGCACGCTTCCTCGAATCGGCGGATAAGCAGCATCATCCGGTAATACTCGGTGATCTGGCTTTGTTCGATTCTGGATGCAATGCTCATGGTTCAATCCCTGCGGGCTTCGCTTACCCCCATCCTAACCTTCCCCCTGCAAGGGGGGAAGGGACCGATAAGCCATCTTCTCAGACGTGGACCGCGGCGCCCTCGGCAGCGAGCGCGGCTTCTTTGAGGGTCTCGGAGATGGTCGGGTGCGGATGCACGAGCCAGCCCAGCTCCTCGGTCGTGCCCTCCAGCAGGTTCACGAGCGACGCCTCGCCCAGCAGCTCGGTCACCTCGGGGCCAATCATGTGCGCGCCGAGGATCTCGCCGGTCTCGGTGTCGACCACCAGCTTCACCAGGCCGAGGGTCTCGCCCATCGCCATCGCCTTGCCGCTGGCCGAGAGCGGGAACTTGCCGATCTTGACGCTGTGGCCGCCGTCCCGCGCCTGCTCCTCGGTCAGCCCGAAGCTGGCCACCTGCGGCTTGCAGTAGATGGCGCGCGGCATGGTCGAGTAGTCCAGTTCGGGCGGCGACAGGCCGGCTATGTGCTCTACGGCGGTCACGCCCTGAGCGGAGGCTACGTGGGCCAGCAGCATCTTGCCGGTCACGTCGCCGATGGCGTACACGCCCGGCACGTTGGTCCTCATGCGCTCGTCCACGTCGACGAAGCTGTTGGTCGTCTCGACGCCTATGCGCTCCAGGCCTATGCCGGTGGTGTTTCCCTGCACGCCTACGGCAACCAGCACGCGGTCGCACTCGATGGAAGACGCCTGGAGACCGGCGGAAATGCCCACGGTCGCCGTGCCGTCGGTCACGTCCACGCTGGTGACGCTCGCGCCCGCGAGCGTCTTGATGCCCTGCCTGCGGAACGCGCGCTCGAGCTGCTCGCTCACCTCTTCGTCCTCTTGAGGGACGATGCGGGGCAGCAGCTCTACTACGGTCACCTCGGCTCCGTAGGCCCGGTAGATGTAGGCGAACTCGGCGCCGGTCGCGCCGCCGCCCACGATGACGACCCTCCGGGGCACGTCGCGCATCTCCAGGGCGTCGCGGCTGGTGACCACCACCTCGTGATCGATGGGCAGGTTGGGCAGGTTGCGCTGGCTGGCGCCGGTGGCGATGATCACGTTGTCCGCGGTCAGGGTCTCGCCGGAGTCGGCTATCGAGACGGTGTTCGGAGTCTCGAACACGCCCGTGCCGCGGGCCAGGGTGACCTTGTTCTTCTCGAACAGGTAGCCTATGCCGTTGGTGAGCCGCCTGACCACGGTGCGGCTCCGGTCCACGGCGTGGCCGAAGTCGTACTGAAGGTTGTCGAAGCTGATGCCGTACTCTTTGGCGTGGCGGAAGGTATCCAGCACTTCGGCGTTCTTCAGCAGGGCCTTGCTGGGTATGCAGCCCCAGTTGAGGCAGACGCCGCCGAGCTCGCGGTTTTCCACGACCGCCGCGCTCATGCCGAGTTGCCCCGCGCGAATGGCGGCGACGTAACCGCCCGGCCCCGAACCCAGAATCAACACGTCGTAATCGGCCAACGTGTGCCTCCAAACAGAACGACGCCCGCGCCCGGGAAAGCGGCGGCGCGAGTCCTCTTTACAATACACCAAACGGCCTGACAAAGCGAATTGGGCGAACGGCGCAGGGCCTGTTTATTCTCCACTCTCCGGCGGGGAGAGAGGGCCGGGATGGGGGCTTACGAAAAATCTGCTCAATTCTGCTACATTCCGCACATTTCGTAGCTGGGCGGCCCGGTGTATTTGTCACTTTCTGTGAGCCAAGTTGTTAAGGTTCGTCACGCGCATTGCGCAGAATGTGGCAGAGCGTGACGGTGGTCTTCATCTCCGTCTTCACCCTCACCCTGACCCTCTCCCATCAAGGGAGAGGGGACTAGCCAGGAGTCAGCACCTCTGAAGAGTCGCCATAGCGTCTGATACGTAGAAAATAGCACAGCCGTGCTGTAGAATCAAGAGGGGTCAGGGCGATAGGTGCGCGTGAGTGCCGCCGTCTCCCAATTGCGGGGATTGGGCAACCACAAGGGATTGCCCCTACATATCCTGACCGAATGGGATGCTACAGGCGTCTACTTGACATAAGATCGTGGGAATGGCCTGAGGGTGGGAATTTTTGTGGCGTTCTTGTGGCATGTGTATGGCAGACTCGAGAAGCCAGCGAGACATGGAAGTGGCGTTTGGGTTTCGCGGTTGAGGCGCTTTTGAACAGGGGTTTGCGGTGGTTGCGGCCAGCGAATGAGGGGATAGGGGCGTGCCGTGCAGATGTGTCGCAGCCGTTGACATGGGCGCACGCGCACCACTACCATATTTGGGGAGCCGAGGTAGCTCAGTAGGTAGAGCACAGCACTGAAAATGCTGGTGTCGTCAGTTCGATTCTGACCCTCGGCACTCGGTCCGGTTTTCGTTGCTGGGTCCCCTGTTTCCCGTCCCTGATGTAGAAGGCCGCGCTGGTCACACAAGTGAATTCAGACTGAGGCTGAACAATCTGGCGAAAGAGGGCTGGCGCGCGGTTGGCTTTGGAACTCATACCAGTCGCGGCAGTTGGCCTGCAGCCTACACGGCCTTGTTGGAGCGAGCGGTAGGCGTTCCCGACGTGTGCGAACTACGCCCATCAGATCCGCGCCAGCGCCTCAGCGAGGGAGGAGTGATATTGAACGAGCACAGCGACTGCGTTGACACAGAGAGCGTAACTGCACTGCTGATAGCAATTGCGCTCGCATGTACCAGACTTGATGAACCTGCTCGTCAGTCATTTATCACGGACGTTCACACCAGCCTTGCAGAGTTGAATATATCAACCGAGAGCTTCAATCGCGCCGAAGAACTGGCTAAAGTCTTGCGCATGCACATAGGCAATGCACTCCGTCGCCAGAGCGGGGTCATTCCGTCCGGGACGTTTGAGGTGGATGTCAGATGACGCAGGCGCTTAACCGGACGCTGAAGCGATGGTTGGGGCAATGGAGGAGTAGCGCAAAGAAAGAGAGCGAAGTGGATTATATTGCGCCTGGATCAGGTACCCCGAGGAAATTCTTTCCTCCGATAGTAGGGGGAATGCTGGCACTTGATCGAACCTCTCAGATTGCCCTATTGCCCATCGGCAGTGGTGAGGATCCAGCTACAGCATTAGCAGTGTCGGTGGTTTATTCGAGGACAGACCTTGAGCGAGACGGTCCAGACGCTGTTTTTTTGTTGGATGTAGATGAGGCCCGTCGTCTACGAGACATGCTAGACCGATTTGTACAAGAGGTTGAGGAGGGGCATGACACAGGCGGAGGTGAACGATGAACATGGCGAGAACAGAAAAGTGCCCACACTGTCTCGTGACAGTCCTTTTAGAGCCAGACGACCTGACGTTGCCCAGTACTGAATACACAGCCAGGTGGATAGAACACACTGTATGCCCATCTTGTGCTCGCCTTATCTTGTGGTTAGCAGAAGCGTCCTATGAAGAACCAGATTCTCATAGCAGGCGTCTGATGTACCCAAAAGCATCAGGCCGTTCCCCAGTGCCCCTAGAGGTGCCTGCCGAGTTCTCAGAGGACTACGTTGAAGCCTGTCTCGTACTCTCTGACAGTCCCAAGGCGAGTGCCGCTCTTAGCAGAAGATGCTTGCAACATATTTTGAGGGACAAGGCTGGGGTAAAGCATAGCAACCTGGCGAATGAGATTCAGGAAGTCCTTGACAGCAATACACTGCCCTCCCCAATCGCCCAGTCTCTTGACATGGTCAGGCAAGTGGGCAATTTTGCCGCGCATCCTAACAAGAGCACTCAGACCGGAGAAATTGTCCCCGTGGAGTCCCACGAGGCGGAGTGGTGTCTTGATGTGATCGAGATGCTGTTTGACTTCTATTTTGTGCAGCCGGAAGAGGCCAAAAGACGACTCGCCGCTATCCAGGAGAAGTTTGGTCCCCGGCAGCAACGGACTGAGACGTGAATACCGACCATGCGTCGCGCTTCGTGCGGTGTTTACGCGGGCGATGGAGGAGTAGGGATTGACGTTGGAGTGGAGCGACGTTCTCGCCGTTTCTATGCAGACGGCGTTCGCGCTCGTCGGCCTCGCTATCGGATTCGCGGGAGCAGCGTGGGCGTGGCGATCGTACTCACGTTCGGGACTCTCCGCCCGTGTCTTCATGGGCGCTGTCGTGGCCTTAATCGGCGTTCAGGTCTGCGCGAGTGCCGTCAGCGGCCTGCTCTTCCAACTGGTCTACAACGTGTTCGAGGCGTATAACTAGGGAAGTGTAGGGCATTCCCGCCAATCGGGTAAACGCGGAGGACTAGGAGGATCGCATGTCACTGATTGTGTACCACTACCAAAGGGAAAGCGGAATGTGCGCGGCTTGTAGAAAATTCCAAAGACTTAACGACCCAACAAAGCGTATGACAAACGACCCGTCTAAAGTAACGTGCCAAGACTGCAAAGGCAGTGGCGAATTCAGTCGCGCACTGAGGAATGGATGATGCCGCAAATGAGCTTGGCCGAAGCCGGCAGGGTGCTTAGGGAGATGTACGAGGGTGCGCCGTATGGAGAACAGGCTGCCCACATCCACCTCTTCGGTATCAAGTACGACCATGTGCTTGGCAGATTGACCAATGAAGCTATCGTTCGCGAGGCTGGCATTGGCCGATCCTATCACTCAGAGGTTGCTAAAGGACGCAAGCTGGCAAAGTACGTAACGCTGAAAGCGAACCGATGATGCCGCGTTCGGAGGCCTTCTGGCGCATGTATGTGGCCTGCGTCAGGTGCGGCGAGGCCGAGCACCGGGCGGCGGAGGAGTAGCGAAAGAAGTTGACGCCAGCAGCCGTTATCGTGCAGTCTGATATGTGTGAGTGCCATGTGCGGCGAGAGAGGGTCGTCAAGGAGGCGCATGACATCAAAATTATGGTTACCGAAGTGGAGAATGTACCTCAAAATTACGGTTACCCAAGACGTGGAGGTAACCGTGAATCAAGAGAGCGTTCGACAGTACCTGGAA
>DAOUJL010000038.1:0-14764 GCA_034422735.1 Dehalococcoidia bacterium | reverse complement strand
GGTCCGCTACGACAAGAAGGCGTCGAACTACCTTGGATTGCTACAACTCGCATGTACGCTTCTGTGGTTCCGTCGTCAGTGGCATCTGACCATTTTGAGATAGTTTCTTAGAGCGTATCCGATAAGTCCCTTCCTCTCGCAGGGCTGACAGGGATAGGCGTCGCGAGTTAGCCTTCCTGATAGTCCCTTCCCCCTCGCAGGGGGAAGGTTAGGATGGAGGTGAAGATTTGAGCGGCACACTGGAAACGTTGGCCGATGCACTGTGGCAAGCGCGAACGTCGGGCGGTCATGCACCGGTCTCGGCAGCGGCCGGACTGGCGTCGGCGGAGGATGCCTACCGTGTCCAGCACATGATAGAGGCGCGGACGTCCGCGCCGCGCTTCGGCTGGAAGGTCGGCGCGACAAGCGAGGCCGCGCAGCGCAGCCTCGACGCCGACGGTCCGGTTACGGCCCCGATGCACACGCCCTTCTGCTTCGGAAGCCCGGCCGTCGTGAACGTCTTCCCGGGCCAGAGCGCCGGCGTGGAGTGCGAGTTCGCGTTCCGATTTTCCCGCGGCCTGCCCGCCCGGTCCGCGGCCTACGACCTGGACGAGGTGCTCGAGGCCGTGGGCAGCGTACTTCCCGCCATAGAGGCAGTCGGCGGCCGCTTCGAGGACGGTCTGAGCGGCATCGGACAGCTACGCCTGATCGCGGACATGTCCGCGCACACCGCCTTCGTCCACGGCCCGGAGCGGGCCGACTGGCGCGCGATGGACGCCAAGACGCACCGCGTGCGCCTCTACAGGAACGACGCGCCGGCGGCCGAGGGAGTCGGGGCGAACGCCCTGGGCGACCCCCTGCTCGTGCTCCTCTGGACCGCCAACCACCTCTCCCGCAGGGGCGAGTCGATAGAGGCGGGCCAGGTAGTCACGACCGGCACCTGCACGGGGATAACCCCAGCATCCCACGCCGACCGCTTAACCGCCGACTTCGGGACGCTCGGCCAGGTAGAGGTCGAGATAGCCGAGCGCCCCGCCTGAGCTTCACGGCAGCCGCCGGATCCGGGGCAACGCCACCGCCGAGGTCACGGCGAGAAACGCCAGTATGCCGCCGTTGACCAGCAGCGCGCCCTGCGCTCCCAACGCGCCCGCCATCGCGCCGATGCCCAGGTGTCCCACCGGCGCCATGCCGATGCTGAGCGTCCAGGACCCCATGGCCCGTCCCCTCTCCTCGTTGGACACGTTGGACTGCATAATCGTCCTGTAGATTATGTCGGAAGCCGAGGCGCACGCGTTGATGAACGCCAGAATCACCAGGAAGGCCATGAGGTTGGTGGTGAGATAGAAGGCCATCTGCCCCAGTCCGAACCCGGCCACGATGATGAACGCCGCAAGCCCCTTGCGGTTGAAATTGCCCACGGCTGCGAGGAGCACCAGCGCGAGCATTCCTCCCCCCTGCCGCACCGCGGACATCACCCCGAAGCCGGTCGCTCCCACTTCGAGCACGTCCCGAGCGAACACCGGCAGCACGCTCTGATGGGTGAACCCAAACACCTCCGTAATCGCGGTCATGAACATCATCGAGCGCAGAATGCTGTTCTGCCGCAGCACCTGGACGTAGCCCGCCAGGTTTTGCAGGACGGACTCGCGGCGGGCGGGGGCCGCCTCGCCCGCGCTGCGCAGCGTCAGCATGAGCGTCGCGGCGGCGAGATAGCACGCGCAGATGACCGCGTACTGGTATCCGAGTCCCCAGGCGGCGATGAAACTCCCCGCGAACAGCGCGCCCAGCACTCCGCCGATCCGCTGGTTCATCGAGCTGAGCGCAAGCCCGTTCATCGCGTGTTCGGCGCCCACTATGTCGTAGACGTAGGCGTGCCTCGCGGTCATCAGGAACGCCCAGAAGCAACCGGAGGCGGCCGCCAGCGCGACGACGTACCACACCTTCTCCGCATCCATGAGCAGCATCAGCGCCATCGCGCCCGAAATGACGCCGCCCACCCACGCGATGACCCTGAGAAAGTTGCGCCTGTCGACCCGATCGGACACCGCGCCGGACAGGATGCCCAGAAAGAAGAAGGGGGCGATGCGCGCGGCGGACCCCACGCCGACCATGAACGGCGAGTCGGTCATGTCCAGCACAAGCCAGCCCAGGGCCACGTGGTCCATTCCCATGCAGAGAGAATGAAAGAACGAGGCCGCCCAGAGCAGCCTGAAGTCCCTGTATCGAAATGAGCGGGCCCAACCGGAGCCGCTCAGCAAAGAGGCCACGCCGAATCTCCAGCAGCCGGACATCGACCGAAGGCTTGGGGCGCACGGGGGAGCGTGAGAGGCTGAACGCCAGTGCGGGAGCGTAGTATACACCCATGCCCGCATGTGACTACAGCGAAACATCGGTGTGGATTCGTCCCGTTAGCCCCTCACCTAGCCGGTGGTCCGCCCCGCGGCCTCCGCACTTGACACCGCGCGAGGCACAAGGCAAGGTTAGCGGCACACGGGCGACCACGAAGCTGGGCGCGCTCCAGGTAAACGGAAGGAGAGGCCATGCCAACCATCGAAGTTCTCAACCCCGTCGCATCCAAGTACACCGGCATGACGGTGCGTCCCGCGCCGCGGCTGGACACCCTCAACGGGAAGACCATCGGCCTCTATTGGAACCAGAAGTCCGGCGGAGACGTGGTCCTATCCCGCGTATCCGAGCTCATACGCCAGCGATTCCCGGACGTGCGCTTCCGCAACTACACCGGCTCCATCGGCTGGGGCCGCACCGTCGCCTCCGACGAGGACGTCGACCGCATCGCCGAGGAGTGCGAGGGGGTGATAGGCACCACCGCTGATTGAGGGGGATGCACGTCGTGGCTTGCCCACGACACGGTCGCGGTCGAGAAGGCGGGCCTGCCCGCCGTCGCCGTAGTCGCTCAGCGCTTCTCCTCCGCCTGGCGCACAAGCATATCCGCCTGGGGACAGCCCCTGCTGCCCTCCGTCACCATCCCCCACGTCGTCGCCGGCCAGAAGCACGACCTGATTCGTGACATGATCGACCAGCAGATCGACGGCATCGTGCGCGGACTGCTCGACCCTGTGAGCGAGGACGCGCCTGCCCAGCGCACCGATGGTGTCGCCGGGTCACTGACCGTCTCCGGCGGCGACTTCCTGTCCACCGTCGAGGCGGTGAACAGCCTGTACCTGGATAAGGGCTGGGGCGACGGCTTCCCCGTCGTGCCGCCCACGCCGGAGGCCGTGGAGCGAATGCTCGGCGGCACACGCCGCGACCCCCAAGACGTCGTATCCATCATGGAGCCGGGGTTCGGCATAGCCACCGTCGAGAAGCTGGCGATAAACGCGGTGATGGCCGGCTGCCGCCCCGAGCACCTGCCGGTGCTCATCGCAGCCGTGGAAGCGCTCGCCGACCCTGACTGCATCCTGAGGGAAATGCAGGTTTCCACCGTCCCGGAGGCGCCGCTCATCCTGGTCAACGGCCCCATCGCCAAGCGGATCGGCATCAACGCCGGCACGGCGGCAATGGGGCCGGGCGCAATCAACTACGCCAACACCGTAATCGGACGCTCCCTGCGCCTCTCACTGATGAACATCGGCGACTGCTACCCCGGAGAGGCCGACATCAACACGATGGGTCTGCCCACCAAGTACAGCATGTGCATCGCCGAGAACGAGGATGCCAGCCCCTGGACTCCCCACCACGTCGATGCCGGCTTCAGCCCCGAGGACAGCGCCGTCACCGTGGTCGCCGTCTCGGGCGCGGCGTCCATCGTGGACGTGTCCAGCACGGTGCCGGAGACCATCTTGGACGGCGCGGCGTCCGCGCTGCACTTCACCGGCAGCGCGCCCATGGGCGACTGGCTCACCGGCGGCAAGATCAACCCGGCCATCAACAAGAAGGTGCTTGCCCAGCACACGCTGCTCGTGGCGCCCGACCACGCGCGCATCATCGCCCAGGCCGGCTGGGACAAGGCCGACGTGCGCAACTACCTGCACCGGGAGGCCCGCCTACCCTTCAAGACCATGTACGGGGACGGCAACATCAAGCGCGACAAGCAAGGCAACTGGTACGATCGCCCCGACCTCCAGTGGCTGGAGAACTACCCTGACGTCGAGGTGCCCATCGCCGCAAGCCCGGACTCTTTCATCGTCGCGGTCGCCGGCGGCCTCGGAAACGTGAGCGAATTCTTCTGGGGCATCTACGGTTCAGCCACGAAGGCGATCGAGGAGCGGTAGGGGGCGGGCGCGCTACCGGGCATTCGAGTACAACCGAGTGAGGCGCGGCCTTGGCTAGTCCATCCTACAGAATCGTAGAGTACGACCGGCAGTGGCCCGAACTGTACGAGGAAGAAAGGGCCGAACCGCGAAGATTCAACCTTCACTTGACTCGCTGGGGCGGAGAGTTCTGGATAGACCGTCTGCTATTCCGTGACTTCCTGCGTTCTCATCCTGAGAGCGCCGCGCAGTACGAACGTCTGAAGCGCGAACTGATGGCCCGGCTGGCTCACGATCCCCCAGCCTACAATTCGGGGAAGGCTTCCTTCATTGATTCTATCGTGCAGAAAGCCCGTCGTTGTCGAGGAGACTGAGGAGGTTGCTGGCTGACAGGCGGCTGAAAGTATCACCAAGCACCCTTCAGTTCAAGCCGGTGGTCCCGCCGTAGGCGCGGCTCCCCTCGTCCGGCGCGGCGGACTGCGCGTCCACCATGCGCGTAAACTCGCCGTTGAGCGCGTAGAGCGCCGTGTAGCCACCCCGCTCGACGACGCGACCTTCTTTCAGGACAAAAATGGTGTCCGCTTTGCGCACGGTCGAGAGCCGGTGTGCGATCACGATGACCGTCTTGTCACCGCGCAGCGAATCGATGCTCTGCTGCACCACACGCTCGGACTCACTGTCGAGCGCACTGGTCGCCTCGTCCAGTATCAGGACGGGAACGCCCTTATACAGCTCCCGAGCGATGGCGATGCGCTGGCGCTGCCCGCCGGAGATGTTCACGCCGTCCTCGCCGAGCTGCGTGTCGTAGCCGTCCGGCAGCGACTCGATGAACTCCGCGATGTCCGCTGCCAGAGCCGCATCCCGCATGGCCGCGTCCACCTCCCGGCCATCACCGTCCCACAGAGTGATGTTGTTCCGCACCGTGTCGCTGAAGATGATGCTCTCCTGGGTCACGTACCCGATCCGACGCCTCAGCTCCGCCTGGTCCAACTCATCGTAGGGCGTTTCTCCAACACGCATCGTGCCGGCGGTTGGAGGTAGGATGCCGGTCAGCAGCGTCGCCAGCGTGGACTTGCCCGCGCCGGACGCGCCGACAAAGGCAATGGTACTGCGTGGAGGAATGTCCAGGGACAGGTCGACCAGGGCCGGCGTGGAGTCCCCGTAGTGGAACGTAACGCTGTCGAGAGCGATGGGACGGTCGAAGTCCGGCGCTTTCCCCCCTGTAGCGGCCTGCTCTTCATTGTCCGAAAGCTCGCGGGTCAGCTCTCGGAAGTTGCGCGCGCTGCCGACGTAGCGCAGGAAGCCCTGGAAGGATTGTTGGGCCTGGAGGGCGTAGTTCATACCGCGGCGCACGATGAAGAGGATGAAGAGAATCTCTATCACCTCCTGGCGCGCGATCTCCACGTAGTAGACCAGCAGCGCCGCGATGACGATCATGAAGAACAGCTCCGCGCCGTTGCTCACAAACGCGCTCAGAGCCCGCTGCCGGTACTCCAGATCGCCCTGCTCGGTGCTGGTCGCACTGAGCCGCCGCGTCAGTTTGCCTCCGCCTTGCGTGGACTTGAGGTACTTGAGGGAGCCAAAGGCCTGGACGAGCTGCGACTGCAGGACTCTGTTGGCCGCCGTCGCCCGGACGGAGTAGCTGGCGGCGAGCCCGAAAGCCCGCTTGATGAGGAAGTAGCCCGGAATGCCGACCAGGATCACCACGCTGGTGAAGACGGGGTTGATAGCCAGCGGGAGCGCCACGTAGACGATGGTGTAGGCCGCGCCGACGATGAACCGCGCGCAGTTGTTCAGCACCTGCGCCACGTTGCCTATCTCGATGGTGGCCGCGTTGGTGTAGGCGCTGACGCCCCGCTCCAGCACGTGCTGGTAGTCGGCCTTGAACACCCTCTCCACCAGCTCGATCTTCATGCGGGCGAGCTGAGAGCCGGTTATCCTGCCGGCGACGACCTCCTGGAGGATGATGCAGCCCGTGCGCGCGGAGTAGAGCGCGGCCATGCCGATCACGGCAACCCAGAGATTGTACGGAAGGCCCAGTAGAGCGGCGCCCTCGGTGAGCGCCTGGTACAGCGTGGAGTCCGTGGTAGAGTCGGACCCCGCGAGAATCGGCAGGATCAGGCTGATGCTGATACCCTCGAGGAGCGACGCGGCGCCCACCAGGCCGAGCCACGCGGCGAGACGCCACCCGATCGAGGCGTAGAGGTATCGGACCAGGTATACGAAGTCGCTCATCTGAAGGAGCTTACGGTAGCTCTAGGCCGTGACTCTCCAGCAACTCCTGGTCGGACAGAATCTCGGCGGTTGGGGCGTCCGCCACCACCTGGCCGCCATCCATGATGATGGAGCGCGGAAACGCCTCTTTGACCATGTGCATATCGTGCGTGGTAATCAGCACGGTTTGCTCCAGTCCAGCGAGCAACCTTATCAGCCCACGGCGCGCCCTGGGGTCGAGACCCGCGGACGGCTCGTCCAATACCAGCACCCTGGGCTGCATGGAGAGGACCGTCGCTATGGCCGCACGCTTCTTCTCGCCACCGCTCAGGTGAAACGGCATTCTCGCGCCATAGCCCTCGAGCCCGACCTGGCCCAGCGCGGTCTCGACTCGCTCGTCGATCTCCTGCTCGGGCAGTCCCATGTAGATGGGTCCAAACGCCACGTCGTCGTAGACGGTTGGCGAAAAGAGCTGGTCGTCCGGGTCCTGGAACACCAGGCCCACCATCGAACGGACGCGGGCGAGCGACTTCTTGTCGTCCTCGACCACACGCTCGCCCATCACGGACACGTCGCCGTGGCCGTGCAGCAGGCCGTTGAGATGGAGCAGCAGCGTGGACTTGCCGGCGCCGTTGGGGCCGAGTATGGCCACCTTCTCCCCGGCGTCGAGGCGGAAGCTGACGCCGCGCAGCGCCTCCCGGCCGTCCGGGTAGGCAAAGCGCAGGTCCCGCACCTCCAGCGACGTCTCGGCGATCATATGACTACCCTTGCGGCCACGGCGACAGTGGCGAACATTGCCAGCGCAAGCGCAGTCGCCGCTACGGCATTGCGGGTCACGGGCGGCGTCTCGCGCAGCCGAATCGTGCCATCGTAGCCACGCGCGAGCATGGCCATGTAGATGCGCTCTGTGCGGTCCATGGTGCGAATGAAGAGGGAGCCCGCCATTCCACCAGCGGCCCTGGCGCGCCATACGACCGAGCCGCCGGAACCTCTACCCACGCTGGCGCTGCGGGCAGCGCGGGAACGCAACATGCGCTGCGCCTCGTCGACGAGGACGAACAGGTACCGATACATGAGCATCACGACGACCACCAGAATCTGCGGAATCTTGAGCGCCCTAAGCGACGCTAGCAACTGCAACGCGGGAGTCGTAGACGTGAGCACCACGGCTGCGGTCACGCTCGCCCAGGACTTTATCAGGACGCTGGCGAAGAACTCCAGGCCCTCGACGGTGCCCGTCAGCGTAAACAGCCCCAACGACAGGTCGAACAGCGGCTCGCCGGGTTTGGTGAACACCGTGGGCAGCGCAATGAGGATGAACGGCAGCGCCACCAGCGAGCGAAAGAAGACACGAACCAAACCTACACCGGAGAGGGCCGCGGCAAGCCACACCAGCGCCACCATAACGGCGAACGCGGGCCACTTGCCGGGCGGCACCGATGTGGTGGCGAAGATGAAGCCGAGCGCGGCCACTAGCTTGACGCGCGCGTCGGCTTTGTGAAGAAAGCTCTCGCCTTCCAGGTAGCGGTCCAGGACTCCGGCGACGGTAGAAATCGGACTGCTCAGGCTCTGCCGCGGTTTGTGGCCGCCCTGTAAACCAGCAGGGCGAATGCCGCGAATAGGAAGTACATGACGGTAACGCCTACGAACCCGGCGATGATTGTCGCCACAGCCTCATTCTCGATGCCGGGCATGGTGTAGTCTGGAATTATCGAGTAGGGAGCGTCCAGCGCGGTCTCGATGAATCCTTGGTCCTCGGCCACGCGCTCCAGGCCGTCGGGCGAGCCGGAGGCCAGAGGCGCGATGAGGGTCACGGCGATGGCGACGACGTAGCCGACTGCCAGGACCCTTCGGAGTCCAATGCCGCGCCTGTCGGCCTCCTGTGCGGGCTCGGCCTCCTCACCGCGGCTCAATCCGAGCAACTGCGGCCGCGCCGCCAGTATGAATCCCAGCGCGAACACCGTGATCAGACCCTCGCCAATGCCAATAAGCGCGTGCACGCCCGCCAGCGCCGGCAGCGCGATCTGCAACGGTGAAGTGCCGGACAGCGCGAGTTGGAACGCCGCCGCCACAGCCGCCACCATCACGGAAACCCACGCGCCCGCGAAACCACCATAGACGATCGTATTCCTGGTCGAAAGCCCCAGGAAACCCACCGCGCGATAGACACCGTATCCGGCGAGCACGCTGACTATGGACATATTGAACAGGTTAATCCCCAGCACCACAAGTCCGCCGTCCTGGAACAGCAACGCCTGGAGGCCCACTACGGCTGTCATCACCAGTATGGCCGCCCATGGACCGAGGATGACGGCTGCGAGCGCGCCTCCGACGAGGTGGCCGGAAGTGCCGCCGGCGACGGGGAAGTTGATCATCTGGGCGGCGAAGATGAAAGCGCCCATCACGCCCATCATCGGCACCATGCGCTCGCTGAGTTGGCGGCCAGTCTGTCGCGCCGAAAAGGCTATCACGAGCGCGACCACCACGTAGCCGGCAATGGCCACGGGCAGGCTGAAAAAGCCGTCAGGAGCGTGAAGCGGAGCCCACGACTCCCAGTTCAAGATGTTGACGCCGATGCTCAGGTGCATTTGTAAACCTCCCGCGGCAGTCTAGCGGCCGCCGTCTTCACTGGACTCGCGACAGTGTCTGCATTGGCCGAACACTGCGAGGTGGTCGATGTCCACCTTGAAGCCGTGTGTCTCCAGTATGCTGTCGCCCAGCGACCGGAGCATCTCCTCGCCAAGCAGCTCAACGCCATCGCAGCCCTGGCAGACGAGGTGATGATGGCGCACCTGTTCGATCCACTCGTAGGAGTGCTGGTCTCCCCCCATGTGGGTCTCGGAAACCAGCCGCATCTGCTTCAGCATGTCGAGCGTGCGGTATACGGTCGACAGGTCGATGAAGGAGTAGGACTCCTTAACCTGCTCCAGCACCTCGCCCGCGGTGACATGGCCGGGCGCGTGGCGCAGCGCGGACAGAATCATCATCCGCTGCGGGGTGGGCCGGTAGCCCGACTCCTTGAGGGTCTCGATTATCTGGTCTTCACAACTCATTCGCTCTTCTGCCAGTAATGGCTGGCACAAAAATAGCACCACAGCCATACTACGTCAACCCCGTATTTCTGCAAAACCATAATTTATGCGATTGCAAAGCTTCGCACTACGCTGAGCGGGCCTTTGGCAGATAGAAGGGCAAAGAGTTCGACCAGCCTTCGCGAGCGTGTAGTGGCCGTTCATGCCTTGAAACACGCCACGCGCCGCAATATAATTGGTGTCGGCACGCGCCGCGTCAACCGAAGCGCGGGCAAAGGCTTGCGGCATCCGTCGCGAGAACCCAAGGAGGAACCGTCAGGTATGACCTACATCATCGCCGAGCCGTGCGTCGACCTAAAGGATGCATCCTGCGTAGACGTTTGCCCAGTGGACTGCATCTACACCACCGACGAAGACAACATGTACTACATCAATCCCGATGAGTGCATAGACTGCGCCGCCTGTGAGCCGGTATGCCCCGTGACGGCCATCTTCGCCGAGGACGACACGCCGGCGGAGTGGCGCAACTTCATTGATCTCAACTACGAGTATTTCGGGCTGTCCCGCTAGGAGACTCCCCAATGGCCAGCATAGACTCGACTCCGGATTTCGTATCGGCCGCCTACGAGAAGATGGAACGCAATCTCGAGGTTGTACGCGGCAGGCTCGGCCGGCCGCTCGGCCTCTCCGACAAGGTGCTGCTTTCTCATCTCGAAGACCCTGAGGGCCAGGAGCTGGTGTCCGGCAGCAGCTACCTCAATCTGCGCCCGGACCGCGTGGTTCTACAGGACGTGCTGGGCCAGACGGTGATGCTTCAGTTCATGCAGACCCGTCGGGAGCGCACGGCGGTGCCTACCACCGTCCACTGCGACCACCTCATCCAGGCGCGCGTGGAGGGCGAGTCCGACCTGCGCGAGTCGATCGCCGAGAACAACGAGGTTTACGACTTCCTCAAGTCAGCCTCAGCCAAGTTCGGCGTCGGCTTCTGGGGTCCCGGCGCGGGCATCATTCACCAGGTTAACCTCGAAAACTACGCCTTCCCTGGCGCGCTCATCATCGGCACCGACTCCCACACCCCCAACGCGGGCGGGCTGGGAAGCTGCGCCGTGGGTGTGGGCGGCGCGGACGCCGTGGAGGTCATGGCGGGGCTGCCCTGGGAGGTTCTCTACCCGCGCCGCATCGGAGTGCATCTGACCGGCGAGATGAGCGGCTGGACCGCGCCCAAGGACGTCATCCTCTATCTCGCCGGACTGCTAACCGTGTCCGGCGGCACCAACGCCATTATCGAGTACTTCGGCCCGGGCGCCCGCTCCATTAGCTGCACGGGCAAGGCGACCATAACCAACATGGGCGCCGAACTGGGCGCGACCACGTCGATGTTCCCGTTTGACGACCGCATGGCCGCCTACCTGCGTGCCACTGGTCGCGCCGAACTCGCCGAGATCGCGGGCAGGTACTCGCATCTCGTGACCGCCGACTCGGAAGTCGAGGCCGACCCTGCGTCATACTTCGACCGCGTAGTGGAGATAGACCTGTCGCAACTGGAGCCGCACGTAGTCGGTCCGCACTCTCCAGACCGCGCTCGCCCGATCTCCGCGCTGGCGGCGGAGGTGTCCGGCAGCGATGACGAGCTGGTGGACGCGATTTCGTCCACACTCATCGGAAGCTGCACCAACTCGTCCTACGAGGACATGAGCCGCGCCGCCGACGTGGCCGAGCAGGCCGCCGCTCACGGACTCGGCGCCGCGGTGCCGTTCATGGTTACACCCGGCTCCGAGCAGGTGCGTGCGACCATCGAGCGAGACGGCCAGATGGAGTCGCTCACGCAGATCGGCGGTACGGTGCTCGCCAACGCCTGCGGTCCGTGCATCGGGCAGTGGCGGCGCGCGCAGGAGATGGTGGGCGTGCCCAACACCATCGTCACGTCCTACAACCGCAACTTCCCGCGCCGCAACGACGGCCAGGCCCAGACGATGAACTTCATCGCCAGCCCGGAGATAGTCACCGCACTCTCGCTCGCGGGCAGACTGTCGTTCAATCCGCTGACGGATTCCCTTACCGCATCCGACGGCGGGTCCTTCAGGCTGGAGCCTCCCAAGCCCGCGCCGGAGGTGCCGGAGCGCGACTTCGCCCGTGGCGTGTCCGCCTACGTCGCGCCTCCCGACGACGGCAGTTCGATAGAGCTGAGCGTCAGCCCGGACAGCGAGCGCATCGAGTTGATGGAGCCCTGGCCCGCCTGGGACGGCAACGACTACCTGGACATGCCCGTGCTGATGAAGACGCAGGGCAAAACGACCACCGACCACATCTCCCCCGCGGGTCCGTGGCTTCGATACCGCGGCCACCTGAGCAAGTTCAGCGAGAACATGTTCATGGGCGCCACCAACGCCTTCACCGGCGACGCCGGCACCGGCAAGAACGTCGAAACCGGTGATGAGGGACAGGCCATCTCGCGTATCGCGCGGCACTACCGGGACGCGGGCATGCGCTGGGTGGTCGTTGGAGACGACAACTACGGGGAGGGCAGCAGCCGCGAGCACGCGGCGCTGTCGCCGAGACTCCTGGGCGGCGCGGCGATCATAGCGCGCAGCTTCGCGCGAATCCACGAGACCAACCTGAAGAAGCAGGGCCTGCTGCCGCTCACCTTCGCCGACCGCGCGGACTACGACCGCATACGCGAGGACGACCGCATCAGCCTGGTAGGCCTGAGCGACCTCGCGCCAGGCAAGCCCGTCGAGTGCCGGATTGCCCACTCGGACGGCACGTCCGAGACGCTGCACCTCAACCACTCCATAGGTGAGTCGCAGGTGGAGTGGTTCCGCATCGGCGGCGCGCTGAACATGTTCCACAAGTAGGGCCAGGGCCATACCCGTACCAAGTACGGGGATGGCTCTAACCCGTTCGGCAGGCTCTTCCCCCACCAGGGGTATGGGACAAGCGGCTAAAGCGAGGCCAGCCAGCCGTACATCGTGTCGAACAGTTCTCGCTCGCGGCCCTGGTAGCCGTGGTTCGCGCCCTCGATCTCGCTGACGACCAAGTGGCTCGTGCCGCCGATCGCCTCGTCCGACACCACCCATTCCGCGGAGTCGGCGCTCCGGCGCTCCACCCGGTACGCGCCGGTGTCGGACACGGCGTTCCAGGTCAGCGGAACGCTCGTCTGTCCGGGCGCTCCCGCCCTGAGACCGCCCGGCGCTGGCGGCCGGCAGTACAGCAGGCCGAGCGAGCCCAGGTCGCTGGTAGGCACGCCGCGCAGCGCCACGGGTATACACCCCGTCAGGGAGTTGCCCGACAGACGGAGCGACTCCAGTCTGTACAGCAAGCCCAGCTCCCTCGGTATCTCCCCCCTCAGCGAGTTGTTGCTCAGGTCCAGGTGGGTCAACTCGAAGAGGCTCCCGAGCGCCGGCGGTATGCTCCCGCTCAGGCTCTCGCCGGGCAGATCCAGCTTCGCCACACGGCCCGGCGTCCCGCCGACGGTGACGCCCTCCCAGTCGGCCATCGCCGTGGACGCGCTCCAGTTCAGCGTCCCGGCGCCCCGCAAAGTGTCCCCGCTTTCCAACAGCGTCTCGCAGTCGTGCACCAGCGCACGGTTCGCGCCCGGGTCTGCCACCGCCGCGCCGGTCGCGCACGCGTAGGCCGACGGCGGCTGGGCGGGCGTGAAGGTGGTGGTGGCGTTGTCGCCGGGGGTGATGTCGCCGTACGCGCCGATGTCTCTGTAGTACTGGGTCAGCCCGGACACGCTGGCTATCCTGGTCGTCGTGGCCGCGGTGGAAGTGGCGGTGGTCGAGGTCGCGGTGGTGGCCGCCGTGACGCGGGATTTGAGGTTGGCGAGCGTCTGCGTGTGCTCAGGGTCGCCATCGTGCGCGCCGTAGCGCACCGCGTTCACCGTGCCGTCGTCGGCGCGCTGCACGTCCCACTGCGCTACCGCCTGCCACGCCTCCACCGCGATCGCGTTGTGCGCCCCCATGGGGGCGAGGAACACAACCGCCTGGTGGCCTTCAAGGATGTCTGCCAGCGTCGACTCGGCTTCCGATACTGTCCTGTCGAGGTATGCCTGATACTCCCCCTCGCTCATCAGCGGCGTGGAGGTCGCGGGCCCAAACTCCCCCGCAGCATGGGAACGGCCGTATAACTCGTAGGAGCGAGCCTCTGTTACCGCGTCGTATGCCACGCTCAGCTTGGTGGATGTGCCCGCGGGACCTGAACCTAGCAGATACTCGTGGACGCCATAATCGGCATAGCAAGTTAGTGTCAGGCGCTCAGTCGATAAGCCGCCACGCACGACAGGGATGAATGAGGCCGCCACGAAGTCTCGGTAGCGCGGAGGCGTCTGGTTGATGTACGACATGAACTCGGCTTCCACCTGGACATCGGATGCCAGAGGTTCATTGTCGTCCATACCCAGCCAAAAGCGTATGGCTCCTTCTCGCTGTCCAACTGTCCTCGCAACTCCCCGCCAGGCGCAGCGCACGCCGCTTTCCTGCGCAGTCCCTCGAAAGGCGATATGGGTAGGGGAAGCGCCTATCAGGTGCAGCCCGTCCTCAAGGACGCCTTCAACGCTGGACGCCTCTCCATGGTCGTAGGCTGCAGAGCCCGAATTTGCGGAAAAGAGGTCGAATCTGCTTACATCCCTCGGAGCGCACGGATTGCCCGAGTTCTCATCGCAAAGTGGAGCTTCCGGCGAGTTCTGCCTTTGGACGAGTCTTGATTCTGAACTGGTTGCTGATGCTGATGATAAAGAGATGGACGTAGGCGATGGAAATGTGATTTTCTCAAGAAATCTCGAAGGGACCGGCTCGCCGCGTGCGGCTTCCAACCGGCCTTCCCCGATAGGGTTCGGCAATTGGTCAGGGTCAAGTGTGTATTTTACCAGCGTGCGGCTATCCGTTCCGTCGGGTCGCATCGTGAACAACACGATATCGAGCCCATTGTTGAAGTCCCTCCGGTCAAGACGAGTAAAGATGGCGATTCTGGAACCGTCCGGAGACCACGAGGCATACACATTCCCATCAAAGTAATCGCCTATGGAGAACGACCGAAATTCCGTTCCGTCCACGTTTACGATGCCCACTGTACTTCTACCGAACATGAGCAGCCTGGCTCCGTCCGGGGACCAGGATAGGCCTTCGACGTCAAAGTGGCTGGCAGCTTCCCATTCAACTATCTTCCCTAGGTTGGAGCCGTCCGTATCTGACGCGAAAAGCGTGTATGTATCGTCGACTAGGTAGTGTTGACATTTCATCTTAGCCATATGAGAGCGCCTGTGAAGTGGAGGAATCCGAGGTACCTGCTCGCCAGTTTGTCGAATCGGGAGAAGATGCGGCGGAAGTG
>DAOUJL010000037.1:0-15785 GCA_034422735.1 Dehalococcoidia bacterium | reverse complement strand
GGTCCGCTACGACAAGAAGGCGTCGAACTACCTTGGATTGCTACAACTCGCATGTACGCTTCTGTGGTTCCGTCGTCAGTGGCATCTGACCATTTTGAGATAGTTTCTTAGTCACTTCACCAGTCTGGCTCTGCCGATGTTGGAGTACGATCGCCCCCATGAAATGTGGCTTTACGCGTTCCTGCCCATCAGTTTCGCAATGCCGTTTAGCTAGATTACGAACATCTTCCCAAAGAGGAAACCACTGTTCCCCTTCTCCCCAAGCGTACGGGCGTTGGAATTGAGGTATCTGATACGAAACCTGGTCTCCGAAAAGAGCCTTAAGATGAACAATATTTGCGTCCATGCAATCTATCCTTAACAATTACCTAGCTTCTACCCACTACCCTACCGTAGCGGCCGAACGCCTCTACTCAATTGACGCAGACCCTTTCACACCCTCTAGCAGATCGCTCAAAACGCCACCTGAGCCCTCGTACTCCACGCAGGAGGGTAAAACTGGCCCCTATAATCCCGCTTCCCAAGAGAACTGCCCATGAGAGGAAAGCGAGTCTACCCGCCACCCTCACACATTCGCAACCAAGAGCAATCGCGTCCCGGTCGCTAGTCGCTGCCGACGGCGAGACAGGTCACCGTGCGAACTATCCCGTTGATTGTGTGGACCTGGCTGGTCACCAGGTCGCCCACGGCGTTGAGGTCCGGCGCCTCGACGACCGCGATGATGTCGAACGGACCGGTTACGGCGTCCACGTTGCGAACGCCGTCGAGCTCGCGCAGGGACTCGCCCACGCTCCTGGACTTGCCCACGGCCGTTTCTATGAGTATGTACGCCTTGGTTGACATGGTAATGCTGGCCTCCGTTCCCACCGGCGGGAGTTGTGGATTGTGGCAAAAAAGAGGGGAATCGTATCTGCGATCGACAGTGAGAGCATTCTAAGTGCGGCCTATAGGGGTGTCAAATTCCCGGCCATGGGCATGTATGCTTATAGCGAACTACCCGGACAGGCGAGAGGCCAAATGGCGCAACGCAGAATGCACGCGGACGAGATTCTCGCGGACGAGGCCCTGGCGTCACGGCTGGTCGCGGCGCAGTTCCCGCAGTGGCGAGAGCTGCCCGTCGAGCGCGTGCGGCACTCCGGCACGGACAACGCCATCTTCCGGCTCGGCGACGACCTGGTCGCGCGGCTGCCGCGCATCCACTGGGCCGTTGGACAGTCGGACAAGGAGTTCGAGTGGCTCCCCCGGCTCGCACCCTATCTGCCGCTGGCGGTGCCGACGCCGCTGCGCAAGGGCGCGCCCGCGTTCGGCTACCCGTGGCCGTGGTCGGTGTACGAGTGGCTGGACGGCGACAGCGCGCTCGACGTCGCCGTCGACGACCTCACCGAGGCCGCGCTCGACCTGGCTGCGTTCATCCGCGCGCTGCGCGCCGTGCCCGCGCGCGACAGGCCGCCGGCGGTCCCCGGAGGACGCGGCGGGCCGCTCGCCGACCGGGACGCCGAGACCCGCGCCGCCATCGCCGCGCTGGGAAACCTGGTGGACGCCGACACCGTCACCGCCGCCTGGCAGGCCTCCCTCGACGCGACCCCCTACGACGGCGAGCCGCTCTGCATCCACACCGACCTCACGCCCGGCAACCTCATAGTGCGGGACGGCCGCCTGAGCGCGGTGATCGACTTCAACATGCTCACCGTCGGCGACCCCGCCTGCGACCTGACGGTCGCGTGGAACTTCCTGGACGCGCCCGCCCGCCGCGTGCTGCGCCAGACGCTGGACGTGGACGACGGCACCTGGCTGCGCGCCCGCGGCTGGGCGATCTCCGGGTCGCTGATAGCGCTGCCGTACTACATGCGCACCAACCCCGGCATCGTGGCCCAATCCTGGCGCACCCTCCGCGAGGCGGTGGGTGGGACGACCCGGTAATCCTCTACCTCCATCCCCGTATCGAGCACGGGGCCGGCCCGCCACGTTCTCACGTACCCCGCGTATGCTATGATGGCCGCGAAAGCGAAAGGGCAATGGGGACACCCACCGAAACGTGCCAGGACGTCGGACGCCGGCTGCTGCGCCAAGCCCGCGCGGAACTGGCCGCGGGCGACCTGCGCCAGGCGTCCGAGAAGGGATGGGGCGCCGCGGCCCAGATGGTCAAGGCCACCGCCCAGCAGCGCGGCTGGCCCCACGACCAACACCGGCTCCTGTTCGCCGCCGTCAGGGATCTCTCCAACGAAGCCGGAGACCCGGAAGTCCACGCCCTGTTCATGTCGCCAAACGGCCTTCACGTCAACTTCTACGAGGGTGAGTTCGACGCCGGCATGGTCGCCTACCACCTGGGCCGCACCGAGCAATTCGTATCCAGGCTGGAGCGGCTACTGGACTGACGAGGCGCCGGCGCGTGCGGCAAACATGGCAAGACTGCGTGCCAAGCGTCCTGAGTCCTCGCCCAACTCCAACCCATTCGCGCCCACATACCCCGAAAATAACGTCACTTTCCCGCGCCACCCGTTCCCCATCCCCCCCACCCACGCCCCGCCCCGTCCCCACGCCTGCGCCATTTCTCCCCACAATTTCGGCCTACCCCCACAATTTCGCCTACCCCCTTGATTCTATAGCACGCACGTGCTATTTTCTACTTAGAGCCTATCCGATAAATCCCTTCCCCCTTGATGGGAGAAGGTTAGGATGGGGGTGAAGATGGGAGACGAGCCTGCCGAACGGATTGCCGAACGGGTCCCGTACTGCCACATTCTGCGCAATGCGCGTGACGAACCTTAACAACTTGGCTCACAAAAGGTGACAACAACATCGGGCCGCCCAGCTACGAATTGGGCAGCATGTAGCAGAATTGAGCAGATTTTTCGGAGAGCCGCGCCCAAAGTCCCTTCCCCCTTGATGGGGGAAGGTTAGGATGGGGGTGACGACGCCAGCCCAGCCGAAGAATCCAAGCCCAGGCAATTGACGAAGTCGTAGCCCAGTGCTAGCATTTGTACGGAAAATCTCCGACCCAAGCCCGATTTCTGATGCCCCAGCGTACTGGGCCGCCCACGGTTCGAGGCGTTGATATGACCAGCTCCATCCGCGAAGCCGACGCGGGCGCAGATCGACTCCCGGCGATGTTCCAGAGGTACAGGGCCGATATAGCCGAAGCCCTGCGCACCGACCTGTCGTGCGGCGACATTCCCGTTTACGACATGCTGCGCTACTACATGGGCTGGGCGGACCTGGACGGCAACCCCTGCGAGGCCGCACAGGGAAAGGCGCTTCGCCCCACGCTTTGCCTTTTCGGCTGCGAGGCCGTGGGCGGCTCCCCCGACAGAGCGTTGCCCGCGGCCGTCGCCCTAGAGTTCATTCACAACTTCTCGCTCGTACACGACGACATACAGGACCAGGACGAGACGCGCCATCACAGGCTTACCCTGTGGGCCGCCTGGGACGTGCCCAGGGCGCTGCAGGCCGGCAACGTGCTCAGGGTCGTGGCCGACAGGGCGCTCGAGCGCCTGCTCGACGGCGGCGCGGGCTACGGGCAGGCTCTCGGCATAACCAGGATGCTCACCGGCGCCTACCTGGAAATGATCGAGGGCCAGTGGCTCGACATCTCCTACGAGGGCCGGCGCGACATTAGCATCGACGACTACATGTTGATGATCTCGAAGAAGACGGGCGCGCTCATCCGATGCTCGCTGGACATGGGCGTCGCCATCGGCACCACCGACGAGGATATGATCCGGGCTTTCCGCTCGTTCGGGCGGTCCGTGGGTTACGCCTTCCAGATCAGGGACGATTCCCTTGGCGTGTGGGGAGAAGAACAGACCACCGGCAAGCCGGTGGGCGCCGACATTCGCCGCAAGAAGAACTCCCTTCCGATCGTGTACACCATCGCCAGGGCGGGCGGCGCGGACAGGCGCGAGATCGAACGCGTTTACGACAAAGATGAGCTCGACGACGGCGACGTGGCCCTGGTGCTGGACGTAATGGAGCGCGTCGACGCGCGCGGCTACGCGCAGCGGCTGGCGGAGCGACACTGCGCTTCGGCGCTCGACGCGGTCGCCGGCGTCGAGATGGCGGCAGGCGTCCGGGAAGAGATTGAAGAGCTCGTGAAGTTTCTGCTCGAAAGGGAGAGGTAGAGGGGTCACCCCCATCCTGACCTTCCCCCTGTGAAGGGGAAGGGATATCAAGAGGTGCATTCATGGCCAGGCCGATTGAGTTGGCCGTCAGGCTCGGCTGGCACATTCTCAAAAACACCGCCGCGCGCCGCAAGCGCTTTCCGCTGGTTACCATGCTGGAGCCGCTCGAAAAGTGCAACCTCGCCTGCGTCGGGTGCGGACGTATCCGGGAGTACGAGCCGGTGCTGGAGTCAATGCTCACCGTGCGGCAGTGCCTGGACGCCGTGGAGCAGTCGGGCGCGCCCATCGTCTCCATCGCCGGGGGCGAGCCTACGCTTCACCCGCAAATCGACGAGATAGTCAACCGCATCACCGCCACCAAAAAGTTCGTCTACATGTGCACCAACGCGCTGCTCATGGAGCGCGTCATGAAGAAGATCCCGCCGTCCAAGTATTTCTGCTTCGTGGTGCACCTGGACGGCATGGAAGAGGCGCACGACAAGTCCGTGTACCGTAAGGGCGTGTTTCGCATAGCCATGAGCGCCATAGAGGCCGCCATCGAACAGGGCTACAGGGTCACAACCAACACCACGGTGTTCAACGGCTGCGACGAGGACGACCTGATAGAGATGTTCACCACGGTTACCGAGATGGGCGTGGAGGGCGCCATGGTGTCGCCCGGCTACAAGTACGAGACCGTGCCCGACCAGCAAATGTTCGTCTCGCGCCAGAATGCGAGGACCATTTTCAAGAATGTTCTCGATCCCAGGCGGAACATTCGCTTTTACAACAACCCGCTCTATCTGGACTTTCTGCGCGGAGAGCGCGAGTACCAGTGCACGGCGTGGTCCAATCCCACGTACACGGTGATGGGTTGGCGCGAGCCTTGCTATCTGCTCGCCGACAGACACACGCAGAACGTGGACGACCTGTTCAGCGACGACCTTTGGGAGCGCTACGGTGTGGGCAAGGACCCGCGCTGCGCCAACTGCATGATGCACTGCGGATTCGAGTCGGCTTCCGTATTCAGCGCCGTCAAGAGCCCCCCGGAGGCTCTGAAGATGATCAAGGGCGGCGCGTTGAAAAACGCCGGCATGGGCGCGGGATGAGGGAAAACGTAACGTGTTGGGAATAGTCGCTGCCTTCAAGGAAGAGATATCCGAATATCTCGCTCGCGGCAGGTTTCGGCTGGTGGAACGCAACGGGCCGTACCGGTTCTACCGCGCCCGGCGAGGGCCGGCGGCGGCGCTGGCGCTCGGCGCGGTGGGCAAGCACGGCGCCACGGAAGCCACCCGCCACCTGGTCGAGAACTACGGCCCGCGCCTGGTGGTGTCGGCCGGCTTCGCCGGAGCCGTGCGCCCCGACCTGGACACCGGCGACGTGTTCGTATGCGACCGCGTGTTGTCCATGGAGGGACCTCCCGCGTCCTGGGCGGTGGAGAACGCCAACGAACGGCTGCTGAGCCAAGGCTCGCCCACCGCTAAGAACGGCGCGCGGCCCATGGGCTGCGTGTCAGTGTCCCAGTTCGTGCAGAGCACGCCGATGAAGGCCTGGCTGGGCAAAGTGCTTCAAGTCGGCGTCATCGACCTGGAGAGTTACTGGGTCACCGACGTTGCCGCCGCCCACGACGTGCCCCACGCGGTGGTGCGAGTCGTGCTCGACCCCATGGACCACGCCATGCCCAACTTTCTGGCCGGCTCCATGCCCCCCGGCGCCGGCTCGGCTCGCGCCAGGGCTTTGCGCTACGCCCTGCGGCGTCCCCACCGCGTGGGCGGGCTGCTGCGGCTGTCGGCGCAGGTGAAGCTGGCCCGGCGTTCCCTGGCCGACTACCTGGACTCCCAACCCTGGAACTAGGCCGCCGCCGGGGTTCGTTCTGATGACCAGTGTCAGCCATAACCATCGGCAGAGCGCCACCGCCGCGCGGCTGGATGACACCATAGACCGCGCCCAACGCCATTTGCTCAACCGCCAGTCCCCGGAAGGCTACTGGTGGGGCGAGTTAGAGTCCAACTCCTCCATGGAAGCCGAGTACATCCTGCTCACACACTTCCTGGGAGCGGTGGACGAAGAGCGCCATCGCAAGCTGGCCAACCACATCCGCAACCGCCAGCGCGGCGACGGCACCTGGGGCCAGTACTACGGCGCCCCGGGGGACCTCAGCACCTCCACCGAGTGCTACTTCGCCCTCAAGATGACCGGCGTGCCCGCCGACGATCCCATGATGGCCAGGGCCAGGGAGTTCATTCTATCCAGGGGCGGCGTGCCCAACGCCCGCGTGTTCACCAAGATCTGGCTCGCCCTCTTCGGCCAGTGGGAATGGAAGGGCGTGCCGGTCATGCCTCCGGAGCTGATGCTCGCCCCGCCGTGGTTTCCGGTTACGATCTACGACTTCGCAAGCTGGGCCAGGGGCACCATCGTGCCGCTGCTCATCCTGCAGGACAGGCGCCCCGTAAAGCAATCGCCCGAATGGGCGCGCATCGACGAGCTGTACCCGCTGCCGCGCGACCGCACCGACTACTCCATCCGGCGCCCCAGGCGGCTGCGCAGCCTGGAGACGCTCTTCTACGCCGCCGACGTCGGGCTGCGTTCCGTCGAGCGGCTGCCCTGGAAGCCCACCAGGGCGCGCGCCATACGTCAGGCCGAGCAGTGGATAGTCGAGCGCCAGGAGTCCGACGGAAGCTGGGGCGGCATCCAGCCCCCTTGGGTCTACTCGCTCATGGCGCTGCACACGCTGGGCTATTCGCTCGAACACCCCGTCATCGCCCGGGGGCTGGAGGGATTCGACCGCTTCGCCATCGAAGAGGACGACACCCTGCGCATCCAGGCGTGCGTATCCCCCGTGTGGGACACCTGCCTGGCCGTCATCGCGCTGCTGGACGCCGGCGCCGCGCCGGACCACCCCGCGCTCGCCAGGGCAGGACAATGGCTGCTTGGCCGGCAGGTGCTGACGGGCGGCGACTGGCAGGTGAAGGCCGGCTCGGTGCCCCCCGGCGGTTGGGCCTTCGAGTTCGAAAACGACAACTACCCCGACATCGACGACACCTCCGAGATAGTCATCGCCCTGAGCCGCATGAGCCTGCCCTCGGAATCTCACAAGCAGGCGGCTATAGACAGGGCCGTCCGCTGGCTCCTGGGCATGCAGAGCGGCAACGGCGGTTGGGGCGCGTTCGACAAGGACAACACCAACCTGCTGCTGGCGAAGATACCCTTTGCCGACTTCGGCGAGACCATAGACCCCCCCAGCGTGGACGTCACGGCGCACATCCTGGAGATGCTGGGACGGCTGGGCTACGACAGCGGACACAGTGCGGTCGCCAGGGCGCTCGATTACGTGATGTCCGAGCAGGAGGACGACGGCGCCTGGTTCGGGCGTTGGGGCGTGAACTACATCTACGGCACCGCCGCAGTGCTGCCCGCGCTGGATGCGCTGGGCGTGGATGCGCGCGCGCCGCAGGTGCGGCGTGCCGTCGCGTGGCTGGTAGAGCGCCAGAACGACGACGGCGGCTGGGGCGAAAGCTGCGCCTCATACGTAGGCCCCGCCCACAGGGGCCGGGGGCCCAGCACCGCGTCGCAAACCGCTTGGGCGCTCATCGCGCTGCTGGCCGCGGGGGAGGGCGCGCATCCTGCCGCGGCGCGCGGAGCCGACTTTCTTATGCGCACGCAACACGTCGACGGAGCGTGGGACGAACCCTACTTCACCGGTACGGGCTTCCCGGGCTACGGTATAGGGCAGCGGCTGGGCCGGTACCTGCAACCCGGCGAACAGGGCTACCAGGGCGAGGGGTTGCCCGAGGGCTTCATGATAAAGTATCACATGTACCGCATATACTGGCCGCTCATGGCCCTGGGCAGGTATCGCGAGTTCCTTTCCGGCGAGGGCGGGGACACCCGGCAGGCGAGCCTGCGCAGCAAGCTGTACGTTCAACCCAGACGCATGAGGCGAAAAACGCTGCAAACGCTTCTGCTCGGAGGCGTCAATGGCAACCGAGATTGAACTGGCTTACGAGTACTGTCGCCGCATATCCAGGCGCCGCGCGAAGAACTTCTACTACGCCTTTCGCACGCTGCCCGGCCCCAAGCGCCGCGCCATCTACGCCGCCTACGCCTTCTGCCGTTACTGCGACGACGTGGCCGACGAGGAACTGCCCCTCGGCGAAAAGACCCGGCTGCTCGCCGAACTCAGGCAGTCGCTCGCCCAGTGCCGGAGCGGACGCCCCGACGGTCCGGTCTTCGTCGCCCTGCACCACGCCTCACAGGCATTTCGAGTGCCCTACGAATACTACGAGACCGTCATAGACGGCGTGGAAACGGACCTGACCACGACGCGGTACGAGTCGTTCGACGAGCTCAACGACTACTGCTACAAGGTGGCCTCGGTCATCGGGCTCATCTGCATCGAGATAAGCGGCTACACCGACCAGAGGGCCAGGGATTACGCGGTAGACCTGGGCGTGGCCATGCAGCTCACCAACATCCTGCGGGACGTCCGGGAGGACGCCGAGCGAGAGCGCATCTACCTTCCTCTGAGCGACCTGAGGGCGCACGGCTACACCGAGGCGGAGCTGAGGGGCGCGGCCTACAACGACGCGTTCCGCGGCCTGATGAAGTTCGAGGCGGACAGGGCGCGCCGCTACTTCGAACGAGGACGCCGGCTGTTTCCGCTGCTGGCCCGCGAGGCGCGCGTCTTCCCGATGGTGCTGGACGGCATCTACAGCGCGGTGCTGGACCGCATTGAGCAGCGCGGGTTCGACGTGTTCGGGGAACGGATCGGGCTGAGCACCGGTGAGAAGCTGGCCATCACCGCCAGACTGTGGTTCGCCCACGGTCTGCCGCCGCTGCTGGGAATCGGCGGCCGGCGGTAGGTCCGTCCAGTTCGAGGCCCGTGACCAATTCCCCCACATCATCAATGCGCCGCGTGCTCATTCTCGCGCCGTTCAGCGTGAATGCGCTGACCCTACTGCGCCGGCACGCCCACGTCGCCCACGAGAGCTGGCTCGACACGCGCCGGCTGTACGCGCCGGACGAGCTGGCCGAGCGTATCGACTGCGACGGCGTCGGCTGCCTGGTGGTGGAGTCGGACTTCGTGTTCGACGAGGTGTTCGAGCGCGCGCCCGCACTGAGGTTCGTGGGCGTGTGCCGAGGCTCCGTCGGCAACGTGGACGTGGAGGCGGCGACGCGGCATGGCGTGCTGGTGGTGAACACACCGGGCCGCAACGCCCGGGCCGTCGCCGAACACACGCTGGGGCTTATGCTGGCGCTGGCGCGCCGCATCGTCGAGGGCCACGACTACGTGGCCAGGGGACGCTGGCTCAATCCCACCGAACCGTACACCGCAATGCGCGGCAGCGAGCTGGGCGGCAAGACCGTCGGCATCGTGGGACTGGGAACTATCGGGCGCGAGCTCGCCCGCGTCTGCACCGCGCTGGGCATGGAGGTGACCTCCCACGACCCGTATGCCGCCGACCCGCCGGCGGGCGTGTGGATGCTGGCCCTGGACGAGCTGATGGCGAGAGCGGACTTCGTCTGCGTCCACGCGCCAGCCACCCCCGAGACTCGCGGGCTGCTGAGCGGAGAGATGCTGGCCCTGATGAAACCCACCGCCTTCCTGGTGAGCGCCGCCGACCCGTCCGTGGTGGTCCGCGGCCCGCTGGTGGAGGCGCTGCGGGCGCGCCGCATAGCGGGAGCGGCGTTCGACGTATTCGAGACGCATCCCGCCGCGCCGGACAACCCCCTGCTGTCCCTGGACAACGTGATCCTGAGTCCGCACCTGGGCGGCGCCACCGACGAGACCGTGGAGCGGCATTCGCGGATGATGGCCGACGATCTGCTGCGCTACTGGGCGGGCGAGCGTCCGCTGAACCTGGTGAATCCCGGCGCGTGGACGACAGGCGGACGTGATGGCTGACGGCGCGGTGGTAGTGGTGGATGCTGGCACCAGCGCGCCGCGCTGCGTGGTGTTCGACGAGGCCGGGCGCGTGGTCGGCTCGTCGGCGGGCGCGTGGCGGTACGATGCTCCGGCGGACGCCCCGGCGCTGGCCCGCGAGTTTCACCTGCCCACGCTGTGGCCCGACCTGTGCGCGCTGGTGCGCTCGTCGCTGCGAAAGACGGGACCCGAGCCGTCGCGAATCGACGCGGTAGCCGTGACCGGACAGCGCCAGGCGGTGGTGTTCCTCGACGGCGAAGGGCGCGAGCTGTACGCCGGCCCCAACCTGGACCTGCGGGCGGTGTTCGAGGGGGCGCAACTCGACGCTGAGAACGCCACGGAACGCCGGCCGTCGATGCTGTTCGCCCACGCCAAGCTGCGCTGGCTCCGGGAACACCGCCCGGAAGCCTATGCTAGAATATCCCGCGTTCTGACGCTGCCCGATTGGGTCGCGTGGAAGCTGACCGACGAGCTTGCCGCCGAGCCGTCGCTCGCTGTCGAGGCCGGACTGCTGGACGTCCACACGGGCGCCTGGCGCCCGCGTCCGTTCGACGAGGCCAGCATCGACCCTGAGGGCGTGCGGCTTCTGTCTGCGGGCGAGTTTGCGGGCGCGGTCCACGCGGGCGCGGCGCGCGAGACAGGGCTGGACGAAGGCGTTCCGGTGTGCGTCGCCGGGCCGGACACGCAGTGCGGCCTGCTGGGCATGGGCGTGGCCGGCGCAGGCGAGGTTGGCATAGTGGCCGGGTGGAGCGCGCCGCTGCAGATGGTGACCGAGGCGCCGGTGGCGGCGTCCGAGGGCGACGCTTGGACCGGCCTCTTTGTCGAGGCAGGCATGGGCGTGCTGGAGTGCAACGCCGGCGATCTGGGCAACCAGCAGCGCTGGCTTGCCGAGTTGCTGTTCGGCGACGCCATAGAGGGCCTCGAGGCCATGAACGCGCTCGCCGCCGAAGCGCCCCGGGGCGCGAATGGCGCGACCGCGCTGCTCGGCCACCCGCGCATGGACCGGGGGTCCCTGGGCATGAGAACGGGCGGGTTGCTCCTTCCGGCGCCGGTGACGTTCAGCGAGATCGGGCGCGGCCACGTCGTCAGAGCGCAGATGGAGTCCGCGGCCTTCACGATTCGCGCCAACCTGGAGCAGCTGGAGCGGGCGGCGGGCGTTCGGGCGCGGGCGGTGCGGCTGGGCGGCGGCATGACGCGAATGCCGGTGTTCGGCGAGATCGTGGCCGCGGCGCTGGGTCGGCAGACGGAGGTCTCGGCGGAGCGAAACGTGAGCGCGCTTGGCGCGTACCTGCGCGCAACCGCCGTCCTGTCGGGCCGCTCCGCCTCAGACGTGGCGGCGACCGTCGCGCCGGCCCGGCTCGCCGCGCTCGACCCCGATCCGCTGGCCGCCGCCGAGTACAAGGACGCATACAGGCGATGGCTGGACCTGGCGAAAGACATGGAGGGATGGACACTGTGAGCGAGGACTTCGCCGAGGCCAGGCGCATGGTGGCGTCGGCGGCGCGGGAGATGGCGGCACTCGGCCTGGCGACCGGGTCGAGCGGCAACGTGAGCCTGCGGCTGGCTGGCGGGCTGTTCGCCGTCACGCCGTCGGGCGTGCCGTACACGCGGCTCCGCGACGAGGAAGTGGTCATCATCGACGGCGCCGCCGAGCCGGTCGAACCGGAGGATGGGACATGGACCCAGCCCGACCTCGCGCCGTCCTCCGAGGCGCTGCTGCACCTGACCATCTACGCGGCGCGACGCGACGTGAGGGCTGTGGTGCATACCCACGCGGTCTACTCCAGCGTGGCGGCGGTTGCGGGACTGGACGTGCCGCCCATCATCGACGAGATGATGCTGTCGGTCGGAGGGCCGGTCATGGTCTCGGAGTACCGCTTCCCCGGAACGCAGGACCTGGCCGACAGCGTGGTGGAGGCGCTGGGGGAACGTAACGCGGCGCTGATTCGCAACCACGGCGCGGTGGGCGTGGGGCGCGACCTGGAGTCGGCGCTGGACGTTTGCGTGCTGGTGGAGCGGATGGCGCACATCTTCGTGTTCGCCTCGCTGCTCGGCGGCGCGAACCCGCTGCCGCCCGAGGCGGTGGAGACGGAGCTGGCGCTGTACAGGATGCGGCGCGGCGTGGAAGGGTGAGTTCACTGGCATGGTAACTGTGCCCGGCTTTCTGCTGAGACGCCTGTACGTGAAAGGCAGCCTGCGAAACACCGAGACGGGCTTCGAGTTCGAGCTGCGCAACAGCCTCGGCTCCGGCTACGCGCACCGGATGCTGCCGCTTTCGGTGGACGGCGCGGAGCTTCCGCTGGAGAGCGCGTCGTTCGCGCTGGAGGGCGAAGAGACGCCGTTCGAGGCGGTGTCGCGGGAGCGGACGTTCACGCTGGCGCTCAACACGTCCATCGCCATACGCGTGAGCGGCGTTACCCTGGACGCCGGGCCACGAAAGATCGGCATGGGTTTCGAGGTCCCCGGCCTGGGCGAGCTGCGCTTCGACTTCACGGATGTGCCCGCGGATGCCTGACGAGGTTCGGCGCGTGGCCATCACGGGCGCGGCGGGATACGTCGGGCGGACGCTGATGGCGCGGCTGGCGCGGGAACCCGGAGTGGAGCGCATTCTCGCGCTCGACGTGCGCCCGCTGCCGGCAGAGTCCGCGAAGGGATCGGTGACCTTCGTGCGGCACGACGTGACGCGACCGTTCGGATCGCTGCTGCGGGACCACCGCATCGACGCGCTGGCGCACCTGGCCTACGTGATGCGTCCCTCCCGGTCCCGTGAGGCCGCCCGCCGCGTCAACGTGGACGGCACGACCAGCGCGCTCGCCGCGTGCGAGGAGGCGGGCGTGCGGCACATGCTCTACCTGAGCAGCACCAGCGTTTACGGCGCCCACGCCGACAATCCGCCGCTGCTGGACGAGGACGCGCCGCCGCGGCCTCCCAGGGGCTTCCAGTACTCTGAGGACAAGACTGCCGCCGAGCGTCTGATTGAGGAATTCGCCGCCAGCCGCCCGGACTTCAGCGCGGTGGTGCTGCGCGCCTGCCCGGCGCTCGGACCGCGCGCGGACAACTTCATCGCCTCCGCCTTCTCCAAGCCCTTCCTCGTGGGCGCGCGCGGCCGCGACCCGCAGATGCAGCTAATACACGAGGACGACCTGGCGGATGCGCTGTGCCGGTGCCTGCTGAACCGCGTGTCCGGCACTTATAACCTGACGGGCGACGGGCTGATACGATGGAGCGAGATGGCGCGCATCTTCGGCAGGCGCGTGCTGTGGATGCCGGAGCCGCTGCTGCGCTTCCTGGTGGGCGTGTCATGGGCGCTGCGTCTGCAACACGACTCGCCGCCGAGCGGGCTGGGCTTCATCACCCATAGCTGGGCCGCGAGCAACGACAGGGCCAGGCGCGAGTTGGGCATACGCCCTCGGCACACGTCGCGGGAGGCCTGGGCCGCATTCGCAGAACGCAATCGAGTGGGCAGGCCTGAGATCCGCCCTGGCAAGACTATCACCGACAGATAGGACGGAAGGACATGAAGATAGTAATCGACACCGACCCGGGAACGGACGACGCGCTCGCCATCGCCATGGCGCTGAATTCTCCGGACCTGGACGTGCTGGGGCTGACCACCGTGGGCGGCAACGCCTCGCTGGCGCACACCACGAACAACGCGCTCGCGCTGGCCGAGTGGCTGGGGCGCCCGGACCTGCCCGTCTCCCGGGGCGCGTTCCGCCCGGTGCGCGGCGCGTACAGCTACGCCTACCACTACCATGGCCCGAGCGGCCTCACGGTGCGGCTGCCGCGTCCCGCGGGCGCGGTCATGCCGCTGAAGGCGTCCGATTACCTGGCCTACATGGCCTACACCCACCCCGGCGAGTTGGTTATCGTCGCGCTCGGTCCGCTGACCAACGTGGCCCTTGCCATCCGTGGGGAGCCGCGGATGCGGAGGTGGGTGAAGCACATCTACGTGATGGGCGGAGCGCTGCACGTGCCGGGCAACGTGACTCCTCACGCCGAGTTCAACATCTACAGCGACCCGGTTGCCGCCGGCGAGGTGCTGGCGTCCGGCATCGAGACGACCCTCATCGGGCTGGACGTGTGCGGCGAGCCGGTGCTCACGCGCGCCGACGTGGAGGAGACGGACGCCGCCTCGGAGGGCGAGCGGCTGGCGCACGAGGTGGTGCGGGGCTGGTTCGCATTCCGGCCGGACGGCGGCGACTACATGCTGTGCGACCCGCTGACCGTGGCCGCGGTGGTGAGGCCGGAGCTTTTCGAGTACGAGCACGCCGCCGTGGACGTGGAGACCGAGCCCGGCGACAGGGCGGGCGAGACCACGGCCCGCTACGGCGAGGGCAGCGTGCGGGTGGCGCGCACGGTGCGCGTCGCCGAGGCGACCGCCGCCGTGAAGGAGATGCTGGCGGCAGGCTAGGCGGTACCCTCTCCCTCGAGGGAGAGGGCTAGGGTGAGGGTGACAAGTCAGGAGGTGAAACACATGGAATACGTCAACCTGGGTAGGACGGGGCTGAAGGTTTCGAGGGTGTGCCTAGGCACCAACATGTTCGGCGCGGGGTACGTGGACGACACGCGCGCGGTATCCGTTGTCGACAAGGCTATCGAGTGCGGGATCAACTTCATCGACACCGCCGACGCCTACAACGACGGGCACTCCGAGCGCGTGGTCGGCATGGCGGTGAAGAGCCGGCGCGAGGACTTCGTGATAGCGAGCAAGGGCTTCATCCCGACGGGGCCGGGCGTCAACGACAGGGGACTCTCGCGCAAGCACCTTGTCCACGCCGTGGAGGGCAGCCTGCGCCGCCTGGGCACGGACTACATCGACCTGTACCAGGTGCATTACTGGGACCCGGACACGCCACTGCACGAGACGCTCCGCACGCTGGACGGGCTGGTCCAGCAGGGCAAGATTCGCTACCTGGGCTGCTCCAACTTCGCGGCGTGGCAGCTATGCCGCGCGCTATGGGTGAGCGACAAGCTGGGCATCGAGCGGTTCGAGTCGGTGCAGCCGGAGTACAACCTGGGCAAGCGCGACATCGAGCAAGAGCTGCTGCCGCTGTGCGACGACCAGCAGGTGAGCGTGATCCCGTACCAGCTCCTGATGGGCGGGCTGCTCACCGGCGCATACGACCGCGATTCCGCCCCGTCCGACGACAGCCACATGGCGTCGCGTCACGCCCAGCGCGCGAAGGACACCTACTGGACCAACGCGACTTTCGACATGGTGGACGGCCTTGTCGCCATCGCGGCCGAGGTGGGATGCGAGCCGGCGCAACTCTCGCTCGCGTGGGCGCTCACCCGCCCCGCCGTCGCGTCCGTCATCGTGGGAGCCAGCCGCCCGGAGCAGGCGGTAAGCAACGCCGAGGCGGCCGCCATCCGGCTGGACGACGACGTGGTGGCGCGCCTGGACGCGCTCGGTGAGGGCGCGGTGGCGTGACGTCGACTGGCAGAGCTTCGGCCCCCCCCCGCGAAGCCTGTCTCCGTGGAAACGGGGAACCGGAGTCGAAGGTTCGAGCGCGGGAACGACCTCGACTCAGATGGCATACCGATTGAGTTGTTAAGGGTTCGCGGGTGAGCTTCACCCTCACGCCAGCCCTCTCCCGTCAAGGGAGAGGGGGCAGGCGGTAGTGGCGACGCGGAAGGGCCGGGACTGGCTGCGCGGCGGCCACGAAAGACAGGCCGCGCAGCACCTCTCGACCTGCTGCCGCGTGATTGGGCCGGGGACGCCGTCGGCAAGGTGATGCGGAACCGGGACCGGAACTCCGCGC
>DAOUJL010000036.1:0-29422 GCA_034422735.1 Dehalococcoidia bacterium | reverse complement strand
TGTAGTCGGGCCATTTCACACCGCTCTTCAATGGTGAGTTGGTGATAAGAGCTTCGCATGGCAACACCTTAACAAGATGTTGCACTTCGTTTGTGAGTCTAACGAATCCAGGGAGACGGGGACGCTGGTCCTAGAACACGCTGTACCCGCCATCCACGGGCACCGAAACCCCCGTAACGTAATCCGACGCGGGCGCGGCCAGGAACACGGCCGTGCCCGCCATCTCGTCCGGCTCGCCCCAGCGTCCCTGCGGAATGCGGGCCTCGATGAAGTCGTAGCGCGGCCGGTTGTCCGTCAGGATAGGCGCCGTCAGGTCCGTGTGAATCCAGCCGGGCAGTATCGCGTTCACCTGGATGTTGTCCTTCGCCCACGCCACCGCCAGGCTCTTGGTGAGCTGCACCACGCCGCCCTTGCTCGCCGAGTACGGCGCCACCCAGTCGCTGCCAAATATCGACGTCATCGAGCCGATGTTGATGATCTTCCCGCCACCCTGCGCGGCCATGCCCGCGTAGACAGCCCGGCAGCACAGGAACAGGCCGTTCAGGTTGATGTCGATAACGCGCTCCCACTCCTCCAGCGCGTAGTCCTGGGGCGGCTTGCGCACGCTGACGCCGGCGTTGTTCACGAGCACGTCCACGCGGCCGAACCGCTCGACGGCGCGCTCCACCATGTTCGCAACCGACGCCTCGTCCGCGACGTCCGTGGTCAATCCCAGCGCGCCCACTCCGGCGGCCATGATGCGGGAGACCGCGGCGGCCGTCTTGTCCTCGTTTCGGGCCGCCACCACCACGTTCGCCCCCGCTCCGGCCAGACCCAACGCTATGCCCAGCCCGATGCCGCCATTGCCGCCGGTCACCACGGCCGTCTTGCCGCTCAGATCGAACATGCGGGGACCCATCGCAAAGTCTCCTCTTTTTCCTTGAGGCCGTTTACGCCCTGGCGCGCAGCGGTCCGTTCGGCCTGAACTTGTCCAGAATGGTGTTCGTCGCGGGCGACAGAGCGACGCCGGCGTCCCGCTGCTTCGCGAGCAGGTCGAGCGCGAGGTCGGACATGCCGGGACGCACCCGCAGCCCTTCGGGCATGTACCTCATGCAGCGGCGGGTCATCACCTGGGCGGGCCGCCTGCTCTTCTCGTTGCAGCCGTAGGCATACGGGCACATGTAGGCGTAGCAGATGGTGGTCTCCCGGAAGTGGGCCGGAACGCGGCTCTCCGAGGGCGCCATCCGCCGGTCGAGCGACTGGCCCAGGCGCTGTTCGACTGTGACGGGTGCGGAGGATTTCGAACGCACGGGCGGACCTCTCGATGCGACCGGGGGCATCCACTTGGCAGGACGCCCTCCGTCGCCTGACGGAGAATAGCCCATATACTAATCTAGTTCCCGAACTCATACAATACTCTGAAAAGGGCCATGAATTCACCTTGCGCCATCACCCCCATCCTAACCTTTCCCCTGCGAGGGGGAAGGGACAATTGGGAAGGCTTACTCGCTATGCCTACCCCTATCAGCCCATCAAGGGGGGAAAGGGACTTTGAATAGACCCTGCCCTACAGGTGTATAATGGCGGCACGGAGGAACACGCGAATTATGGTTGATCGACCCGACAGGGCGATGGTCGTCACGCCGCACCCGGACGACGCCGAGATAGGCTGCGGCGGAACCATCGCCCGGTGGATACGCGAGGGAACTCGCGTGCTGTATGTGCTCTGTACCAACGGCGACAAGGGCAGCGGCGACCCCGACATGACGTCGGAGCGGCTGGCGGAGATTCGGGAGCGCGAGCAGGCGGAGGCCGCGGAAGCGCTCGGCGTCGAAGAGGTGGTCTACCTGCGCTACCCCGACGGCGGCCTGGAAGACACGTCGGAGTTTCGCGGCCACCTGGTGCGCGCCATCAGGCGGTTCCGCCCCCAGATCGCGCTATGCCCCGACCCTCATCGCACCAGCTTCTACCTGCACCGCGACCACCGCATCTGCGGCCAGGTGACGATGGACGCGGTCTTCCCCTACGCGCGAGACAGGCTCCACTATCCCGAACACGAAGCCGAGGGCCTGGAGCCGTACAAGGTGGCCGACGTGCTCTTCTGGGGCACCGAAAACCCGGACACGTACATCGACGTTTCCGACACCATCCAGGCCAAGATCGACGCCCTGAAAAAGCACGCCAGCCAGCTCGGCGACAACGATCCGAGCGAGGTCGACGAGTTCATCCGCGGCCACGCCCGGCGCTCCGGCGAACGGGCCGACGTGCCCTACGCCGAGGCGTTCCGGCGCGTGCAGATTCACGGCTAGCCGCGCTTGTACGACCTGCACGCCCACATCCTGCCGGGCCTGGACGACGGCGCCAGATGCATGGAGGAGTCCCTGGAGATGGCCCGCGTTGCCGCCGCCCAGGGCACGAAGGCGATTGTAGCCACGCCGCACCGCAAGGACGTCACCGAGCTGCACTCGGTTGCGCGCGCCAGATCCCTGCTCGATGAGCTCAACAGGCGGATCCGCGCCGAGAGCATTGGGCTGGAAGTGCTGCTGGGTATGGAGAACCATCTGGACGCCGAGCTACCCGATGAGATCGACGCGGGGCGCGCCCTGCCCGTCGGCGACACCCGCCACGTGCTGATAGAGATGCCCTTCTTCGGCAACCCCGGCTTCATCCGACCCACGTTGCGCCGTATACAGGCGGCCGGGCTCGTGCCGGTGCTGGCGCACCCGGAGCGCATAGAGGCGTTCCAGCAGGACCCCGACCTGCTCGCCGGGTTCGTGAGCGACGGCATGTTGGGCCAGATCACGGCGGGCAGCCTGCTCGGCCACTTCGGCCCCTGGGTGCGGGACTTCACCGCCGAGCTGCTGCGGCGCGGCCTCGCCCACCTGATGGCGTCGGACACGCACGCGCCCACGGGCCCGCGCTGGCCCGGACTCGTCGAGGGTGTGGAGGCGGCAACCGCGATCGTGGGCACGGAGAGGGCGCTCGACCTGGTGGACGCCGTGCCCAGGTCCATCCTGCGCGGCTCCGTGAATGGAAACGTCCCGGTCGATTGAACGCGATACTAGCCACGTGCGCGGCGTACTTGCTACAATACGGGCCGTCTTCCCGAATTCCGCACTAGTTAGGGGGCCGCCTTGGGCAAACAGTACGGCAGCAAGCTGATGAGCGTGTCGGAGGCCGTGAGCCGGTTCGTGTCAGACGGCGCGACGATTGGCATGGGAGGCCAGAGCATCGGCCGGTGCAGCATGGCAATCGCCCACGAGATAGTGCGGCAGGGCAAGCGCGACCTGACGCTGGTGGGCTGCAACCTGTCGCTGTCCATGGATATCATGGTCGGCGCGGGACTCGTGAAGCGCACCGAGAACGGCACCGGCAGCCTGGAGCGGTTCGGGACGGCCTTCCGGTGGCGCTACGCCATCGAGCAGGGGCAAATCGAGGTGGACGACTACAGCCACCTGGGCATGGCGTCCCGCTTTCTCGCCGGATCGCTGGGGCTTCCCTTCATGCCGTCCAAGAGCCTGCTGGGCACGGACATCCTGAACAAGAAGAGCTTCGACAACGGCAAGCCGTTCGAGATGATCGACAACCCCTGGAATCCGGGCGAGCCGGTGGTGCTGCTGCCCGCGCTGACGCCGGACGTGTCCATCATCCACGCGCAGAAGGCCGACGAGTTCGGCAACGTGGTCATCGAGGGGTTTACGACCCAGGAGCCGGAGATGACCAAGGCGTCCAAGGCGGTGATCGTGTCCTGCGAGGAGCTTGTCAGCACGGACGAGATTCGGCGCAACCCCGACCGCACCACGATCCCGTACATCTTCGTCGACGCGGTGGTGGAGCAGCCGTGGGGAGCCTACCCCACCTCGACCTACCGCTACTACGAGCACGACGAGGACCACCTGCGGATGTACCAGGCGGCGGCGCGCGCGGGCGGCGAGGCCTACCAGGAGTACCTGCGGAAGTACATCTACGACTGCGAGACGTTCGACGATCACCTGGAGCTGGTGGGCGTGACCAAGCTGAACGAGCTGCGGAGGATCATGGCCGGGCTTGTGTGAGGCGGCGGTCACCCCCATCCTAACCTTCCCCCATCGAGGGGGAAGGGACATTTCGGAGGATTCCTGTCATCATGGCCAACGATTACGCCCTGGACGAGTTGATGGTGGTCGAGGCCGCGCGCCACATCGACGACGGCGACGTGGTGCTGGTGGGCACGGGCCTGCCGTTCGCCGCGAGCCTGTTCGCGCAGAAGAGCGGCGCGCCCCACATGTGCTACGTCGTGGAGACCGGGCCCATCTCGCCGGAGGTCATTCCCACGCCCATCTCGGTTTCGGACGCCAGGGTGATGTACCGCGCGGCCCGGCTGGGCTCGCTAGTGGAGTCCCTCGGCGGCGTGCTGCAACGCGGCATGGCGGACGTGGCGTTCCTGGGCGGCGCGCAGATCGACCAGTTCGCCAACGTCAACTCGACGGTCATAGGCGACTACGACAGCCCCAAGGTGCGCTTCCCCGGCAGCGGCGGGGCGAACGACCTGGCGTCGCACGCGCGCAAGATTCTGATAATCACGCGCCACGAGAAGCGGCGCTTTCCCGCGCACTGCGACTACATCACCAGCCCGGGTTACATCGACGGCCCGGACGGGCGCGCGAAGGCGGGCCTGCCCTCGGCCTATCCCGACATCTTCGTGTTCACCGACCTCGCCGTGCTGGCGATCGACAAGTCGACCGGCCGGCTGCGCGTCGAGAAGCTGATGCCCGGCGTGAGCATTGAACAGGTGCAGGAGAGCACCGGATTCGAGCTGTCGCCCGCGCCCGAGGTGATAGGCGTGGATCCGCCCACGCCGGAGGACCTGCGACTGCTTCGGGAAGAGGTGGACCCCAACGGCGTGTACCTTAGCGGCAGCGAGTAGGCGGCGCGCTCGAGACGAGATTGGACTGGAACAAGGAAGGAGCCTCCCCATGCCATCGCCCATGACCCCCAAAGAGCTTGTGTACGATATGGTGTCCGTTTCGCAGCCGTCCGTGTCGCCCGACGGCTCGGAGCTTGTGTTCGTGCGCTCGGACATGCAGGGGCACGGCAAGTCGAGCCGGTCGCGCATCATGCGGACCACGCTGCCGGACGGCGTGCCGTCTCAGTTCACGAGCGGGCCAAAGGACAGCGCGCCGGAGTTTTCGCCCGACGGCAAGCGCGTCGCATTCCTCAGGCCCGACGACCGGGGCGTCAACCAGCTCTGGACGATCGCGACCGCCGGCGGCGAGGCGCGCAAGCTCACCGACTCGCCGAAGGCGGTGGAGTCCTTCGCCTGGTCTCCGTGCTCGGGCAACCTGGTCTTCGTCTCGGACGTGGACCCGGATGCGCCCCCCGCGGACGCCGACCCCAACGAGCCAAGAGTGAGCGTCGCCAGGCGCATCCGCTACCGCTTCGACGGCACGGGCTGGCGCGGTGACGCCTTCCGCCAGCTATTCATCGTCGACGCCTACGGCGGCCCGACGCACCAGCTTACCACCGGCGAGGGCGAGGACGGCGCGCCGGCGTGGTCGCCGGACGGCGACCGCATCGCGTTCGTGTCCGACCGACGCGAGGACCGCGACATCACGGGCTTCACCGAGACCTACGTGGTGGGCATAGGTGGCGGCACGCCCGACCTGCTGTCGGAGGGTCTGCCCTACTCCCACAACGCGACCTGGTCGCCGGACGGCGAGATGCTGGCCGTAGTAGGCTCCCCAGACACCGAGATATCCGACGGGCGCGAGAGCGCCATCTTCATCCTGGAGCCGGGCAGCGCGCCCATGCGAGTGACCGAGGATGCGCTGACCGTCACGACCGGCGCGCAGATGCGGTGGACGGACGACGGCCGGCTCCTGTTCATCGCCTCCACGCGGGGCGAGTCCCACCTGTACGAGCTGGACCTGGACAGCGGCGGCCTGCGCAAGATCGGCGACGGCGGCGCGCAGCACAACGACGTCGCGTTCGACGCCGCGGGACGCCGCGCGGTCGTCCACTCCGTGCCGCCGCACAGCGCGGGCGACCTGTACTTCGTGGACCTGGCCGACGGCACGCACCGGCAGCTCACCAACTGCAACAAGAGCTTCTTCACGAAGCATCCGGTTGGGGCGCTGGAGAAGTTCACCACCGAGCGCGGCGGCATGGATATCGAGTCGAGGGTCTGGTATCCGTCGGACTTCGACCCATCCGGCAGCTACCCGCTCGTAGTCGACATACACGGCGGGCCGCACGGCGCGTTCTACGACGCATTCGAACCGCGGCAGCAGGCGTTGGCGTCCGCCGGCTACATCGTCCTGTGCGTCAACCCGCGCGGGTCGTCTTCGTACGGCCCCGACTTCCTCAAGGCGGTGCTGCGCGACTGGGGCGGCGAGGACTACTTGGACATCATGGCGGCCACCGAAGAGCTCGCGGCGCGGCCCTACGTGGACGAGTCGCGGATGGGCGTGCACGGCTACAGCTACGGCGGCTTCATGAGCAGCTGGATAGTGGGCCACACCACGCGATTCGGCGCGGCGGTGGTTGGCGCGCCATGCATAAACCTGTCCAGCATGTACGGCACGTCGGACATCGGCATTCGCTTCGGCGAGATGCAGTGGGGCGGCCTCCGCAAGGACGCGCTCGACAAGTTCCTGGAGCACTCCCCGCTCACCTACGCCCCCAACGTGGAGACGCCGGTGTTGCTGCTGCACGGCGAGGACGACTTCCGCTGCCCCATAGAGCAGAGCGAGCAGTACTTCGTGTCGCTCAAGCGGCTGGGCAAAGAGGTCGAGTTGGTGCGCTTCCCCGGCTGCTCGCACGGGTTCATGCGCGTGGGCCATCCCAAGATGCGCGAGGAATACCTCGCCCGGATGCTGGCCTGGTTCGACGAGCGAATCGGGCCGGGGTCGGCGAACGGGGCGTAGCCCCCTGCCCGACTGCGTGCGCCCATGCGTCTGCTAACTGGCTCGAACCTGAAGGCGCTCTACGGCAATGTCGAGGTGTTCTCCGGCATCGACGTCGAGGTGGACGACGGAGCGCGCATCGGCATAGTGGGCCCCAACGGCGGCGGCAAGACGACGCTGCTGCGCCTGCTCGTCGGCGACACCGAGCCGAACGCGGGTAGCGTCTCCCGCGCCGCCAACCTGCGCGTCGGCTACGTGCCGCAGCTTCCGGCGGATGCGGGCGACGGCACTCTCGAGGACGAGGTGCTTGAGGCGTTCCGAGACGTGCGCCGCGTCGAGGCGGAGCTGGAGGACAGTGCGCTCGCCATCCAGCGGGCCAATCCCCACGATCTGCGCGCTGCCGAGCGCCGCTATTCGTTGCTGCTGCACGACTTCGAGGCGCTGGGCGGCTACGACTACTACAATCGCATGGAGCGCGTGGTCGCGGGCGTCGGCCTGCCCGACGATGCGCTGCGGACCCCCTCGAGCGCGGCCAGCGGAGGGCAGCGCACGCGCGCCGCGCTCGCTCGCGCGCTGCTCACCGAGCCGGACCTGCTGATCCTGGACGAGCCGACCAACTACCTCGACTTCCGCGGCCTCGCCTGGCTTGAGGGATTCCTCGAACGCTCCGGCCACGCCTTCATCGTCGTCTCGCACGACCGCTACTTCCTCGACAGGACCGTCACCCGCATACTGGAACTGGAGCACGGCCGGCTGGAGTCTTACCCCGGCAACTTCACCCGATACCGCGCGCTCAAGGCGGAGCGTATTGAGCGCCAGCAGAAGGAGTACGAGCGCCAGCAGGAGTTCATCGCCAAAGAGGAGTACTTCATCCAGCGCTACAAGGCGGGCCAGCGATCGCGCGAGGCGAAAGGCCGCGAGCGCCGGCTGGACCGGCTGGAGCGCCTCCACGCGCCCGAACGCTCGCACACTGTCAGCGTGACCGCGGCCCCCGCCAGCCGCACCGGCCAGACTGTGCTAGCGGCCGAATCGCTGGAGGTGGGCTTCGCCGAGGACGGTCGAAACACGAAGCTGCTGAGCGTGCCCAACCTGAAGCTGGAGCGCGGCTCGCGCACTGCCATCATCGGTAGCAACGGCGCGGGCAAAACGACGCTGCTGCGCACGCTGCTGGGTCTGCACCCGCCGCTCGCCGGGGCCGGGCGTCTGGGGCACAACGTCAAGTTTGGCTACTACCGCCAGGGCACCGACCACCTGCCGGGAGAGTCCAGCGTGCTGGACGCGCTGCTGGACGCCAAGAACGTCTCGATTTCGGAAGCGCGCGACTACCTGGCGCGGTTCCTGTTCCGGGGCGACGACGTGTTCCAGGAGGTGTCCACGCTGAGCGGCGGAGAGCGCAGCAGGCTGTCGCTGGCGCGGCTGCTGCTCACCTCCCCGAACGTGCTGGCGCTGGACGAGCCGACCACGCATCTGGACATTCCCAGCCGCGAGGCGCTTGAGTCGGCGCTGCTATCTTACGAGGGCGCGGCGCTGTTCATTTCGCACGACCGCCAGCTCATCTCGACGCTCGCGGAGCGGCTGTGGATCGTCGAGGACGGGACCGTAACTGTCTTTGAGGGCACGTTCGAAGCGTGGGCGCGCGACAACTTTCAGTCTCCGCCGCGCAACAGCGAAAAGCCCAGGCGCACCAGGGGCGACCGCAGGCGTCGACGCCAGGCCAGATCGGCCCCGGCCCCAGAGCCGCAGCCGCCGCGCGTCGACCACGAGCAGGTGATCAGCGACCTGGAGGCGAGCCTGGCGAAACTGGAGTCCGAGCTGGCGCTGGCGTCCTCCCAACAGCGCGTCGAGGACATCGCCAAGCTGGGCGAACGCTACGCGGCAACCCAGGCCCGTCTCGAGCGCGCCTGGGACGAGTGGCGCGGGTAGAGGGTGCTGGGAGACCCGCCTACGCCGTCCCCCACCGCGCGTACGCGGTCTCGTATGCCTCAGGCGTGTTGAGGTCCAACCGCAGCATCGGGTCATCCAGGTGGACTTCCAGCACGTCGCCGCGGTGCGCCTCGAACACCTCGCGTATGCCCTGGTTCTCCTCCGTGATGCGCTCCAGTTCCGGGCGCAGCGCCGCGGAGAAGACTAGAGGATGGCCGCCGTGACCTTCGTAGCGCGGCGAAGTGATGAGCGCCCCGGCCTCTAGGTGGGCGCGCACCACCCGGCGCACGATGTCAGCGGTCCGCGGCTGGTCGACGGCCAGCAGCAGGATAGCGGACGCGGATCGGTCGGCGCGGGCGAGTCCGGCCTTGATGGATGTGGTCTTGCCCTGCCGGTAGTCCGGATTGACGACCGCGCGCACTCCATCGCCTCGCACGAGTGGAGCGACCTGGTCCGCCGCATGCCCCAGCACCGCGACCACCTCGTCGCAGCCGCCCTCCAGCAGAGAGGCCAACTGGTGCTCGACGAGCGTCGTGCCTCGCCACGGCAGCAGCGGCTTGGGCGCGCCCATGCGCGTCGATTCGCCCGCGGCGGTGAGTATGGCTGAAACGCGGGCCACTCGGCGCCGGATCTAGTCCGCGGGGACCGCCGACTTCTCCGCATCTACCTTCTGGACGATACGGTCCAAACGCCAGTCCTCGAGCTTCATGGGTAGACCGGTGCCACCCAGCCTGAACATCAGCACCTCGGCGATGATGCTCACGGCTATCTCCTCCGGCGTCCTGGCGCGCACGTCCAGGCCCACGGGCGACCGAATCTCCCGCACGCGGTCCAGCGGAACGCCGTTCCGGAGCAGGTCCTCGTAGATGAGGATCGTCTTGCGCCTGCTGCCCATCAGCCCGACGTACTTCGCCGGGGTGCGGGCCGCGGCCTCGAGCGCCACGTTGTCGTAGCGGTGGCCGCGCGTGGCGACGACGATGAAGGTGTTGGCGTTGATGGGCAGCTTGGGCAGCGCCTCCTCCGGCTTGAGCGGCATCAGGATGTCCGCCTCCGGGAAGCGGTCCGGGTTGGCGAACTCCTCGCGGTCGTCCGTGATGAACAGGCGGAATCCCAGCGGCTTTGCCAGCGGCGCGATGGCCTTGGATACGTGCCCGCCGCCGCACACCACCAGTTGCGGGGGCGTAGTGTAAGCCTCGATGAAGTAATCCGCGCCGCTCTCGTGCTGCACGTACTCGTTGCGACCGTGCGGCATCAGTCCGAGCCCCCGGTCCGCGGCGTCCTCGTCGAGCGCGGCGGTGCCCAGCGTGCCCTCGGTCTCGCCCGAGTCGCGTATGAGCAGCTTGGCCCCGGCCGGCGCGCTCCCACCGCCCGCGCGGATCACGCTCGCCAGCGCGACGGACGCGCCGCCCTTGTAGGCGTCCTCGATCTCTCGCGCGAAGGACAGGTACCCCTCCGGCGAGTAGACCGGGTCGATCTGGAAGAACATGGTGCCGCCGCAGACGAGACCGTCCTCGGCGGCGAGGTCCTCGTTCAGCTCGTACTCACGGTACTCGGTATCGCCGCCGCGCTTGAGCAGCTCCTTGGCCGCGAACCAGATGTCGCCCTCCACGCAGCCGCCGCCGAGCGTGCCCACGCCGCTGCCGTCCTTGCGCACGAGCAGCTTGGAGCCGGGCTTCTGCGGCGTGGAGCCTTTGGTGCGCACCACGGTCGCGACCACTATCGGGTCGCCCTCTTCCAGCAGATTGACAGCCTCTTCGAATACGACGCGCATAATCTTCACCGCCTCACACTGGCGCAAAATGCGCTCTGTCTACACATCCCTAGCTTATCAGTTTTGGGCTATGGGCGACAGCCCCGGACGCGCCGTCGACCGGCAGCGTTGTGGTACACTCATCCACGGCCAAATTGCTGGGTACACTGTGGGTACACTGGAGAATCACCGATGCGTCTCACATCCGACGAAGTACGCCACGTCGCGGCGCTCGCCCGCGTCGCCATGACCGACGACGAGGTCGAGCTCATGCGCTCGCAGCTCTCCAACATCCTGGAGCACGTCAGCGTGCTCAACCAGGTGGACACCGAGGGCGTGGAGCCTACCGGCCACTCGGTGGACGTGACGTCGGTGATGCGCGACGACGAGGTGGCAGACTCGGCTCGGCTGGAGGACGTGCTCGCCAACGCTCCCTCACGGCACGACGACTTCATCCGCGTGAAGGCGGTGCTGGAGTAGCTATGCCGCCCGCGGACCGGCTGACTGGCCTGACGATTCGAGAGGCGCGCGAGCTGCTCGACAGCCGCGAGGTGTCGTCCGTCGAGCTTGCGCAGGCGCACCTGGAGCGCATCGCCGCCGTGGACGACCGCGTGAGTGCGTTCGTCACCGTCACCGGCGACCTGGCCCTGGAGCAGGCGGCGCGCGCCGACGAGCGCATAGCGGCCGGTGACGCCGGCCCGCTCACCGGAATACCCATGCAGCTCAAGGACAACATGTCCACCCGCGGCGTCGCCACCACCTGCTCCTCCCGTATGCTCGAGGGTTTCGTGCCGCCTTTCGACGCCACCGTGACGCGGCAACTGTACGACGCGGGCGCGGTGCTGCTGGGCAAGGGCAACCTGGACGAGTTCGCGATGGGGTCGTCCACCGAGAACTCCGCGCTGTTCCCCACCCGCAACCCCTGGGACACCGACCGCGTCCCCGGCGGCAGCAGCGGCGGTCCGAGCGCTGCCGTGGCCGCGTCGGAGTGCGTCTTCTCGCTCGGCTCGGACACCGGCGGCAGCATCCGCCAGCCCGCCGCGCTGTGCGGTGTCGTGGGCATGAAACCCACCTACGGCGCGGTGAGTCGCTACGGTCTCATCGCGTTCGCCAGCTCGCTCGACCAGATCGGCCCCATCACCAGGGACGTGACGGACTGCGCTGTCGTGCTCAACGCCATCGCCGGCCACGACCCGCGAGACTCCACGTCCATTGACTTCCAGCCGCCCGATTACACGCAGGCGTTGACGGGCGGGCTGAACGGCGTGCGCTTGGGCGTGCCGAAGGAGTACTTTGCGGCCGGCATCGAGCCGGGCGTCGAGGACTCCGTTCGTGAGGCGATAGGCGTGTTGGAGGGACTGGGCGCGAGCATCGAGGAGACCTCCCTGCCCCACACCGGCTACGCCCTGGCCGTCTACTACATCCTCGCGCCCTCCGAGGCGTCCGCCAACCTGGCGCGGTACGACGGCGTGAAGTACGGCTACTCGGCCCAGGACGCGGAGACCATGTGGGACGCGCTGGAGCAGACGCGGCAGCATGGGTTCGGCCCGGAGGTCAAACGGCGCATTATGCTTGGCACCTACGCGCTGTCCGCCGGCTACTACGACGCCTACTACCTGAAGGCGCAGCGGGTCCGCACCATCATCCGCCGCGAGTTCATGGACGTGTTCGAGCGGTTCGACGCGCTGGTGATGCCCACGTCGCCGTCGGTCGCGTTCAAGCTGGGCGAGAAGACCCAGGACCCGGTGCAGATGTACCTGAACGACATCCTCACCATGCCCGCCAACATCGCGGGCATACCCGCCATCTCGGTCCCCTGCGGCCTCTCCGACGGCCTGCCGGTTGGCCTCCAGGTAATGGGCAAGCCCATGGGCGAGCAAACAATCCTGCGCATCGCCCACGCCTACGAGCAAGCCTCCCCCTGGCGCCACAACCCCGGGCCCGCGTTGTAGTTGAACTAGAGAGCCTGTTACTGTACATTGCCTTGTAGCTCTCAAGTCCAGCCTGAGAAGAGGTCTACCCATGGTGCAAGTCCAACCGCTATACCTTACACTCGACGGTCTTCTGTCCAAGAGACTGTTCAGAATACCCCAGTACCAGCGTGCCTACAGCTGGGAACCAAAGCAGCGGAAGGACCTGTTTGACGACATCAAGGGCAGCTACGATTTCGAAACTGCCAAAGAGCACTTCATGGCTACTGTCGTGGGACTCCGCAGAGAGAAGCGGCTGATAGTCACGGACGACCACCAAGTCATAGAAGTCGTAGATGGTCAGCAGAGGATCACCACGCTTATTCTGCTCCTGAAAGCCATAGAGAAGGCGCTCGACGAGTCGACCCCTAGCGAAAAGATAGTGAAGAGAGGTCTGCGCGAGACGCTGGTGAAACCTGACGATGCGTCGTTGCTCCTGTTGCAGACCAATCACGACACGAGCCACTATTTTAGCAACTACATCCTGACAGGAGAGTATCCGCCCGCTAGAACGGCAAAAACCCTTGCCGACCGCCAGCTACTCCGTGCCATCCGGGAATGCGAGGAATATGTGACTGAGTGGCAAGCTGGTGGACACTCTTTGCCAGAGCTAGTTGGTCACCTCAAGAACAGGCTGACCTTCGTCTTCCATGAAATCGGTGACGAAGCTTTGGTGTACTCTGTCTTCGAGGTACTCAACAGCAGGGGTTTGGAAGTCTCATGGTTCGACAGGCTCAAGAGCATGTTGATGGCCGTCATATTCGAGTCGAAGAGTGGAAACAAGAACGAGTTGATTGGCCAAGTCCACACTCTCTGGACCGATATTTACAGGGCTGTAGGCGTGAGCCGAGATCTCAGTAGTGAGTCGCTGCGCTTTGCTGCCACCTTGCGACTGGAAGACAGGCTCAGCCAACCCTTGAACGAAGAACGTTCAGTCAATGTCCTTCGATCTCAGTCCAAAGTCGCCGCGGACGTGCTGAAGACGTCTGCTTGGCTATTGAAGGTCACGAAGTGCGTCGACAAGTTGCGAGCGAACCGACGCAGGAGCGCAGTGACTCAGATTGCGCATACAAGACTGGTCGCCGCTGCTATTGAACTCCGCGACGATCTTAGCGACACGGAGAAGGAGAGCATACTTGCCAGTTGGGAGAAGGTCACCTTTCGCATTTACGGTATCTACCAGAAAGATGCAAGGTCTGCCGTTGGAGCCTACGTCCGGCTTGCATGGAACATACAGAACGAGAAACAGTCCGCTGACAAGATAATCGACGCCCTAGCAGAAATAGGCGAAGACTATCCTTCGAGTCAAAGCGATGTCCAAAGAGAGCTCGGCGAAAGGCCCGCTTACGGCGAGAATTCGATATTGACCACGGAAGAGTTGCGCTACTTCTTCCAGACGTACGAAGAACACCTGGCGCAGGAAGCGGGACTGAACTTCGACAACGAGCAGTGGAACAGAATCTGGGCGGCCAGCGCAGCTGATTCCATTGAACATATCCTTCCCCAAAGCAGTGGGGCTTCGCATATGCATTGGCTCGGCAACCTTATGATCTTACCCCCTAAGCTGAACGCCAAGCTTCAGGACAAGTCTCCGAGAGTGAAGGCTCGCGCGTACAGAAAAACCGGGCTCCTAGCCGCACAGGACGTAGCGGACAGGATAGAAGGGAAAAAGAGCAAGAATTGGAAAAAGAGCGATGTGGCTAAGCGTGAGCAGGACCTGCTTAAGTGGGCGGCTCACGAGTGGACTAACTAGGTTGTGTTGGCGCCTGCAGTGTCCACAGTAGATCCAGCATTCGCAAGGCTCTTGCCCTGTTTGTGGAGTGCAATTCCGGCGTCAAAGACCGCTACGAACCTGTGACCGCTTACCGCAAGCAGAGTTGGCACGTGGCAGAGTAGTCTCTGAGTTCATTATGGGCACGATGAATCCCGACACATTCCAACGCCGCAAGGCAGCAGCCAAGCACTGGGACACACACAGCATCGATGAAGCAGACGGCGAAGTGGTAAACGTGGAAGTGCAGACTCCACTCTCCACTGTACTCTCAATCCATGTCGAAGCCGCGCAATACACTAGGCTCAAGCGCCTCGCAAAGGAGCGCAACTTGCCCGTCAACTCGATGGCGGAGGCAATTCTGGCGGAGACTCTTGACCAAGGGTAGCGGCACCGCGGCGTGTTCCGCATTGGACGCCAGCCGAACCCTGCTAAGCCAAGCCGAGGTCGTACTGAGCGGCGGCGACAACACAGAGGCCTCCATCAAGGGCTGGAAGGCCGCGGAGCTGGCCATGGAGATCGTCGCGGTGGAATGGGATCTTCCGCGCGACACCCACCCGGAGATTGTCGAAACCGCCATGCTAATCGCTGTCGAATCGGGCAATGACGACATCGACCTGCTGTTCGACGTCGCCGATTCGCTCAACACCAACATATATGAGAAGTGGTTCAGCAACGACTCCGTCGCGTTCAGTCTTAGGGAAATCGAGAGGCTGCTGGACATGCTGGAGTCACTACCGGGAAGGCAGACGGCAAGGCGAAACACGTGACCCCCGACGACATCCGAGACGAACTGACCCTCAGCATCAGCGGCGTGGAGCCGTGGCAGCCCCCCGACGGCCAGGCCGGCGACGGCCTGATGCTGCACACCACGCGCGGTCCTATCGAGGCCATCCTGCACCACGACCCGGAGACGCCGACGCGCGCGGGCATCGTGTGGGTGTGGGGCGCGCGCGGCGGGTTCGACGGCCCGGCCGATGGCGTGTACGGCGCGCTCGCCGAGGAGCTGAAAAGCGGCATCACGTCCCTGCGCGTGAACTACCGCTACCCCGGCGTGCTGCCCGAGTCCGTAATGGACACGCTGGCGGGTGTGTCGTTTCTGAGCGGGACGGGCCACAGGGAGATCGCGCTGGTCGGCCACTCGTTCGGCGGCGCGGTGGTCATCGCGTCGGCCCCATTCAGCGATTCGGTGACGGCGGTGGCGGCGCTCTCCAGCCAGACCGCAGGCGCGTCCCGGGCCGCCGACGTGTCTCCGCGCCCGCTCCTGCTCGTCCACGGCGAGGCGGACACCCGGCTCCCGCCCTACTGCACCGAGATGATCTTCGAGTGGGCGCAGCGTCCCAAGCGCAAGATCATCTACCCGGGCGCCGGACACGGCCTGCGCGAGTGCGCGGACGAGGTGCGCGGCCTGCTCCGCGACTTCCTGGCGACAAACCTGCTGCCCGAGGAGCCGTAGCCGAAGGCCCCCGTGCTGTCCCCCGTACGCCCCGACGCACACCCCGGCCGCACTCGATCGCCCACACCCAACCCAATTGCTCCCCCGCACCCCGAAAAAAGCGTCACTCTCCCGCGCCATTCGTTCCCCAGCCCTGCCCCACCCAAACCCCACCGGCGCCCCGCTCCGTCCCCATTCGTGCGCAACCTCTCCCCACAAATTCGCCCTCATCCCGCAATTTCGCCAACGGTATTGAAAGGCACGCACATTCGTGCTATTCTCCCACACGGTAGGGGCGGGTTTCAAACCCGCCCGCGGCACCGCAAGTCGCCTCTCCCTCGATGGGAGAGGATTAGTGTGGGGGTGACGGCACCGCAAAGTCCCGTGCCTCCTGTCCCGTTCTGCCACGCGGCGTGACGCTTATGCCACGAATTGCCCACCCCGGCATTACAGAACTGCGCGGGACCGCCGGCGCGCCCAGCTACGAACACAACAGAATGTCGCAGAATCGAACAGATTCGGCCTCCCCTCTTTCCTGGGAAGGCCGGTGTGGGTCGCCCGGCAATCCGAAACCGGCTCGGGCAGCGCCCGGATGTTGCCTTTGTGGGCGCTCGCAATCTATACTCTCAATCGGCCCCGACGGGCTACATTTGAGCACAAGGGGCCGTGGCCCCAACGGAAAGGACTGGCATTAGATGGGTGAGTTAGACGGCAAGGTTGCGATTGTAACGGGCGCGGGCCGCCTGCGCGGTATCGGCAGAGCCGCCGCGGTGGAACTGGCCCGGCTGGGCGCGGACGTGGTGGTCACGGGGACGGGCCGCAATCCGGACTCCTTCCCGGACGACGAGAAGGCCATTGGATGGCGCGACATCGAGAGCGTGGCCGACCAGATTCGCGAGCAGGGCCGCCGCCCGCTGCCCCTGATAGCGGACGTCAGCAGCGAGGAGAGCGTCCGCAACATGGTGGACCGCACCATCGAGGAGTTCGGACGCGTCGACATCCTCATCAACAACGCCGCCTACGCGCGCGGCCCCGACCGCGTGCCGATACTGGAACTGGACCCCGACATCTTCCAACGTGTCGTGGACATCAAGCTGGCGGGCTCGTTCCTGTGCACCAAGGCCGTCATCGAGCACATGATTCCCCAGGGCGACGGCGGCAAGATCGTCAACATATCTTCCACCGCCGGCAAGCGCGGCAGCGCCAACACCCTGGCCTACAACGCCGGAAATTTCGGCCTGGTCGGCATGACGCAGTCCATGGCCCGTGAGCTTGGACAGTACGGCATCAACGTGAATTGCGTCTGCCCCGGCGCGGTGGACACGCACCGCATGGACGACCTGGGCCGCGGCGACCGCTGGAGCGGCATGGCATCCAACACGCCGATCGGCAGGAACGGCACCGACGACGAGGTCGGCGCGTTCACGGCCTACCTCTGCACCGAGGCCGCGTCCTGGATTCACGGCCAGTCAATCAACATCAACGGCGGCACCGTGATGGAGCATTAGGGAGAAGCACTTGGGTGAACTGGACGGCAAAGTCGCAATCGTAACCGGCGCGGGTCGGCTGCGCGGCATCGGCAGGGCCGCCGCAGTGGAGCTTGCCAGGCTGGGCGCGGACGTGGTCGTGACCGGCACGGGCCGCAACCCGGATACCTTCCCGGACGACGAAAAGGCCGTGGGCTGGCGCGACATCGAGAGCACCGCCGAGCAGGTGCGCGCCGAGGGCGCCCGCGCGCTGCCGCTGGTGGTGGACGTGAGCGACCAGGACAGCGTGCGCAACATGGTGGAGCGCACCATCGAGGAGTTCGGGCGCATCGACATCCTCATCAACAACGCCGCCTCCGCGCGAGGGCCTGACCGCGTACCCATCCCTGAACTTACGCTCGCCAACTTCCAGACGGTCATCCACGTCAAGATCACCGGCACCTTCCTCTGCACCAAGGCCGTGATAGACCACATGGTCCGCCAGGGCGACGGCGGCAAGATCGTGAACGTGGCGTCGGGCGCGGGCAAGACCGGCGCGGCCAACACCCTGGCCTACAACGCCGCCAATTTCGCCCACGTGGGCATGACCCAGTCGATGGCGCAAGAGTTGGGGCAGTACAAGATCAACGTCAACTGCGTGTGCCCGGGCGGCGTGGACACCTCTCGCGTGGACGACATAGGACGCGGTGAGGCGTGGGAGCGGGGCGCGGCGCGCACCGCGATCGGACGCTACGGCACCGACCAGGAAGTCGGCGCATTCATCACCTACCTGTGCACCGAGGCCGCCTCCTGGATACACGGCCAGTCCATCAACATGGACGGCGGCGACGTGATGGAGCACTAGGTGACCCCTCTACGAGTCCTTTCCCCCTCGCAGGGGGAAGAGCCTGCCCTGAGCCTGTCGAATGGGTTAGAGCCTGCCCCGTGCTTGATACGGGGATAGGGGTGCAAGCGTGCCAGTTCGCGTCTCCAGGCCGCTAACCTACTCCAACCGATTCGGCGAACAGCAGTCGGCCTCCGGCGGGCTGTTTCAGCTTCACCAGATCACCTTCGCCGACAACGCCATCCAGGGCGACCCCATACGCGCCCTGGTGGAGCTAATCACCAACTGCGACGACGCCTACAACAAGCTGCCGCCGGAGTCGGGCCGCGAGACGTACCCCATCGAGATTAGCGTCTGCGAGACCGGCTCCGCGCCGTACCTGACCATCAGCGACAGGGCCGTGGGCATGGACGCCCCTCGCATGGATCAGGCGCTGGGCAGCTACACTTCCGCGACCAGCACCGGCGCCGACCGCGGCTACTTCGGGCGCGGCCTGAAGGACGGCATACTGGCGCTGGGCGACGGGGAGGTCGAATCGGTGTCGAACGGCTCGGTCCACCGCGCCTGGCTCGGCATACGCGGCGGCCAGCCATACTACGAGGCGCAGCACCCGACAGACACCCCGCGCGCTGGCGACGGCGCGCCGCCGCCGAGCGGCACCACGGTGCGCATCCACGTCAATCGCCCCGACGTCCTGCCGCCGACGTTCCGCAATCTCGAACGCCAGATCCCGTACCACTTCATGCTGCGCGGCATCCTGAGCAACCCGTCCAGGCAAGTCTACCTGAGCGAGACATCACCGGCCGGCGATGTCATTCGGCGCAAGTGGCTGCAATACCGCTTCCCGGAGGGACGGCTCGTGCTGGACAACTCCCTGCTGCTGGGCCGGTTCGAGATACCCTACCGCGTCATCGTCTACCAGTCCGAGCGGAACCTTTCCACTCCGCGCCAGTCCGGACCCTACGCCGAGGCGGGCCTTCTAATCACGGACGGCAACGCGATACTGGACAACACCCTCGGCATGTTCGACGCCGACCCGGACGCGAGCGCTCTGTTTGGCAGGCTGGAGTGCCCCCACCTCAACAAGCTGATGCGCGACAACGAACCTATCGTCCAGGCCACGCGCCACGGCCTGATGTGGGATCACGAGGTCGCCCGGGAGTTGCGGCTCACGCTGGACGAGCGGCTCGAACCGCTGGTGAGGAACATCGCCCGTCAGGCCGTATCGCTGAGGAGCACGCGCGACGCGGAGGCCGCCGCCGAGCGGCTTGCGCGGGCGGTGGAGGCGATCAACCAGATCGCGCGAGTCGAGGCGGGGACGCTCTCGCCGGTGTTCGAGCGCATCGCGCTTGTGGACGCGGGCGCGAACGCCGGTCGCGTCCGCTACGACGCCCACTCATCGACCATCGAGGTGAACACGGGCCACCCGGCCGTCGCGCCCTATCTCGCGAGCGCGGCGCGGCGCGGCGTGCCGTCCGGGCAAGGCCAGGCGCTGCTGGCCGAGCTTGTATTGGAGGCGGTGTGCGCCGCCATCGCCGGGCGTATCGGATCGCCGGAGGACGCCGCGCGTCTACGCGACGCCAACGCCGAGCGCGTCCACGCGGCGCTGGTGGAGCCGCGCCACCGGGCGGACGACCTGGCGTAGGACCCGCTGCCTGGATTTGACACGACCTTCCTGCCGGTGCTAGCTTTCGACCAACCCTGATTCGAGGCGACGCCATGCTGCTCACCGGAGACATCAACCTCACCAACGTCACCGACCCCGCCAAGCCGTTCGCGCTCGTGGCCGACACCCTCCAGGCCGAGGACGTTGTCTTCGGCAACCTGGAGGGCTGCCTCTCCGACGCGGTGGACCCGTACCACTACATGAGCAAGGCGGGCTGGCGCAACGCCGGCTCGGCAGGCGCTCCGGCGCTGAGACTCGGCGGATTCGACGCTGTCGGGTGCGCAAACAACGTGACCTTCGGACGTGACGCCATCCTGGAGTCGCTGGCGGTGCTCGACGAGCTGGGCGTGCCCCACACCGGCGCGGGCCACGACCTGACGTCGGCGCGCAGGCCGGTGGTGCTGGAGCGCGGCGGCACGCGCTACGGGTTCCTGCAATACACGTCCGTTTTCTGGCCCATCGGGCACCAGGCGTCCGACGCCCGCGGCGGCGACGCGCTGGACCCGTTCGAAAAGCAGTACGACGCCAACACAGGCCTGCCCGACGCGCCGCTGCCCCACGAGGCCGCCGTCGGCGTGGCGACCATCAAGGCGCACACCGCCTACCTGCCCAACCCGCGCATCGGCGAGATGCCGGGCGGCCCGGCCACCACGCTCACCTGGCCGGACGCCGAATACCTGGCGGCCTTCCAGCAGGACGTGAGCGCGCTGCGTGAGCGGGTGGACGTGCTGGTTACGTCGCACCACTGGGGCATTTCCGGCAGCGACGACACCCAGCAGTACCAGGTCGACGTCGCCCACGCCGCGATAGACGCGGGCGCGGACCTCGTGATGGGCCACGGCCCGCACGTGATCCAGCCGATCGAGGTGTACAAGGGCAAGGCCGTGTTCTACAGCCTGGGCAACTTCCACTTCGGCTGGGAGCACATGGCCGGCGGCTGGGTCGGGCTTGCGGTGAAGGCCGATGTCCGAAATGGCGAGATAGCCTCCGTCAGGTGCGTGCCGGTCTCCGAGGACGACCACGAGAACCGCCGCAGCCTCTTTCGCACAGCCGACCAGGAGCCGGAGGCGATGGACCACCTGGCGCGGCTGTCGCAGCGGTTCAGCACCGACTTGATCCAGGACGGCGAAGCGCTGCGAGTAATCTAGCCGCCCCGCATGGACGACGCCGCGGCCTGCGACGACCAGCTTAGCCGGACGCCGCCGCGCGGCTGGGCCGTCATTCTGCTGTCCAGGTTCCGGCGCAGCAGCATCGTCGTAAACTCCTTCGCATTCGGCATTTTCCTGCCCTTCATCACCGATGACCTCGGACTGACGCCGCTACAGGCCGGTCTGCTCCAGGCGGTCTGGTGGGTGGCGACCGCCGCCCTCACACTGCCGTTCGGCGCGTTCTTCTCGCGGTTTCGGCCAGTCCCCCTGACACTGGCGTCGATTACGCTCGTCGTGCCGTTCGTCTTCCTGCAGGGGCTGGCCGTCAACTTCACCACGCTGTTCGCGGCCAGGCTCCTGCTGGTGGTGTCCAATCTCATATCCGTACCGGCCCAAACGATGCTGTTGCAGCAGTGGGCCGCGCGCCGGCAATACGCCATCGTCAACGCCGTCGGCCTCTCCCAACACAGCCTGCTGCTCGCGCTGTCCATCAGCCTGAGCGCGGTGCTCATAGGCCTCGTGGGGAGTTGGCGGACGGCCTACTTCATCCAGGGCGGACTCATGGCGGCGCAGTTGGTGGCGTGGCTTATTGTGGCAAGGGAGCGCCACGCCCCGGTGCGCGACTTCCAGGTCCGTCTCCGCGCGCCGCAGCGCAGCCCGGTCAGCGCCATTCGCGCCTACCCGCAGGCGTGGCTGATAGGCGTCACGATGTTCTGCCTCGCGGCGACCTGGACGGCGATGGTCACGTTTCTACCCACGCTCCTTCTGGAGGACAAGGGAATCGCGCTGACGCTTGGTGGGCCGCTGCTGGCGTTCCTGTACTACAGTCTGGTGCCGTTCGCGCTCTCGGCGGGGTGGATTTCGCGCCGTGTGCCAAACCGCAAGCTGCTGCTAACCGTCGCCGCCGTGTCCAACGCGGCGTTGGGCGTGGCAATCACGCTGACCCCCTATCCCCTGCTGCTGATGGCGCTCATCACCGGGTTGGGTCTGGTGTGGGTGGCCTCGCCGGTCATCGAACTGCTGCCATTCGAGTTTCCGGGCATCGGGCCGCGGGAGGTGGTCGTGGTGTCCGCCCTCATCCACACCGTGACTGGTCTGGGGTTCGCCGCCGGGCCGGTCGTGGTGGGCGCAGTCGCCGAGTTCACCGGCTCGCTCCAAACGGGGCTCCTGGTGCTGACTCTGCTGACGGGCGTGGGAGTGTTCTCCGCGTTGCTATACCCGAGCCGCTTTCGGGAGCCGGCCGGCGTACACGCCCCTTAGAGGCCGTGTGCTCTATAATGGCGCCAACATCTTGGTTGAGGGCGTTCTGCCCTGTTGAGGGCGTGGTTGGGAGTTGCCTTGTCTAGCGAGGAACATGGCGCGGTGCTGATAACAGGAGCGTCGTCGGGCATCGGACGCGCCGCGGCGCTGTACCTGGCCGACCGCGGCTATCGCGTCGTCGGCACGAGCCGCTCGATGAAGCGGCTGGAGGGCCTGCTCGACGAGGCCAGCCGGAGGAGTCTGCCCGTATGGGGCGCGGAGCTGGACATCAACAGCGACGAAGATGTGGTGCGGATAATGCCGGAATTGGCGAGCCGGCACGGCGGATTCGGCGCGCTCGTGAACAACGCCGGGTACGGCCTCTGGGGTCCGGTCGGCAGCCTGTCATCGGACGAGCTTGCGGCTCAGTTCGAGACGAACGTGTTCGCCGCGCACCGCATGATCAGAGCCGTGCTGCCGGATATGCTGGAGCGGCGTAGGGGCACCATCATCAACGTCAGCTCGGTGCTGGGAAGACTGGGGACGCCCTTCAACGGCGCCTATGTGGCCAGCAAGTTCGCGTTGGAGGGGCTGAGCGAGTCGCTGAGAACGGAGCTGAGGCCTTTCGGCGTGCGGGTCGCGGTTGTCGAGCCGGGACTATTCAAGACCGAGTTCATCGGCAACCAGGTTACAGCCGCGGAGGCCGAAGACGAAGATTCCGCCTACTCTCCGTTCGTCCGGCGGTACAGGCAGCGCAGCCTCGCTATGCACAAGAGGGGTGCCGACCCCGCGAAGGTGGCCCGTGTCATACACAAGATCATACGCTCACGGCGCCCCGCGTTCCGATACCCGGTGAGCGTCGAGGCACGCCTGGGCGGGCTGGGCGCACGACTACTACCTGAACGGCTCTTCTTCTACCTGATGGGCCGGTTTACGATGAGATAGAAGATTCCTTCCCCCTCGCAGGGGAAAGGTCTTCCGAATTGCCCCTTCCCCCTCGCAGGGGGAAGGTTAGGATGGGGGTGAAAGACAGCTACCATGAGCGCGATTACGCAGATCACGGCAAGGGAGGTACTGGACTCCCGCGCCAACCCCACGGTGGAGGTGGACGTCACGCTGAGTGACGGCGCGCGGGGGCGGGCGCTCGTGCCGTCCGGGGCGAGCACCGGGGCCAACGAGGCCCACGAGCTGCGCGACGGCGACCCGGACAGGTACGGCGGGCGCGGCGTGCTGCGCCCCGTCGCCAACGTGGTTGGGCCGATCGCGGAACAAGTCAGCGGCATGTCCGCGCTGGACCAGGAGGCGCTCGACGCCGCGCTGATCGAGCTGGACGGCACCCCGAACAAGAGCGCCCTCGGCGCGAACGCCATCCTGGGCGTGTCGCTGGCCGCCGCCCGTGCCGCGTCCCGCAGCCTGGGCGTGCCTCTGTACGCCCATCTCGGAGCCGAAGATTCGCTCACGCTGCCCGTGCCCATGTTCAACATCATCAACGGCGGCAGGCACGCCGCGAACTCGACCGACTTCCAGGAGTTCATGGTCGTCCCCGCCGGTTTCGACACCTACTCGGAGGCGCTGCGCTGCGGCGTCGAGGTCTACCACGCCCTGCGCTCGCTGCTCCTCCAGCGCGGCATGGGCGCGAGCGTGGGCGACGAGGGCGGATTCGCTCCCTCGCTGTCCTCCAACCGCGATGCCGTAGAGCTCATTCTGTCGGCCATCGAGTCGGCGGGATACACTCCCGGAGAGCAGTGCTTCATCGCGCTGGACGTTGCGGCGTCCGAGTTCTACGAGGGCGGGCGTTATGAACTCGCTCGCGAAGACGCCGTGCTCGGCCCCGACCAACTCGCGGCGAGGTACGCGGAGTGGACCCGGGAATACCCGTTGCTTAGCATTGAGGACGGTATGGATGAGAACGACTGGAACGGCTGGCAGGCGATGACCTCGGCCATAGGCTCAAGCGTGCAGCTCGTGGGAGACGACCTCTTCACCACCAACACCGCCCTCATCCAGCGCGGCATCGACAGTTCGGCGGCCAACGCCGTCCTCGTCAAGCTCAACCAGATAGGCACCCTGACCGAGACCCTGCGAGCCATCGCGATGACCAAGCGGGCCGGATGGGGCGCCGTGATAAGCCACCGCTCCGGCGAAACCGAGGACACCACCATCGCGGACCTAGCGGTGGCAACCGCCGCGGGCCAGATCAAGGCCGGAGCGCCCGCCCGCTCCGAGCGCACCGCCAAGTACAACCGGCTGCTGCGCATCGAGGAGGAGCTTGGGGACAGGGCGGCGTTTGCCGGTCTCAGCGCATACGAGCGTCTGGCGCGGTGAGCCGAGCCGGTCGGCGCTGACATGAGCGCATCCGAGCCGCAACCCATTCCCAGGGTCATCGACTTTCACACTCATGCCTTCCCGCCCTGGCTGCGGGATCAGCACTTTCGCTACCTGGAGATCGACGTGACGTTCGGTGCGTTGTTCGGCAATCCGAGCGCCAGGATGGCCACGGCGGAGGAGCTGATAGAGGCGATGGACACCGACGGCGTGGACGCATCCGTCGTGATGGGCATGGGCTGGACAGACCACGGCCTGGCGAGGGAAGTGAACGATTACATCGCGGATTCGGTGCGTCGCTACCCCGGCAGACTCTACGGATTCGGCGGCGTCAACCCGGTCTGGGGCGAACCAGCGGCGCGGGAGGCCGAGCGATGCGCGTCCGCCGGTCTGGTTGGCGTGGGCGAGCTCCATCCCGACACGCAGGGCTACGACATCGGCGACGAGCGCACGATGGCTCCGCTGATGGAAGCGGCGCGACACCTGGGACTCATCGTGACCACCCACTCGTCCGAGCCGATAGGCCATCTCTACCCTGGCAAGGGCACAACCTGGCCCGATTCGCTGTGGCGCTTCATCCTCGCGTTCCCCGACGTCCCCATAGTATGCGCCCACTGGGGAGGCGGTCTGCCCTTCTACGCCATGATGCCCGAGGTCGAGGAGAGCCTGCGGAACGTCTATTTCGACTCCGCGGCCTCGCCGTTCCTGTACTCGGCCTCGGTGTTCCCCACAGTGGCTGGACTGGTCGGCCCCGGGCGCGTGCTGCTGGGCAGCGACTACCCCCTGTTGCGAGCGCGCCGGCTGATTGACCAGGCGCGGCGCACCGTCACCTCGGAGGAGGCCCTGGCCGCGATCCTGGGCGGCAACGCCGAGCGACTGCTGGCGCGAGCGGCGCGGGAAGCCTAGAGGCCCGCCTTCGGCCGAAACACGCCGAACGAGCTGGTGTAGCCGTGCAGGTAGGTTGAGCCGCCCACCTGCCCGATCTCGCCGTTGCAGAAGAAGCCGGTCAGCGGCATAGGCCCCAGCTTGTCGCGGAACATGTCCGTGTCGTGGTCGGCCCGCCCGTACAGGTACGACCCCCTGCCGAGACACGAGAACAGCAACGCGCCTGCCTCGCCGTGCGCGGCGTGCGTGTCCAGGTAGCGCTCCAGAACCGCGTCGAGGTCCTGCGCGGAGGCGTCGGCGTCCCGTAGGTGGAACTGCACGATCTGGCCCTCCTTGAGCATCTCGCCGATCGCCAGGAATCCGCGCTGTCCGTCCACCCCAACGATGTTGCGAATGAGGAAGTCGCCGTGAAGCGGGGAGTCGTTCATTTCGTCCATCACGATGCCGAGGAAAAGCGAGTGCTGGGCCAGCTGCCGGTCGCGGTCGCTAAGTCCGACGAACACCTCCTTGAGCGCCTCGAACGGCGTGCGTCCGTCTACTTCGGTTAGTACGTTGCGCTGGCAACCAGTGATCTGCATTGGCGCGCCGATGGGTCGGCATCCCTGTGCGACCACTGTGTCGATCACGATGTCGCCGCTGAAGGCCAGTCCCACGACGCCGCCCCGGTGCACCTCGTCACCCAGGAACAGCGCGTTGGCCCCCGGCTCGCCGCCGCCGCTCGCGAGCCCGCCTATCTTGACGCTGCCGGGGAAGGCATAGTCGAGACCCATCAGCAGGAACTCGCCCCTGACGCTGAACGGATCGGCGAGCAGCAGGAATTGGGGGTCGTCGGTCGACGCCGCGTGGAACAGCGCCTCCCAGTCCTGCGGAGGCGCGTCCCCGTCCGGCAACACGGCGTCCTCGACATGGAAGGGCGTGATCGAAACGCCGGGCAGCCGGGCGGCGGTCATCGCGAAGCCGGGGCGATGTTCCACCTCCGCGCCCGCGCCTATCACGCCGCCGCTGGAGCAGCCCACCAGCACACCTCCGGGCAGGGCCGCGCGAACCAGGGCCGGCACGTCGGCGAAGCCCTCGGCGTGGTGCGCCGACGCGAACGCCACGACCAGGTCGGGGGACTCGCCTTCAAGCTGGTCGCTAAGCCTGGCGGCGCACTCCTGGACCGCCTCGGCGATGGTGGCCGCCTCTGAAACCGCTGAACTCCATCTCATTCGCTCCCCCTTCTGGGCGTTCGCCACCTGGCCACTCGATAAAGGACCGCGACTGCCTAGAAGTCGTCCTCTTCCTCAACCTCTAGGAAGCCCTTGCTCTTCAGGTCCTCCTCCAGTTTCGGCAGCCAGTCGCGGGTTGGTATGGTCGCCGGTATCGTGATCTCGACCGCGCCGCTGGGCTGCAGCTCGACCGCGCCGCCCCCGCTTTTCTCCAGCGGGACGCTGATCTGCTCCCTGTCGATGCCGTAGCGGTCCGTCACCTCGTACAGGGTCATCATGTCGTCCATGGATATGATGTCGTCGGCCATATCGCCAGTTTCCTCGCGCCGCTTGTAACAATTCCGGTAGCGGGTACAATGAGGTTACACTAGGCGCAGGGACGTTTCAATTCAAGCGGCGCGGTCCGCTCGGCGGGAGGATGTCAAATGGCGAGACTAGACGGACAGGTGGCCGTAGTCACGGGCGGCGCGCTCGGCATTGGCGGCGCCGCCGCGAGGCGACTGGCCGGGGAGGGCGCGCGGGCGCTCATCGCCGACATCGACCTGGAGGCGGCGGAGGCCAACGCCGAGAGGATACGAGATGCCGGCGGCGAGGCGCGGGTGGTGCGCGCCGACGTGGGCAGCCACGACGACATCCGGGGCATGATCGAGGAGGCGGTTCGGCACTGGGGAAGGCTCGACATACTGGTGAACAACGCCTACAGCCCGGCCCACGGCCCGGACACCGGCAGCGCGCTGGACGTGACCGAGGAGCGGTGGGACTTCGAGATGGGAGTGCTCGCCAAGTCCATCTTCCTCGGCGTCAAGTACGCCGTGCCGGAGATGCGCAAGACCGGCGCGGGCAGCATCGTCAACATCGCCTCCGTCCACGGCCTGCTCATGGCTCCCGGCAAGCTGGTCTACGAGGCGGGCAAGTCCGCCGTCATAGGCATGACCCGCCAGATGGCGACCGACTTCGGGCCTATGAACATACGCGTGAACGCCATCTGCCCCGGCCATATCGTGACCGAGCGCATAGAAGCCAGCTACGGCGAGGACCGCTCCGGCGCGCGCTTCCTGGAAGACCAGTACCCCCTCCGCAGGGTCGGGCGTCCCGTGGACGTCGCCAACGCCATAGCGTTCCTGTGCTCGGACGAAGCCTCCTTCATCACCGGCCACGCCCTGGCCGTGGACGGCGGGCTGACTGTGCAGCTCCAGGAGGACTTCGGCGTCCGACAGGGCCACTACGTCCAGGACACGCCAGGGCTGAAACTGCCGTACTAAGAGCCCATCCGATGAGTCCCTTCCCCCTCGCAGAGGGAAGGTTAGGATGGGGGTGATGATCAGGTTGTCCTAAGAAACTATCGCGAAGGGAGCGAGAGCATGGATCTTCAGCTAACCGGCAAGGTTGCCATAGTCACAGGCGGCAGCGTGGGCATCGGCAAGGCGATCGCGCGCGAACTCGCCCGCGAGGGCGTAAACGTGGTGATCTGCGCCAGGCGCGAGGAGCTGCTCGAGGAGACTGCCCGGGAGCTTTCGGCGGAGACCGGCGGTCGAATCGTCGCAGTCCCCGCCGACACCACCAGCAACCCGTCGGTACAGGGTCTGCTGGACGCGACCATGGCTGAGTTCGGCAGGGTCGACATCCTCGTGAACAACGCCGCGTACCCGGGCGGTCTCGTCGGAGGCGGACTGGACGACGCTAGCGACGTAGACCTGCTGGCCGACCTGAACACCAAGGTGGTGGGCTACCTACGCTGCGCCAAGGCGGTGGCTCCCGTCATGCGCGAACAGGGCTGGGGCCGGATAATCAACATCGGCGGCATGGCGTCGCGCAACTCCGGCACCTACAGCGGCGTGCGCAACCTGGCGTTGGTCCACATGACCAAGACGCTGTCCAACGAACTCGGCCCACACGGCGTCAATGTCAACGTCGTCCACCCTGGCACCACCCGAACGGAGCGCACCGGCCCCATGCACGCTGAACAGGCGGAGCGGGAGGGCGTGTCGGTCGAAGAGATCGAGGAGCGCATAGCCCAGGGCATCGCCATCCGGAAGATCGTGGACGCGACCGAGATTGCATACCTCGTCACCTTTCTAGCGTCGCCTCTCTCGTCGGCGGTGACCGGCGAGGCCGTGGCGGCGAGCGGCGGTGTCGGCCAGGCCGTTCAGCAGTAGGCCGGACCGAGCGAGGTGAGCGCGGCTGGGCAATCGGTGCGCGCCTTCGTGGCGATAGAGCTGCCGGACAGCGTGAAGAAGACGCTGGCCGCTGTAGTGTCGGAGTTGAAGTCCGCCGGCATTGGCGGGCTGAGACCCGTGCGTCCCGAGGGCGTGCACCTGACGCTCAAGTTCCTGGGCGATGTGCCCGCGGACCGCATCGGCGCCATCGGAGACGCCGCCGGAAGGGCCGCGTCCCAGCACGCCCCGTTCGCGCTCTCGCTGAGCGGAGTCGGTGCGTTTCCCGGCGGCCGCGCTCCCCGCGTGCTGTGGGCGGGCATAGCGGGCGACCTGGAGCGTCTGGCGGCCCTCCAGGCAAGCGTCGACGATTGCCTGTCCGAGCTTGGATTCGCCAGGGAGCGGCGGGCGTTCAATCCACACCTCACGCTCGCCCGGCTGCGCGACTCGGCGTCGAGGGAGGACCGTGCTCGCGCCCTGCGCGTGCTGGAGGCCGCGCAGCCGAGCCGGAGCGACCCCTTCGTTGTGGACGGGGTGGCCCTGTTCCAGAGCACGCTGTCTCCTGGCGGCGCGGTGTACCGCCGGCTCTTCCGCGCGCCGCTGAACGGCGAGTGCCGGAGTGCCACGTGACGCCGAGCGTCTGAGAGCAGGCGTTCCCCCGCGGAGCCTGTGTCAGATTACCGGGTAGGGGTATTGTGCCAGGCGTTTGAGCGAGGTTGCCCATGGTCTTGCCGAGTGCGGGCCGACCAGTGCGGGCATGGACACTTCGGGCAGGT
>DAOUJL010000035.1:0-24050 GCA_034422735.1 Dehalococcoidia bacterium | reverse complement strand
TGTAGTCGGGCCATTTCACACCGCTCTTCAATGGTGAGTTGGTGATAAGAGCTTCGCATGGCAACACCTTAACAAGATGTTGCACTTCGTTTGTGAGTCTAACGAATCCAGGGTGGTGTGCCGGGGTCCTGCGGCGAGTCCCCCTAAACAAAATCCAGGCTGATGTCCAGCGCCCGCACCGAGTGCGTCAGCGCCCCCACCGAGATGAGGTCCACGCCCGACGCCGCCACGTCACGCACCGTGTCCAGGTCGATGCCGCCCGACGCCTCCGTCACCGCCCGCCCGCGCGCCAGCTCGACCGCCCGCGCCATCTCCGACGGCGCCATGTTGTCCAGCAGCAGTATCTCCGCGCCCGCGTCCAGCGCCTCCCGCGCCTCCTCCACGCTCTCCACCTCCACCTCCACGCGCACCGTGTGCGGCGCGTTCGCGTAGGCCTTGCGCACCACGTCGGACAGGCTCAGACCATCGTCGCGCAGCGCCTGGATGTGGTTGTCCTTTATCAGGATGCCGTCGCCCAGGTTGCGCCGGTGATTGTGGCCGCCCCCGCAGCGCACCGAGTACTTGTCCAGCGTGCGCAGCCCCGGCGTGGTCTTGCGCGTGTCTACTATCCGCGCGTCGTGGCCCGCCACCGCGTCCACGTACCGGCGCGTGGCGGTGGCTATCCCGCTCATGCGCTGCGCGAAGTTGAGCGCGGTGCGCTCGGCCATCATGATCGACGCCGCGGAGCCGCTGACCGTGGCGATCTCGTCGCCCGGGCTCAGCGACGAGCCGTCGGACAGCCGCGCGCAGGCGTCCAGGGTGGGGTCTACGCGACGGAACACGGCCAGCGCCACGTCGACGCCGGCCAGCACGCCCTCGGTCTTGGCAACCATCACGGCGCGCGCCCGCAGGTCCGGCGGGATGAGCGCCTCGCAGGTGGGGTCGCCGATCGAAAGGTCCTCGCTCAGCGCGCGGTCGATCAGCGACTCTATCTCTGGTGTCAGGTGAAACACGCTAGACGACGGCCAGCATCCGGTCCAGCGCGACGCGCGCGAATTCTGCCGTCTCGTCGTCGACGGTGATGGGGTTCACGGTCACGCCCTCGAGCAGGCCGTCGAGCACCCAGGACAGGTATGCGGGGTGAATGCGGTACATGGTCGAGCACGGGCACACCACCGGGTCCAGGCAAAACACCGTGCGGTCCGGATTCTCCGCCGCCTCGCGGTTCACCAGGCTTATCTCCGTGCCCACCGCCCACACGCTGCCCGGCTCGGCGTTGCGTATGGAGTTGATGATGAACTCGGTGGAGCCGACCAGGTCCGCCGCCTGCACCACCTCCATGGTGCACTCCGGATGGACGACGACGTTCACGTCCGGGTACTTCTGCCGCGCCTCCTCTATCTGGGCAACGGTGAAGCGGGTGTGGACCGAGCAGTGGCCCTGCCACAGGATGAGCTTAGCCTTGCGCAGCGCCTCCTCGGTATGGCCGCCCAGCGGCTTGAACGGGTTCCACACCAGCATCTCGTCCAGCCCGATGCCCATCTTGAGGCCCGTGTTCCGGCCCAGGTGCTGGTCGGGCAGGAACAGCACGCGCTCCCCGCGCTCGAACGCCCACTCGAAAGTGGCCGTGGCATTGGAAGAGGTGCACACGATGCCGCCGTTGCGCCCGCACAGCGCCTTGATGCCCGCGGTGGAGTTCATGTAGGTGATGGGCACGATTCCGCCGTGGTCGCCCAGAACGTCCTGCAAGTCGTCCCAGCAGTCGTACACGTCGTCGATGCGCGCCATGTCCGCCATCGAGCAGCCCGCGGCCAGGTTGGGCAGGATGACCCGCTGGTCCGCCGAGCTCAGTATGTCCGCCGTCTCCGCCATGAAGTGGACGCCGCAGAAGATGATGTGCTCGGCGTCCTTCTGCGAGGCCGCGAACTGCGACAGCTTGAAGGAGTCGCCGCGGTGGTCGGCGAACTTGATTATCTCGTCGCGCTGGTAGTGGTGCCCCAGGATGACCAGGCCGTTGCCCAGCTTCGCCCGCGCCGCCTCGATGCGGTCGTCCAGCTCCTCGGGCGACATCCGCATGTAGCTGACAGGCAGCTTCTGCCAGCGCACCCCCGCCTGGAACTCCTCCTCGAGCGTCTTGGAGGAGAGCTCCTCGTCCGTCTGACAGAAGGCGGACTGCTCAATCTCTGTGATGGGAATTACTGGCTGTCTGAGCTTGGTAACCATCTGGGTCGAACTCCTTGTGCGCGGGCCGCCGGCTAGACCGGCGCGCCCTGCAGCGACCAGGGGCCGGTGCGCTCGATGCGTATGTCTATAAACTCTCCCGTGCGGTCCGCCTCGTCGTCGAAGAAGACCAGTTTGTCGTTCCTGTTTCTGCCGAACAAGCGGCCCCGCCTGCGCCCCTCTACCAGCACCTCCGTGACCTCGCCGTTCAGCCGCGAGTTTATCGCGGTCAGGTTCTGCTCCTGCACGTCCTCCAGGCGCTTGAGCCGGCGCTGCTTCTCGTCGTAAGGCACGTCGTCCGGCATCATGCGGGCCGCGATCGTGCCCTCCCTGGTGGAGTAGGCCGCCGCGTGCACCTTGTCGAAGCCGATGTCGCTCACCAGCTCGATGGTGCGCTCGAACTGCTCCTCGGTCTCGCCGCTGAAGCCCACGATTACGTCGGTGCTCAGCGAGACGCCGGGGATGCGCTCGCGTATCTTGTCTATCAGCCTGCGGTACTCGTCGTTGGTGTAGCCGCGACGCATCGAGGCCAGCACCTCGTCGTCCCCCGCCTGGAAAGGCAGGTTCACGTGCTCGCACACCTTGTCGAGCCGCGCCACCGAGTCGATGATGTGGTCGCTCATGTCCGACGGGTGCGAGGTGAGGAAGCGTATGCGCTCGATGCCGTCGACGTCGTTCGTCGCCTCCAGCAGGTCGCCCAAGTCCCGGTCGCCCGGCAAATCGTGGCCGTAGGAGTCGACGTTCTGGCCCAGCAGCGTCACTTCCTTCACGCCGCGTTGCGCCAGCAGCCGCGTCTCGCGCACCACGTCCTCGATGGTGCGGCTCACCTCTCTGCCGCGGCGGTAGGGGATGATGCAGAAGGAGCAGAACTTGTCGCAGCCGTGGATGATGGGGATGTAGGCGGTAACGTCGGGCCGCGCCGTGAGCGGGCCCACGCAGCCCTCGGGGTCTATGCCCATGCGCTCGCCGAGCAGGTCGAGCAGCGGCCCGTACTGCTGCGGACGCATGAACACGTCCACGTAGGGAAAGCGCCGCTCCAGCGCGTCGGTCTTCGGCCCCACCATGCAGCCCATCAGGGCCACCACCTTGTCCGGGTCGCGGCTCTTCTGCGGCTTTAGGCTGGTGACCATGCCGACGACCTTGTCCTCGGCGCTCTGGCGCACGACGCAACTGTTGAGCACCACCACGTCGGCCTCTTTGGGGGAGCCTGCGGACGAGAGACCCATCTGGCCAAGCGCGCTCTCGAGCCGCTCGGAGTCCGCCTTGTTCATCTGGCAGCCTATGGTCCAAATGTAGTAGCTGTTCATCTTCACCGGATCGTCGGGCGGTGTGCCCTGTGGACGTTATGTTTAGGGATGCCGTTTGCTCACCTGCGCCCGCTCCGCGAACGCCCCTGGTGAGGGCGGCATCCCCATATCGAATCGTCTGGAATTGTCATCTTGCCCGCCGAGACTTTGGAGTGGCGGAGGGAATGGGATTCGAACCCATGAGGGGGATTTCGCCCCCTAACCGCTTAGCAGGCGGCCGCACTAGACCACTATGCGATCCCTCCGTTCGGCTGGCTTTCTGGTGCGCCTAATATATCAGACGCGAGAAAGGCCAGGCAAGCGCGGACTTTGTGAAAGTAGGAACTATAGCGTTCGATATGGGGCTATACCACACACTGCCGGGTATAGCTATGTGAATACAAGAGATATGCGAGCATAGGTGTGCTGTTACCATTGGCTTGCGAGTTTCACTTGTGAAATAAATCACTAAGAGCGTCAGCGCGTTGAGCGACGCGGGCGCGGCAGTTCAGGGTAGAGGGGACTTCGACTACAAGCGCCGGACGCCCTGGGCTCTTCAGGACTGGCGGCCCGCCGCGGACTCTTCGAGCTTGCGCAGGTGGTCGTCCTCCTGGCTCCCCACCCACACCTCGCCACCCTCGAAGTACTCCTTCTTCCAGATGGGCACTATCTGCTTGATGCGGTCCACGCTGTACTGGCAGGCCTCGAAGGCGTGCTCCCTGTGCGGCGACGCCACGGCGACTACCAGGCTGATGTCGCCTATCTCCAGCCGGCCCAGCCTGTGACTGATGGCCACGTCCTCCACGTCCCAGCGCTCGCGCATCTCCTCGGCGATCTCGGCGAGCTTGTTGTCCGCCATCGGCCGGTACGCCTCGTACTCCAGGTGAAGCACGCGGCGCCCGCGAGTAAAGCTGCGCGTCGTGCCCAAAAACGTCAGCACCGCGCCGTTGGTGTCGCGCCGTACCCGCGCCGTAATCTTGTCGGGTTCCAGCTCGTCGTGCGTAATCTCGATCATGCGGTGTACCTCGCGCCCCCGCTCACCGGCGGGATGAGCGCCACCTCGTCGCCCTCGGCGAGCGCGTGGTCGTGGTCGCGGAACTCCTGGTTTACAGCCGCCACAAGGTCCGCGGGTTCGGAAATGAGCGCCGGATGCAGCCGCACCATCTCGTGCGCCAGCGCGCCAAGCGAAGCGCCGTCGGGCAGGTCCAACGCGACGTCGGACGCCCCCACCTTGTCGCGGTAGCCGGCGAACAGCTTCACGTTGACCCTCAGCTCGTATTCCTCCCGGGCGCGCCGGGCGTGGCCTTGGCCTACGCCGAAGTCTCCTCGCCAGCCTCGGCGGCCTCCGTGGCCTCCTCCGCGCCCTCTTCGAGCTCGCCCTCTTCCTCCCCTTCGCCGACCGCCTCGACCTCGATCCTGGGCGCGCTCACCCTCGCGATCATCTCGTCGGTGCCCGTTATCAGCGTAACGAGCGAGCCCACGGCGACATCGCCCACGTACACGGCCTTCTCGAAGTCGTCCAGCCCCGAGATGTCCACCTCCAAGGACGCCGGCACGTTCATCGGCAGCGCCTCCACGAGAATGGACTGCAACTGGAGCAGCAGCGTGCCGTTGAGGTCGCGCACCGCGGGCGACACCCCGGTCACGTTTATCGGGACCTCGGCCTGTGTCGCCTGGGACACGTCCACGCGCAGGAAATCGACGTGCAGGATCTCCTCCGTCACCGGGTGACGCTGCACCTCCCGGACGAAGCAGATGTTCTCATCGGAGTCGTCCTCCAGGCGGATGGAGAGCGGAACGTTGGTGCCGACTCGCGGCAGAAGCTGTTGAAGCTCCAGCGCGTCGGTCTGCAACGACAGCGCCTCGGTGCCGCTGCCGTACATGTGCACCGGCACGATGCCCTTTCGGCGCAGAGTCTTGACCTTCTTGCCGATGATCTGTCTTCGCGAAAGCGATAGTGTCTGAACGTCCATGTGGTCGATGCTCCTGATCGGCGGACAATTCGGCCGTCGGCTCGTGTGTCCGGGCCGTGCGACAGACATTTTATCACAGGCCGGTTTTCTTTGGGTCAAGGCAGGGAGAAATTCGCCCTGGTCAAAAAAATGTTCGAAAAATCGTCGCCAGAACGCTTGAACTATTCAATACGTCTGTTCTAACATGGCCTCGCCGGCAAAAAAACCGTACGTGCGACCGCCAGACCGATGACGGAGACAGATGAGAAAGGAGCATACAGGATGCTGAGACTAACGGGTTGCCCCAGGTGCAGGGGCTTCATGTTGCTTGGACGGGACACCTACGGCCGCTACCGGCACTGCCTGCAGTGCGGCCACCTCGAAGACCTGGACGTGCCCGGGACCGCCGCGCCCAAGCTGGCGGTTGGCCCGCACCAGCGCAGGGAGGTCGCCTGACCTCCGCCTAGGCGGAGGAGGCGGAGCGGCGCGAGCGGATGAAGGGCGGCCAGAAGCTGACGGATACCGCGGCCCCGGCCAGCCCAAGCAGCGCCGCCGCCAGGTACGTGTCGCCGAACGCCAGCACGAACGCCCGCTCGCCCGCGGCCTCCGCTCCCACGAGCGTGCCGGCGTGCCACGCCTCCCGCGCGGCAACGAACGCGCTCAACAGCGCCACGCTGGAGACCGTGCCCAGGCTGCGCGAGAGCGTCATTATCGCGCCGCCCGTTCCGAGCCTGTTCGACGGCACACTGCCCATGACGAGATTGGCGTTCGCCGCCCCGTGCAGACCCATGCACACACCCATCGCCGCGCTGCGCACCGCGATGTCTACAACCCGGGCCGAGCCGTCCAGCCCGACGTATGAAAACACTACCGCCGCCGTCATCACCGCCGCGCCCGTCGTCAGGTACGCGGGCGGCACCCGGTCCGAAAGCCATCCTGCGGCCGGCGCCGACACCGCCATGGTGAGCGGCATTAGCATCATCAGCAGTCCCCAGGTCTGGGCGTTCTGACCCATGACGTCGCTGACGAAGAAGGGCAATATGAACCAGTTGACGAATGCGCTGACGGAAATGAGAAACGCCGATACGAACGCGGGAGCCAGCACCCGGTGCCTGAGCAACCGAAGGTCCAGCACCGGACGCGCCGCTCGTCGCTCGGCGAATCCGAACGCCGCGAGCGAAGCGCCGCACGCCAGCGCGAGCGCCGCCGGGATTGGCGACCGCCACCCCAGGCTGCCGCCCAGCGACAGCGCCAGCACGTATGAGGCCGTTCCGGTGAAGATCGTCGCCGCGCCCCAGAAGTCGAAGGCGTGGCGCGGCTCGTCCGAGACTCTCTCGCGCAGCGCATACGCCGAAAGCGCCAGTGCTGCCAGCCCCAGCGGCACGCGCGCCAGGAATACCGCCCTCCAACCGAATGCGTCCACCAGTCCGCCGCCCACCACCGAGCCGACCAGCATCCCCAGGGTGCCCAGTCCCGCCATAGTGCCCAGCGCCCGGCCCCGATCGCTCGCCGGGTACAGGCCGGTCACCAGCGCGGGCGCGCAGGCCATGAGCAGGGCGTTGCCCACCGACTGCAAGACACGCAACCCGAACAACATCGAAAGCTGCGGTGCAAGGCCTATAAGGAGAACTGCCGCGGTGTACACCACGAGACCCACCAGAAAGAACCGCCGCAGCCCGTACACGTCCGCGGCGCTCCCCAGGCCCAGTTGGAGCCCGGCGCTGCTCCCGACGTAGAACAGGATCATCCATTGGACCGTCTGCAGATCTGTCGAGAAGCTCGCGGCGATGTCGGGGAGCGCCACGTTGAGGGTGATGTCGAGGCTGCCGAGGAACACGCCGCTCGACGCGGCCACCAGCCCAAGCCGCCTGCCCGCCGCGCCGGTCTGGGCTTCCGACGCGGACTGAGGCACGGGCCGTTCTCCGCTAGAGCGGCCCACGGCGCGGCGGGGCGATAATCGAATGGGTGCGGAGGCTCATCTTCACGATCTTGCGGGTTGGGAGCGTGCGCGGATTATACAGAGGCCGCGGCAGCCTGTAAATCGTAATGAGAACAAATATTTTACAAATTGGTACAGTAGTGTTACAATGCCTGGCGATGAGTGTAGGGCGGCGACCGGATCGCCTTGAAGCGGCCAGAAACGGCGTGGTATCATGGCACGAATTCGCGGGTCGCGATGATGCCGGTGTCCGCTGGCCCTGCCCCCAGGCACAGACCCTGAATGGGACCAGCTTTTGGAGTAGTGCACAATGACCACAGAGAAGAACAAGGCCCTCGAACTCGCGATGGGACAGATCGACCGCCACTTCGGTACCGGCACCATAATGAAGCTCGGAGACGCCGATCGCACGGCCCGCGTGGACGCCATTTCCACCGGCGCCATCTCCATCGACATAGCGCTGGGCATCGGCGGAGTGCCCAAGGGCCGCGTCGTCGAGGTGTACGGCGCCGAGTCTTCCGGCAAGTCCACCCTCGGCTACCACATAATGGCGTCTGCCCAGCGAATGGGCGGCGTCGCCGCCTACATCGACGCCGAGCACGCCCTGGACCCCGGTTACGCCGGCCGGTGCGGCATCGACGTGAACGAGCTGCTGGTGTCCCAGCCGGACACCGCCGAGCAGTCCCTCGAAATCTGCGAATACCTCGTCCGGAGCGGCGCAGTGGACGTCGTGGTCGTCGACAGCGTTGCCGCCATGGTGCCCAAGGCCGAGCTGGAGGGCGACATGGGCGACACCCACGTCGGGCTCCAGGCGCGGCTCATGTCCCAGGGGCTCCGCAAGCTCACCGCCGCCATCAGCCGCTCCAACACCTGCGTGGTGTTCATAAACCAACTCCGCGAAAAGGTGGGCGTCTTCTTCGGCAACCCCGAAGTCACCCCCGGCGGCAGGGCGCTCAAGTTCTACAGCTCCGTGCGCGTCGACATGCGCCGGATGGAATCCATCAAGCACGGCAGCGAGATCGTCGGCAACAGGGTCAAGGCGCGCATCGTGAAGAACAAGGTCGCGCCTCCCTTCCGCGTGGCCGAGTTCGACATCATGTTCAATGAGGGTATCAGCAGGGAAGGCGACCTGCTCGACGTCGCCGCCGAGATGTCCGTGGTGACCAAGCGCGGAGCCTTCTACTCGTTCGGTGACGTCCGGCTCGGCCAGGGCCGCGAAAACTCCAAGGGGTTCATGCGCGAAAATCCCGATATCACCGAGCAGATCGACACGGCCGTCCGCGCGCAGATCAACCCCGAACCCGAGCAGCCGGAGCAGCCCGCCGAAACCGAGGCGTCCCGCTCGGACGCGGTGGCCGTGGGCTGATCGGGCTAGCGAGGCGTCCCTACTCCATGCCGCGTGGTGCGTCCCTGTCCCTGCCGCGCGGTATGGTAAAATGCCTTGCCAATCGGAACGCCCGTCGGGACCGCGAAGCCTGGAGGACCCCGTGCCAACTCAAGAGCGAATCCAGTACCACACCACCACCGGCCGCGACTATATGGCGAAGGCGTGGACGTACCTGGACGCGGACGACCTGAACCATGCGTCCGAGAAGGGTTGGGGCGCCGCCGCGCAGATGCTCAAGGCCGCTGCCGAAACCCGCGACTGGAGTCACGATGGCCATAGGCAACTCTGGCAGACCGTCAATCGCCTGTCGGAGGAGACCGGCGGTCAAGAAATAGGCGACCTCTTCGCTTTCGCGAGTTCTCTGCACGTCAACTTCTACGATGGCTTGATGCCGCGCGAACTGGTCGAATCCTATCTCGAACGCGTAGCCGAACTGGTGGACAAGCTCGATAGACTCGATGAACGACAGCGAACCCGTTAGACACGCCCGCGCCGCTGCCCAGCGCCTCGTCGCCTACAGACCGCGCTCGGAGGCGGAGGTAAGAGAACGCCTCTCACGCCGCTTCCCTCCGTCCGCCGTCGATGACGCGCTGCAGTCCCTCAAGCGCGCGGGCCTGCTCGACGACGACGCTTTCGCCCGGCAGTGGACCGAGAGCCGCGTCACCCACCGCCCTCGCGCCGCCTGGCGCATCAGGCGCGAGTTGCTGGACAAGGGCGTTTCTCCTGACACAGTCGAGGCCGCGGTAGACGGCGTCGACGACGCCGAGAACGCCTACCGCGCCGCCTCCCGGCTCGCGGACCGGCTGCGGGGCGAGAGCCGCGAGGTGTTCACCCGCCGCATATGGGCACACCTCCAACGCCGCGGATTCGGCGGCTCGGCCGTGCGCTCCGCGGCGTCCCGGCTGTGGGACGAGACCCGCGAGGAAGCGTCCGCGCACCCGGCGGACGCGGGCCTCCGGTAGCCGTATCGTGTCCGCAGACGCGCCAAGAGCGGGGGTGCCCGCGCACCGGACCGGGCCAGGGGTGTAGCCGTGTCCGACGCCGGCCTGCTCAACCTGTTCCTCATCGTAGCCTTCGTGCTCTTCTCGGCCTTCTTTTCCAGTTCTGAAGCCGCCTACCTCTCGCTGGAAAGGGTACGGGTCGCGCACCTGGTCAACAGCAACGTGCCCGGCGCGCGCCGGATTGCCGGCATGCTCGAGCAGCCGGAGAGGCTTCTCGCCACGATCCTGCTCGGCAACAACCTCGTAAACGTCGCCTTCACCGCCGTCGTCACCGTCATAGCCGTCGACCTGCTCGGCGAGAACACCGGCGTCGTCGTGGCCACCGTGGCCGGCACGCTGGCCCTCCTGGTGTTCGGCGAGATAGTGCCGAAGACCTTCGCCGTCCACAACTCCGAGCGGATGGCGTTCCTCTACGCGCGCCCGCTCAAGGTCGTGGAGCTCGTGCTGTGGCCGTTCGTGATGGCCCTGCAGTGGATGACACGGGGCACGCGCTCCGCGTTGGGCGCAGAAGACACGCCGCGCGAGTCCATCACCGAGGCCGAGCTACGCACGCTGTTCGACATCGGCGAGGCGGAGGGCACCTTCGAGCCGGGCGAAGTCGACATGCTCGAAAACGTGCTCAACTTCGGCGACAGCCAGGTCCGCGAGGTGATGACCCCACGCAACCGGATCGCCTCCGTCGAGCACGGCGCGACGCTCCGCGAGTTCCTCGCCGTCTACGCCGACTACAGCCACACCCGCTTCCCCGTCATCCGCGGCGGCGGCGACAACATTATCGGCATCTTGTCCGTCAAGGACGTGCTGAGGGCTATTTCCACTGACAAGCTGAGATTCGAAGACTCCGTGACCGATTACATTCGCGACTGCTACTTCGTCCCCGAGACCAAGAGAGTCGCGGAACTCTTCGAGGAGCTGAGAAGCACCGGAAACCAGATGGCCATGGTGGTGGACGAGTACGGCGGCCTCTCCGGGCTGGTCACCCTGAAGCGCCTGCTGGAGGTGGTCGTGGGCCCCGTGGGCGAGGAGGGCGTCGCCCTGGAGGAGGAGTTCGAGGCGATCGACGAAAACACCTTCCAGCTCGATGCCTCTATGAGCATAGCCGAGGCCAACGACGAGCTGGAAATCGGCATACCCGAGGGCGACTTCGACACCGTAGCCGGTTTCGTGCTCGCGGAGCTGGGCCACATTCCGACCGAGGGCGAACAGTTCGACTTCAACCAGCTCAAGTTCGAAATCATGGAGATGAACAACCTCAAGATCGAGACCGTACGGGTTACCAGGCTTCATCCCGCCGAGGACTGAGTTGGCCGCGAATCTGATTCTGGTCAGGCACGGGGAGACGCTGCTGAACCGCGACGGCCGCGTCCAGGGCCTCAGCGACGCCCCACTCAGCGACCTGGGCGAGGCGCAGGCGCTCGCGGTCGCCGGCGCGCTGGCTTCGGACGCTCCGTTCCACCTCTACGCCAGCCCGCTCTCCCGCGCCGCCCAGACGGCCCGGCCCATTGCCGATGCCCACGGCACGCCCCCGACCACCGTCCCCGACCTGCGCGAGGCGGACGTCGGCGTCCTGGACGGCCTGACCATTGCCCAGGTGCGCGAGCGCTACCCGGAGTTCATGCGCCGCTGGGCCGAGAACGCCGGCGAGGTCGCCATGCCCGGCGGGGAGTCGCTCAGCGACGTCCGCTGCCGCGCCTGGCGCGCCGTCCGCGACCTTGTCGGGCGCCACACCGACGCCACGGTCGTGGCGGTCACCCACAACTTCGTGATCCAGGCCGTGCTCAGCGCGGCGCTGCGCGTGCCGCTGGACAACGCGCGCCGGATGCGCCAGCAGCCGGGCTGCATGACCCGGCTCGAGTTCGCCGTCGACCGCGTCTCCCTCGTCTCCTCCAACGAGACGTGGCATCTCCGGGACGTCGCGTCCGTCGCGTCCTCGCACCGGACCACCCGGCAGCGCGCGGTCCAATGAGCGCCGCCGCCCGAGTCCGCACCCGCGTCCGCGTGGCGCTCGCGGACGCGGGCCTCGCGCGGGGCAGCCTGCTGGTCGTTGCCGTGTCGGGAGGACCTGACTCGCTCGCCCTGCTCCACGCGCTCCACTCCCTCAGCTCCGAAACGGGGATTCGGCTGCACGGCGCCCACCTGGACCACGGGCTGCGTGGCGACGAGTCCGCCGCGGACGCCCGGTTCGTCGCCGCCGAGTTCCGTCGGCTCGGCCTGGAGGGCACGTGCGAGCGCGCCGACGTCCCCGCCTACCGCAGGGAGCGCAAGCTGTCGCTCGAGGAGGCCGCCCGCGACATCCGCTACGCCTTCCTCGCGCGAGTGGCCGAGCGGCAGGGCGCCGACGCCGTGGCGCTGGGCCACACGGCCGACGACCAGGCCGAGACCGTGCTAATGCGCCTGCTGCGTGGCAGCGGCATCGCGGGCTTGCGCGGCATGAGTCCGCTCAGCCGCCGGGCCTCGATCGGCGGCAGCGTCGCCCTGGTGCGGCCGCTTCTGAACGTGACCCGCGCCGAGGTGGCCGAGTTCTGCCGCGAGCTGGGTCTCGCCCCCCGCGATGACGAATCCAACGCCTCAACCGACATGCTCCGCAATCGCGTGCGGCTCGAACTGATTCCCCACCTCGAGACCTACAACCCATTGGTCAGGCGCGCGCTGCTCCGGTTGGCGCGCTCGAGCGCGAGGGATCTGGCCTACATCGAGGAGCAGGTGGACGCGGCCATGTCCACCCTGGCGTCACGGACCGACGAGGGCGTAGCACTAGACCGCGACGCCTTCACCCGGCTGCACCCCGCCATTCAGGCGCACGCGCTTCGCCGCGCCTTTGCGGTGTGCCGGGGAAGCGCTCGCGACCTGGGCCAGCACCACGTGGACGAGATGACGAGGCTCATTCGTGGACGGGCGGGCACGTCGCTGGACCTGCCGGGCGGCGTGCGCTTCCTGGTGGGATACGAGCGTGCCCTGCTCTCGCGTGGTCTGTACGATGCTTGCCCGCTGCCGCCGCTCGACGGCTGCCACGGCCTCGTGATCCCCGGCGAGTCGCGGGCCGGGCCGTGGGCCGTGACCGCGCGGCTCGCGGGGCGAGGCGCACCGCCCGACGCGGCACAGCCTCGCAACCTCGCCGACGGCCCGCCCTTCGTCGCGAGGCTCGACGCCGCGAGCGTCGGCGCCTCCGCCTGGCTCCGTACTCGTATGCCGGGCGAGCGCTTCCAGCCCCAGGGAATGACTCACACCAAGAAGCTACAGGACCTAATGGTCGACGAGAAGATTCCCCGCGAATGGCGCGACCGAGTGCCCCTGCTGGTCACGCCGCGCGGCGTCGCCTGGGTGGTCGGATGCCGCGTCGCGGAGTGGGCCAGGGCGGGGCAGGGCAACGCGCCTCAGCTCGAGGTGCGCGTCGAGCCGCGGAAGTGACGCGCTCCAGATGGCCGGCGCCGTGCCGCTTCAGATGATGCGGTTGAGATTGGCGTTGTTGGTCTGCCCGGGGATACGGCCGCGCTTGGCTACCGGACGGCCTTCGATCTCGTGAATGTCTGCCGTGAAGCTGTTCGGGGGCGCGGCGGCGATGTACTCTCCCACCGCGAAGCCGTGAACGGGCGCTCCGGCCTTCACGAACTCACGGATTTTCTCCGCCGTAAACCCGCCGCTCACGTATATCTCCACGTGGCGATGGCCGGCCTGGTCCAGCCGCGCCCTCACCTCGCGCACGAACTCCACGCCGACGCCGCCCCGCTCCTTGGCCGTATCTATCATGATGCCCCTTAGCCTGTCCTTCAGCACGTCCGCTACCCGTATCGCTTCCTCCGCCTCGTCGCGATAGGTGTCCACCAGGGCGATGCGCGGAATCTCGGACGGCATGTGCCGGTCGAAGGCCTCGATGGCCGACAGTGTGTCCCCCGTCAGCAGCGGGAGCACGTGCGGCATTGTGCCCGATGGCGTTACACTCGCCAGCCGGCCGCCCTGCATGGTCGAACACGACACGCATCCACCGGTAACCGCGGAGTAGTCCAGCACGGCGGAAACGGTCGGGTGCAAATGACGTGCTCCCATGGCCAGCACCGGCAGCCCATCCGCCGCGTTCACGCACTCGCGGGCGGCAGTCGCCCAGCCGCTGCACGAGGCGAGCGTGCCGCACAGCGCCGTCTCGTACAGCCCGAACGTGCTGTACGGCGCGTTTATGCGGAGCGCCACCTCCCTGGCCTCCATGTGCTCGCCCTCATCCAGCGCCCACACCTCCACTCCCGCCTCGGGCAGCACCTTCTGCAGCAGCGAACGCACCTCGCGCAGACCGCAGAAGATACCCGCCCGGCTGGCCGAAAACTCCATGCTGACGTGGGGATTTACGCCCTCGGCCCGAAGTATGGAGAGTGTCCGGTGCAGAAACACGTCGGCCGTGTCGCCGACCAGTATCGAGGGCCTGATGTCGAAATCGGGGCTAACCATCTGCGGTGTGCTCCATCAATCTAGCGCGAGGAGGTCGCACGGTCGGAAGTCGATGGACGCTACACGGCCGGCTCGGGCCGGGTTACGGTCGCGCCCAGTATCTTTTCCATGTGGTCCAGGGCGTATGCGTGAGCCGAAGGGTCGAAGCTCGCGACGCAGTCGGCCCGCACCTCCACCGTGTAGTCGCGGTTGCGCGCATCCGACGCGGTGTGCATGACGCAGATGTCGGTGCAAACGCCGCAGATGATGATCTTCTCCGGCGCCAACTCGGCGAGCCGCCGTTCCAGGTCGGTGTCGAAAAACGCGCTGTACCGACGCTTCGGGATTATGACGCCCTCGTAGCCCGCCAGTTCGCCGATGACCTCGGCCTCCTCGGTGCCCTTCACGCAGTGCACCGGGAACATCTCGAACTCGAGATCGTCGGGGTCGTGATTGTCGCAGATGAAGAACACCGACGAGCCGCTGGCCAGCTCTTCCTCTACGAGTCTGCGCACGCGCGGCACTATCTCCCGCGCCTCGTCGCCGCAGTACAGGTTGTGGCCCGGCTCCATGAAGCCTACCACCATGTCCACTACCAGCAAGGCATTGCCCATTATGTCACCTGCCCCGGGGATGTACTCTCGAAGTTGGCCGGAATCGCCGCTCCGCCCGGACCGCGCCCCAAATATACCCATGGCCAAGTACAATCGCAACCCGTGTCCCACGGGCCGTGCCGTCTCCGCGTGCCGGCCTCGTCGATACTTCAACAGCCCCCGCCGCAGGGCGAGCCCGCGCCGCCCCGCGCGGCGAGCGCCCGGCTCGCGCGGCGCAGCCCGCCGAACCGCAGCCGCAGCAGGCCCCGCAGGTCGCCCAGCGCCGTGCCGATTATCTTGACCCGCGTGTCCGGATCGTCCGTCCACGTAACGGGACACTCCTTTATCCGGTAGCCGTTCTTGTCCGCCAGGATGAGCAGCTCGGAGTCGAAGAACCATCCCAGGTCCTCCACCAGCGGCAGCACCTCCCGCACCACCCGGCGGCTTACGACCTTGAACCCGCACTGCGCGTCCGCGAAGCTGGTGAAGAACATGCTGCGGAACAGCAGGCTGTAGCACCGCGAGATGACCTCGCGCTTCAGAGGACGGTCCACCACCACCGCGCCCGGCCTGAGCCTCGACGCTATCGCCAGGTCGTACCCCTCCTCGCCCACCGCGCGCGCCAGCACCGGCAGCGCCGCAAGATCAGTCGAAAGGTCCACGTCCATGTAGCCCACCATGTCCGCGCCGCTGCGAGACCAGGCGTGGTGCAGCGCCCGCCCTCGTCCGCGCAGCTCCAGTCGCTCGCCCGCCATCCGCGGAAACTCCCTCGCCAGCCGCTCTATCACGCCCGGCGTGGAGTCGGTGGAGCCGTTGTCCGCGACGACGATGCGCCAGTCGTAGCCCGCCATCTCGCGCGACATGAAGCCGTGCAGTTTCGCGATGCTGCCGGGCAGCGCCCGCTCCTCGTTGAGCACGGGGATTACGACGTCGAGCGTGGTGGTCATGACAGAGGGGACCGAAGTTTCGCGGCTGTGTCGTCCATCGCTGGTCTAGTGCCTGAAGTGGCGCACTCCCGTGAATACCATCGCCAAGCCCGCCTCGTCCGCCGCCGCGATCACCTCGTCGTCCCGTATGGAGCCGCCCGGCTGCGCCACCGCGGTCACGCCGCCCTCGGCGGCCATCTCCACGTTGTCGGCGAACGGGAAGAATGCGTCCGACGCCAGCACGCTGCCCTTGGCGCTCTCCCCCGCGATGCGGAGCGACAGGTGCACGCTCACTACCCGGTTGGGCTGGCCGGCGCCCATGCCCAGCAGCGCGCCGCCCCTGGCCAGCACGATGGTGTTGGACTTGATGTGCTTGGCCGCCTTCCACGCGAAGGCCAGGTCCGCGAGCTCGGACTCGGTGGGCGCGCGCTGTGTGACAATCTTCCAGGCCGAAGCGTCCTCGTCGATTGCGTCCGCCGTCTGGAGCAGCGCGCCGCCCGACACCGGGCGCACGTCCAACTCCGCCGGCCCCGATCCGTCAGGCACCCGCAGCACGCGCAGGTTGCGACGCCTCCGCAGCCGCTCCAGCGCCGCCGGCTCGTAGTCCGGCGCCACCACAATCTCGTAGAACACGCCCCGCATCGCCCGCGCCGTCGCCTCCGTCACGGTGCGGTTGAATCCCACTATGCCGCCATAGGCCGACACGGTGTCGCCCTCGAACGCCCTGGCGTATGCGGTCGGCTGGTCCTCGTGCACCGCCAGGCCGCAGGGGTTGCTGTGCTTCACCACCACTGCGGCGGACGCGTCGAAGTCGGACACCACACGCCACGCGGCGTCGGCGTCCAGGATGTTGTTGAACGATAGCTCCCGGCCGTGCAGTTGCTCCGCCCTGGCTATGCCGCCCGCCGACAGCGGGTCGACGTACAGCGCGCCCTGCTGGTGCGGGTTCTCACCGTAGCGCAGGTCGTACAGCTTCGAGTACCCCAGCGTAGTTTCGCGCGGGAAGTCCGCGCCGCTGTCCGCCAGGTAGCGGGCCACCGCCGTGTCGTAATGCGCGACGTGCTGGAACGCCTTGCGGGCCAGCCGCCGCCGCTCGTCCAGGCTCGGCCCGGCGCCGGACGCCAGGCGTTCGCCAACCCAGCCGTAGTCCTCGGGATCCACTACCACCACCACGTGCGGGAAGTTCTTCGCCGCCGCCCGAATCATCGCCGGACCGCCGATGTCGATGTTCTCCAGCGCGTCCACGAGCGTGGCGTCGGTCTGGGACACCGTGTCCACGAACGGGTACAGGTTGTTTACCACCACGTCGATTGCGCCGATGCCGTGCTCTTCCAGCTCGCCCCGGTGCTCCGGCAGGTCGCGCCGCGCCAGGATGCCCCCGTGCACGGCCGGATGCAGCGTCTTCACGCGCCCATCCAGTATCTCCGGGAACCCGGTCACGTCCGACACCTGCTTCACCCGGATGCCGGCGTCGGCGAGCGTCCGGTAGGTGCCGCCCGTGCTTATCTGCTCGAAGCCGGCGTCCTCCAGGGTCCGGGCGAACTCCACCAGCCCCGTCTTGTCGTAAACGCTGAGCAGCGATCTCAAGTCATCTCTCCAGTTGTGGGTACGCTTTGGGCATCTGGAACGGCAGTCGAGCCATCCCCCCTCATCGGTGTAAACGTCCGCGTCCGGCTAGTCGAATACGACGCGGCCCTGCCCGTCGTCGCGCGCCACGCTGCCGACCGGCACAGCGCCCGGCGCCAGCGCCGCCACCGTGTCCACGCGCGACCGCTTGCACACCAGCACCATGCCTATTCCCATGTTGAAGACGCGGAACATCTCCGCATCGTCGATTTCGCAGAGCTGGCGCAGCACCCCGAATATGGGAGGCGCCGTCCACGCCGAGCGGTCGATGCGCGCCGCCAGCCCGTCCGGCAGCGCACGCGGCACGTTCTCCTCCAGCCCGCCGCCGGTGACGTGCGCCGCGGCCTTTATGTGCGGCATCGCGCGGCTCACGGCGGGGTAGTAGGGCAGGTGCGGCGCCAGCAGGGCGTCGCCCAGCGTCCCTCCCAGCTCCAGGTGATGCTCCCACAGCGGAGCGGGGTCGTCGTCCAGTCCCAGCGCATAGCGCACCAGCGAGTAGCCGTTCGTGTGCAGCCCGTTGGACGGCAGCCCCATCAGCACGTCACCCTCGCGCACGCTGGATGAGTCCAGCATCTCGCGCCTTTCGACTGCGCCCACCACGAACCCCGCAACGTCGAACTCTCCGTCGGCGTACATGCCGGGCATCTGCGCCGTTTCGCCGCCGATCAGCGCGCAGCCGTTGACCTCGCAGGCGCGCGCCATGCCCTCGATCAGCGCCTCCACCACGCCGGGGCGCAGCTCACCCAGCGCAAGATAGTCCAGGAAGAACAGGGGCTTCGCGCCGGTGACGATGACGTCGTTCACGCACGCGTTCACCACGTCTTCGCCGATAACCTCGTAGCGTTCCATGGCGATGGCCAGCTTGAGCTTGGTGCCCACGCCGTCGGTGCTCGACACCAGCACCGGCTCGTCGTAGCCCGCAAGCTCGTACAGCGCGCCGAACCCGCCGACGCCGCCCAGCACCTGCGGCCCGTGCGTTCGCGCCGCGATGGCGCCGATGCGGGTCTTGACGTCCTGTGCGGCGTCGAGATCAACCCCGGCGGCCGTATAGGTTCTGTCGTGCATGGTGGACTTGACTTAATCTGGCGGAGTCCTCAACAGGTTCTCAGGCGCCCCTGCTTCACTCATTGCTATGTGATATGCTGTTGGCATGGTGCGACTGCTGAGAGGCCGAATCGCAACTATCTTGGGCTGGTTTGTCTTGGAACCAGCACGGCAGCTTTGATCTACTTGGCACTGTTCATTAACTCCGCGTCACGCGCAGTCTTGGATACTCTTCTATTTGCCATGACATTTGTAATCAGCGCGGGATTGTTCATAATCGCCGCACAGACCTACAATCACTACATCCGGGACAGAGAACGGCAAGAGCGAGGAGGCGATGAGGAATGATTTACCTCGCCGCGCTAGCAGTATTTGCAATTGGTGCCTCCACCTTGTACCTCGTGTGGCACTACCTCGCGCCTTTGAGGGAACCCCGCTCGGGGAAGCGCGAACGGAACTAATGGTGCGCTGTCGGGTTCAAGCGCTTCGTTGGTTCCCGTCTCCGCGTTACACCACCTCGAGGGCCAGCTTGTCCATTTCGAGCTGCACCGGAATGGGATACTCGCCCGTGAAGCACGCCATGCAGAACTTGTTGCGCGCCATGCCTATCGCCCGCAGCAACCCCTCGTGGCTCAGGAAGCCCAGGGAGTCGGCGCCGACGTAGTCGCGAATCTCCGGCACGCTCATGTTCGACGCGATGAGCTCCGCGCGAGTGGCCATGTCCACGCCGTAGTGGCAGGGCGACACGATCGGCGGAGCGCAGATGCGCAGGTGCACCTCGGCGGCCCCGCGCTTTTGCAGCAGGCTCACCACGTGCGGCGTGGTGGTACCTCGCACGATGCTGTCGTCCACCACCACCAGCCGCTTGCCCGCGATCAGGTCGGGCAGGGGATTCAGCTTCCGGCGCACTCCCAAATCCCGCTGGCGCTGGTCCGGCAGTATGAAGGTACGTCCCGCGTAGCGGTTCTTCACCAGCCCCTCGCCGTATGGTATGCCGGACTCCCGGGCGTATCCGACGGCCGCTGCGGTGGCCGAATCCGGCACGCCGATAACCATATCCGCGTCCACCGGGTGCTCCCTGGCCAGCTCCGCCCCCATGGCCTGGCGGCTGCTGTACACCAGGCTGCCGTTCAGGTAGCTGTCCGGGCGGGCGAAGTAGATGTGCTCGAACACACACATCGCGGAGGTGGGCTCGGGCGTCCGCTGGTAGATGGTCCTCAGGCCGGACTCGTCCACCATCACCGCCTCGCCCGGCTCGATCTCGCGCACGAATTCCGCGCCCACGTGGTCGAGCGCGCACGTCTCCGACGCGATCACCCAGCCGTCCTCCAGCCGCCCGATGCACAGCGGGCGCACCCCCATCGGGTCGCGAATGCCCAGCAGCGTGTCCTTGGTCATCACCGCGAGCGAGTACGCGCCCCGGAGCCGGCGCATGGCGTAGGCCACCCGCTTGTCCCACGACACCTCCGGCGCCATCGCAAGCATCTGGGCCACTATCTCCGAGTCGCTGGTCGAGGTGAATCGACAGCCCGCCTCCGCCAGCTCGTCCCGCAGCTCCAGCGCGTTGATGACGTTCCCGTTGTGCGCCAGCGCGAGCTCCACGCCCGGACCCCTGGCTATATTGGGTTGGGCGTTGCAGATACGGCTCGAGCCCGTCGTGGAGTAGCGGGTGTGTCCGATGGCGACGAATCCGGGCAGGTCCGCGACCTCGTCCTCGTGGAACGCCTGGCCCACCAGGCCCATGGCGGTCCGGACGCGGATGCGCTCACCGTCGCCCGAGGCGATGCCCACGCTCTCCTGGCCCCTGTGCTGGAGCGCGTGGAGGCCGAAGAAGGCGACGCGGGCCACGTCGTCGCTGCGAGAGTACACGCCGACGACGCCGCACGCTTCGCGGGCGTAATCGCCTTTCGCGACTTCCTCTGACTCTGGCGTAGGCTGAGAGTTCCGCTGGCAGGGCGCCGTGACACTCACCTCGCTAACCGAATCGGGCCAGTCAGATTGTAAGGGTAGGCGTTAGCGGCGCGCAAGTGCGGCCCCGAATCCGTTTTCGACATGATCGCCGTACGCCGCGGTTTGCGCCCGGATCTATCGGATCCAGGAATCAAGAGACTCCCTGTTCAGGACGCCCTTGTTCACGAGAGTCGTCAGGATCACCATCGGGGAGACATCAAAGTACCGCGCCTGGTCATAGATGTCATCGCTGTCGGGAATACCGCTCTTGGCGTGTTCGAGCAGGACGTCGGACGGACATAGAAATTCCTGCGCAAAGGCACGCTGAAACTTCTGCCTGCTGGTCTTGGAATTTGTACCCGGCAGGAGTACGTCTTCCTCCCCGGTAACGAGGTGATCGGCCAGAATCCGTATCAGATCGAAGCGACGAGAGGTGCTGTATCTCCTGTTCAGTGAAACACTGAATCTGTCGGAGTCCGACGTCTCGCGAAAGCCGGCTAGATATGGCCCCCATGCAGTGGGCTGGTCTTCCAGGAGTCTCTTTTGTTGCACACCAAGCAGGTCGTAAAGCCTACTTGTCGGTATCGGAATTGAAAGGCCCCAGACATCACGCGCAATTCTGGCGGCCTGTTCCGCTCGCTGCCAGGGCAAGGCTGAGTGATCGGCCTCCGCGGCGATCCTATCTCGAATATAGGCGTACTGTGGTACCTGAACGAAGACGCCGCTTTGGTTCGCACTACCCCGGAGGTCCATCAAGTGGGCGATTGCTTGGCCCCTGTAGGCGGCAGCCATTTCCGCTATCGCATTCCCGCCGAAACGCTTCATGTACTGCCGGAGGTCGGAAAGCAGATGATCGGGCGCTTCGTCGGGGTCGTACCCCATGCAAGCTTCCAGCATCCGCACTTCGGAACTCTCAGGGTCGTTGCGTTCCTCGGTGACTTCACTCCAGAGCAGGCTTAGGTTGGTCTGACTCGTCTGGATGCTGGACAATCTTGCTATGGTTCCATCGATAAAGTCACCGACGCCCGTCTCGAAATCCTTGATGGAGACGGAATGGTCGAAGTGGCTCAGATAGCGGATTGGCTCGGCCTCCCACGAAGTGGTGGGACGGCTGCTGACGTGGATTGATTGCTAGTCGCTGCTGAACGACAGGTCGGGCCAAACATATCCGTGACCCGCATTGCCTACCCTGTGGCTGGCACGCCAAGCGTACGTCTCCGACCCAGGTTCCCATAGCAATCTCCACCAATTGGCGGCAAACCATTCTGCCAGATGGAGTGCGGGGAGACGAGCTGAAGATCGGACTGTCTTCGCGAGAATGTCTTCTACTTCAGTTCCACACCATGGACCAACGTAAACGGCGAGGTCAGCGAATGTCCAGCCCTCGAGTTCGTCACCATGACTGGCTGGTAGCCATTCGTAGTCAATGCTGAACGACGTGTTCATAGCCCGCCCCAACGTTCCAGCACTCGCTCCCTGAAGTCGTCACTTGAAAAGTGTCTTGTCGGCACGCGGTTGTGAGGGGGCGTGAGATTGAAGTCGCCAGGACTTCTCTTATGCATCGGATTGCCAGCGTACTTTACCCTGCTGGCAAGATCCGCGAGTCTGCCAGGACTTACATTCTCTGCTATCCGGCTTTTTGGATTGAAGCTCGCTCGTCTTCGCATCGTCACAGAGCCGTGCCTATCTTGACCCATCAAGTCGGCCTATTGTAAACACTCCGACTCTGGAATACTAAGGGAACTCAGTGAAGCGCTAAGCGCACATCACCGCCAATCCCAAGCGGGTACACGTGAGGGTTTGGAGCGTGTTTCCGTCCCTGATAGAATGGCCCGCATAGCGGCTGTTCGGGATGGATGACGGCAGCGGGCGACGCTGTGGCAGCGGGTGAAAGCGGCGCGCGGGGCAAGAAGCGCCTCCTCCGGATGAAGAAGCCTCCGGCTGCGCACCGTATCCGCTGGACATCATGGCCATCTATGCGCTGTACCAGGATAGGTGATTGAAATGATGGGGATACGAAGCGGACCTGGTTGGCGATTCGTATCGTTGGTAGCGCTGTTCCTGCTACTGACCCTCTCCGCATGCACGGATGTGGCGACACCTACGCCCATTCCCACACCCACAGTCACACCTACGCCTACGCCAACGTCCACACCCACACCCGCGGTCACGCCTGCGCCCGCGATCACTCCTACGCCAGAACCCATCTACGACGTTGAGGAGGCCAGGGCCGAGCTCGCCGCGGCCAGGGCTCTCTGGAGAGTCGAAGGGTCGACCGACTATGAACTGGGATCCCTTGTGTGGTGCCATTGCCCAGAGAGCGGCAGGCCCCTCAAGATCACGGTCAGGGGCGCCGTAATCGAGTCAGTTATCGACCTGGAATCGGGGAGGGCGTTGACCAAAGAAGACTACGTTGACACCTATACGTACAAGACGATCAGGGGCCGGTTCGACCAGATTGGGCGTGCTTTGCGTGACCCTTGGCCAGTCTACTATCTGAGAGCAGAATATCATCCCACCTTGGGCTATCCCACATCTATGGGTATCAACTATCAACATAATGTCATTGGCGATGGATTCAGCTTGGAGCGGCTTGTCTATAGACCACTAGACCCTTCGCAGACCCCGGCGACGTCGACGCTTTCGCTGGACGATGTGGTGACACCCACCCCCACACCCACGCTGGTCACGCTTGCGCCTGGACCCGCCTTTGACTTTGAGGCGGCCAGGGCCGAGTTTGTCGCGGCCAGGGCGCGCTGGGAGGTCGGAGGGTCGACCGACTATGAACTGGAATCCCTTGTGTTGTGCGAATGCCCAGAGAGCAACAGGCCCCTCAAGATCACGGTCAGAAAAGGAGTCATTGAATCGATTATCGACCTGGAATCGGGAAAGGCGATTACTAGGTACATTTACGACTATACGCACGCCTATACGTACAAGACGATCAGGGACCGGTTCGACCAGATTGGGCATGCTTTGCGTGACCCTTTGCAGACCTACTATCTGAGAGCAGAATATCATCCCGAGCTAGGTTATCCCACATATTTGGAAATCGATTTTCAATATGGTGTCCCTGACGATGGCTTCGAACTAGAACGGCTTATCTACAAACCATTAGACCCTTAGCCGCCACCGGCGACGTCGACGCTTTCGCTGGACACGGAGGGCCGCCACAAGAGTGCCCACGCGTATCCTGCGGTACCTTAACCACCCAAAAATCGCGTCTCAAACCCTCCCAGCCGCGTAACCCAGCCGCCACACCCATTCCCATCCAGGCGCAATTCCTTTCCAACCGTGTCGCAGAAATTCCCACTCTCAGGCCCATTCACGCCATCTTATGTCAAGTAGCCCTGCCTTCCGCCAACAGATCTGCCGATTCACCCCGGCGAAGCGGCAGGTCTCTGACTCTTCCATTCCGAGCGTAGCGCACCCCAGTCCTGTCATTCCGAGCGTAGCCGAGGAATCCGGGGCGTTCCCGCGCCTGTGGCCCCGCCCCCCTCTTGATCCTACAGCACGCATGTGCTAGTATCCACCCCATAAGCGCTGTGGCCGCCGATTGTGGAGTAGGCGCGGAGCCTGCCCGGAGCCTGCAGAACGGGTCCCGTTCTGCCACATTCGGCGCAATGCGCGTGACGAACCTTAACAACTTGGCTCACAGAAAGTGACAAATACACCGGGCCGCCCAGCTACGAAATGTGCGGAATGTAGCAGAATCGAGCAGATTTTTCGGA
>DAOUJL010000034.1:0-21845 GCA_034422735.1 Dehalococcoidia bacterium | reverse complement strand
CGGGCGCCTGCGGCTGCTGGCGCTCTTCCGGCTCGGCGGCCGAGCAGGCCATCGCCAGTGCCGCGAACAGCGCAAGCACCGCGATAAATGGTAGCAATCTCGTAATCTTCACTAACTTACCTCCAGTCAGGTGTCTGTCTCCCCTACGGCCTATGTGGGCGCCGCTACTGGGAGAACCACACTCCGGTCATGCGGGTGCGGTGGTAGTAGTCGTGCAGGCCGTTCAGGTTGCCGTTAATGACGGTGTAGCTGACCACGTTGCCCGGGATGCGGTGCGTCACGTTCTCGTAGTAGGACTTCTGCACCAGGTCCACAAGGCGCTTCTGCTCGGCAGGGTCGCTGGTGCGCGAGTACTGCGTCTTCAGCTCCTCGATCTCCAGGTTGTCGTGCCAGCCGTAGGTCTTGGGGCTGAGGTACCAGTTGAGCACGGGGTTGTTCGTCGGCACGCCGCAGCAGCCGGTGTGGAACATGTCCCAGTATTCCTGGTCTTGGCGGAACGTGACCGCCGTGGCCCAGTCGGGCTGCTGGAGGTCGACGTTGAAGCCGATCTCTTCAGCGGCCGCGGCGTTCACGATGCTCCTGTCGCGGTGGGTGGTGTAGCTGGTGTTGCCCAGGATGACTATCTCGGTGTTGGGGTCCCAGCCGGTTTCCTCGACGAACTCCTGGAAGAGCTGCTGCGCCTTTGCCATGTCGTTCTGGTTGTAGAGCTCCAGGCCGGCGTCGCTCTCGTTGGGCGTGCCGCAGATGAAGATGGCGCCGCAGGCGCTCCAGAGGTCCTTCGGGTTGTGGGCGGCCATGATCGCCTCGGCGTCCATGGCGGCCTGCATGGCCTGGCGGGCCTTCAGGTTGCTGAACGGCAGCTTGGTGTGGTTGAGCAGCAGCACGGGGGTGTTGCCCGCGGGCCACACGAAGGTGGACAGCTTGGGGTCGTCCTTCACCTCGGGCCAGAAGTGCGGCGGATTGCCGGTGGCGTAGTGGATCTTGCCCGTCTTCAGACCGGCCAGGATGGTGGTCTTGTCGGGTATCTCCACTATCTCCAGCGCGTCCAGCAGCACCCGCTCGCCCTCGGGATAGATGCCGTCGGGGAAGCCCTCGCGCGGCGAGAAGTCGAAGCGGTGGCCGGGGGTCCAGTTGTCCAGCTTCCAGGGACCGGAGGACACGAAGTCGTCCACGCGGTCGTGGGGGCTGACCGTGCCCGCTATCTCGGACTTCATCATGAGGGGCGCCTGGCCCAGTCCGAGAGAGGTGACGGCGAAGGGCTCTTTGAGGTAGATCTCGAAGGTGAGGTCGTCTATCTTCGCCATGGTTTCGGGAGAGTTGTTGCCGGCGGCGGAGCGCTCCATCAGCGCGATTCCGGCGGTGATGCGCTCTGCCCAGCGGAAGGTGGAGTCGATGAAGTCGTCGGAGGTGAGCTGGTCGCCGTCCTCGAAGCTCATGTCGTCGCGCAGCTTGAAGGTCCAGGTGAGCTGGTCTTCGCTGATTTCCCAGCTATCGAACATGTTGTTGTGGAGCGCGCCGTTGGGGTCGAGCCTGAACGGGAACTCGTAGAGGTGGAGCGACACCTCGTAGGTGACGGTGGCGGTGGTCCACACGGGGTCGATGGTCTTCACGGACGCGCCGAGGGCGAAGGTGGCCTTGCCGCCTTCGCTCATGCCGGTCTCGACCGGCACTTCGCGCACGGTGCGTTCAGTGGTAGGAGCCTGTGGCGCCGCGGGCTGGGTTCGCCCCATGGTCTCGGGAGCGGTCTGGGCCGCGGCGGCGGGGGCAGGCATCGCGGGCGCGGCCGGTGCGGCGGGCGCTTGCTGCTGCATCTGCGCCGCCGGAGCGGCGGGCGCCGGGGCTTGCGGCTGCTGCCGCTCTTCCGGCTCGGCGGCCGAGCAGGCCGTGGCGCCAAACAGCGCCAGTGCCGCCAAAAATGGTATGAGCCTAAAGACCTTCACTAATCTCCTCCTTCTGTCTGTGCCCATAGGGCGAACATGCGGGCCGCCAGTGGCGTCCGCATTTGTTCGGCGTAGTTATACTTCAAAGCCAAGCTGCCTGTCAAGTGTGCGATGCTGAGCCTGTATCAATAACGAACGTCGGAGGCGAGACGATCGAGGGCGTTTTTCGTGATGCGGGACACGTTGCTGTCGGAAGCGTCGGTGATCCGGCAGGACGGGGGGAGTTAGATTCCACGGCTGCGCTCGCGTCGTCACCCTCACCCCCGTATCAAGTACGGGGCAGGCTCTAGCCCTCTCCCATCGAGGGAGAGGAAACCACCGGAAGGGGCTTTGGGCGCGGCTCTCCGAAAAAATCTGCTCAATTCTGCTACATACTGCCCAATCCGTAGCTGGGCGGGTCGGTGTTCTTGTCACTTTCTGTGAGCCAAGTTGTTAAAGTTCGTCACGCGCATTGCGCCGAATGTGGCAAAACGCGACGGTGGTCTTCACCCCCGTTTTCACCCTCACCCTGACCCTCTCCCATCAAGGGAGAGGGGACTGACGAGGAGGAAGCGACTTTTGGACAATCACCACTTCTGAACAGTCGCTATGGCGGCTGTTACGTAGAAAATAGCACGGGCGTGCTATAGAATCAAGAGGGGTCGGGGAGGGCGGCCCGGGGGTGGGTATTTTTATGGCGCGCGCGCGGAGGATTGGAGCGCCGGCGAGAATGGAGGTTGCGCCAGGGTTACGCGACCGGGGTGGTTTGGGACAGGGGTTTTCGCGGGTATGACGGCGGCTGTGTGTGGCTGGGGGTGTAACATAGGGGCCGGACCGACACGCGAGGGATTTTTTGAGAGTGGACTCTACACCGTCCGCAGAAGCGGCGCGGGCGTCCGGGCAGCGCAGCAAGTGGCTGGTGCTGCTGGCGGCGTGCCTTGGCAACCTGGTGCTTACGCTGGACAGCGGCGTGATGGGCGTCTCGTATCCGGCGCTGGCGGAGGCGTTCGACACTGACACGTCGACCGTGCTGTGGGTGTCGGTGGCCTTCTGGGTGACCGGCGTGGGCATGGTGATGACGGTAGGGTGGCTGGGGGACGTGGGCGGGCGCCGTTTCTCGTACACGCTGGGCTTCGTGCTCTTCTCCGCGGCGCTGGGTCTTTGCGCGCTTTCGGTGGACCTCTGGCAACTCATCGGCTCCCGCATATTCATGGGCCTGGGGTCGTCGATGGTGCTGGCGGGCGTGAACGCGATCATACTGGACAGGTTCGAGCCGGAGAACCGCGCCAAGGCTATCGGCATCGCCGGGGCCGTCGTGGGCCTGGGGCTGACCACCGGGCCGCTGGCCGGAGGGTGGCTGCTGGACGTGCTCGGCTGGCAGGCGCTGTTTTACATGAGGATACCGCTGTCGCTGTTCGCGGCGGGGTTGTCGTGGTGGGTGCTGGATAGAGGAACGAACAGAGGGCGAAAGGAGTTTGGCATCGACTGGGTGGGCGCCGTGGCGCTGTTCTCGGTGCTGGCGTCTTTCCTGGTGGTGGTGAACCGGAGCGCGGAGGACGGGCCGTTGTCGCCGCTGGTGCTGGCGTCGGCGGCGTTGCTGGCGGTATCGATTCCGGTGCTGATCGTTTCGCAGCGGAGGTCGGCCAGGCCGATCCTGGACTTCGGCCTGTTTCGGCGCGCAGGATACGGCCTCGGGCTGGGCGTGCTGGTCTTTCACTACACGTCGCTGGGGGCGATTTTGCTGCTGGCGCCGTTCTTCTTCATCGACGCGCTGGGTTTTTCGGCGACGAAGATGGGCTTGTTCATCATGCTGCACACGCTGATGAGGGTGTTCCTGGCGCCGGTGAGCGGGGCGCTGACCCACCGCGTGGGGGCCTGGACGCTGTCGGGGCTGGGGTTGGCGGCGATGGTGTGTTCGCTGGCGTGGCTAAGCGTGCTGGCGGCGTCCGGCTCCTCCGAACTCGCGATACTGGGGGCGCTGCTGCTGGCGGGAGTGGGGTCGGCGCTGTACGAGCCGCCGAACACCACGACGATTATGGGGTCGGTGCCAGCGGACCGGTACGGGACGGCATCGGCATCCATCGCTTCGGGGCGGCAGCTCTCGTTTTCGGTTGGCGTCGCGGCGGCCGGTGCCATATTCGCGGTGCGGGAGCGGGCGTACCTGGGCGCCCTGGAGACCGCCGAGAGAGCGGTGGCGCTGGGCTTTTCGGACGCGCTGCTGGCGGGAGCCACGCTCGCCGGGCTGGGGGTGCTGGCGAGCATCGCGGCGATCGCGGTGACGCGGCGGCGGGGGGCACGGGCGGAGTGAGGTTGGATTTCCGCTTGGGGACCGGGTTTGGACGCTTGGCGGTTTCGGGGAGCAGGTGGTACAACTGCCGGGGCGGGCGATTGATGGACGGACTCGCCTACGAACGACGAGCGGAAGGAGTGACTGATGACGCAGGCATTCGGGACGAAGCGGGTTGAAGCGCGGCCCATTCTGGGGATACGCGCATCCACCACTATGGAAGAGATCGGAGAGATGATGGGGCCGCTCTTCGGCGAAGTGTACGCTCACATACAGCAGAGCGGGCAGGAGCCTGCGGGCATGCCGTATGCGCGGTACTACTCAATGGACAGCCACACAGTCGAGCTGGAGTGCGGTATGCCGGTGGCTTCGCCAATCGAGGGCGCGGGCCGCGTGACGGCGGGCGAGCTGCCCGCGGCGACCGTTGCGACGGTGACTCACGTGGGGCCGTACGAAGGGCTGCCGGGGACGTGGTCTTCGCTGACGGAGTGGATGGGCTCGCAGGGACTGCAACCGGCGGGCGCGCCGTGGGAGGTGTACGTGACCGACCCGGGCGCGGAGCCGGACTCGTCGAAGTGGCGGACCGAGATCTTCTTTCCGGTGAGGTGAAGAGGATCGCCGCGACAGGAGGTGGCTATGTTCCACGAGATCGGAAAAGACTCTGCCGGGCACTACAGCACGCTGAACGCCATCGTGGTGCCGAGGCCAATCGGCTGGATATCCACTCTCAGCGAAGGGGGCGTGCCGAACCTGGCGCCCTACTCATTCTTCAACGCGGTCGCATACAACCCTCCGCAGGTGATGTTCGCCGCCACGAGCAGCCACAACTCCGGCGGACTGAAGGACGCGGTGCTCGACGCGCAGACGACGGGGGAGTTCGTCGTGAACCTCGCCACGTGGGAACTGAGGGAGCGGATGAACGCCTCCTCCGTCCCCGCGCCTCGAGAGGTAGACGAGTTCGAGTACGCCGGGCTGACCAAGGCCGACAGCAGGCTGGTGCGATGCCCGCGCGTGGCGGAGAGCCCGGTGCACCTGGAGTGCAGATACACGCGGTCGGTGGAGATGCTGGCGAACGACCCAGACTCCCCGAACACGGTGGTGTTCGGGGAGGTGGTCGGAGTCCACGTCGACGAGCGTGTCCTGACGGACGGACGGATAGACCCGCTGAAGCTGAGGCCCGTGGGCAGGCTCGGCTACCTCGATTTCGTCGAGGTGGACAGCAGCTTCTCGATGCCGCGCCCCACCTGGGAGTGAGGGGGCGTGAGGGTGGAAAGGCTATGCGGCGAGGCCGCTATATGCGCATAGGCCGGTAGGCGCGTGCTCCGGCTTGGGGCGGAAGAATGACGAGGCCGAGGTCGTAGGCGTCACCGGCGATAGTACGGGCCGGAAGGGCCTCGCGGCGAGACTCGAAGAGGGTGTCGGCGTGCAGCAGCAGTATCTCGTGTCGAGGGTCCGCCTCCGCGATGGCGGCGAGGTTGTCGGGCTCGTTGTCCACCATCGCGATGACGCGGTAACCCTGGTCCTGGAACCACTGCACGGCCTCCACCTTGGCGCGTGGGATGTGGGAGCCCCAGCCGTAGGGGTTCATGCGGAGCAGGTGGTCGTCGAACTTGACGTGGTGTTCCCTGCCGAGGGCACGCAGGCAGTCCAGCGTGTCCTGCCTGATGCGTTCGGTTCTGCCGGTGTTGAGGCCGACGAAGGTGTTGGGCTGCAACTGGAACCAGCGTATAACCTCCATGACGCCGGGGAAGGGCCGATGGGCGTGGGGAAGGGCGTAGGAGGACCTGAACACGCTGTCGTACCAGGCGGCGACGCGCTCGCGCTCTTCAGGGGGTAGCCCCAGAAGAAGCAGAAGGTCGCGGACTTTGCTTTCGTAGGTGACGACGTCTTCCGCACGGAGGGACTTGAAGTGGTCTGTGCCGTGCGCGCCGTCGTAGGACCTGAGGATGTTCAGGACGAGGTAGCGGTTGTCCAGAACGGTGCCGTCGATGTCGAACAGGATGATGAGCCTGTCGTGGGGAAGGCAGGCGCGCATCCGGCGATGGTGTTCAGCGAGTTTCTCCATCCATCTGGTCCGGTTCGCCATAGGGGTTATCACCTCCTACGGCCATTAGACCAGATGAAGTTTAAGCGGACGTTTACGGAGTGTTAGGGATCAACTTCAAACGCATCGCCGTCCGCGCCCAGCCCAGGCCGCGCCACACAGGGCATCGCTACGCCGGGGCGTGAGCGTGACCCGTAGCGCGGCCCGAGCCTGGGCAGGCCCCTCAATGGAAGTCCACTAGGGGATCCAGGGTCTCCAGACTGCCTCGTTGGCGTCTACCCACTCCTGGGCGGCCTGGCGGACGGTGAGGTCGTTCTCGGTGAGATTGAGGACGATCTCGTTCTGCTGCTCGTTGGTCATCTGGAACCTCGAGAGGAACTCGTAGGCCTCGGGGAATTCGTCCTTCAGGCCAGGCCAGGCCAGCTTGGCCACGGCGTCCGTGGGGAAGCCGCAGTTGTAGTTGGCGCCGTCGGGATAGCAGTCCGAGGTCCACTCGGGCATCTCTATCTGCACGAGGTCGTACTTGGCGTGCGCCCAGTGAGGCTCCCAGAGGTAGGTGAGGATGGGCTCGCCCCTCTGGAACACGGCGTCGATTTCGGCAAGGGCCGCGCCCTCGGAGCCAGCGAACACCACCTGGAAGTCGGCGCCGAAGGCTTCCAGGCGATCTTCGGGCTTGGTGTCCCAAGCGGCGGTGAACTCCAGGAGTCTGCCCTTGTTGCCGGTGTCGCTGGTGGCGAATACGGAGGCGTACTGGTTCAGGTCCCCGACGGCGCGCAGGTTGGGAGCGACGGCGTCAATGCCGCGTTCGGCGTCACCCTCGATGACGTAGGAGGGGACGTACCAGCCGGTCTCGCCCACGATGCCCACCGGCCCCACGCGCTCCACCTTGGCGCCGTCTTCGGCGTCCACGTACTCCTTGAGGAGGGAGGCGCTGTAGGAGGGCCAGTTGCAGCAGACGAAGTGGAAGTCGCCCGTTTCGAGGCCGATGAACAGCGGCGCGGAGTCGGCCGGCGCGAACTTGGTGGCGACGGTGTGGTCCATCTCCTGCTCCAGGAGGATCTGGATAACGGCCGTGGTTACGAGCTGGCCGTTCCAATCCTGGTCGACGAGGTACAGGGTGCCCCTGGTCTCGGCGTCGTCGGCGTCCGCGTCGTCTTCCGAGTCCTGGGCACACGCCAAGGTCATCGCAAAGAGCATGGCAAGCGCCACGGCGACACATAGTCCAGTCCATCTGATCTTCAGTCTTTTCATTTGCTTCCTCCTTTGGTTTCTTTAGCTTTGGCTTTACCTCGCCACCGCGAGGGGTAAGGCGGCGCCCTGTTTGCCCTGGGTCATGCGGTCGAGCACCATCGCCATGAATACGATGGTCATACCGGCGACGAGGCCGTGGCCCATTCTGAGCCATATCGAGTTTATGAAGACTTCCTGCCCCAGTCCTCCGCCGCCTACGAGTCCCGCGATGATCACCATGGCCAACACCATGATGATCGTCTGGTTCACACCCATCATAATGGCGGGGAACGCGAGCGGTATCTTGACCTGGAGCATGGTCTGAAAGCCGGTCGATCCGTGGCACTCGGCGGTTTCGATCACCTGGGCCGGCACTTCCTTGATACCGAGGCTGGTCATGCGGATCACCGGAGGCAGCGCGTACACCGCGGTGGCTATTATACCGACAAGCGGGCCGATTCCCCAGAGCATTATAACCGGGATGAGGTAAACGAATATCGGCATGGTCTGCATGGTGTCCAGCACGGGCCTCAGAACCGACTCGAACGCCCTGCTCTGGGAGGAGAGTATCCCGAGGGCAACCCCGACCACTACCGTGAATACGGCGGCGGTGAGCACCTGGCTCAGGGTGTCCATAGTGACGTCCCAGACCCCGCCTACTCCGGCGAAGGCCAGCCCCGCCAGGGCGAGAATCGCCACGCGCCAGCCCGCGGTGACGTAGGCCAGCCCGGCGGCGACAATCATCAGCGCGGGCCAGGGCAACCAGAGGAGCAGCGTTCGAATAGGGGAGTAGCCAAGCTCACGGAACAGGGAGTCCCGGACCCAGCTGGTGATGAAGTGGAGGTTGACGGCCATCCAGTCGAAGATGCGGTTGACCGGCTCCGCGATCGAGAAGGTCAGCTCGTCCGGGAAATCCCGGAGGGACGCGAACAGGGCGCCGAGGACCATCAGCACGGCTATCAGCCCCACGCCCGCGATGGGAGCCGCGTAGCGCGCAGCCAGGCTTCGGGGGCTTCGGCCGGCGGGGGCCGTGGGCGTCGAGGAGCCGGGGCCGGAGCGCGCGAGGGCGTAGCTGAATCTGTCGAGGACTATCGCCAGGAGCACGATGGCGATGCCGCTCTCGAGGCCTTCGCCCGCGTTCACCTCTCTCAGGGAGAGCCACACGTCCCTGCCGAGACCCTGCACGCCAACAAGCGCGGTGATGATGACTATGGATACGGCCATCATTATGGTCTGGTTGACGCCCATCATTATCGAGTTCTTGGCCAGAGGCAATTGCACCTGGAACAGCGTCTGGAAAGTCGTCGAGCCGTGCGAGAGTGCCGTCTCGATGGCGGCCCGGGGGACTTGGCGGATGCCCAGGTTGGTGAGCCTGATGACGGGCGGGATGGAGTAGACGACTGTGAGGAAGATGCCCTGGGTGCCGCTGACTCCGAACAGCACCAGGGCGGGGATGAGGTACACGAACGCGGGCAGCACCTGCATGGTGTCGAGGACCGGGCGGACGACCGACTCGAACCGGTCGCTGAAGGCGGCGAGTATGCCGATAGGCACGCCGACGGCAACCGCGAATATGACCGATACGACCAGGAGGCTCATCGTGACCATCGCGGAGTCCCAGAACCCGATCAGGCCTATGAACAGGGTTCCCGCGCCGGAGAACAGCCCCAGGCGCCAGCCGCCGAGCCTTAGCCCCAGAATGGTTCCCGCCGCCACCACGACCGGCCACGGGAGCCACAGCAGAAACGCGTCGATTCCGGCGAGTCCGGCGTCGATGACGTCTGAGATTGGATCGAAGAACCAGGCGAAGGTGTCCTGGAGCCACTCGAACAGGTCGTCGATAGGCTGCTGGATGGGAAGCTCCCAGCTTTGCGGCCAGTTGCCGAAGTCGGTGCCCGCGTTGGCGGTCGCCAGGGAGTAGGCCAGCACGTAGGCGGCGAGGGCGATCGCGGCCCACAGAACGCCCCGGTACCGGGGTTCCCTCAGAAGTCGGCCCTGGAGCGCCTCGGCGCGGATCACGAGGCCGCACCCTCGTCGCCAACGAGGGCGGCGACGGCCGCCTCCCGGCTGATGGTGCCGATGCAGAGGCCGCCGTCCAGAACGGCGATGGGGGCGTCGCCGGCGATTGCGAGGGGGATGAGGCGCTCGAGGCGGGTGTAGGGTTCCACCACGGGGCAGGAGTCGCGCATGGCGGAGGCGACGCTGGAGTCCGCCGCGCCGGTGTCGGGCGCGTCCTTCGGGTGCACCGTCCCGATGAAGCGGTCCTCGCGGTCGACCACCACCGCGACCTCGCACTCGCTGTCGGCAAGCACGCCCAACACGTCGGCCAGTCCCTCATCGGCGGTGGTGTAGACCTGGGACGGGGTCATGACGGAACGCGCGGTGAGCACCTTGGACCGCGGCACGTCGCGCGTGAAGTCGCGAACGTAGTCGTCGATGGGGTTGGAGACGAGCTCCTCTGGCGTGCCCGTCTGAACGAACTCGCCGTCTTTCATAATCGCCACGCGGTCGCCGACCTTGAGTGCTTCGAGGAAGTCGTGGGTTATGAAGACCATGGTCTTCTGGACCAGTCGCTGCAGCCCAATCAACTGGTCCTGCATCTCTCGCCTGATGAGGGGGTCGAGGGCGCTGAACGGCTCGTCGAAGAGGAGGATCTCCGGATCGACGGCGAGGGCGCGGGCCAGGCCGACACGCTGCTGCATTCCGCCGCTCAGCTCGTGCGGGTACCGTTCCTCCCACCCGGAAAGCCCCACCAGCTCGATGACCTCGGCCGCACGCCTGCGCTGGGTGGCCTTGTCGATTCCCTGAACCTGCAGGCCGTATACCACGTTTTCGAACACGCGCTTGTGGGGGAAGTTGCCGAAGTGCTGGAAGACCATGCCCAGCTTGTGGCGGCGGATGTCGCGCAACTGCCGCTTGTTCATGGCGAGCAGGTCTTCGCCGTCTATGCGGACTTCTCCGCGCGTGGGTTCGATCAGGCGGCTGAGACAGCGGACGAGCGTGGACTTGCCGCTGCCGGAGAGACCCATGATGACGAAGGTCTCTCCTTCGCCAACGTGGAAGGAGACGTCTCTGACGGCGAGGACGCGGCCGGTCCGGGCCAGCACCTCTTCCTTGGACAGAGCGGTGTCCAGGGAGTCGATGAGGTCTCGCGGCCCGTCTCCGAACACCTTCCACAGGTTTCGGCACTCGAGTCTCAAACCGGCGTCCGCCTGGGATCGGCCGGCTGGTCCGGGTTGGGCGGCAGGGCCGTCTGACTCGGAGCTACCGCTGTTGTCCGCATTCTTGGCCATTACATGCCGATGATAGCGACATCGGTGGCCTCGTGTCTAACCGGACGAGTGTAACTGCGGCAGGGGATTCCTGTCGTTCCGCATGAGAACGGGACAGGCCTTAGCTACAAGAGGGGCTGCCCGGCGAGGATTCGAACCTCGGTCAATGGAGCCAAAGTCCATTGTGCTGCCACTACACCACCGGGCAACTTTTCCCCGGCGGCACGGTGAGACGTCTCGCTAGAGGATTGGCCGGGTGTACATTATACTCTATGCCACTCGCGCGGGCACGTTCGGCGCCCGCCAGACATTCGCCGGGACAAGGGGAAGGCCATGGACGGGGACAACGCATTTTTCGACGTGATTGTGGTGGGGGCGGGCAATGCCGCGCTGTGCGCCGCGCTGTCGGCGCGGGAGCAGGGCGCGAGCGTGGTGGTGCTGGAGAAGGCGCCACCTTCGGCCCAGGGGGGCAATTGCCCCTTTACAGGCGGCGGGTTCCGGTTCGTGCACGAGGGCATAGAGGACCTGCGCGCGCTGCTGCCGGACCTCACAGACGCGGAGGCGGAGCGGCTGAGCATGGCGCCGTATACCGCCGAGGACTTTCGCGGCCACCTGACGGAGGTGACCCATGGCGAGGTCGACACGCGCCTGATGGAGACGCTGATTGCGAATTCGCGGCCCACTGTGGACTGGATGCACTCGCAGGGCGTGAGGTGGGAGCTGTCCGGCGGCCGGGTTTCGGCGGGGGCGCCATCGGTCATCCCGAACAGCGTGGGGCTGTCGGCGTGGCGCTCGGGCCCGGGACTGGTGCGGATGCTGACCACTGCCGCGAGGCGCGCGGGCATTACGATTCTGTACGAGACGAAGATGCTGCGGCTGCGGCTCGACGACGCGGGCGCGGTGACCGGGGTGGAGGCGCAGGACGCGGATGGGGTGCACACTATCGGAGGCCGCGGCGTGGTGCTGGCGTGCGGGGGGTTCGAGGCGAACGCCCGGATGCGCGCGGAGTTCCTGGGCACGGGCTGGGAGCGGGCGAAGGTGCGAGGCTCGGCGTACAACACCGGCGACGGCCATCGCGCGGCGCTGGAGGCGGGCGCGCAGGCATACGGCCAGTGGACGGGATGCCACGCCACGCCCATAGACGTGGACGCGCCGCTTACGGGCAGCGTGGAGATTACGGAGCGAATGCCCAGAAGGTCATACCCGCTGGGGATCACGGTGAACCGGCAGGGACGGCGCTTCTTCGACGAGGGCGCGGGTTTCGCCGAGCAGACCTTCGTGGCGGCGGGCAGCGCGATACTGCGCCAGGACGGGGGCGTGGCGTTCCAGATTTTCGACAGCAGGGCCGCGGCGCACCTGGAGCCGCGCTACGCGCTCGCCCGGGCGGCGCAGGCGTTTACGCTGCGGGAGCTGGCGGGGGAGCTGCGGGTGGACGCCGACGCGCTGGAGGCGACGGTCGCCGAGTACAACGCCGACGCGAACGACGGAGAGTACAGCCCACGGACGCTCGACGGGCTTTCTACGCGCGTGCTCAACCCGCCCAAGAGCAACTGGGCGATTCGACTGGACGCCCCGCCATTCTCCGCGTTTACGGTTACGGGGGGAATAACCTATACTTACGGTGGCCTGAAGGTGGACGAGAATGGCCGCGTTCTCGGCGAGGAGGACGCGCCTGTTCCGGGGCTGTTCGCGGCCGGCGAGATAGTCGGCGGCATCTTCTACCACAATAGCCTGAGAGCCGCCGGACTGATGCATGGCGCCGTGTTCGGCCGTCTCGCCGGGCAGTCTGCCGCTCGCGGCAGCGGCGCGTAGCGCTGACTTCTACCCCCAGGTGAGTTTTTTGACCGACATGCCAACCCGTTCGACGAGCTCAGGGCAGGACGTGGAGCGTATCAGCGAGATCGCGTCCAGGCTGCGAGAGAACATGCAACGCGTCATCGTCGGCGCGACGGGAGCTATCGACCTGGCGATCGTGGCGTTGCTGTGCCGCGGCCACGTGCTCGTCGAGGACGTTCCCGGAATCGGCAAGACCACCCTGTCGAAGGTGCTCGCCCAGTCGATGGGCTGCACGTTCAGGCGAATCCAGTTCACGCCGGACCTGATGCCCTCGGACGTGCTGGGCGTCAATTTCTTCAACCAGAAGTCGGCAGAGTTCGAGTTTCGCCCCGGCCCGGTGTTCAGCCAGGTGCTGCTGGCCGACGAGATCAACCGCGCCACGCCCAGGACGCAGTCGGCGCTGCTCGAGGCGATGCAGGAGCGCCAGTCCACCATCGACGGCGAGACTTACCCGTTGCCCGATCCGTTCCTGGTGATAGCGACGCAGAACCCGCTGGAGATGGAGGGCACCTTCCCTCTGCCGGAGGCGCAGCTCGACCGATTCATGGTGCGCATACGCCTGGGCTATCCCACGCCCGACGAGGAGGCCGCTATTTTGCAGCGCTTCGAGCGCTCCACCACGGACCCCAGCGTGGAGCCGGTGACCGAGGCGGTCGAGCTGCGGCAGATGCAGGAGCTAGTGACGGAGGTCCGGGTGGACCCGAGCGTGCGCTCCTACATCGTGGCGGTGGTGCAGGCCACGCGGGAACACAGCGGACTGTCGCTTGGAGCCAGCCCGCGCGCGGCGCTCGCGCTGTACAGGTGCTGCCAAGCCAACGCCGCCCTGGCGGGCCGCGACTTCGTTTCGCCGGACGACGTGAAGGCGCTGGCCTCGCCGGTGCTCGCGCACCGCATGCTCATCACGTCCAACTCCCGGCTGCGAGGGCGCACCGCGGACAACGTCGTGCAGGAGATCCTGGGCACGGCGGCCGTCCCCATCGAAAGGTAAGGCCGTTGCTGGTACGACTGTGGCACGACCTGTGGATAGGGTTGTTCCTGATCCTCATCGTGGTGGGCGTGTTCACGGGCCACGGCCTGCTGATAGGGTTTTCCGCGATGGGCCTGCTGGTGGCCGGCGTGTCGTGGCTGTGGGACCGCATGGCCCTGGAGGACGTGGTGTACGAGAGGTCGCTGTCCCAAAACCGGGTGTTCATGGGCGAAGAGGTGACGCTGACCGTCGCCGTGACGAACGGGAAGCCGGTGCCGCTGGCCAGGCTGTCGGTGCAGGACACGATTCCGCTGGAGGTGGAAGTGCTGGACGCCGAAACGAGCGGCAGCTCCAGCCCGAACTCCCAGACGCTGCGCCACCTGACGTCCATGGCGTGGTATGAGCGCATCCGGTGGGAGTACAAGGTCAAGAGCGCACACCGCGGTCTGCACATGCTGGGGCCGGCGCAGGTGGAGAGCGGCGACCTGTTCGGATTCTTCAGCTCGGAGAAGTCATTCCCCGAAAGGGACTACCTGCTGGTGTATCCAGACGTGGTGCCGCTGGGCGCCCTGGGGTTTCCGGCGTCGCGGCCGCTGGGTGACGTGGGCGGCGGCAACAGGATGTTCGAGGACGCCTCGCGCCCGTTCGGGCTGCGGGAGTACCGGCTGGGCGACCCTATGAAGACTGTGGACTGGAAGGCGACGGCGCGTATGCAGCAGCTGCAGGTGCGCACGTTCGAGCCGAGCACGTCGTTCACGGTGGTGCTGGTTGTGGACGTGGATACGACGGCCCACTACTGGGAGGGCTACTCGGCGGCCAACCTGGAGCGCATAACGGTCGCGGGGGCTTCGGTGGCGAGCTACGCCGCGGAACAGGGCTACAACCTGGGCCTGTTTTCCAATGGCACGCCGATGCTGGCCGACCGTCCGATGAAGATCGCTCCCAGCCAGTCGCCGGACCAGTTGACGATAATACTGGAGGCGTTGGCGACCATCCGCCCAATGGGAATGGGCCAGATGTGGACGCAGCTCGCGCAGAACTCCCGCCAGTTTCCGCTCGGCGCCACACTGGTCTTGGTGACGGCATTCTTCCAGCCGGAGATAGCGGAGGTGGTGCGAACGCTGAAGGCGCGGGGCTACAGAGTGGTGGTGGTGCACGTGGGCGACGGCGAGTGGCCGGAGATGCCGGAGGGCGTAATCGTCCACGAGCTGCGCACTTATTTCGAGGGCATAGAGTATGCCGGCCCATTCACTCCAAGATAGGCTGGTAATCGCGGCCACCGTCCTGGCGGAGAGCGCGTGGCTGTACCTGCTGCTGGGGCTGCTGGGGATAACGCTGGCGCAGGACGGAAGCCCGCTGAGCCTGTCCGCGGTGCTCGCGCTGGTGGGGATATCGACGCTGACCGCGCGGCTGCTGCAGATGGTGCTGATGCCCACCAGGATGGCCTACGGGATCCAACTGGCCATGGGCGTCGCCGTGATCGTGGTGGCGGTGGGCTCGCAGGTCGACCCGAGCTCGGGCCTGGAGCTGGGGTGGATCGCGACCGTCGTCCGGGGCGCGGACGTCGAAGGTTATACGTTCCGGGCGTCGGTGGGCAGCATACTGGGGGCGGCGCTCTGGTGGCGCGGCGGGATGATTGCGGCGTCCGAGTACCCCGTCGAAAGCCTGAGCACCAGCTTTCGGCTGGGAGTGCTGGTCGTGGCGATCGCGGCGGTGGTGGACGTGGCGCACCCGGCCGACCTCCAGGTGTTCGGCTCTATGATCCTGTTCTTCGCGGCAGGCCTGGCCGGAATGGGCGCCGGGCGGCTGCTTCCGGCGTCGCGGCAGGCCATCGAGGGGCGCGCCTGGCTGAAGGTGATCGGCGGCCTGGTGCTGGGGATCGTGATTGTGGGCCTGCTTGTCAGCATGTTGCAGCGCGACGTGCTGGAGTATATCTCGAGGCCTGCGCTGGTGGTGCTGAACCTGCTGGGGACCGTGGTCTTCTACGTCATCATCGTGCCCATCGCGTTCGTGGTCGGCGCTCTCACGCAGGGGCTTCTCACTGTGCTGGGCTGGTTTGACAGCGACGTACCCTTCGAGGCACCGGACATGGGCGGCGCGCTGCTGGAGGTGCGGGAGCAGACGGGCGAGGTGAACGAGGTGGTCGCGGCGGTGGTGCAGGTGTCTCAGTGGGCGCTGGTGGCGCTGCTGGTGGCGGGGGCGCTGTTCGTGATAGCGGCGGCCTTCCGGCGACGGCTGTCGTGGCGGCTGGTGCAGTCCGAGGGCACTCGCGAGTCGGTGAGGGAGGGCGCGGACGCCGGAGACGACCTGAAGCGGCTGCTGCTCAACCTCCTGCCCAGGCGCTTCCGGCGGACGCGAGAGGCCGCGGGGCTGCGGCTTCCGGACGACGATGCGGAGATAGTGGACGTGTTCAGGGTGTACTTCGGCCTGCTGGAGCAGGCCAGCGAGCAGGGTTTCCCCCGGCCCGAGCACGCGACGCCGCTGGAATACCAGCACACGCTGGAGCAGGTGCTGCCCCGTAGACTGGCGCGGTCGGCGACGGCGGCGTTCACCAACGCCTGCTACGGCCACCACCCGCCGCCGCGGGCGGTGCTTGACGAACTGAAGGCGCAGATGGAAGAGCTACCGGGGTAGATGCTCAGCCGGGAGGCTAATGTGGGCTTCAGCGTCGCTGGACCGGCTGTCGCTGCACTACCACGTAGTCCCGCTGGATCTCCCTGTGGAAACTCTCCGGCAACCTTGCCCAATCAAGCACCTCAACGAGAATCGGTATGCTCGAGTTGTCGAGCGCATCTACCAGGTGCATAAACTCAGCGCCCAGCGGTTCCAGCATTGGACCGCGAATCACGAGGTCCAGGTCACTGGCCTCGTGGCTCTCTCCGTTCACACGACTGCCAAAGGCCCACACTTCCGCGTCGGGCACATGATCTCTCAGCAGTTCTTGAAGTCGCTCCCGGTAGCGGGGCGGCAGGTCGAGACGGTCAGTCATCCGTTTGCTCCCGTATCACGCTCGCCAATTCTCTGGCATCGATTATGAACTGTGGAAGCAGCTTTAGAGTGATCTCCGCGAATCCTTCGCCGTATTGGTGGGCCGTATCGTTCCTGGCGTCCCGGTACTCCAGCCACCGCTCGCAGGCGGCGACGGAGATGAGCCCGTGCCTGGCCGCGTGCCTGAAGGCGCTCTTGAAAGTCAGACGGTCAACCTGTCTGTTACTGGCAAAGTATGGCCGCAGCCGCTTCTTGAGCAGGCTTCCCGATTGCTCCAAGACGAGCTCAAACTCCTTCACTGACGCAGCTCGGTAGATCTCGTAGACAGAGTCGGAAGGTTCAACCGTCTGGAGGTGGTCGAATGCCGCTTCCAGCGTGTTGACGCATCGGACGAGGAAGTCTGTGTTGATGACCATGCTCAGACTCGCCTCTCCTAATTGGACCCGTGAGTATCGCCGTTCCCTTGCCGCAGGCAGGTTTACTGCACGTGCCACATCCAACGAACTTAGAGCATTTCGCATCGGCGGTTTGGATGTCACTCAAGAATATGCCCCCGGATGCGTTCAGTCAACGCACGCGGTCACCTGGGGTTCAGCCCCGCAGCATTCATGCGGCGGCAGAGCGGATAGGGTAGAATGCGCGCCATGGATTTGCCGCTTAACGAGTTCGGACTGCCCTCGGACATGCTGGTGTGGCAGGTGGCGCTGCTGACGGTGGTATCGTTCGGCGTGGGGCTGCTGGGCGGCTTCGTCGGCCTGGCGCTGGGGACGATGCGGCTTCCGGCTATGCTGCTTATCGGCATGGCGGCGCCCATCGCGGGCGGCACCAACATTCTGGTGAGCAGCCTGGCGTCGCTGACCGGGGCGATCCGCCACTTCCGCGAAGGGCGCGTGGACATGCGGGTGGTGCTGTTCATGGGCGTGCCCGCGTTCGTGGGCGCGTTCGTGGGTGGGTTCGCCAGCACCACCGACGTAGTGGACGATCAGTTGTTGTTGTTCCTGGCGGGCCTGCTGGTGGGCTGGCAGGGCGTGGAGTTCTTCATTATGGTGCGAAACCGGCGCGACTCGGGCAGCCAGCACCTGTTCGGAGCGGACCTGGAGGGGTCGCCGGGGATCTTCAGCCGCAACCGGATCGCCGCGGAGGCGGGCATAGGACTGGGCGTCGGGCTGTTGGGCGGCGCGGTCGGGCTGATCCTGGGCAGCATACGGTTGCCGGCGCTGATTCGCATTCTGAAGATTGATCCCCGGATAGCGGCGGGCACCAACCTGTTCATCGGCTTCTTCCTGGGAGCGCTGGGCTTCATTGGGCACGCGGTGCAGGGCGAGGTGGACTATCCGCTGCTGGCGTGCATGGGCGCGGCCGCGATGGCGGGCAGCTACATTGGCGCGAAGTACACGGGCCGGGCCAGCCTGAACACGCTGATAGGCTCGATGGGCGCGGTGCTGGTGGTCGTCGGCGTGCTGCTGGTGTGGCGGGCGTTCGAGTAGGAACGCGGCGTCAGTAGGTCGAGACCCTGGCGTTCGCCTGCGTGAAGTCGCCGGTGACCATGTAGATCACCTGCTCGGCGATGTTGGTGGTGCGGTCCGCTATCCGTTCGAGGTCGTGGGCCACCCACAGCAGGAAGGTCGCGCGCTGGATGGCCGCGGGCGATGCCATCATGTAGGTAAGCAGCTCCCTGTACACCTGCTCGTAGAGCGCGTCTACTTCGTCATCGTCCTCGCACACGGCCTTGGCCAGGTCCACGTCGCGGTTGACGAAGGAGTCGAGGCTGCGGCGGAGCATGTCGGTGGCCTTGTCGGCCATACGGGGAATGTCTATGAGGGGTTTGAGCGGCGGCTCGTTGCCCATCATCAGGCTTATCTTGGCGATGCCCTCGGCGTAGTCGCCGATGCGCTCCAGCTCCACGGACATGTGGAGCACGGTGATGAGCACGCGGAGGTCTCCGGCGAGCGGCTGCTGGGTGGCGATGAGGTCGATGCAGCGCTCCTCCAGCTCCATGCGCTTGAGGTCGATGACGTCGTCGTCGCGGACGACTTCTTCCGAAAGCGCGAGGTCGCGGTTCTTGAGCGCGTCCAGCGAGCGTGCGATGGCCTTCTCGACCATGTTGGCCAGCACCAGCAGCTCGTCTTGGAGATCTCTGAGGTCATTACTGAATCCGACTCTCGCCATGGCGGTAACCTCTCTTCACCCTCTCCTCAATCCTCTCCCGTCAAGGGAGAGGAGGCATGTTGTGTATTCACCCTAGCCCTCTCCCGTCAGGGGAGAGGAGGCATGTTGTGTCAGTTAGCTGAAGCGGCCGGTAATGTAGGCCTCGGTTTGCTGATGGCTGGGGTTGGTGAAGATGCGTTCGGTGGAATCGAACTCGACCAGAAATCCGGCACGGTCCTCGTCGACCATCAGGAAGGCGGTTTCATCGGAGACCCTGGCGGCCTGCTGCATGTTGTGGGTGACGATGGCGATGGTGTAGCTCTCACGCAGCTCGCGGATGAGGTCTTCGATGGCGAGGGTGGCGATGGGATCGAGGGCCGAACAGGGCTCGTCCATCAGGATCACCTCAGGCTCGACGGCGATGGCGCGGGCGATGCACAGCCGCTGCTGCTGGCCTCCTGACAGGGCGAGGGCGCTGCGCTTGAGGCGGTCCTTGACCTCGTCCCAGAGGGCGGCCTGGCGCAGCGAGCGCTCCACGGCCTCGGCGACGTCGCCCCTGTAACCGTTTATGCGCAGGCCGAAGGCGACGTTGTCGAAGATGGACTTGGGGAAGGGGTTGGGCTTCTGGAAGACCATGCCTATGGTGCTGCGGAGCTCCACGGGGTCCACGGCCGGGGCGTTGATGTCCTCACCGTTAAAGAGGATCCTGCCCTCGATGCGGCCGCCCGGCACCAGTTCGTGCATGCGGTTGAGGCAGCGCACGAGTGTGCTCTTGCCGCAGCCGGAGGGGCCGATGACGGCGGTGATGCTGTTGCGACGCATCGAGAGGTTGATGTTCTTGATCGCAAGGACGTCGCCGTAGTAGGCGTTGAGGTCCTTGATCTCCATCACGTAGTCGCCGCCCCGCGACGTGGGCGATGGCGCTGCGCGCGTTTCCACTCTTCTCAAGGTGGGTTTCCTCAGATTCAAAGTTGCCATCATTGGCTCCTCTTACCATACATATGCCTAAGCGCTACGGCAACGCTGTTGAGCAGCAGCAGCACCACTAGCAGGACAACTATGCCCGCGGCGGCGTTCTCCTGGAACCCCCTCAGCGGGCGGGAGAGCCAGCTGAAAACCTGGATGGGCAGCACCGTGAAGGAGTCCATCGGGCTGGTGGGTACAAAGAACACGGAGGTGAACGCGCCGATGGCGATGAGCGGGGCGGTCTCGCCTATGGCTCTACCGAGTGCAAGGATGACGCCGGTGAGCACGGCGGGAATGCCGGCGGGCAGCACCTGATGCCAAACGGCCTGCCACTTGGTGGAGCCGAGCGCCATGGCCGCCTCGCGCATGGAGACGGGCACCGAGCGCAGTCCCTCGCGGCTGGCGACGATGATTATGGGGAGTATCAGCAGCGTAAGCGTGCATGCGGCGGCGAGGATACTGGGCCCCATGCCGGCGCCGTACACGAACAGCGCGAGACCGAGCAGCCCGTACACAACCGACGGCACGCCGGCCAGTGTGCTGATGTTGATCTCGATTACGCGGGTCAGCCAGTTGCGGGGAGCGAACTCCTCCAGGTATATCGCCGCGCCCACGCCCAGGGGTATGGAGAACAGGGACGTGAAGCCCATCACCCACAGCGTGCCCAGGAGGGCAGCCTTGGCGCCGGCCAGCTCCGGCTTGCGGGAGGGGAAGCTGTTCAGGAAGTCCCAGGTAACGTGGGCGAGGCCATCACGCGCGATTGTGAAAAGCAGCAGCGCGAGGGCCGCGACGCCGAACGCCGTCGCGCCGATGGCGAGCGCCGCGAAGATGATGGAGGACAGCCTGCGGCGTGCACGCGAGCCCTGCCCGAAAGACGATTCAGCAGACAGGCGGGCGCTCAATCGTACACCTCCCTGAATCGGCCAAGCAGCGCCTGAGCCAGGAGGTTGAGGCCGAGGGTGAACACGAACAAAAGCGAGCCTATGGCGAAAATGCTCTTGTACTCGATCGTGCCGCGCGGGGTGTCACCCATCGCTACCTCCATTATGTAGGCGGTCATGGCCTGCATCGCTTCAACGGGATTGATCGACAGGTTGGGGATGCCGCCCGCCGCGATGGTGACTATCATCGTTTCGCCCACGGCTCGCGCGAGGGCCAGCAGCCCGGAGGCCATTATGCCGGAGAGGGCGGCGGGGACCACCACTCGGGTGGATACCTGGAAGCGGTTGGAGCCGAGCGCGTAGGCGCCCTCACGCAGAGAGGTTGGGACGGCGCGCATCGCGTCTTCGCTCAGCGATGTGACCATCGGAATGAGCATGATGCCCATCGCCAGGGACGCGGCCAGGGCGGTGAAGATAGTCTCGGAATCGAAGAGTGGTTTTACTATGTTGGGCGCGATAAAGGTTATGGCGAAGAAGCCGTACACGACCGTGGGAATACCGGCCAGCACTTCGAGCACCGGCTTGACCACCGAGCGCACCGTTTCGTGCGCGTACTCGCTGAGGTAGATGGCGGTGAGCAGGCCAACGGGGAAGGCGACGCTCAGCGCCATGGCCGCGATGAGGATGGTCGCCGACAAGAGAGGAAGCGCCCCGAAGTGCTTTTCGGCGAACAGGGGCGTCCACACGGTGCCCGTAAGGAACGACAGCAGGGACACCTCGCCGAAGAACGGCACTGCTTCGGTGAGCAGCGTGACCACGATGCCCACGGTGGTTATGACCGAGAGCAGCGCGCACAGGAATAGGAATGAGAGGATGACCGTCTCTCGCAGCTTGTGCGAGAGACGGTTCCTCCGCCACCTGTCGCTATTGCTCCTGGAGGCGGAGATTGTCGCCAACTAATTCACCTTTTCCAGGGCCTCGTCCAGTGGCGTGCCGGCGGCTATTGTGTTGAACACCGAGCCGGTGCTGCGGTTGGCCACCCTGTTCTTGCCCCACTCGTATGCGCTTTCGGGGAGGGCCACGTAGCCGACCTCGCCGACCAGTGTGGTGGCCTCTTTGAGGTAGAAGTCCACGAACGCCGCCACCTCGGGACGCTCGACCACGTGGTCGAGCCGCGCGTAGATGAAGATGGGCCGCGCCAGCGGGATGTACTGCCCGTTCGCCACGCTGGCGGACGAAGGCTCAACACACTCGCCGGTACCGGGGTTCACGACCTCGACCGACTGCACCAACTCGCGGTACTGCTC
>DAOUJL010000033.1:0-81768 GCA_034422735.1 Dehalococcoidia bacterium | reverse complement strand
TGGTCCGCTACGACAAGAAGGCGTCGAACTACCTTGGATTGCTACAACTCGCATGTACGCTTCTGTGGTTCCGTCGTCAGTGGCATCTGACCATTTTGAGATAGTTTCTAAGTACGCTAGATGAGGAACTCTGTCCCGAAGAGGATCTCAGACTGAAGGCACGTTTAGTATGGCTAGCCAGAATCTTGACTACAATCCGGACTACGCCGTTCCACCTGGATGGGTGTTAGCGGAGCGTCTTGGCGCTTACAGCATCTCGCACGCCGAGTTTGCAAGGCGTTGCGGCCGATCTCCGAAGCTAATCAGCGAAATCATATCCGGGAAGGCTCCAGTTGAGCCAAAGACTGCGCTGGAGTTCGAGCGTGTCCTGGGCGTGGACGCTGGAATCTGGCTTGGGATCGAGGCGAACTACCGGCTCCATCTGGCGCGGGAGGCCGAGTCGCGAAAGGCCGAGGAATCGGCAGAGTGGGCCAAGGGGTTCCCAATTGCCGAATTGAGGAGACGAGGACTCATTTCGCCCACCGGCGGAGATAGCGAAAGGGTTTCGGCGTTGCTGTCGTTCTTTGGCGTCGGCTCGGTTGAAGCGTGGAATGCCCGACAAGAGCGCTTGGCGGTCGCGTTCCGGCACTCGCCCAGCTTCTCCAGTGATGAGAAGGCGCTCGCGACGTGGCTTAGAATCGGGGAATTTGAAGCTGAACAGCGAGAGTGTCAGGAGTACAACCAGGCCCAGTTCAGGCGCGCACTAGTGGAAATCCGAGCACTGACCGCCACTCCGTTCAATTCCGCGCTTAGGCGAGCGCAACAATTGTGCCTGGAGTCGGGAGTCGTCCTGGCTGTGATCAAACCCCTACCCAAGACCGCCCTGAGCGGGGCGACGCGTTGGATGACTCCACGTAAGGCATTGATCCAACTCAGCGCCCGGCACAAGACCGATGACCAATTGTGGTTCAGTTTCTTTCACGAGGCCGCGCACGTCCTCTTGGACAGCAAGAAGGATATCTTCGTCCATGATTCCAACGGCAAGGTGACACCGGCGGATCAGCGAGCGAATGAGTGGGCCGCTAACTTTCTTGTTCCTGGTTCCGCATGGGAGTCCTTTGTCCGTTCGGGCCTATTGTCGGAGGCGAGAGTTCGCGCCTTTGCGAGAGAGCAGGCGATAGCACCCGGAATTGTCGTGGGAAGGCTCCAGCACGAAAACAAACTGCCTTGGAAAAGCCGACTCGCTAGACTAAAGAAAAAGCTGATGTGGAGTTCTGACTCCGGTTAAGGAGTTGCCCGACGAGCCAATCCACCGCGACGCCTGCCGTCACTTTGGTCTCAGCCATTGGGTCAAGCCCACGGACCGTCGATTCCTAGTGCATTGAGGCGACTTCCGCTCATGTACCTGCGTACATAGTTAGAGGGCAGAAGCTCAGTCCATACTGAGCTAGACCTGTTTAGAGGCTGGCTCGTCGAAGCAGTGATGAGCCAGTCCCTCTCTTTTTCACTTGTGGCCGCCCCGAGTCTCTACTGTTTGCCGGCGTGAGCTCCGGGGGCCTGTGCTCGCCGTCTTTGCGCCTGGATTCCGGTTCGGGGGGCGGAATGACGAGAGAGGAGCGCGGCGACCGCTTTAGATTCCTTGGCTCCGCTGCGCTGCGCTCGGACTGACACGAGAGAGGACCACGCCGTCACCTCCGATCTAATCCCCCCTCCCCCCGAAAATTCCGTCACCCTCCCGCGCCACCCGTTCCCGGCCCTGCCCAAGCCAACCTCGCCCGCGCGCCGCGTAGTCCCCATCCCTGCGCCATTTCCCCCCACAAGTTCGCCTCTGATCCGGTGAAATCGCCAACCCTCTTGACTCAGACGCACATACGTACTACTCTAGCATACGCGAGGGACCGACCCCGCGGCCCGGAGCACTTCCCTCCAACGGGAAAGGCCTCGGACGGCAGTGAAGACACGGCTAGTCGGCCCCGTCCGCCCCCTGTCCTCTTCTGCCACGCGGCGCAACACTTATGCCCTGAATTGCCCACCCCAACATTACAGAATTGAGCGGGACCAACGCCCCTCTCAGCTAGGAGTCGCACAGAATGATGCAGAAACGAGCAGATTTTACCGAGAACCTATCCCAGAGGCAGATTACGGCCCTGCCGCACCTTCTCAGGCCCGGCCCCATAACCGTGCAGGCCCGGAACGCCGGCATCTCCCGCAACACCCTGTACCGCTGGTTCGAAGACGAGAACTTCCGCAAATGCCTCGAACGCCTGCGAGAAGAAACTCTGCGCTTCTCCCAGTCGGAGTTTCAGGCCATAACCCTGAAGGCCGTCGACGCCATCGAAGACGCTCTCGACTCCGACGACATGGGGATGCGTCTGCAGGCCGCCCGGATCGTCATGAACGAATCTCGCAATGCCCAGTACGATCAGGCGATCAAACACCGCATCGAGACCATCATCGACGCCCACAACCTACGCGAGGTGCGATAGTGGCCCCCTCGATAGACAGCATGGTATTCAGCCTGCGCAGAAAGCTGGTCAGGGAGCGCGTCGAGCTCGCGGCCGACCAATTCGCGTTCGCAATCTACCTCCACTGGAAGCGCGTCGCTCGCTCGGAGATCGAAATCACCGACCTCATGCGCGAGCTTCTGCCGAAGGACGCGTTCCTGCCCAATCTCAACGAAGTACTCTACTACCTGGAAGGCTGCAAGAACACCGGCCAGACACCCATGAGCCGCCAGATCACCACGAGGATTTGCCCATGGATCGTCACCGAGGAGGACGAGTTCTACTAGCCGAATGTACTTCGGAAGTCCCTTCCCCCTCGCGGGCGGAAGGTTAGGATGGGGGTGACGACATTCCCTTAGCCGCGCGCGAGGTAGGTGGAGAGGGGGGCGACGTTGTAGCGCATTTCGCCTTCGACGAGGCTTTCGACGGCGGCGCGGGCAGTGTCGAGGGAGGTGAAGCAGGGGATGCGACGCTCGACGGCGGCGCGGCGGATGTTGAAGCCGTCCTGGAGCACCTCGCGGTCGCCGGTTACGGTGTTCACCACGGCGTCGACAGTGCCGTTCTCGATGACGTCGACCACGTTGGGGTGGGCGCCGGAGAGCACCTTCTCTATGGCGACGACCGGGATGTTGAGGGCGCGGATCATGGCGGCGGTGCCGCCGGTGGCGTAGATGGTGTAGCCTCCGCGCGCGAGGTCGCGCACCAGCGGCACCGCCTCGGCCTTGTCCCGGTCGGCGATGCTGAGCAGGATGGAGCCGGACGGCGGCAGCATCATCCCGGCGGCCATGAGCGCCTTGGCGACGGCGGCGGGGAAATCGTAGTCGATGCCCATCACCTCGCCGGTGGACTTCATTTCCGGTCCCAGGTAGCTGTCCACCTGGGGCAGCTTGGACATGGAGAATACGGGCGCTTTGACGCCGACGAGCCGCTGGCGCTTCCAGAGTCCGGTGCCGAATCCCTGGTCCTTCAGGCCGGCGCCGAGCATGGCCTTGACCGCGAGCCGGACCATGGGGACGCCGGTGACCTTGGAGATGAAGGGAATGGTGCGGCTGGAGCGGGGGTTGACCTCGATCACGTACACGCCGGTCTGCTCGGGCGCACCGGCGCTGCGCAGGCTGGCGGGGCTGCGGTAGGCGGGGCCGCCGACGACCACGTACTGGACGTTCATAAGGCCGCGGACGCCGAGGGCCTTGGCGATACGGGTAGTGTAGTCGACGATGGTGTCCACCTCGTCCTCGCTGAGCGTCAGGCCGGGGTAGATGGCCATGGAGTCGCCGCTGTGCACTCCGGCGCGCTCGACGTGCTCCATGATGCCAGGGATGAGCACGTCCTCGCCGTCGCAGACGGCGTCGACCTCGACCTCGCGGCCCTCGAAGTACTTGTCGATGAGCACGCGGCGGCCGCCACCTGCCTCGAAGGCGCTGTCCATGTAGCGCACCAGCTCGGAGGCGTTCTTCACGATCTCCATGGCGCGCCCACCCAGCACGTAGCTGGGGCGCACCAGGATGGGATAGCCCACCTCCTCGGCGGCGTTCAGCGCCTGCTCGACGTTGGCGACGGTGGTGCCGGGCGGGTTGGGGATGCCGACGCGGTGCAGGAACTCCTCGAACAACTGGCGGTCGGAGGCGACGTCGATGGAGCGGGCGGTGGAGCCGAGGATGGGCATGTTGGCCCGGTCGAGCGCCTGGGACAGGTTGATGGCGGTCTGGCCGCCGAACTGGACGATCGAGGCGGGGAACTCGACCTCGTTGTCGCCGGTGAGGATGGCCTCGTTCTCGAGGATGTCGCGGACGCTCTCCTCGTCCAGCGGCTCGAAGTAGAGGCGGCTGCTGGTATCGAAGTCGGTGGAGACGGTCTCTGGGTTGGAGTTGACCATGATGCTCTCGACGCCCTCTTCGTCGAGCGCCCAGGCGGCGTGCACGGAGCAGTAGTCGAACTCGATGCCCTGGCCGATGCGGATGGGGCCGCTGCCGACGACGAGCGATTTTGCGCGGGGGGTCGGCTCGGCCTCGTTCTCCTGCTCGTAGGTGCTGTAGAAGTAGGGCGTGACCGCCTCGAACTCGGCGGCGCAGGTGTCCACCATCTTGTAGACGGGGCGGATGTCCCAGTCGTGGCGGAGGCGGCGGACGCGCTGCTCGGACGAGTCGGTGAGATGGCCGATCACGGCGTCGGGGAAGCCGAGCCGCTTGGCCTCCCACAGCAGGTCGCGGTCCAGGTTGGAGGTGAGCAGCCGGTCCTCCATTTCGGTGACGGCCTGGAAGGCGCGGGTGAACCAGCAGTCGATGCCCGTGCGGCGGGAGAGGTCCTCGGGGCTGGCGCCCTTGCGCAGCTCGGCGAACAGCGCCCACAGACGCTCGTCGCTGGGACCGAGCCGGGATGCGGAGGCGTGGGAGCCGGCTTCCCAGAGGATGTCGCGACTGCCGATTTCGAGCGAGCGGACCGCCTTCTGGAAGGCGGCCTCGAAGGTGCGGTCGATGGCCATCACCTCGCCGGTGGCCTTCATCTGCGTGCCGATGGAGCGGTCGCCGGTGGGGAACTTGTCGAACGGCCAGCGTGGGATCTTCACGACGCAGTAGTCGAGGGCGGGCTCGAACGCGGCGGTGGTTTTCTGGGTGACGGCGTTGGTGATCTCGTCCAGGCGCTGGCCGGCGGCGATCTTGGCGGCGACGCGGGCGATGGGGTAACCGGTGGCCTTGCTGGCGAGGGCGGAGCTGCGGCTCACGCGGGGGTTCACCTCGATGACGTAGTAGGGGCTTTCGGCGCGGCCGCCGTTGGGCAGGGTGTCGCCCACGAGCGAACTGGGTTCGAGAGCGTACTGGACGTTGCAGCCACCCTCGATGCCCAGCGCGCGGATGATGCGCAGGCTGGCCGAGCGGAGCATCTGGTACTCCTTGTCGGTCAGCGTCTGGCTGGGCGCGACCACGATGCTGTCGCCGGTGTGGACGCCCATGGGGTCGATGTTCTCCATGTTGCAGATGGTGATGCAGTTGTCGGCGGCGTCGCGCATCACCTCGTACTCGATCTCCTTCCAGCCAACGAGGGAGCGTTCGACCAGCACCTGGCTGATGGGGCTCGCCGCGAGGCCGCTGCTGACGATGGCGTCGTACTCCTCCTCGGTGTTGGCGATGCCGCCGCCGGTGCCGCCGAGGGTGTAGGCGGGGCGCACGACGAGGGGCAGGCCGAGGTCGGTGAGCGCGGCGCGGGCCTCGTCCATGGACTCGACGATGGTACTGGGTGGCACCGGCTCGCCGAGTTCCATGAGCAGCGAGCGGAAGAGGTCGCGGTCCTCGGCCTTGCGGATGGTGTCGAGCGGGGTGCCGAGAAGTCGGACGCCGTACTTTTCGAGCACGCCCGCGTCGGCCAGTTCGACGGCGAGGTTGAGGCCGGTCTGGCCGCCGAGCGTGGGCAGGATGCCGTCGGGACGCTCGGAGGCGATGATGCGGGTGATCACGTCCAGTGTGAGCGGCTCGACGTAGACCACGTCGGCGATGCCCTCATCGGTCATGATGGTGGCGGGGTTGGAATTGACGAGCACGGTGGTGACGCCCTGCTCGCGGAGGGCGCGGCAGGCCTGTGTGCCGGCGTAGTCGAACTCGGCCGCCTGGCCGATGACGATGGGGCCGGAGCCGATGACGAGAACCTTTTGGGGGGTGGTCACTGTTTCACTTCATTCCTGACTGACACTACTCAGATTGGCTCGGTCGGTGACGCTGGAGACCGGGGACGCGATCGAAGTCGCCGTCGAGCGAATAAAGGGGCATATCGTGTTCCAAGGCCAGCGTGGCGGTCATGAGATCGCCCAGCGCGAGCACGTTGCCTTCTCTCTTGAGTAGATGGTTCAGCCTCCCGGCCGCCACCCACGTCTGTTGTGTCGATTCCAGGAACGACAGGGTTGTCAGGGCGCTGGCGAAGATCTCAAGGTCGGAATCGGAACGGGATCCCTGGAGCACCTCCGTTAACACGGGCCCAACCATGACCACTTCGCCAGCCGCTAACAGCCTGCCCAGTTCCCTCCCAACCTCCGTGTCTGGGTCTCGCTGGAAGTCAATCCACACGGACGAGTCGGCGATAACCAATCTAGCCGTTCCTCAACTTGTCCAGGAACGCCTGCCTGCGCCGGTCTGCCTCCCGCTGCTCGGCACGTGTGTCGTCAATCTGAATCTTACCGGCCAGGGCCATCAACTCGGCGATCTTCTTACGCCGTACGTACTCCTTCAACACCGCGTTGACTGCTCTGCTCTTGGTGTTCTCGCCGGTGATCTCGACAACAGAGTCCAGGACTTCCTTGTCTATGTTAAGCGTTGTGCGCATAGCCTCACCTCATCAAGTACAGTCATCAAAAGTGTGCATCATTATCGCGAACCATGTCAAGAAAGCGGTCGAAGACGCCTTCGTTGTCTAGCGGGCCTGGAGAGGCCTCGGAGTGGTACTGGATGCTCATGACGGGGAGGGCGCGGTGGCGCAGGCCCTCGACGGTGCCGTCGTTGAGGTTGACGTGGCTGACCTCGACGTCGGAGGGCAGGGTGTCGGCGTCTACGGCGAAGCCGTGGTTCTGTGAGGTAATGTAGACGCGGCCGGTGGAGAGGTCGCGGACCGGGTGGTTGGCGCCGCGGTGGCCGAACTTGAGCTTGAAGGTGCTGCCGCCGAAAGCGCGCCCGAGCACCTGGTTGCCGAGACAGATTCCGAGGATGGGGACGCGGCCCAGCAAACCAGTCGCGGTCTCGACGGCGTAGTCGAGCAGCTCAGGGTTGCCGGGGCCGGGGGAGAGCAGGACGCCGTCGGGCTGGCGGTCGAGCACGTCCTGGGCGGAGGCTGCGGCGGGCATGGCGACGACCTCGCAGCCGCGGGAGCGGAGCATGCGGAGGATATTGTACTTGAGGCCGTAGTCGCTGACGAGGATGCGAGGGTGAGGTTGGGAGCCGAACGACGGTTGAGGCCGTACAGATACTGAAGCAGACGCAGCAGCAGGCGGCAACGAGACGGAAGCTTCAATCTTCCGCCGTCCGGACGGCGCTGGCGACCACAGCGGCTGGTTCCAGTCGTAGGGGTCGGCTGTGCTCACCTGGGCGACGAGATCGAGGTCGACGTAGGGGGGCGTTTCGGCGATGCGGCGGAGGGCGTCGCCGGGGGACTCGTCAACGGCGATGGCGCCCATCATCACGCCGCGGCTGCGGAGGCGGCGGGTGATGGCGCGCGTGTCTACGCCGGCGATGCCGGGTATGCCCTGGGCGGCGAGATACTCGTGCAGGGTCATGTCGGACAGGGAGTGGCTGGGTCGGGTGTCGTGTCGGCGTACGACGAAGCCGGACACCTGGACGCGGCGGGACTCGACGTCGCGGGCGTTGATGCCGTAGTTGCCGATGAGCGGGTAGGTGGGCATGACGATCTGGCCGGCGAAAGAGGGGTCTGTGAGCATCTCCTGGTAGCCGGTCATGGACGTGCTGAAGACGACCTCGCCGTAGGACGAGGCGCGCGCGCCGAAGGCTTCGCCGCGGTAGGTGGAGCCGTCTTCGAGGACGAGGTGTGCGGGGGTGGTCACGCTATTGCCAATCTTCTTTCGATAAGGATAACCACTGCATTTGGGCTACGAGATCGTCTAGCTCGGAAGGGTCATCTGTGTACAGCTTGTCCAGAGCAGTTGTTACGACATCTGACTTAGACTCGTGGCGTCTCACATTGATGCTTGGTGTAGAGTTGTCAGGGACGGGTTGCGGCGCGCCTTCACATTCTGGACTAGGATTACTCATTGCCGCAGTCCGCACCATTGCGGGCGACCCTGATTCTCGTTTCTGAGACTACGATGAACTGGCCTTGCAACGTCCCAGCGTGGTTGTCGAGCAGAGTCCTAACCGCGTTGATTTTGATAGTATTTCTTTCGTCTCGCAGTCGCAAGAGAATCACGCCGTTGTGAGAGCGCCGCTCGCGATAGACCTTTTCGCCGAAATCCTTGTAGGACGTAATGAGAATCCTGTTCTCCAGTTGGGCCTTTTCCAATATGCGGTCGTCATCCATCCCCCGCGCTTGTTCATAGACTGAGAACACGTCGTGCTGGCGATCCCTCAACCATTGGGACAAGGCAGGGCCAGCGCACTCATCGACGAGAAATCTCACTCACGCCTCTTCGGTGGTGAGGGGAATAGGGGAATAAAGGTAGTGTCCTGCATAGCGCGGGAGGCGAAGAGAAGGCAGGCCTGGATGTCGCTTTGCGTTAGGCCTGGGTACTCTTCAACGATCTGGTCTTGGGTCTGGCCATGAGCCAACAGGTTGAGGATGTACTCGACGGTGAGGCGGGTTCCCGATATGACCGGCTTACCCACCATGACCTTGGGGTTGAGGCTGATTCTCTGCAGCATTTCAGTGTCTTTCATCATTCGGCCCCCTTTGTTCGCGTCAAGGAATTATAGCGCACCGCTCCTCCCACCAGCGCCGCCACAACCTTGCCTTTGAGGGTGTGGCCGTCGAGGGGAGTGTTTTTGCCCTTGGACGCGAACTGGGATGCGTCGACGGTCCATTGAGCGCCGGGGTCGAGGAGGACGACGTCGGCGGGGGCGCCCTGCCTCAGTGTGCCGAGGTCGGGGCGGCCGAGGAAGCGCGCGGGGGCGAGCGTGAGCTTCTCGATGAGAAGCGGAAGCGAGATCGTGTCGGCGTGGACTAGCGACATCAGGGAACCGAACGCTGTCTCGAGGACGCTGATGCCGAACGCGGCGTCCTGGAACGTGCAGGTCTTGTCGACTGCGTTGTGCGGCGCGTGGTCGGTGGCGATGAAGTCGATGGCGCCGCTGGCCAGACCCTCGGCGAGGGCGTCCACGTCTGTGCGGTCGCGCAGCGGCGGGTTGACCTTGGCGTGGGTGTCGTAGGCGTCCGGCGTAAGCGGGTCGAACGGGCCGTCTGCGTCGATGCCGAGGATCGCGTCGTCGGCGAGCGTGAGGTGGTGCGGCGTGACCTCGCAGGTCACGTCCAGGCCCTTTCGCTTGGCGTCGACGACCAGCTCCAGGGCGGCGGCGGTGCTCAGGTGGGCGACGTGGTAGCGGCCGCGGGTTAGCTCGGCCAGCTTGATGTCGCGGGCGACCATGATGTCCTCGGCCGCGTTGGGGATGCCGGGCAGGCCGAGCCTGTTTGCCACCCAGCCCTCACTCATGGAGCCGCCCTCGAACAGCTCGGGCTGCTCGCAGTGGTTTATGACGGGCAGGCCGAAGGCGGCGCTGTAGCTGAGGGCCTGGCGCATGAGGTTGGAGTCGGCGAGCGGGTTGCCGTCGTCGCTGAATCCGACCGCGCCGGCCTCGGCGAGCTCGCCCATCTGCGCGAGCTCGCGGCCGCGGCTGCCTTTGGTGATGCAGCCGATGGGGAGCACGCGGACCGCGCCCTCCTGGCGGGCCTTTCGCAGCACGAACTCGACGACGGAGGCGGTGTCCACGGCAGGGTTGGTGTTGGGCATGGCGCAGACGGTCGTGAAGCCGCCGCGAGCCGCGGCGAGTGTGCCGGTGGCTATAGTCTCCTTGTCCTCGTAGCCGGGCTCGCGAAGATGGCAGTGGAGGTCGATAAATCCGGGGGCGACGACTAGGCCGGAGGCATCGATCACGGCGCAGCCCTCGGGCGGGTCGACGTGGTGGGACACGGCCTGCACCACGCCGTCGGCGAGGAGGACGTCGGCGGTCCGGTCGATGTTCTGGGCCGGGTCGATGACCCTGCCGGCTTTGATCAGGATTGGTTGCATGTTGTCTCTATTCACCCTCACCCTGACCCTCTCCCGTCAAGGGAGAGGGGACCAGTTGGAAGGCTCACTGTTCTCAGTTGGGCGTGGCGATGGCGTAGAAGACGGCCATGCGGACGGCTACTCCGTTGGTGACTTGCTCTTCGATTACGGACCTGGCTCCGTGGGCCACGTCGGGGGCTATCTCGATGCCCTCGTTCATGGGGCCGGGGTGCATGACGAGCGCATCGGGCTTGGCTAGTTCCATTCTTTCGGCGGTGATGCCGTACATGCGCGAGTATTCCCTGAGCGTGGGCAGATGGCCGCCGTGCTGCCGCTCTAGCTGCAGACGCAGCGCCATCACCACGTCGGCGCCCTCCAGCGCCTTTTCGACGCTAGTCTCTATCTGGACGGAAGCGAAGGGATGGCCGGGCCGCGACCTGTAGCCGTCCAGAAAATCGGGCGGCACGAGCGTAGGCGGCGCGCAGAGCACGACTTCGGCCCCCATCTTGACCAGGCCCCACAGGTTGGAGCGCGCGACGCGGGAGTAGAGCAGGTCTCCTACTATCACCACTTTCGCGCCGCGTATGCGTCCCAGGTGACTTTTCATGGTGTACAGGTCGAGGAGCGCCTGTGTGGGATGGGCGTGGGCGCCGTCTCCGCCGTTGATAACGCAAGAGTCGAGGAACCGGGCCATGAAGTGGGGCGCGCCGGAGTGGGGATGGCGCACTACTATGATGTCGGCGTTCATGGCCTGGATGGTGAGGGCGGTGTTGTAGAGGGACTCGCCCTTCTCGACGCTGCTGCCGCCGCTGGAGACGTTGATGACGTCGGCGCTGAGTATTTTGCCGGCCTGCTCGAACGAGACTCGGGTGCGAGTGCTGGCCTCGTAGAACAGGGTGATGATGCTCTTGCCCCGGAGGGTTGGGACCTTCTTGATGTCGCGTCGCAGGACCTCCCGCATCACGTCGGTGTTTTGCAGGACGGACTCTATCTCGGCCTCGGTGAAGTCGTCGAGGTCGAGCAGGTGTCTGCGGGGCGGCACGCTCCGGTCGGCTGTCGACGTTGTGGCGGTCTGGCGGGAGGCGATCATGGAATGGGCCTCCTGACGATGGCCACCTCTTCGGCGCCGTCGATTTCCGCGATCCTGACGTCAACCTCCTCGTTGCGGGAGGTGGGTACGTTCTTGCCGACGTAGTCGGCTCGAATGGGGAGTTCACGGTGCCCGCGGTCCACCAGTACGGCGAGCTGAATCTGCTCGGGCCTGCCGAAGTCGTTGATGGCGTCCATGGCGGCGCGGATGGTGCGGCCTGTGTAGAGGACGTCGTCGACGATGACGACGCGCCTGCCGCGCAGGTCGACGGGGATGTGAGTGTGGCGTAGGGTGGGCCGAGTGCCGCCCGACAGGTCGTCGCGGTAGAGGCCGATGTCGAGCTCGCCCACGGGGGGATCGATACCCTCGAAATCGGAGAGGTAGGCGGCCAGCCGGTGGGCAAGGTGGACCCCGCGGGTGTGCAGGCCGATGAACACGACGTTTGAGCCGCCGCCGTTGCGTTCGAGCACCTCGTGGGCGATGCGCGTGAGCGCCCGCCTGGTCTGCTCGGAGGACAGTATGATCCGTTCTTCGACCGCGTTGGTCACGGTGTACTCACCATTCCTCTGCGTAGCGCGGCCACAATGGCGGCGTTCACAAAAAAACCTCTCGCCTGGCGGCAAGAGGTCTCGCGCGGCGCCGGTGCGTTGGATGGCGGCATTCGGCTGGAAGCCGCCGCGACCGGACGTACTCGCTCAATTGCCCTTGCCAGCCTCGCTGGACTGTCTTAAAGGGGCCAAGGCGCGCCAGCAGCGGCGCGTCCTTCTTCGTCGGCGGACATTGTAGCGCCCAAGTGGGAGCCGTTGCAAGCGCTGGAAGGGACGTGGGATTAGCGCTCGGCCTTCTGAATGACGCGGCCCATGGGACCGCGCAGGTCTGAGAAGAGGACCTGGTCGGGTCTGAACACGACCGTGCCCTCTCGCGGGATGCCGTCGGTTTCGACCAGAACGCGGTCGCCGGTTTCCAGCGGAATGCCGCCGGCGTCGAAGTAGTGTACCGGGCCGGACGACTCGAATCGGACTCCTGCGGGATTTGGCATTTTCTTGTTCTCCAATCTGTGACAATGGGCGCCCACGAGGGGCGCCCCTACGTGCTCGGCTTATGGGTTTGGTCTGGGCAGCCGGAGCATCAGCCCTTCAAGGGCTAGCCTGGGGTTGACGTTTGCTTCGAGGCGGTCCCAGGCCTCGTTGATGGCGTTGATGGCGTCCGCCACCTGTTGCGGGGCCAGGGCGGCGGCCGCGGAGTCGATCTGCTGTCGGTAGTCGACGTTGGCGACGAGGTCCGGGGCGCCGTGGTTGGCCATCATGACGTCGCGCCACCAATCGAGCCAGAGCGCGAGGCTGCGGCCGGCGTCGGCCCGGTCCCTAGTGAAGCGGGTGGCGAGGCTCGACGCCAGGCCGAACCGCTGCTCAAGCGTGCCGTAGGTGGCTGCGAGCAACTCCTCAAGCTGCTCGGCGCGGGCTTCCAACAGTGACGGGTCGGCGAGGGCCTCGCGCGCCCAGCCGAGCCTGCCGTGCGACGCTCGCGCGATGCGGCGCGCAAGCTCCGGCGGCGCGTCGTGTGCGACTTGCAGCACTTCCTCGATGAGGGCGTGGCTGAGCGGGCGGAGTCTTATCACTGTGCACCTTGAGACGATGGTCTCGGGCAGTAGCTCGGCCGCGGTGGCAAGCAGCACCAGGGTCACCTGGTCGGGAGGCTCCTCCAGGGTCTTGAGGAGGGCGTTGGCGGCCGGTTCGCTGAGAAGCTCGGCGCTTTCGAATATGAAGACGCGCCCTGCGCCCTCGTATGGCTTGAGGGCGGCTTGCTCTTGCGCCTCCCGGACCTGGCCGATGAGGATGGACGTGCGTAGCCGACTTTCGTCGGACGGCATCGGTTCCAGTGCCACAGTGTACACGTCGGTGTGGAGGCCCCGGGTCACGCGGTCGCACTGGCGGCACTCGCCGCACGGCCGCTCCGCCTCCACGCAGTTGACGGCCCGCGCGATGTCCAGGGCGAGGGTGCGCTTGCCAACGCGCGGTGGGCCGGTGAGCAGGTAGGCGTGGGAGAGCCGGCCGTTTTCGACTGCGCGCTGGAGGGACGCTATAGCCTTGTCGTGACCAACGGTTTGCCACATTCTCCGGTTTTTCACCCTCATCCTCTCCCATCGAGGGAGAGGGGACTATCTCGTCACCCCCATCCTGACCTTCCCCCCGCGAGGGGGAAGGGAGTTGATTAGGCGTAGCGTAGGGCCTCGGCGGGGTAGATGCCGGCGGCCTGGCGCGCGGGCACGAAGGTGGTGAGCAGCGAGAACACGTAGGCCAACACCACGATGACGGCGAGCTCGCCCCATGGGACGGTGAACGTCAGCCCCGGCACTTCCCGCGCGATATCGTCCACGAGGTTTATGGACAGCAGCGTTCCGAGGCCGACGCCGATCAGTATGCCCAGCAGCGAGATGAAGGACGACTCGATGAGGTAGCTCGCCAGGATCATGCCGCGCCGGTAGCCGATAGCCTTGAGCACGCCGATCTGCTGGCGGCGCTCTACAACGGCGCGCAGGCTGATGACGCCCAGCGCCGCTATGCCCACCAGCAGGCCGGTGGCCATGAAGCCCTGCAACAGGCGGTTGATTGCTACGTTGGCCTCGCGGTCCTCGGCCAGGTCCTCGGCGAGTATGGTGGTTTCCAGGCCGTTTTCGAGGAAGGCGGCCTCGACGTCACGCGCCACCGCCGCGGCGTCAGCGCCCGGGTTGAGCTTCAGGCGGTGTACGGTGAAAGGCACTGGCTCGCCCGCGAGTTGGTCGAGCACGGACTTGGACGTCACCACCAGGCCGATGCGGTCCGCCAGGGCATCCAGCACGCCTATGACGGTCACCGTGGCGACGTTGCCGGTTCGGGCGTCGCGCAGCTCAATCCGGGTCGCCGGCATCTCGTCATCGCCGAGGTAGAAGCCTTCCATCTTGAACTCCGGACCGCCTACCTGGCCGAAATTTCCACCGCGAGAGGGCACCGCGAACTGGTCAACTATCGCGAGGCTGGGGTCGGCGCGCAGCGCGGCCCAGATGTCCTCGTTCGTCTCGCCGTGCTCGCGGCTCATCAGCTGGATGTTGTACTGGCTCTGCTCCAGGTACGCGGCGTCGGCTCCCTGCACGCGGTATGTCTTCCACTCCTGGGATTCAGCGCCCGGCTGACGCGCCTCGACCGGCAGCGTGCTGTAGGCGCCCACAGCGGTTACGTCGCCCGCGCGGTCGCCGAGCGCCGCGGCAAGTTCGCCACGGAAGTCGTCCACTGGCGTGCTGTAGTTGGAAGACGCCGACACGTCCCAGCCGCCGGTTACCGAGTCCACGTCTTCCAGCGCCTGGCCGAAGGACTGTGTGAGCGCGGACATGACAATGAGCGTGAATATGACCAGCGACAGCATGGCCAGCGTGAGGCCGGTGCGTATCTTGGAATAGAGCGCGTAGGCGATGGCTGTGTTGATTGCGGGACGCAGGCGCGGGAACAGGCCCAGCGCCCAGGCGAGCAGACCGGTGATGAGGTCGGCGTTGTAAATGACTACCCACACGGCGGCCGCGACCATGCACACGCCCGAGATGAGGAACATCTCGATGTTGGAGCTAAGCTCCGGCAACACGAACTCGAGAGCATCGAAAGGCGTTATCCAGAAGAGGATAATCGACAGCCCGACGAAGGTGAAGGCGTGCTTGTCTTCCAGCTCTATGTTGACGGCCTGCTTTCTGAGGGACAACTGGCGAATCGCCTCGAATCCGGCGACCACTAGGCTCAGCACCACGGTGTAAGTCTGGGACTGGGTTACGCCCACCACCAGCCAGAACAGGCACACGGCGGCAATCGCCGCCGCGGTAAGGTCGTTCTGCGCCCGCGCGCTCCAGTTCCGCCGCGTGTACAGACCGCGCAGCATCAGACCGATGCCGATGAGAGAGGTCGTCACGCCGATGGTGAAAGGCGCGGCCTGCTCGCTCCAGAGCCCCAGGGCTACCAGTAGCGCGCCCACGACGAACGTAAGCCAGCCGTGGGTAAGCGCGGCGGCGCATATCCTGGCGACGGACCAGACCACGTCCGCAATCCAGATGGGGAACACGATCACCCACAGCACGGCGAGCGCGAACCGCCCCAACGCGGCCCATAGGTTGCCGGAACGCAGGTCGCGGTAGGCGGCCACGATGAAGAACACGGGCCGCCCCACCGAGCGCAGCATCATGCGTAGACGCGACTCGCTCTGCGTCGATTGGAGCGTGTCCGGCAGGTCGCGAATGGCCGCCACGATGTTCAGCCGGCTGGCGCGGTACGACGATACCAGCACGGTGGCGAACGTGAGGACCACGCCGAGGCTGTAGGCGATGATGAAGCTGCGCAGGGTGTAGCTGGGCGCGAGCTCGAAGCCTTGACTGTCGTCGGCGAAGATGGCCGCCATACCCGCGACCATCAGCATCCCGACGCCTATGCCGAGCAGCGCGCCCACCAGCGCGGAGGCCAGGTCGTAGGCCATGCCCTCGTACACGAACGATTGCACCAGGTGGCGGCGTTTCATGCCGACTGCGCGGGCAATCCCCATCTCCGGCTTTCTCTCGGCGGCCAGCATGACGAATATGAGGAATATGAGCATTACGCCGGCGATGACGGAAAAGGTGCCGAGTATGACGAATATGGAGGTGATGGCGTTGGATACCTGGTCGGCCAACTCCAGAAACTGCTTCTTGATGGGGCGAACGGTGAGCGAGTTGAGCTGAGAGAAGAGGCCGAACGCCTGGAACGCGGCCTCCCGGCCCTTCGCGCGCTCGACGGCCAGCATCATTTGCGCCGCAACGCTCTGCTCGGCAAGGAGGCTGACGAGCTCCGGAGTGGCCTCGCCCGCGCGGAGCAGTGAGGCGGCTCGCAACACGTCCTCCCGGTGCGACTCCGGCTCCAGGTCGGCGGCCGCATCGTCCAGCGAGTCCAGCACAGCCGGGTCGGACAGGAGGGCGACGATGCTCTCGGCAGCCGCGCGATCGGTCAGCAGGCCGCGCAGACGCTCGGTAACCTCGTCGCTCAGCTCCGCGCCCTTCTCGCCGTCGCCGCGGTTGGACACCAGAACGGAGTTGATCTGGCCCGGCTTGCCGAACATGCGCTGGGCCGCGTCCAGCGTTAGGAGCGCGGTCGGCTCCTGGCCGGCCAGGCCGCCGTCTCGGACCACGCGGTGCACGCGCAGCGGGATCTCGCCATCTTGAGTGTAGAGGACTATGGTGTCGCCGTCCGAGGCGTCCAGCTCGTCGGCGGCCTCTTCGTTGATGTAGGTCTCGCCCTCCCCCAGGTCTTCCAGCCGCGCTTCGTCGCCGTTGGCGTCGAGGACGGGGCCGAACACGCCCAGCCTTGCGGGGTCGATGGCGAAGACGCGCATACTCCCTTCGCTGAGGCGACTCGCGGGGTTAACCGCAGGCACTTCTTCGGAGATCGAGGGAGCAAGGCCATCGACGTCGGCGTCTCCCTCAAGCTCGGAGGCGAGCGCGTCGAAACGCTCGATTGGGAAGTAGGGGTCGCCGCGCAGGTCGGCGCGTTCGGTATCGCCGGGAGCGAGCACCTCGTCAATCTCGCCCAGCCCTTCCACGACGCTGTAGCGAATGCTGTGGTAGATGGTGTCGCCGGTGCCGAGCGCGGCGGAGATGATGAGCGTGCTGAGCATGAGGCCGACGACGATGAGGGCGGTCTGGGCGGGGCGCCTGGGGAGGTTACGGACGCCTATCTTGAGCATGACGCGGTTGAGCAGCGCCGTAAAGCCGAGCGCCGCCAATATGCCGACGAGCGCGCCGAGCACAACGACCATCAGGACGTCGGTGTCGATGCCGAAGAGGGACTGCAAGCTGGGGTCCTCCTGCAACGCGGGCGGGAAGCCGCGGCGGGTGCCGAAACGTGAGCGAACATGGTACCAGAGAAGCGGCGGACGGGATACCGCTGGGGCGTTTCCGCCTCAGACTGAGCGCTGGTGTATAATTTCATATAATGCGCGACGGAGAAATGACTTCAATGACGGATATGAAAGAGTCTACTTGAGCGGGGGTTCCGGATGAGGCAACACGGTTACGGGAGGGACACCGAGCTGACCTTCCGCATGATGTTCACTGTATTTCTGCTCGGTTGCCTTTACATTGCATTCATGGGGTTGCTGCTCTTCGCGGGGGTGCCCTGGTTCTTCGTGCTGGCGATATCGGTCGGCATGGCAGTGTTCCAGTACTATTCCTCGGACAAGCTGGTGCTGATGGCCACCGGCGCCAAGATAGTGGAGCCGGACGAGGAACCGCGCCTTCACGCGATGGTGGAGCGGCTGGCGGCCATGGCGGACATGCCCAAGCCCAAGCACATCGCGGTGATGGACACGCCGGTGCCAAACGCGTTCGCGACCGGGCGCAATCCCAGCAACGCCGTCGTGGCGGTGACGACCGGGCTGATGCGCCGGCTAACGGACCGGGAGCTGGAGGCGGTGCTGGCGCACGAGATGGCGCACGTGAAGAACCGCGACGTGGCCGTGCTGACCTGGGCGAGCATAATCGTAATCGCGGCGGGATTCCTGATGCAGATGCTGTTCTGGGTCAGCCTGTTCGGAGGGTTCGGCGGACGCGACAGCGACAACCGCGACGCGGGGCAGTTCATGCTCGTGATGCTGGCGGTGTACATCGGCACGATACTCGTATACTTCCTGAGCCAGCTTCTCATCATGGCGCTGTCGAGGTACAGGGAGTTCGCGGCGGACCGGGGCGGCGCGGTGATCACGGGTGCGCCGCTCCAACTCGCGTCGGCGCTGGCGAAGATAAGCGACGACATGTACCGCATTCCGGAGAAAGACCTGCGGCAGGTGGAGCACGCAAACGCCTTCTTCATCATTCCCAAGCTGAAGCAGAGTGGGGGAGCCTCGCTCTTCGCGAGCCATCCGCCGGTGGAGGCGCGCATCGAAAAGCTGAGGGAGATGCAGCGGGACATGGAGCGGGGGCTGCGAGGCTAGAGTATGGGATTTCTTGATTCGCTGCTGGGACGCAACAGGCTACGCAAACCGAGGCGGGAGCAGTACTTCGCGGTGGTGACGGCGGGGGCGTCGCTGGAGGGGCGGAGCGACCTGAAACTGACGGACAGGGCGGGCTTGGTGTTCAATCCGGTGGAATCCAGCTTCTTCGAGAACCTGGAGCAGGAGATCCGCGACATTCTCGAGGTGAGCGGAAGGGCGACCGGCACCGCGTTCGACGTGGTGGACGATACCTACGGCACCAAGTGGGTGACGCTGCAGGACGAGGACTTCGATGACCTGGCGACAACCCTGCATCTGGTGGGAGAGACGATAACCGAGCAGGGGTTCGGCGACCGCATTCTGGCAGCCGTGTTCGGGCTGGAGTACGACGGCAAGAAGGCTTACTGGGTTTACAACGTCAAGAGGGGCTACTTCTATCCGCTGGTGCTTTCGGGGCCGGAGAACCGCGACAATGCGGCCGAGATGCGGCTGGGAGCGGTGATGGAGCAGGAGAAGCTGCCGGTGGAGAAGAGCCTGGAGTCCTGGTACTCGTTGTGGGGGATTCCGTTCTGATGCCAACCCGTTCGGCATGCTCAGGGCAGGTCCGCCGGGTGGGTCCGTGTACTCCATGAAGGACACGCGGCAGCGGTCGGACGCCGGCGCCGTGCGGCAGATGCCGTTCGCGGTGCGCCCGCTTGGCGTCGAGGACGTGGCGCAGGCGGCCGAGATCGAGCGCGAGGCGTTTCCGGAGACGTTTCCTCCCACGTCCTTCACTCGTGAACTGGGCAACAGGGTGGCGCGCTACCTCGTGGCCTGGCGCAGGGAGGAGGTGGAGAGCGAGGAGGCCCCCAATCCCTACGTCGAAGCTGAAGAGGAGGTTGACGTCGGGCAGGGCGGCGTGCGGCGGTTCATCCGAAACGCCAGGGGGCTTTTGCCGTGGCGCACCACCGCGTGGGAGCCGGGACAGCAGTACTTGACGGGATTTCTGGGCACCTGGCAGGTGCTGGACGAGGCGCACATCGTTTCGGTGGGCGTGCGCACCGTGTACCGCGGAATGGGAGTGGGAGAGCTGCTGCTGATCGCGGCGATAGAGCAGGCCCTGGAGCACAAGGCGGACCGGTTGACGCTTGAGGTGCGGGTGTCCAATCACGTGGCCCAGAACCTGTACTCCAAGTACGGATTCACGCAAAGAGGGTTGCGCAAAGGGTACTACGCCGACAACCGTGAGGACGCGCTGATCATGACGACCGGCTCGATACGAGCGCCCTCGTACGAGGAGGAGTTTCGGCGGCTGGTTGCCGACCACGAGCAGCGGTGGGGCCGCGCCTGCCGGGGCTGGTAGGGGGCAATTCGGAAGGCTCCGGGCGATGAGAGCGCCCGCGCCCAGCGCACCCATCACTATGCCGGTGGCGCGCCCGTCGTCGTACATTCCCTTGGCGTACCATGCGTGCGCGAACAGGGCGGCTCCGATGCAGATCAGGAAGATGGGTTCCATGGCGTGTGTCCCTTCGAAGGGTGCGCCGTCCGTGCTTTGGCGAGGTGGGGGCGGCGAGAGGCGACGCCCGCGCCTACATGCGCCTAAAGGAGGCTGACGCCGTCCTCGAAGTCGTGCCTTCCGGTGATGGCCTCGGCGGCGCGCAGGCTCGCGGACTCGATGAACTGCTCAAGCTCATCCATGCGCTGGCGGTCTTCGGGCGCCTCGCCGCGACGCCTGAGGTCGCGCAGTTCGGCCTTAGCCCTCTCGATCTTGTTCGTCAGTTCGAGAGCGGCCAGTTCCTCCTGCGCGCGCTTCTTGATCGAGTCCAGGTGCTGGCGTCGGGTTTCGACGTCGTCCAGCCGCTCCTGCACTTCGTCCATGATGCCGAGGGCGGCGTCGAGTGAGCTCGCACCATAGATGGCGTGGGTCCGTGTCCGCGCGAGCTGGCGCTCGAACTGGCGGCGCAGCCCGTCCAACTCCCGCTCCTTATCCCTGATGGACGCGAGGGCCATTCGCAGCTTGGACATGGCCTTCATCATCTCTGGCATGGTCATGGGCGAAACCGGGGATGCGGCGGCTCAGCGGGCCGCGGCGGGCTCTATCCTCGCGTTTGGCAGAGCGGACTCTATGGCGTGCAGGGCCTCTTCGATTTCCTCGGGAGTGCAGTAGCCCATGTGCCCGATGCGTATGATCTTGCCGCTCAGCCGCTCCTGTCCGCCCGCCAGCACCACGTCATGGTCGCTCTGGGCCAGCTTGACGAGCTTGCCGGCGTCCACGCCCTCCGGAACGCGCACGGCGGTCACGGTATCGGACGCGGCGTTCTCGTTTGCGAACAGGTCCAGTCCCAGCCGCTTCACGCCCGCACGGGTCAGCCGGCCTATGGTGGCGTGGCGCTCGAAAACGGCGCCCATGCCCTCGTCCAGCAGGCGTCCGAGGGCCAGGTCCAGGGCGAACATGAGCGAGACGGCGGGCGTGTAGGGCGGCTGGCCGATTTCCAGGTACCGCCTGTACTGGGCCAGATCGAAGTAGAACTTGGGCATGGTTGACTTTTCGTAAGCCTGCCATGCGCTCTCGCTGAAGGTGATGAAGGCGAGGCCGGGCGGGAGCATCCAGCCCTTCTGGGACGCTGAGGCCACCACGTCGCAGCCCCAGGCGTCGGTGGAGAGCGGCAGCGAGCAGGCGCTGCTTATGCCGTCCACGAGCAGCAGCTTGTCGAACTCGCCCTTGACGACCGACGCCACGGCCTGGAGGTCGTTGGCGACGGCGGTGGAGGTCTCGTTGTGGGTGACGAGGACGGCCTTGTAATCGGGGTCCTCGTCGAGGGACGCGCGCAGGGCGTCGGGGTCGATAGGCTCGCCCCACGGAAACTCGAGGCGGGTGACCTCGGCGCCGTAAATCTCGGCTATATCGGCGAATCGGTCGCCGAACACGCCCACGGAGGCCGACAAAACCTTGTCACCCGGGGAGAGGGTGTTGGCAATTGCGGCCTCCATAGCGCCGCTGCCTGAGGAGGTGAGGATGAAGGTGTCGTTGGCGGTCTCGAAAACCTGCTTCAGCCGGTCGGTTGCGCGGTGGAGCATCTCGGCGAACTCCGGTCCGCGATGGTTGATCATCGGCTCGCCCATCGCTCCCAGGATGTCGTCGGGCACGGGAATCGGGCCGGGTGTTCGCAGGTTCAATTGGTTACCTCCGCTGAGTGCAGCAGTATCTCTTTCGTCTTGCGGACGTCTTCGCGCATCCGGGTTATCAGCGCTTCAACCGTGTCGAACTTGAGCTCCTCGCGCAGGTGGGCAACGAACTCGAGGCGCATGGTCTTGCCGTAAAGGTCTCCCTGGTATTCTAGCAGATAGGCCTCGATCGCTCTCGGATTCTCGCCGAACGTGGGCCTGACCCCTATGCTGACCGCGGCCATGCGGCGTTCGTCGTCGAAGTGTGCCCACGCGGCGTAGATGCCGTTGGCGGGCACGGCGAGACCGGCCGGAGTCTCGACATTGGCGGTAGGAAAGCCCAGCTCGCGCCCTCTCTTATCGCCTTCCGCGACCACGCCCTGGGAGCTGAAACTGCGGCCCAGCATCTTGGCGACCGTCTCGACGTCGCCGTCCGCCAGTGCCCGGCGGATCGAGGTGCTCTTCACGGCCCGGGTTCCGTCGGCGAGCAGGTCCACGGCCTGCACGGTAAAGCCCATCTCTTCGCCGAGTTGGGCGAGCGCTTCAGGGTCGCCGCCGCGCCCGTGGCCCATCGCGAAGTCGGCTCCCACGACCAGCCCCCTCATGCGCAGGGCGGACACCAGCCGCGCGGCGAAGGCCCTGGCGTCGAGCCTGGAAAGCTCCGCGTCGAACGTGATGGGGGCCACGAAATCGACGCCGGTCGCGCGCAGCAGGTGCAGGCGGTCCTCGAGGGTGGTCAGGTAGTTGGGCTGAAAATCGGCTCGCAGCACGGATGCTGGGTGGTTGCGAAACGTCACTACCCCGGCGGCCCGGCCGGCGCGGCGAGCCTGGTCGACGAGCTTGGCCAGCAGGCGGCGGTGGCCGCGATGCACCCCGTCGAAGACGCCGATAGTGAGCATCGAGTCGCGCTCGACGCGGAGGGCGGCCAGTTCGTCGTCTATCTTCATCTCGTTCGGGCCTCGCCGGTCGCCGCGCCCGCTCGGGCCGCCGCTGAGACCGCCATCTACTTCCCGTCCACGCCCCTGTCCCTGAGATGCACGGCGTCCTTGAGGTACACGTTGTCGAGCTGGTCGGGTGTCTTGTCGGTATTGATGAGCACCATGACCCGTATGCACATTGGCTGCGCATCCGGGACGTTCATTTCATGGCCGCACATGAGCGCCACGCTCGTCCAGCCCGACTGGCGCGCGGCGACGGCGGGAAACTCAGCGTTGAGGTCCTGGGTGGTGGTAAAGAAGGCGCCGGCCACGTCGTCGAGGTCGAAGCCGTTGCGGGCTACCAGTTCGGCGAGCAGTTCGCCCGTGGCGGCCAATATGGCCGGCTTGGTGTTTGCGTCCGCGGTTGTTGCTCCGCGAATTCCTCTCAGCTTGGTCATCTGGCGTAGCTCACTCCGTTAGCAGCCCGCGAATGAAATCCCGCGCCACCTGAATGCGTTGCTCCGGCGCGGCGGCGGCGATGGCGTCCAGCATGGCGCTGGCCAGGATCACGCCGTCGGCGAACCGCCCGACGGCCTCAACATGCTCGCGCCGCGAAATGCCGAATCCTACCAGCAGGGGCAGGTCGGTGTGCCGTCGAACCCTTTCGACCAGGGACTCGACCGTCGCGGAGAGCTCGCCGCGGGCCCCCGTCACACCGGTAAGGCTGACGCAGTATATAAACCCTCCCGCGGCCTTGCAAGCGCTGGCGATGCGCTCGTCGGTGCTGGTGGGCGCCAGGAGCGGGATGAGGTGAAGGCCGTGCTCGGCGCAGAGGGCGGCGAGGTCGCCGGACTCCTCCGCGGGCAGGTCGGGCACAATCAGGCCGTCCACGCCGGCGGAGGCCGAGTCCTGTACAAAGCGCTCCAGCCCGTAGCTCAGGTAGGGGTTGTAGTAGCCCATGAATACGAGCGGGGCTTCCACTCCCCTGGCCCGGAGGCGGCGGACGCTGTCGAGCGCGACCGCCACCGTCACGCCGTTGCGAAGCGCCGCGAAGCTGGTCGCTTGCACCGTAGGCCCGTCGGCGAGGGGATCGCTGAAGGGGATGCCCAGCTCCAGCATGTCGGCCCCGCCGCTGATAATGGCCTCGACCAGTGCCTCGGAGGTCTCGATGTCCGGGTGGCCGATTGTGACGAAAGGCGCCATCGCCTTTCTGCCCTCGGCGGCGAGAGACCGCATGACGCGGTCGATTCTGTTTATTCTGTCGGAGGTCATGGCGTCCTCACAAGGCTGTGCGTGGCATCGGTCAGCCCGGGTTCAGCATCGCCAGCGCGTTCTGCGTGGAGTGCGCGGCTATGGGCGGCCAGATGGAGCGCGTCCGCAGGTAGAGCCAGGCCAGCAGCATTCCGGCCGCGAATAGCGGAATGAACGTGCCGATGGAGGCGTGCATCGCGGCGAAGAGCACCGAACTCACGACCATTGCGCGCAGGTCTCCGACCGCCGCCACGAGGCCGCCAAGCATGAAGCCGCGGAAGAAGAGCTCCTCGGCAACGGGGGCGACAGCCACGATGGCGAGTCCGTTGCCGACGCGCTCGAGTCCGTGGCCGAACACCTCGGGCGGCACGACGTCCGGCCGGAGCCAACTGACGGGCAGATGGTCGGTGGCGAGCTTGTACGCGGCGAACAGAGAGAGGCTGGCGAGCAGCACGACCAAGGCGAGGGCGAAGCTCCACAGGTTTTCCGGGACGCGAAAGCCGAGGGTGCGCCATGCGGCGCCGTACTTGCGCACGCTGAAGTACCAGGCCATCGCCACGAGCACGAGGTAGAAGGCGGCCAGCGCCCAGATCGGGAACGACCCGACGCCCCGTTCGTCGCCGATGGAGGCGAGGCCCGCCGCTATGGCGATCAGGATGACGAACGCCACTAACGTCCCGACCGTGGCGAGCGCGACGTCGCGCGGTCGCCACGGAGGACGGGCGTCCGTGTGTTCAGGCGTGTCTAGCTGCCGAGCCAAGAAACGTCTCCGGCCAGGTCGGCCGGGTGCTCCCTGGACGCGAAGACGGCGTACTCTTCCTTACTGCTCTTGAGGTCGCCGTCGGCGCCGTGACCGGGATAGACGTTAACGACGCTCTCCAGCGTAAACAGCTTGGTGGTGATGCTCTCGATGATCTGCCGCAGCTTTTCGGGGGACCCGGACTTTCCGGGACCGCCGGGGAAGAGCGTGTCGCCGGAGAAGAGCGCGCTGCCGACGGTGTAGCACGTGGAGCCGGGCGTGTGGCCGGGTGTGCCGATGGCCCGCAGGGTCACGGTACCGGCCACGATCTCGTCGCCGTCGCGCAACAGCCGCGCGGGCGGGCGGGGAAGGGCGTCGGCGTCGTCCGCGCCGATTGCGACGGGGGCGTCTATCGCGCCGGTCACCTCGTCGAAGCCCACCAGGTGGTCCCAGTGGTTGTGGGTGATGATTATGGCCTTCACGTTGGTTGACCTGGCCGCCTCGATCACCTTGCCCGGATCGCCCGGCGTGTCGATGATGATGCTCTCGTTGGTCTTGGGGCACACGACGAGATAGGCGTTGTTGCCGAAATCGCCGCACTCGTACTTGTGGATGATGATGGAGTCGTCCTGGTAGTGAGGGGGCATCTGATGGTCTCCTGTTGGCGGCGGGCGTGGGCCGCGCGAGTGGTCGTCGCCGTTGGAGGGCGCGGTGAGGATTATAGCATAGGCGGGCGGCGGGGGCGGCGAGGGGCGCGGCTGGTCACATTCATCGTGAGATCGCCCGAGTAAAGGCAGAGGAGTTTGGAATGGTCATGCAAGCCGGGGTTTCTGTGTGCTACCTCCGCCTAACCGGGATCGACTATTTCCGCGGTTGCATGGGGGTATATCTCCTCGATGTCCTGCACAAGCCCCATGCCCCCGACCAGCAGCACCCTGCCATCTGGCATTAGCGTCGCGGTGGCACCGGCTCGCAGATCGGTCAGGTTAGGCCCCGGCGACCACGAGTTGGTCTGCGGATCGAAAATCTCGGTCGTGGAGTAGGATAAGGAGTCCTTGGACCAGTAGTTCTCACCGCCGGCTGCCAGAACCCTACCGTCGGGAAGCAGAGCGAGCGAGGCGCTGTTCCGTGTGTGAGTCATACCCCCGGCGGCAGACCATGTGTCGGTGGCCGGGTCGTAGATCTTCGCCGCAGGGAATCGCTCTGCTACCTGAGCGGCGGTCAGCCGGCTTCCGTCTGGCAAGGTGACGATCCCGGAGCTTCCGTCCGGGCGTTGATTGGAAATCCATCTGGGAAGCGACCCGAGCACGAGTACTCTGCCATCGGCCAAGCTGAGGGCGTTGTTGAGCGAGTAGTGGGCATCAGCGCTGCTGATGGGTGTCCAAGAATCGGAATTGGGGTCATACAATTCGGCGAAAGCTGTCCTTTCAGCAAACATGTCGCCGCCGACTCCCATCGCAATCACCCGCCCGTCGTTCAACAGAGTGTAGTGTGGGGGTTCTTGGAAGTCCTGGGTCAGCGGAGCAGCCTGGCGCCATTCGCCGGTCTGGGGGTCGTAAACCTCGACCGCCTTCACCACCTCTCGCGTGAATGTGGTGTCCGATGACGTAAAGTCCCAACCACCTAAGAGAAGAACGCGTCCGTCATCAAGTAGAAGGGTCTCAGGAAAACCACGAGTCGTGGAAGGTGCAGGGGCATCTTCCCATGAATTTTCCCCAGGGTCGAACAGGCTCGCGAATGGTTCGACTAAGTTCTCGTCGCCTGACAGGCCGACAAACAGAACTTTGCCGTCACCCAGCTTGAGGGCCGAGTACAAGAAGCCGGCGTTTTCCATGGGATCCTGGAACGACCACATGTCCGCAGACGGATCATATGTCTGGACGAAGCCTACTGGAAAAGGGACGACGACATTGTTGTTGGAGATTCCTGTGAATCCGCCCCCTACGAGTACGCGCCCGTCATTCAGCAGCAGCGCCTCATGCTGAAAACGTTGAAGGCCCAGGGTGGGGGATACAACGTCTACGTGCTTTCCGTGGTCGAATATAGTAGCCGTTATTTCGACCGACGCAGACTCCGCGACCGTTTCGCCAATCAGCACCACGTCAGCATCGACATCCAGGGTACCGGAGGCGGACACTTTGAGTGGCAGACCATCATCCACACCTATCCAGTAGACGACGTCTAAATTGCCCTGCGAGCCGACGACCGCGAAGTTACGCAACTTGGCAGTGAAGACTGTGGCGTCTATGCCGTTAATCTCTTCCTTGCCGGACAGAACCAACTCAGTAAGCTCGTAAGCACGCGGCGCGAAGAGCTTATCAAACGCTATCGAATTGGGCGAGTGACCGTAGTTCGCTTCCCATTTGCCCGACGACTCGTCGAGAACATGAACGGTCGTGAGGAACGGGGCCGAGAGCGTCATAACCCGGGACTCTATCCCGAGAACTGGCGCAGCGACGACAACGTCCGACCAGTTAAGGCCGCCGATGGCAAAGACTCCGGTGTACGAAATGGGAATCTGGACTCTTTGTCCGTCTGATATCGCCTCAAGGTTGGCGTTGATCTCGATTGCGGCGCCGCCACCGTCCGACATCTTCACCATGGCGGACCCGAAGACGTCCATGGCGGGGTTGGGTGTCGGGGAAGGAGTCGGGGTAGGGAATGGTATGTTGGTGGCAGGCACAGGCGTCGTCGTGGGTGCGGGCGTTGCGGTTGGGACGGTCGCGGTGGGCGATGTAGTAGGCGTGCTAGCGGCGGTGGGCGCAATCGTGGGTGCGGTGGGTTGCGTTTCACCACCGCATGACCACGTCAGGGCAGCTGTGACGAAAAACAACCCGATAAGGGCGACACGATAATCAAACCTCGGCGCGGCGACCGTCATTGCGGCGACTCCTTATCAAGTTCACCATCGGCGAGCCGCCCTCCGTTGGGACAGACTGACTTTGGCCGGCAACATCTCCGAGTACGGGAGATGCTCCAATACTGGGCCAACGAGCCTGCCAAGTGGCGATGGGGTGCGACAGTCAGATCGGTCGCCGCAAAGGTGTGCTGGGAGGATTGTAGCATAGGGGCGGGGCGTAGAGTGGCCAGAGGTCAGTCGCGGCGCAGGCAGTGTGGAGTGCCCCACACTCCTAGATTCTCGCTTGCGCGGGGACGACGGTTGTGTGAGTGTTAAAATGGAGTAGTTACTCATCCGGAGCACGACGCCTGAACGAGAGGAGAGACATGGCAGAGTACGGAATCAGCGTGAAGCACGACACGGGCGGTAAGCGCATCGAGATGCAGTGCGAGCACCAGAACGGCCTGGTGTACGTGGTGCCGGCGGAGGCGAGCTGGGTGTGTTCGGAGGAACTGCTTCACGCGCACGCGCTGGCGGGATTCTTTCGCCAACTGTCGGAGATTCAGTCGCCGGATATCGAAGAGGCGATGAGGCGATGGGGCATCTATTACCGCGAGCGCCCGCTGGCCGATTCCGACTCAGAACCCGCCTCGTAACAGGCGGAGGCTGAGGCGCGGGACGCGCTAATAGTCGTCGTCGCCGTCGAGGTCGCTGCCCGGGCTGTTTATGATGCGGTGGATAACGGGCGTGAACGCGGCGTCGTCGCCGGGCTCGGTGTCGTCGTTCGACCAGTCCTTGACCGATAGCTGTTCCTCGCCGTCTATCTCGTCGGACAGGCCGTAATCAACGGAGGCGCCGGGCAGGTACACAGGGTATGGCCCGGTGACGCGGGCGGGGAAGGACGGGACGTGCGCCTGGGAGTGGTGGCGGAACGACTCGCGGATGATGATGACGACCTCCCGCTCGGAGACGCTGCGCACGGTGGCGTCGTAGCGGTTGCCTCCCTTGATGAGCCTGGCCAGCCTGGAGGCCAGCCGCGATTCGACGCGCCCCACGTAGTCTCCGGAGGCGCGGAACACCTTCAGCCCGCCGCCCTCGCACCGAAGCTCGATGGGATGGCCGGGAGAGAGCTTGAACAGGCCGCTGGCGGGAGCAAGATTGACCAGCGACGTAACGCCGGAGTTGCCGCCCTCCTCTATGAAGGCCTGGGCGGTCGCGCCGCTGGTGACCAGCGCGGGCTGCTCGTCCTCATCTAGCCGATTCAGCCTTTCGAAGTTCTTTCGGGCGATGCTGTTGTGCGGCGACACTTCAAGCGCTCTGCCGAACGCGTCCCGGGCCTCGGCGACGCACCCCAACTCGCTGAGCGCCTTGCCCAGCCTGTTCCAGGCTTCGAGGTCGCGGGGAAAGTCCTTCAGTATGGCGCGGTTGACGGCGCTGGCTTCCTTCCAGCGGCTCTTCATCGCGAGGGCGACGGCCTTCCTGGATAGGTCTTTGCGCAGTTTGGCCTTATCTTCGACGTGGGATTGGCTCATCGGTGACACCCTGGGAGAAAGTTTGCGAATTGTAGCGCACGCATATTCGGCCCGCAAGGAGATATGTCGCCAAGTTTCCGGGCATGTCGGCGCGTCATGCGTGCCTCGATACAAGCTTGGCAGACCGGAGCGGCAATTGTAAAGAGCGGTGGTCAGGAGTATAATGGCGCGAAAACTCATGCGGGCCGCGTGAAGGCGTGTAACCGCGCGATATTTCGCTGAAAAACGCGAGCGGCTGGAGGAGGCCAAAGATGGCAGTTGACGTAAGGTCGGAGACCGGTACTTGGAGGGTTAAGGTCGGGCTGGCCCAGATGCTCAAGGGCGGGGTGATCATGGACGTGGTAACCCCCGAGCAGGCGAAGATCGCCGAGGATGCCGGAGCGGTCGCCGTCATGGCTCTGGAGCGCGTGCCTTCCGACATCCGCGCGGCGGGCGGCGTGGCGCGTATGTCCGACCCGCAGATGATCAGTGAGATCATCGACGCGGTCACGATTCCGGTCATGGCCAAGTCCCGAATCGGGCACTTCGTCGAGGCGCAGATCCTGGAAGAGCTTGGCGCGGACTACGTGGACGAGTCCGAGGTGCTGACCCCGGCCGACGAGAACAACCACGTAAACAAGCACGACTTCAAGATTCCTTTCGTGTGCGGCTGCCGGGACCTCGGCGAGGCGCTGAGGCGCATAGGCGAGGGCGCCGCCATGATTCGCACGAAGGGCGAAGCCGGCACCGGCAACATCGTGGAGGCGGTGCGCCACGCCCGGAAGGTGCTCGGCGAGATCAAGCGCATAGTGGGAATGGACGAAGCCGAGCTAATGGCGACGGCCAGGGACCTACGCGCACCCTACGAGCTTGTGAAGGAGATCCACGACACCGGCCGGTTGCCCGTGGTCAACTTTGCCGCGGGCGGCATCGCCAGCCCCGCGGACGCGGCCCTGATGATGCAGCTCGGCGTGGATGGCGTGTTCGTGGGCTCGGGCATCTTCAAGTCCGAGACGCCTCAGTTGATGGCCGAGGCCATCGTCAAGGCGACGACCCACTACAACGACCCAGCGATACTCGTAGAGGTCTCGACCGGGCTGGGCAAGGCCATGCCGGGACTGGACGTCCGGACCATGCCGGAGGAGCAGCAGCTGGCCACGAGAGGTTGGTAGCTTGCCAACGCTTGGCGTTCTCGCAATCCAGGGCGATTTCGCGGAGCACCGGGAGGTGCTCGACCGGCTGGGCGTGGAGTCGGCGGAGATCCGGCTCCCGCACCAACTGGACGACGTCGACGGCCTTATCATCCCCGGCGGCGAAAGCACCACGATCGTCCAGCTAATCGACATCTACGATTTCAGAGGCCCGTTGAAGGAAAAGGCGTCGGAGGGCATGCCCATCTGGGGCACCTGCGCCGGCATGATAGTCATATCCAAGCGGCTCACCGACCACCGGCCCTCTCCGCTGGGGCTGATGGACATCGAGGTGAGCCGCAACGCATTCGGCAGCCAGGTCAACAGCTTCGAGGCGGAGCTGGAGATGGGCGACATCTCCGGCCCGGCCTTCCGGGCAGTGTTCATCCGCGCGCCGGTGGTCAACGAGGTGGGCGAGGGCGTGCGCGTATTGGCCCGCATCCCGGACGGCCGTCCGGTAGCCGTGCGCCAGGACAAGCTGCTTGCCACCTCCTTTCATCCCGAATTGACCGACGACACCAGGGTGCACGAGTTGTTCGTGCGGATGGTGGAGGGCAGCGCGTAGCAACGCTGTCCCGGTGGTCTCGATGACTACCAACTCCGGTGTTTCACCCATTGCGGTCCACCTCCGGCTCGCCGCGCAGGCGATTCTCAGGCAACGCCCCCTCCACAACCACGCGCGTCCGCTGGCCGGCGTCCTGTCCGGGCTGGGCGGCAGGCCGTCCCTCGCGGCAGTGGCCAGGTCGTGCGCAGCGGGAAGGATGAGGGCGGGCGCCTGGGTCGCAAGAGAGGGAGGCGCCGAGGCCGTCGCGGCCGCCGGCCGGCTGAGTGGCCGGGGGAGCTGGCAGGTGACTCAGCTTGTGGCGAGCGGCGACGCGGAGTCTGCGGCGGAACGAGTATTGGAGCGGGTGTCCGCCGAGGCGGCGCGTTCGGGAGCGCAGCGCGTGTTTCTCAGGCTGCCCGTGGAGTGCCCGCTGCTGGGCGCGGCGCGCCGGGCCGGTTACTTTCCCGTTTACCACGAGACGCTCTTGGCTGGCGGACGACCGAACCTCCCGACGGCCCGCGCTGAGCGGCGCGGCGCGGCTTCTAGAGAGGCGTCTCGGCGAGACGGGTACGACCTGTTTCGCCTGTACAGCGCGTCGGCGCCGTCCGCAGTCCGACGCATGGCGGGAGTGACGTTCGACCAGTGGCGGGACTCGCGCGAGCGCGGACCCGGACGGGCGCGCGAGTTCGTGCTGGAGAGCCAACGCGGACTGGCAGGCCGCCTGAGAGTGGGGCGCAGCGGGCCGAACGGATGGCTGGACGTGACCTGTGCCCCCGGGTCGGTGGACGCGGCCACATCGCTGGTCCGTTTCGGGTTAGCGCGACTAGCGGGCGCGCGGCGGATACGCGCACTGGTGGCGGAATTTCAGCCGGACCTCCTGAGCGCGATGAGTGCGATGGACTTTGCGCCCGGCCCGGAGTACGTGATGTGCATACGCGCGACGGCCTCGCCGGTGCGGCTGGCAAGCGGAGCGGAGGCGCCGGCGTGAGGGGTGCCGGCGGCGGGCCATTCGATTGACTGGTCGAACGAGTGCGTGGCCCAATTGCCGCCCCCACGTATCTGCTGGTATGCTGTAGGCTGACGCTATGGCCCGGTGGCGACAGCGCCGGGCAGAGGAACCAGGCAGGCCGGAGGTGCGAACGCCCTTGGTGGAGAGGCGGATAGTCGACGACATGGAGGCGCTCCTGGACAAGCTGCCTCCTCGCATAGAGGAGTCGGTCAGGGGCCATGAAAACATAGACGAACTGCTCGAGGTCGTGCTCGACCTGGGGCGAGAAGCCGAAGCGCGAGTGCCCAACGAGAGCGTGTCGCTGGGCAGCGACGAGGTTACCTACGACGACCTGCGACACGTAATCGACCGCGTGGGCAGCTTCGGCGAGGACAACCGGGCGGGCGTGGAACGCACGCTGCACCGCATATCGGCGATACGGAACCGGCGCGGCGACGTGGTGGGACTGACGCTGAGGTTCGGGCGCGCGGTCTACGGCACCATCCGTATCATCGAGGACCTCATCTTCAGCGGCAAAAGCGTGCTGCTGCTCGGCAAGCCGGGCGTGGGCAAGACGACGATGCTGCGCGAGGTGGCGCGCGTGCTGGCGGACGACGCCGGGAAGCGCGTCATAGTGGTGGACACTTCCAACGAGATTGCGGGCGACGGCGACATTCCCCATCCGGGCATCGGGCGCGCCCGGAGAATGCAGGTGCCAAAGCCGGCGCTGCAGCACGACGTGATGATCGAGGCGGTGGAGAACCACATGCCGGAGGTCATCATCATCGACGAGATCGGCACGGAGCTGGAGGCCAACGCCGCCCGCACCATCGCCGAGCGCGGCGTGCAACTGGTGGCCACGGCGCACGGTAACACGCTCGACAACCTGATCATGAATCCCACGCTTTCGGACCTGGTCGGTGGGGTGCAGTCGGTCACGCTGGGCGACATCGAGGCCCGGCGGCGACGCACCCAGAAAACGGTTCTGGAGCGGAGGGCGCCGCCGACGTTCGACGTCCTGGTCGAGATACAGGGGTGGAACGAGGTCACGGTCCATCCGGACGTGACCGACGTGGTGGACCGAATGCTGAGGGGCTTCGCCGTAGCGCCGGAGACGCGCGAGAGCGACGGCGAGGGCGGCTACAGGGTGAAGCGGAGCGAACAGACAGGCGCGCGCACCGACCTGCGCGGGGTGGATACGCCCCGGCGGCGGGAGGCCCCGTTCCCGGCGGCGGAGGGACTGGAGCGTGAGGATGTCGAGCCGCCCAAGACGACGCACATACTGCCCTACGGCGTGAACCGGGGCCGGCTGCAACACGTGGTGCGCAGCGCGAACGCGCCGATCGAGCTGGTGATGGACATCAGCCGCGCCGACCTGCTGGTCACCACCAAGAACTACTACCGCCGAAAGACGAAGGCGCTTCGGGACGCGGAGGAGATTGGCAAGCCGGTGTACGTGCTACGCAAGAACACCACGGCGCAACTGGAGCAGTTCATCCAGGCGATTACGCGCAGGCACGGCCTGACGCCGATTTCGGACGAGCAGGTGGACGGCGCGGTGCTCGAGGCGGAGGAGGCGGCGATACGGGTCCGCAAGGGCGAGGGTCACGTGGAGCTGAACCCGCAGGGAGCATACGTGAGGCGGCTGCAACACGAGATCGCGGGCAAGTTCGGCCTTGCCTCGTCGAGCATGGGCAGGGACCCCGGCCGCCACGTGGTCATCTTCAGGCGATAGGCCAGGTCGGGAGCGGCAGTTGGCGCTATTCGTATCGTTCGAGGGCGGCGAGGGCAGCGGGAAGACTACGCAGTTCGAGCTGTTGTGCGAGCGATTGCGCCAGTCGGGCTTGTCGGTGCTGGCGGTGAAAGAGCCGGGCACGACGCCGCTCGGAATGCACCTGAGAGAGTTGATCAAGGGTCGGCCCTGGGGCGGCCAGCAGGGAAGCCAGGCAATCTCGAAGGGAGCCGAACTGTTCCTCTTCCTGGCGGCTAGGGCGGAGTTGGCGGCCAAGGTGCTGAGGCAGTCTCACGAGCAACACGGCCTCATCGTGGTCGCTGACCGCTTTGCAGATTCCACTGTCGCGTATCAGGGCTACGGCCGGCGCCTGCCGGTTTCCGCAATCGAGCAGATGAACGCTCTGGCGACTGACGGAGTCACGCCTCACCTGACGTTCCTCGTAGATTGCCCCCCGGAGGTCGGCTTGCAGCGCGTGGGCGCCGTGCAGATGGCCCTGCCGATGGATGGCGCGGAGAGCGAGGAGGCGGCCGCGGGTCGGCTGGACGAGGAAGGCTCCCGCCGCTTCGAGGAGGAGTCGCTCGCGTTTCACCGGCGGGTGCGTAGGGGTTACAGGGCCCTGGCGGATGCCGAACCCGAAAGGTGGCGCGTAATCGACGGCACGGGCTCGGTTGAGGCGATCGGCGACCAGATCTGGGCGCACGTGGAGCCGCTGCTGCCGGCAGGCGGCGGCGCGGCGGCCCAACTGGAGCTTCACAGCCCCACGTCGGTCTAGTCGCGGAAGCGTAGTCCCTGCGCCGCCTGGTCCAACAGCACGCCGTCGCGGATTTCCTTGACCTCGTCGGCCATCTCCAGCAGCGTGGAGTCGTGGGTGGCGGCGAGCACGCTTATGCCGCGCTCTTGGACCATCTGCTTGAACAGCCCGAATATGGACCTGGCGTTCACGGAGTCGAGCTCGCCGGTGGGCTCGTCCGCGAGCAGGAGCGGCGGGTTGTTCACTATCGCGCGCGCGATTGCGACGCGCTGCTGCTCTCCGCCGGACAGCTCGTAGGGCCGGTGGCGCGCACGCGGCCAGAGGCCGACCATCTCCAGCGCCTCACGCGCCCTATCCTCCCGGTCGCGGCCCTTCACGCCGGCTATGCGCAGGGGGAGCTCCACGTTCTCCAGCGCGGAAAGGAGCGGCAGCAGGCCGAACGACTGGAAGACGAAGCCGAGCTTGTGGCGGCGAATCTCCAGGAGTTCATGTTCGTCCATGTCGTTGACGCTGCGCTCCTCGAAGAGCACGTCGCCGGAGGTGGGCTTGTCCAGGCCGGCCAGGATGTTGAGAAGCGTTGTCTTGCCCGAGCCGGATCTGCCGACTATCGCCACGAACTGGCCGGGCAACACGGTGAGGTTGACGCCGCGTAGGGCGGTGACTTCCTCTGAGCCGAGACGGTAGGTCCGGGTCACGTCGATGGCGGCGGTCAGCCGCTGGTATCTGTTCACGCTAACGCTCCTCCGGCCTGAGCACCACGGCGTCGTCCTCGATCTCGACCTTGGCCCGCTCGCGGATTCTCAGGTCCTCAAGGTACTCGCGAGGTATCTGGACGCGTCCGCTGGCGTCCACCAGGATGAACTCCTCCAGCGGCTGGTCGGTGTTGGCCGTGCCGGTCACTCTCTGGAAGGTAACCCGGCGGCGGATTTCGGTGGACATCTTGCCGTCCCGAATCATCACGACCCGGCCGACCTTGTGCGCGATGTCGGGGTCGTGGGTCACTATCAGGATGGTGGTGCCGAACTCCTGGTTGACCACGCCGAACAGGTCGAGTATCTCGGCAGCGGTGGCGTTGTCGAGCTCGCCGGTAGGCTCGTCGGCCAGCAGCAGGGGCGGGTGATTGGCCAGGGCAACGGCGATGGCGACGCGCTGCTGCTCGCCGCCGGAGAGCTGCTCGGGCGTGTGCTCGAGCCTGTGCCCCAGCCCGACGAGGTCCAGCAGGTGCTCGGAGCGTTCCCTGCGCTCTCTGCCGGGCATGTCGGTGAGCATCATGGGCAGCGCCACGTTCTCGACCGCCGACAGGTAGGGGAACATGTTGCGGCTGGTCTGCTGCCATACGAAGCCCACGACCTCGCGGCGATACTGCTCGATGTCGTTCATCGTCATGCGGAGCAGGTCGTAGCCGCCGACGGATACGCCGCCCGCGGAGGGCGCGTCGTATCCGGCGAGAATGTTGAGCAGCGTGCTCTTGCCGCTGCCGCTGGCGCCGACGATGGCCACCACCTCCCCGGGCATGACGCTGAGGTCGAGACCCCGGAGGGCGACGACCTCGAGATCGGCGACCTTGTATATCTTGAACAGGTCCTCGCACAGCACGTACGGGGCGCTCTGGGTGAGTGTCATCTTCACTCCCATCCCTTTGGCAGGGTCACTACATTTCCCCGAGGCGCAGGATGCGCTGGAGGGAGATTCGACGTACGAACCATATCATACCGGTTATGATGAGCGTGAACGCCACGGCCATAATTGCGTAGGTTATCGCCAGCGTCGTCCAGTTGACCTCGAGTATGAACGGCGGCAGCACCTGGCTGCCCTGGTCGTCGTTGCTGAGGAACGGCATTATGATCGCGCCGATGCGTCCGCCCATCCAGGTGCCGAGCGCGAGGCCGGCGACAATGATGAGCGCCTGCTCCAGCCATATCAGGGTGGTCAACTGGCGCGTGGAGAATCCGATGGTACGCATCAGCGCGAACTCCATCTCGCGGCTTCTGAACGACACGTAGGCGTGCACCAGGAAACCCAGGCCGCTGAGAATGAGTACGGCGGTGAAGGCCATGAACAGCAGCGCGCGCCAGCCGGCCTGAACGAGTGGGTCTACCTGCGATTCCTCGAGATTCTGCAAGGTGTCGTGCACCCTGCGGGACGGGAACGGCGGGTCGTCCGTGAGGATTCCGACCAACTCCTCGCGCTCCGAGCCGTTCATGGCCGTCTCGATCCACATCTCGTTGGGACGCAGCTCGCCGGCGGTCACGTCCAGGTTCGCGAGGGCCGCGACCGCCCTGAGGTCGGACACCAGGAACAGCCTGTTGAAGGTGTCCAGCGTGGGGAAGAAGTCCAGCTTCTCGATTATGTGGACGGGCAGGCGGTGGCCCTGCACCGACACCTCGAACGTATCGCCCACGCGGTGGCCGGTTTCCCTGAGGAACAGCCCGCTGGCGAGCACGGACACCGGGGTTATGGGCGGGCCGTAGAACATGCCGCGGCTCACCAGCGGGTTGCCCTCCGTCCAGATGAACTGGGCCGCGGCGGTGTCACCTTCGAACGACGAGTTGGTTGGTTGAATGGCGTCGGACACGGACTCCGGCGCGGCCCGGATGATGCTCCAGCCGTACACGTCGTCGAACGATTCCAGGACCTGTTCGCCTTCGGGCGTGAAAGCGCTGATCCGGCTTATGGAGATAGTGCCGGCCCGGAGCCTGCCCCGCCCGTCGAACTTGTTTACGCTTACCGAGACGAGCTCCATGGGCACCTGCGGAGTCAGAAGCTGCCGCCTGCCGCTGAAAACCCTTCCGTCTCGACGGAACAGCGGCACCGCCATTCGCTCCCACTGGGTCGAGTCCAGCGGCCCCATGATGTAGGTGTAGTAGCGTCCGTTGGCGTCCTTGAGGCGAGCGATAACGCCGACGTCGGGCTGGGGCCTGTCGGTCTTGATGACGAGCCAGAGCTCGGATGCCTCGTCGGGCAGCGGCAACCCGGCGGGCAGGCTGGGGTGCTCGAGCCGGGCGAGGAGTTCGGGCATCGGCTGGTCGGCGAAGTCTTCCCGGAACCAGCCGACTTCGCTCACCACGCTGGTATCGACGGCCACCATGGTGTAGCTTTCGCCCAGCAGCTCGGACAGGTCGCTGCCCGCCCCGCGGAAGGCCGGCCCGACCACCGACACGCCCGGCAGCGCGAGGTATTCGTCCACGGCCGAGACGCTCCGGCCCCGGGTGTTCAGGATTACGCCTTCCAGCCGCAGGTCGGCGCCGGAGGAGTAGCGGGCGCGCTCGTCGAAGCTGCGCTCGAGCGTGCCGCCGAAGCTGGCGGCCACGATTCCGAGTCCGGCCATCAGCACCAGCAGCAGCGACAGGCGAGCGTAGTGGGTGGGTCTGCGGGCCATCTGCCACATACCCATGGAGAAGCCCGCCGGGGCGTTCAGCCCGTAGGCGTGCAGCAGCCGGTAGGCCACCTGGGCGATCGGAATGGCCACCAGGATGGGAATGAAGACCTGGGGCATCGGCAGGGTCGGCCCGACTGATATCAGGACAGCCACGAGGACGGCCTGCGCGGCCACTCCGGCCCATCGCCTCAGCGGGGCGTCGGTCCTGGCCGTTGCCCAGTATGCCGCCACGAGCGCCGCCAGCGCGGCGAGCTGTGCGATCCAGGTCAGCGGCTCGCCGTTGTTGATGGCGCGCACCACTATAGAGGGCGCGAGTATGGCGGCGGCCGCGCCAGCCACGAGATGCAGCAGCGAGGGGGAGTCGCCGCTCAGGAAGCGGATCGCCAGCGGGAAGAGCCGCAACAGCACCATAGCGACGGCCACGAGCACGAGCGCGGGCACTGCCAGCAGCGCTTGGTTGACCACAAGCTCGCCAAAGACGCTGCTGGCGACCACGGATCCCTGGTCCGATAGCTGCCTGAATAGCACGACGCTGATGACCAGCAGAAGGACGTCGAGATAGTAGCGCAGGAAGAAAGGCTGCGCGGTGGGTCTCGCGGCCTCCTGCCTGTGGCGGGTTACGCCGACCTTGGACGCCTGGACGGCCGGAATGAGCAGGGCCGCGAAGCTGAGAAGGCCGCCGAGCGCGCCCATGGCGAAAGCGCCGCCGGAAATCGCCACGTCCAGCCTGTCCCCACCGCTCAGGTCGGAGAACGCGGGAGTGTAGCCGAGGATGCTTATCAGGAACGCCGCGATCAGAGGAGAGGCGACGGCGGCGAGCACAGAGATGGTCAGACCCTCTAGCACGAATACGGCGAGGATCTGCGCGGAGCTCGCGCCTCTGCTGCGCAGCAGGGCTATCTCGCCGCGCTGCTGCTCGACCACGAGGGACGAGATGGTCACGACGTAGTAGAGGATGACCACCGCGATCAGCACGAGGACGACGAACATGGGCAGCTTGCTGAAGAAGAGACGCCGGTCGTAGTCGGCGAGAGCGTCCTCGAGCTCCGTTATCTGGCGGTAGCTGAACAGGTTGCGGGACAGGCGGCTCTCCATCGTGTCGAGACCGCTTCTGGCAATCCAGGCGTTGCGAGCGTCCAGCGTGGACTGGTCCACCTGGAGCAGCCAGGCGTAGGTGCTGTCCATGTCGATGAACGAAGCGCCGAGGGTGTCGAAGTAGGCCTCCCTCGTGAGGAAGAACGGGATCGTGCGGAAGTTGCCGGAGGTGGAGGCGGCAAGCACGGCGGTGTCGAGGTGCCAGAACTCGTCCGGGCCGGTGCGTTCGAAAATGCCGGAAATAGTAACGGTGGCGTAGGGAATGGCGTCGTTCCAGTACGGCACCGCGGACAGGCTGTCCCCGATGCCGACTCCGAACAGCTCGGCGGCGTCCGCCGGGACAATCGCCTGCAGGTGCAGCGGCTGTCCGCGAGGGCTCGGGGCCGACGGCGCGCCCCAGCCGCCGCTCACGATTCGGATCTGCTCGTCCAGCGTAGGCACGAACGCGAAGTAGGCGCGCGCGTTGTCCTGGCCCGCGCCTGCCTCATCACCGACCGGGGACAGGAAGAACGTCGCCGTCTTGGCGCCCATCACGCGGTCCTCGAGGAACCAGGCGGCCCTCGCGTCCACCTCCGCGTCCACCGTTCGGGCGACCTTCGCGAATTCCTCGACCGTGGTGGGGCCGCGGTCGGCCTTGACCACGATGTTGGCCTCGTCTTCGGTAAGCCGGGCGAGCGTGCTCTTGAGCGCGAGCTCTCTCAACGCGTCGTAGTAGATGACGGTGCCGGACATCACTGCCGATGCCAGCACCACGCCCACCACGACCGTGGACAGCAGGCGCCAGTGGGCGAGGCTGCGGCGGACGACCAGCGGCCAGGCGGCGATAGCTCTCGATACCAGGTAGATGAGCTGGAACAAATCAGCCCTCCAGCCTGGATATGGAGTGGAGTTCGAGGTTCCGCATCGACCTGGCCAGGGCCAGCGTCGACAGCAAGAAGATCGACGCGGTGGTGGCGTAGATGATCGCCAGCATAGGCCAGTCCGTCATCATCACGAAAGGCGGCACCACCGGGTCCCCCAACTCGGTCACGGCGACGGACGAGACCATGATGGAGCTCATCTGAAAACCGGCCCAGGTGCCGATGCCCAGACCCACCAGCACTATGGCAAGGTGCTCGATGCTGAGCAGCCCCAGCACCTGGCGTCCCGTCATGCCCAGCGATTGAAGGAAGCCCATCTCGTTGCGTCCGCGGTTGGTGAATGCCAGGAGGTAGATGAGATACCCGAGTCCGGCGGTAAACACTATCAGGCCCAGGGAAAGCGCCATCATGGCGCGCCAGCCCGCGGTAATGAGCGGGTCGTGGCGGATGGCCTCCAGGCGGGCGTCGCGGTCGAATACGCGGTCCGTGGTGCCCGTCAGCCTCAGAATCGTCTCGCTCACCGAGTCTCCCGCGCCGGGCGCTTCCGAGATGAACAACTCGTTCGGGTAGAAGCTGGTGGTGGGGCTGAGAATGTTCAGATGGCGCAGCAGGTCGTCCAGGTCGGTGAGAATAAAGCCGCTGCGCTGTGACGTCATGGTAGGGAAGTAGTTCACGCGGTTCGTGAAACGGACCGGCACGAGTCGGCTCATTACGTCCAGAATCATCACGTCGCCAACGCGGGCGCCGGTCGTCTCAAGGAACCTGGAGCTTGCCACCACGGGAAGAGGTCCGCCGCTTGGGCTCTGATAGAAGCCCCTGATTCCCCGGTCGGTGTCCTTGCCGAACACGAACAGGCCCGCCGCCTGGCCGCTGCGGAACTCCTGTGACGTCGGCGCGATGCTGTCGGTGGAGAGCGGCGAGGTGGCCAGGGGAGTCCAGTTCGAGCGGCCCTCGAAGCCGTCCACCAACACGAAATCGTCGCCGTTGCCGGTCGTGACGTGCATGTCGTCCATCAGCAGCGAGCCGGCGGTTCCGGTCGGGCCGAAGACCGGTTCGTAGGTCTGGATGGCGGCCAGCACCACGGGCGGCACCATGCCGGACGGCATCCGGCCGCTCATGAGCTGCCATTCCTCCGGGCCTACCTCTCCGAGTGAGAGGGTCTTCACGATTCCGGTGGAGTCCTGCATGGCGGCCCACAGGAACATGTTGGAGTACTCTCCACCGGGCTTGACCCACATGCCGAACGTCTCCGCGTCCTGGGGCAGAACTAGCGGCTCGTGGCGCGAGATGGGCTGGAGCGACCGCATGACGCCGCTCAGAGGCGCGGCGGAGAAGTCGTCTCGGTACCACGACATGTACTGGAAATCGTCGGATTCGACCGCAAGCAGGTCGAAGTGAATGCCCGAGACGGTCGTGCCCACCAGCCCCTGTCCGCGCAGCGCGAGCGACACCTGCGTCACTCCCGGGATCTGGAGGTAAGTCTCCTTTACGGCGCTTGTGCCCCTGGCGATGTAGCCGGGCATGTCGGCCACGCGAATGTCGGTGGCCGTGTCGTATAGGACGCGCTCCTCGTAGCTGCGGTTCAGAGTGCCGCCAACGGTCGTCGCGAGCACGCCAAGCCCGGTGACCAGCACCAGCAGCAGCACCAGCCAGGTGTACTGCAACGGGTTGCGGGCCATCCTCAGCAGCGCCATGGACACCCAGACGGGCGACGTCCTGGCGAAGTGGCGCAGGGCGAGAAAGAGCAGGTGCAGCGGAACGAGCGCCGCCAGCGCGACTGTCGGGATGAATGCGGCCTCGCCGGGCGAGGGAGGGTCGCGAAGGATGAACAGCGCCGTCGCCGCGACCTGGGCGACCATTGCGGCCCCACGCGACACGGCTCCCTCCGACCGGTGGGAGTACGTGTACGCCGCGGCGGCGGCCGCGAGCAGGGCGAGCGGGGCCGCGTAGTCCGTGAGGCCGGAGCCCAGCGTGTCCAGCACGACGCCGATGGCCAGCACCGCCACCGTAACGCCGGCGAGCAGGTGCAGCAGCGTCGGCGCGTCGCCATTCAGGAATCGGACGAACAGCGGAAACAGCCGCATGAAGAGCAGCGCGACAGCGACCAGGAAGAGCACGGGCGCCAGCAACATCGCCTCGTTTACCTGCACGTCCTCGAACAGCCCGCCCGAGACGAACTGGCCCCGCTGCTGCAATTCCCAGAAGATGAGGCCGCCCACTATGAGTATTGCCACGTCGACGTAGTAACGCTGGAACAGCGGCACGGACGGCGGGCGGGACGAGCGCAGCTTGTGGGCTATCAGCCCGGCCCTGGAGCCGATGAGAGCCGGTACCACGAACATGGCGAGGCAGACGAATCCGACCGCAGCGGACAGGGCGAACGGGTACCAGTGGAGATCGATCGGAAGCAGTACGCTCTGTTTTATCTCGCTGAAGTAGGGCAGCAGGCCGGCGAGCGCCACGACGGCCATGGCGAGGAATGGCGCCAGCACCGCGGCGGTCACGGCGAGAATGGCGCCCTCGAGGGCGTACAGCCGCAGCAGTTGGAACGCGCTAACGCCGCGACTTCGCAGCAGGGCAACGTCGTCCTCGCGGCTCTGGACCAGGTAGGACACCATCATGGCGATGGAGTAGAGCACCGTGAGGAGCATGACGGTGATGAGCAGCAGTAATGGGATGCCGGTGAAGAAGCTGCGGCGCTCGTAGTTGTCCAGCAGGCGGGATATGCCGGTAAACACGGCCGCGCCGGGCAGCGCCTGCGTGAAGTCGTTCTCTACCTGCGTGATCCGGTCCCGGGTATCCGGAATCGACCACCGCTTCAGCGGCTCCTTGTCGATGAACACGTTCCAGTGCATGCTGGCCACAGAGCCGGGATAGGCGTCCCCCACGCCCGTAATCAGCGATTCGAGCGTGACGAAGAGTGATAACGGGGGCTCGGCCGGGTCTACGGTTACCTCGACGTCGACCTCCTCCTCCAGGGGTGCGGGGTTGAGATAGGCCTCCGCGTTGCGGCTCCAGTACTCGTCCAGTGGGTCGATTGCTTCTATAACGCCGGCTATCGTCGCGGTGACGCGGACAGGGTCGCCGAGGGAGGGGGTCAGCACCACCTCGTCGCCGACTTCGAGGTCGAACACGCGCGCCTGCCTGGAGCCGACCATGGCCTCGAATACCGGGCCGCGCGGTCCCTGTGACAGCGAGTCCGTAGGGAGGCGGCCGGAAAGAAACTCGACGTGGCCGCCCATGTTGGAAAGGTACTGGACATATCCGCGGGACACCTGGTCGGCGGCCCCGGGCTGGTTGGGCAGCGGGGAGTTGGGCTTGCCGACGAGGAAGGTGGGAGACTGGATGTACCGCTCGTGGCTCCTGTATATCTCGGAGATGTGCCGGTCTATGGCGTCGACGAGATGGGACTCGCTCAGCAGCACGTTGTCCCTGTCGAACTGCACGTGCGGGGCGTAGGCGAAGAAGTTGAGGAAGAAGACGGAGGCCCTGTCGATGGCCGTGTTGACGCTCACCCTCTGAAGCGAGCGAAAGTAGACGGGCGCGCCCGCGACCAGCGTAGTGGTGATTACAAAGCCCAGAAAGATACTGAGCAAGAGCTTCCAATCGTCTAACAGGCGTTTGACGATCAGCCTGCGGGTGTTGAGGGGAACCATCGGCCTCCTGGCGCCGGCTAGGCGCGTGCTGCAATTTTAGCACAAGCGGCGAGACGGCACCTTGATTGCACGCTAGTTCAGTGTATTCGTGCGGTGTAGGCGCACCCAGTCCCAATCGATCTCGTAGCCGAGGCCCGGCGAGGTGGGGGCGCTGATGGTTCCCTTGTCGTTGAGGACTATCTGCTCTACCAGTCCGAATTGGTGGGCGGACTGAGGCATCCAGTACTCGTAGAAGTCGCAGTTTTCGACGGAGAAGATCACGTGGAGGTTTGCCGCCTGCAAGAGGGGGTTTCCGGCGGTGCCAACCTCGCAGTTCAGTCCGAAGCCCTCCGCCAGCGAGCAGAGCTTCTTGAGTCCGGTTATGCCCAGCTTGGCTGCGGTGCCCCGCACCAGGCGCGCCGCGCCCATTCGGGCCAGCCGCGCGCCGTTGGCGAACTGGAGATCCGGCTGGTCGCTCATGCACAGCGGCACGTCCAGCCTGCGGCTTAGCTCGGCGATGGCATCGTACTCATGCCACGGGATCGGGTCTTCGTACCAGTAGAAGCCGAAATCGTCAAGCGCGCGGCCAATCTCCAGCGCCTTGCGAAAGCCGTAGCCGCCGTTGGGGTCCAGCATAAGGCGCACGTCGAATCCGACCGCGTCCCGCACCCGGCCCACCATCTCGGTCACGTCGCGAGTCGACATGACGCCGGGGTGAATCTTGAAGGCGCGGAAGCCTTGTGACACGACCTCCCGCGCCTCCTTGACGAAGCCCTCCGGGGACTCGTGGCGCGGAGGGTAGGTGGCGTACACCTCGGTCTCGCGCCTGCGGGCGCCAAGCAGGTGGTAGACGGGCACGCCCGCCGCCTTGCCCGCGATGTCCCAGAGCGCGACGTCGACCGGCGCCCAGGCCTGCATCGAAAGGCCGCGGCGTCCCCGCAATATGGGCAGCCTGCTCCACAGCCACTCGCGGTCGGCGGGGTCGCGCCCGACCAGCTCGGGCTTGAGTACCGAAAGGATGGAGTCGAACAGCGGGCCGCCGCCCTGGCGGAAGTTGCCGACGAAGGCGTTGCCCTCCACGCCCTCGTCCGTGAGCACGCGCAGCACGCCCTGCTCGACGCCGCCACCAAAGCGGCCCAGGTCGGATTCTAGGCCGGTGGTCGAGAGCTGGCGCTCCACCACCTCTATCTGTATGTCGGTTATCTTCATGGCTGACCGCCGCCCTTACGCTCGAGGTGTCTTGGGAATAGTATCGATCCGGAGTAGAACACGGCTCCTAGTTAAGCACGCCGCAGGCGACGCGCCCTCCGGCTCCCCCGATAGGCTGCGTGTTGTGGTCGTCGCGGTTCTCGTGGATCACGATGGCGGACCCGTCGTCGTCCATCAGCATGTCCGGGTCAACCAGCGTAGTGAAGAGTTCGGCCTGCACGGCGCCATTGGCGGCGGCGTAGATGTTGGGCAGGTCGCCGTTGTCCGGGCCGTCCGGATTGAGCAGCCCGTGTTGGCGATCGTCCACGTTGATGTGTCCGCCCGACGCCTTGAAATCCGGTGTGCACGTCCCGACCGAGTGGATGTGGATGCCGTGCGGGCCGGGTTCGATTCCTTCCACCATGACGGTCACCAGGAATCCCCCAGAGCCTTGCTGCATCACGACAGTGCCTATGGGTTCGCCCTCCACGTTCCGCATCTCGGCGGTGTAGCGCGCATCGCCCCAACTGCTGCCGTCGTCGCCGCACGCCGCGGCTGCGAGCATCAGCGCGACTGCCGCTGTCAAAGCCAAACCGAGTTTCCCGATTCTCGTCTTCACTACGATTCTCCCTTCGTTCGTTAAGCGTCGCCGACTACCAGCCTCCCGACCGGCCGGCGGCGCCGAGTCCACCCCAAAATTCGTGCCCCATACCTTCCCAACCGCGTAACCCAAAAGCTACACCCCTTCCCACCACCGCGCAATCCCACCCTGAACTGTGTCCCAGAGCTTCCCAGCCGCGTAACCCAAACGCCACCTCCATGCCTCGCTGGTATCTCGGACCTGCCATGCACATGCCACGCACATGCCACAAAAATTCCCACCTCCAGCCCCACTCCCGCCATCTTATGTAAAGTAACCCCGCCTCGCGCCAACAAACCGGCGCACGCACCACCCTCTTGATTCTACAGCACGCACGTGCTACTTTCTACAGCATAGGCGCTGTTGCCGCCAGATGTGGAGTAGGGGCGTAGCCTGCCCTGAGCCTGTCGAACGGGTCGCATTCTGTCACATTCGGCGCAATTCGCGTGACGAACCTTAACAACTTGCCTCACAGAAAGTGACGATAACACCGGCCCGCCCAGCTACGAAATGTGCGGAATGTAGCAGAATCGCGCAGATTTTTCGTAGAGCCACTCCCAGGGGCGCATTCACCGCTCGGATTGGCCGCATCCTGGACCCGCACTCCTGGCCGGAAAGGCGAAAACGAAAGGGCACTGTTCGGAGCACAGGCAGGTTTGACAAGGGATTGGCGGTTTGCTACTTTGAGGCTGGCGGCAACCGCCACGACGTAGCGACCCGTCCCGCGGGGAACGATGTCGGCGGCGCGGGCGTCCTGAAGTGGAGTTGTCGTCAGAATGAGGCGGCGCAAAATGCGAAAGGAGGAGAACCGATGGCCAACAGAGAAGACATCGCCCTTATGTCTCACCTGATGCGGCGTGCCGGATTCGGCGCGACACGTGAGGAGATCGAGGCAAGGGTAGAGAAGGGCTACGAGGCCACCGTCGAGGAGTTGCTGGACGTGGACGCGCAGGCCCCAACAGACGAGTACACGCTGTTCAGGCATCATCCCATCACCGAGATGCCGGGAGGAGCGGTTGGCCCGGGCCAGGCTTATTGGCTATACCATCTGCTGAACACCCAGCGACCTCTCGAAGAGAAGATGGCGCTGTTCTGGCACCAGGTGTTCGCCACCGGCAACGGCAAGGTGGACAACTGCAACCACCTGATCGAGCAGATTCGCATGTTCCGCGAGAGCGGCATGGGCAACTACCGCGACCTGCTGGTGAAGCTGGCGAGCAACCCGGCCATGATCTTCTGGCTGGATAACAACGAAAACCACAAGAACGCCCCCAACGAGAACTGGGGACGTGAACTGCTCGAGCTCTTCTCCCTAGGCGTGGGCAACTACACCGAGACCGACGTGTTCGAGTGCTCCCGCGCCTTCACCGGCTGGACTATCTCGGCAAAGATGCCGCGGTATCCCTACGGCAGGCACCCCTGGTCGTTCGAGTTCAGGGCCGAGGACCACGACTTCAGCGAGAAGACGTTCCTGGGTCAGACGGGCAACTTCGACGGCGAGGACATCATCGACATCATCCTCCAGCAGGAGGCGTGCCCGCGGTTCATCTCCCGCCACCTGTACAACTTCTTCGTCGCCGACGAGCCGCAGGTGCCCGCGTGGGACATTGAAGAACCGCGAGACCCCGAGGCCATCAAGCTGCTCTCCAAGGTGTTCGTCGACTCCGGCTACGAGATACGGCCGGTGCTGCGGACGCTGTTCAACTCCGACTTCTTCAAGGAGGCGATGTACCAGAAGGTCAAGAGCCCCGTCGAAGTCGTAGTCGGCACGCTGCGGATGACGCAGGACGGCCTGGGAGTGGACCCGAGGCTGGAGGCGCTCTCCAAGGAGCCCGGCTACATGGGCCAGGAGATACTGGACCCGCCCAGCGTGGAGGGCTGGCACACCGGCAAGGAGTGGATCAACAGCGGCTCGCTGGTCAAGCGCGTGAACTTCGTGGCCGACCGGGTGAACGACGTCGAGCTTCCGGGGGTGCAGAGCATGATCCGCCGGATAGCCGGTTCCAACGGGCAGTCTATGAGCGCCGAGGCGCTGGTCGACCACTGCCTGGACCTGATGGGACCGATTGAGGTCGCCGAGTCGACAAAGGCGGAGCTGGTCACGAACGTGGAGTCCGAGGGCGCGATCTCCTGGGCGACGGACGCGGACTACGCGAAGTCGTCGAGGCGTGTGGGCGAGACGCTGGCGCTCATCGCCGCAACCAGGGAGTACCAGTTCGGCTAGGATTTCCACCGCGGCCTGCAACCATATTGGGGGGATTCGACATGCTAACGACAACTGTTGCCGGCAGGACCTGGAGCTTCAGCCACGCCGTCGGCCGCAACGCAGCCGCGGGCAACGGGTTCACGCAGCCCGTGGCGGTAGCCACCGCCCCGGAGGGCGTGCTCTACGTGCTCAGCCGGGGCCAGGAAGGGGCCGGCGGAGTAGTGGCGCCCAACAAGCGAATCGGCAAGCTCACCATCGACCAGCAGTTCATAGGCGACTTCGGTCGCGAGCAGTTCGTCTGGCCGGTAGGCCTGGCGGTCGATGGCGAGGGCAACCTGTACTGCTCTGACGAGCACTCAAACTCCATCGTGGTGTTTGACGAGGACGGGCAGACTGTAGGCCAGTGGGGCGATGAGGGTAGCGACGAGGGCCTGATGCGCGGCCCGGCCGGCCTTGCGTTCGACGCGGACGACAACCTGTACGTGGTGGACGCGGGCAACGACAGGGTGCAGAAGTTCTCGAAGGGCGGCGATTTTCTGTCATCGTTCGGCTCTTCCGGCGGCGGCAACGGACAACTCTCCAAGCCGTGGGGCATCGCGCTGGACAGCGACGGCAACGTGTACGTCGCCGACTGGGGCAACGACAGGGTCCAGAAGTTCAGCGCGGACGGAGAGTTCCTGCTGAGCTTTGGAGGCGGCGGGCGCGAGGACGGCGGTGAGCTGGACCACCCGTCCGACGTCGCGGTGGACTCCGAGGGCGACGTTTACGTGGTCGACTGGGGCAACCTGCGCGTGCAGATATTCGGCCCGGAAGGCGACGTGATAACGGCGCTGTACGGCGACGCCACCGAGTTTTCGAACTGGGCCAAAGAGGTCGTGGAGGCCAACCCGGACGTCACGAAGGCCTACAGGCGTGTGGAGGACATCACGCCGATGGGCCGCTTCAACCGCCCGGTGGGAATCGCCGTCGACGACCAGGACCGCATCATCGTCACCGACAGCACGCGCGGCCGTCTGCAGGTGTACGTCAAAGAGAAGGACTACATGGACCCGCAGTTCAACCTGTAAGAAGAACTGTCGGCCAGAGATCGGGGACCGAGACTCGCTCTCGGTCCCCGTCGTGTCTTAGCCACCCGGTCCGCCTGTGCGCCACTTCCTCAGTCAACGAGGAGTTGACCTCACGACAGGCGCCCTACCTGAAGGCCGGCAGCACCTCTTCGGCGAAGGCCTGCAGCGCCTCGAAGTTGAAGGGTGCGCGCAGGGCGATGTTCAGGCCCTCGGCGCCGGCGTCGGCGTATTCGCCGATGCGGTCCACCACCTCGCTCGCGGTGCCGAATAGCTGGCCGCCCGCCTGCTCGTCGGCTCGCTCGCCGTACTGGGCGCGAAATCGCTGGCGCTCGCTCTCGGCGTCGGCGGCCGATACGCCCATCCAGAATCCGACGTTCACGGAGCGGGAGATGTCCGCGGGATCGCGGTCCTCGACGTCGCACCATCGATCGAGCACGCCAATCTTGTGGGCGTACTCCTCTGGCGAGATGTAGGGCACGTTCCAGCCGTCTGCGTAGCGCGCCGCGATCCGCAGCGTGCGCCGCTCGCCGCGCCCGCCGACCCAGACGCGGGGCGGACGCTGCACCGGCATGGGAAAACAGTTGGCGTTCTCTAGCTGGAAGTGCTTGCCCTCGAAGGTCACTGACCCCTCCGTCAGAAGCGTCTTGATGATCTGTACGCCCTCCTCCATGACGTCCATGCGGTCGCGGACGGGAAGGAAGGGAATGCCGAACGTGGTGTGCTCCAGCTCATACCAGCCGGCGCCCAGACCCAGCTCCAGCCGGCCGCCGCTCACGTGGTCAACGGTCGCGGCCGCCTTGGCGAGCACCGCCGGGTAGCGGTAGGCCATGCCGAACACCAGCGAGCCGACGCGGACGTTGGTGGTTTCGGCGGCAAGGGCGCTCATTATGGCCACGCCCTCGAAGCAGTCGCCCTTGGAATCCCGCATCGGCTGCTCGTAGAAGTGGTCCCAGATGGAGACCCAGTAGAAGCCGGTGGAGTCGGCAAGGCGCCAGACGCGGCGCAGGTCGTCGTAGGAACACTCCTGCTGCCCGGTGTGGATTCCCAGTTTCAGTGTCATGGTGCACCTCCGTTTTCTTCGTGGACGTGGACAAGGTGAGGAAGCCAGCCAACGTCGGGCGAAACACCCTGGACCGGGATGAACGCGAACCCCGACAGCCCGGCGTAATGGCGGTCGACCTCGGTATCGCCGACGTGGTAGTACTCGTCAGCGGCGAACTGTGCCTTCACCCCGTCGAGCCTGTGCTTCAGCACGGTAAAGTCCACCGCGATGCCGTGTTCCTCCCACATGCGCTGCTGGGCGCTGATAGGGCGGTCTGAGCAGCTTCCGACGATGTAGCCGTGCGCCTGGATCTGGCGGACCATGTGCATGGTTATCAGGCCGGGCGGGTTGCCCGTTTCGAGCGTGCCGTCTATATCGAAGCTGATGAGCCTGTCCAAGCCGCCCTCCCGACTGCCGCGCCCGTGGGACTTAACGAGCGCTTTGGTATGGGGACAAGCTACAACACCCGCAGACGCATGGCAACCCGTGGGAAGCGACGCGGGACGCCGGTTTCGACCTGAGTGTCGGGTTGGATTTGTACGACGTCAGCATCGAATATCCATTTGACACATATTTCACAAACTGCTATGTTTTGGGCGGTGCGGCGTTCCGTTCCCCAGGCACTTTCCCATTCACCATTCATACCGAGAAAAGCGTGCTATGAACAGTCCCTACGTCCCTGACCTTGTCAAGCAAGGCCTCTACGACCCCCAGTTCGAGCGCGACGCCTGTGGCGTTGGTCTTGTGGCCAACATTAAAGGGGATAAGTCTCACGAGATCATCACGATGGGCCTGGAGGTGTTGAAGAACCTGGGCCATCGAGGAGCGTGCGGGGCGGATCCCGAAACTGGGGACGGCGCGGGCGTTCTGATGCAGATGCCGCACGAGTTCTTCTCGGGTGAAGCGGAGGTGCTGGGGTTCAAGCTGCCGCCGCCTGGCGACTATGGCGTTGGCGTCGTGTTCCTGCCGCCGGACGCCGACGAGCGGGCGCGGTGCGAGCTCGAAATCGAGCGTGTGGTCAGGGGCGAAGGCCACGACATGCTGGGGTGGCGGGACGTTCCGGTTTCGCCCGACGCTATTGGGCGGATGGCCAGGGCTGTTATGCCTGTCATCAGGCAGTTTTTCGTGGGCCGCTCGGAGGACGTGGAGGCGGGCGACCCATTTGCGTTGGACCTTTACCTGACGAGGCGGAGGATCGAGAACTCAGTTGGCCGGGCCGGACTGTCCGATTCGGGCCACTTCTACATCAGCAGCCTGTCCGACAGGCAGATCGTGTACAAGGGCCTGATAATGGCCGAGCAACTGGAGGGCTTCTACCACGATCTGTCCGACGACCTCGTCAAGACGGCCTACGTGCTGGTGCATTCACGCTTCAGTACGAACACCCTTGGATCGTGGCGACTCGCGCACCCGTTCCGATATATCATCCACAACGGCGAGATAAACACCATACGCGGCAACGTCAACTGGATGACCGCCCGCCAAGGCATGTTCTCATCGACAGAGCTGGGCGACCACATCGACGAGTTGTTTCCGGTAGTGTCTTCCGGCCAGAGCGATACGGCCAGTTTCGACAACGCGCTGGAGCTGCTGCTGGCCACGGGACGGTCGCTGCCTCACGCGCTGATGATGATGATTCCGGAGGCGTGGGGCGACCACATCCCGATGGAGCAGGCCAAGAAGGACTTCTACGACTACCATTCAAGGATCATGGAACCCTGGGACGGGCCCGCGCTCATCATCGGCGCGGACGGCGCGCGCGTGTGCGGCGTACTGGACCGCAACGGGTTGAGGCCTTGCCGCTACCTGGTGACAACGGACGACATACTGGTGATGGCGTCGGAAACAGGCGTGCTGGACGTGCCGCTGGAGAAGATTCGATTTAAGGACCGCATCTATCCGGGCCGCATGTTCGAGCTGGACACGGAACAGGGGCGCATCATTGCGGACCAGGAGGTAAAGGCGGAGCTTTCAGCCCGCCGTCCCTACGGCGACTGGCTGAGAGACAACAGCGTGGACCTCACCCCACTGCCGGAGCCGGCCCACATCCCAGGCCCGGAGTTCGGCACGCTGAGCGAGAGACAGAAGGCCTTTGGCTACACGCTGGAGGACCTGTCCTTGATAATGGGCCCCATGGCGGAGACGGGCGCGGAGCCTGTGGGCTCGATGGGCAACGACGCCCCGCTGGCGGTATTGTCCGAAAAGCTGCCTCTGCTGTTCGACTACTTCAAGCAGATGTTCGCGCAGGTAAGCAATCCTCCACTGGACGCGATTCGCGAGGAGCTCGTCACGTCTCTGGAGACTACTCTGGGGTCTGAGCAGAACCTGTTTGAGGAGAGCCCGGAGCACTGCCGACAACTTCGGCTGAAGGGTCTTCTGCTTACCAGCCGTGAGATGGCGCAGATCAAGGACCTCGATCTGCCGGGACTGCGGTCGATGACACTGGCGACAGTGTTCGACGTTGAAGGGGGCAGAGGCGCGCTACAGCAGGCGCTGGACAGGCTGTGCCACGAGGCGTCGCGAGCCATCGAGGAAGGGTGCTCGATACTGGTGCTTTCGGACCGAGATACCGATGCGGCCCGCGCTCCGATTCCCAGTCTGCTGGCGACAGCTGCCGTACACCACCACCTGATCCGCGAGGGCACGCGCGCCAGGGTCGGAATCGCCGTCGAGTCGGGAGAGCCGCGGGAGGTCTCGCACTTCGCCCTGCTTTCCGGTTACGGCGCGGGAGCGATCAACCCGTACCTGGCTCTGGAGTCGCTGGCGGGCATGTGCCGCAATGGGGAGCTGGCCGATTCTCCAGCGTATGAGGATGCCGAGTACAACTACTTCAAGGCCGCCCACAAGGGGGTTCTGAAGGTCATATCCAAGATGGGGGTCTCCACACTGCAGGGATACCGGGGCGCCCAGATCTTCGAGGCGGTCGGGCTGAACGAGGAGATGATCGACAGGTACTTCACCTGGACGCCTTCTCGGATTGGGGGCGTAGGTCTCGCTCAGATAGAGGAAGAGTGCCGACGCAGGCACCGGGAGGCCTACGGAGCGCACGCAAACGGGCTGCCGAGCGGAGGCCGCTACCAGTGGCGCCGCGAGGGCGAGTACCACATGTGGAACCCCGACACCATCGCCACGCTTCAGTACGCGGCGCGCTCGAACCAGTACTCGAGCTACCGGGAGTTCGCCGCGTTCTCGGACGGGCTGAGCGAGGAGCACTGCACAATCCGCGGCCTGCTTGAGTTCAAGAGGGTGGACGAGCCAATTGACTTGGAAGAAGTGGAGCCAGCCAGCGAGATTGTGAAGCGTTTCGCCACGGGCGCAATCTCCCTCGGCTCGATCAGCCGCGAGGCGCACGAGACGATGGCGATCGCGATGAACCGCATCGGAGCGCGCAGCAACACAGGCGAGGGCGGCGAGGACTATCACCGGTACACGCTGGACGCCAACGGCGACTCCCGCAGCAGCGCGATGAAGCAGGTGGCGTCCGGCAGATTCGGCGTAACCATAAACTACCTGAGCAACGCCACGGACCTCCAGATCAAGATGGCGCAGGGTTCGAAACCGGGTGAGGGCGGACAGTTGCCGGGCCACAAGGTGGACGAGTACATCGGCTGGGTGCGCAACTCCACGCCCGGAGTGGAGCTGATCTCGCCGCCGCCTCACCACGACATCTACTCCATCGAGGACCTGGCCCAGCTCATCTACGACCTGAAGAACGCCAACCCGTCGTCCCGTGTGCACGTCAAGCTGGTGTCCGAGGCGGGCGTGGGAACCATAGCCGCCGGAGTGTCCAAGGGCCACGGAGACGTGGTGCTCATAAGCGGAGACAGCGGGGGGACCGGCGCATCGCCGGAGTCTTCCATCAAGTACGCCGGACTACCCTGGGAGATCGGGCTCGCGGAGACCCAGCAGGTTCTGGTGCTCAACGACCTGAGAGGGCGGATCGTGGTGCAGACCGACGGCCAGCTCAAAACGGGCCGGGACGTGGCCATCGCCTGCCTGCTTGGGGCCGAGGAGTTCGGTTTCGCAACCGCGCCTCTCATCACGATGGGCTGCATCATGCTGCGCAAGTGCCACCTCAACACTTGCTCGGTGGGCATAGCCACGCAGGACCCAGAGCTCCGCCGCATGTTCAGAGGCAAGCCGGAGCACGTTATCAACTACCTGTTCTTCGTTGCGGAGCACATGCGCGAAATCATGGCCGAGCTTGGGTTTCGCACGGTGAACGAGATGGTGGGACGCGTTGACAAGCTGGATGCCCGGAAGGTGGTCGAACACTGGAAGGCGAGCGGGTTGGACTTCTCGGCGCTGCTGCACCGTCCCGACGTGCCCGACGAGGTCGCCACCTACTGTTGCCAGGAGCAGGACCACTCGCTGTGGAAGGCGATGGACAACGACCTGATCGAGCGCTTCTCCGAGGCGATCGAGAGCGGGCGTCCGCAGGAGTTGTCGATGCCCATTCGCAACCACAACCGCACCGTCGGCGCGATGCTCAGCCACGAGATCGCCAAGAGGTACGGCGAGGACGGGCTGCCGGACGACACCATCCGGCTGTCGTTCACCGGGTCGGCGGGCCAGAGCTTCTCCGCATTTCTCGCCAAGGGCGTGACCATGACCGTAGAGGGCGACGCGAACGACTACTTCTGCAAAGGACTGTCCGGCGGCAAGGTGGTCATCAAACCGCAGCCCGGAGTGAGATTCGTGCCTGAGGAGACCATCGTGATAGGAAACGTGGCGCTGTACGGCGCTACCGGCGGCAAGGCGTTCATTCGCGGCGTCGCCGGAGAACGGTTCGCGGTCCGCAACAGCGGTGCGGAAGCCGTTGTCGAGGGCGTAGGCGACCACGGCTGCGAGTACATGACGCGCGGCAAGGTCGTGGTGCTTGGCCCAACGGGGCGCAACTTCGCGGCGGGCATGAGCGGCGGCGAGGCCTACGTGCTCGATGAGGACGGCGATTTCGCGGGCCGCTGCAATTCGGAGATGGTCGGGCTTGAGAAGGTGATCGAGGAGGAGGACACGCGCGCTCTGCGGCGGATGGTCGAGGACCATCTGGCGCTGACCGGCAGCGCGAACGCGAAGCGCGTGATCGACGACTGGGACGGGATGCTTCCCAAGTTCGTCAAGGTCATGCCCTACGACTACAAGCGGGTGCTGGCGGAGCGCGCCATGTCCGAGAGCGCCTGATGGGCAAAGTCACCGGGTTCAAAGAGAGCGGGCGGATGCCGATACCGAGCGCCGCCGCAAGCGAGCGCATTCGTCACTTCGGCGAGATTTACCACAAGTGGAGCGAGGAGCAGGCGCGTGAACAGGGTTCGCGCTGCATGAACTGCTCGGTTCCGTTCTGCCACATGGGCTGTCCGCTGGGCAACCTGATTCCGGACTGGAACGACCACGTGTACAGGGGCCGGTGGCGTGAGGCGCTCGACGCCCTGCATAAGACCAACGCCTTTCCGGAGTTCACGGGGCGCATTTGTCCCGCGCCGTGCGAGGTTTCGTGCGTGCTCTCCATCAACCAAGACCCGGTGACAATCGAACACATCGAGAAATCGATCGCCGACCGGGGCTGGGCCGAGGGATGGATCAAGCCGAACCCGCCAAAGACCCGCACCGGAAGAACAGTTGCGGTCGTAGGGTCGGGCCCGGCAGGGCTGGCGGCCGCGCAGCAACTCAACGCCAGCGGCCACAGGGTGACTGTATTCGAGCGCGACGAGGTCGTGGGCGGCCTGCTCAGGCTCGGCATCCCGGACTTCAAACTGGAAAAGTACGTCGTACAGCGCCGCGTGGACCAGATGGCCGACGAGGGCGTGGAGTTCAGGACGGGCGTTTACGTGGGCCGGGACTGCGCTATCTCCGAACTGAGGGACGGCTACGACGCGCTGTTGCTCGCCGGCGGGTCGACGATTCCGCGTGACCTGCCCGTGCCAGGGCGCGAGCTTGACGGCGTGCACTTCGCGATGGACTACCTGACGCAGCAGAATAGGTTAATCGCCGGGCAGCACGTTGACCCGGACGAGCGCATCACGGCCGAGGGCAAGCGCGTGGTTATCTTAGGCGGCGGCGACACCGGGTCGGACTGTCTGGGAACGGCGCATCGGCAGGGCGCCGAGATAGTCTATCAGCTCGAGTTGCTGCCTGAGCCGCCCGTCGAGCGGCGTCCTGACAACCCGTGGCCGCAGTGGTCGGCCATACTGCGCACCTCTTCCTCACATGAGGAAGGCGGCGTTCGCGACTACAACATCTTGACCAGGAGTTTCACCGGGTCGGGCAAGGTGGAGAAACTGAACGGGGTGAGGCTTGAGTGGGGGCCTCCCGACGACACGGGCCGGCCGGCCATGCTCGAGGTGCCGGGCAGCGACTTCGCCCTGGACGTGGACCTGGTGTTGTTGGCGATGGGCTTCCTGCACCCGGAGCACGGCGACATTACTACCGACCTGGGCCTGGCTTTGGATCCCCGCGGCAACGTGGGCAGAGACGCCGACATGATGACGAACGTCGAGGGCGTGTTCACGGCGGGCGACATGTCACGAGGCCAGTCGCTGGTCGTGTGGGCTCTCGCGGAGGGCAGAGAGGCGGCACGCGGCATCGACCGCTACCTGATGGGGAGCACCCGGCTGCCGCGCGTGCTGGCATAACTCGGAGGTGGCGCCTTGTCTGAGCCAACTCTCAAGATAGACAACGCCCGGTTTGTCCTGACGCTCGACGCCGAGCGGCGGATCGTGGCCGACGGCGCAATCGTGGTGGAGGGGAGCCGCATCTCTCGCGTGGGCAAGAGCGCCGACCTGCGGGGCGTCCACGCCGACCGCACCATCGACGCCAGCGAGATGGTGATTACGCCGGGGTTCGGCAACGGCCACATGCACATCAGCTACGCCCACGCCACGCGGGGCATCTTCCCGGACGACCTGGGCCGTGCGTATCTTCCCAACGTGTTCCGGCTGCAATCGGCGATGACTCCCGAGGAGGAGTACTACACGTCGCTGCTGGCCATCACCGAGCTTCTCAAGTACGGCACGACCACTCTTCTCGACCCCGGCAGCACCAAGCACGTGGACGCCTGCATGAGGGCCTACGAGGAGTCGGGCTGCCGCATCGTAGTGGGGGCGCAGGTCACCGATATGCCCAATCCGCTGAACGTGCCGGTGTACTCCACGTCTGAGGCCGAGGGCGTGATGCGTTCGGCGGTGGAGGAGTTCGACGGCGCCCTGGACGGCCGCGTGCGGGCGTGGGCCATGCCGTTCTCGGCGGAATACGCCTCAGACGAGCTGCTTACTGCCGCGAAACGGCTCGCCGACGACCGGCAGACTGGGCTGACGCTGCACCACAGCACGGGGCCGGACGCAAGAGCGGCCTCGATTTCGGCGCGTGGTGTGACGCCGACGGAGCGGCTGGAGCGATTGGGTGTACTGGGAGACAACGTTACGCTGGCGCACGGGCTCGGCCTGGACGACGCGGAGTTGGACAGCATCGCTCGGAGCGGAGCGAGCATTGTGATGTGCCCCACCGCTGCAATCAAGGGCGGGTCCGGCATGACGCGCACCGCGAAACTGCCGGAGATGCTGGAGAGGGGCATAACCGTAGGGTTGGGGACCGACGCAGGCAATAACTCGAACCTGCTGGAAACTATGCGCTCGATGTACCTGGCCGCCGTGCTGTACAAGGACGGCAGGCAGGATGTGGCGATGGTGCCGGCGGAGACCGCGGTGGAGTTGGCGACGCTGGGGTCGGCGCGGGCGATGGGGCTGGGCGCCGACACCGGGTCCATCGAGGTTGGGAAGAAGGCCGACCTGGTGCTGTTCGACACGCGCCGACCGGAATGGCGCACGCTCTTCAATCCTGTGAACAACCTGGTCTACAGCGCAGACGGACGCAGCGTTCACACGGTGATCGTGGACGGTCGAGTCGTGGTGGAGAACCACAAGGCGCTGTTCGTGGACGAGTGGGAGCTGATTCAGCGGGTCCAGCGGATCGGCGCCGGGCTGATGGAACGCACCGGGGTGTCCTATGCGCCGCGCTGGCCGGTGGTGTAGGCTACCACTCCTACTCGTAGTCCATGCCGATGTGGCCTTCGCGTTCGAGTTCGGCGTACCGCTCGTTCGGGATGTTGAGTAGCTGCTTGTAGACGTACTCGTTGTCCTCACCCAGCCGCACCGGCCCGCGCCGGATCCGGAGGGGAGTCCGGGACAACTTGTACGGAGCGCCGGGGTACAGGTGTGTGCCCACGTCTTCCTGGTACGCCTCTTCGAAGGCGCCGCGCTCCGCGAGGTGCGGATCGGAGTAGGCGTCGGCCTGGTCCATCACCGCGCCAGCGGCCACGCCCGCCTGTTGGAGGGTGTTCATGGCTTCGTAGTGGACGCGCTCACTCGTCCACTCCGCTATGCGCGTGTCGAGCTCGTCGTGGGCTTGGTAACGACCGTGCTGGGTGTCGAAGCGCGGGTCTTCCGCCCACTCCGGCGATCCGATTGCCGCGCGAAAGGCGGCCCAGTCGGCGTCGTCGAAAATGGTGATCGTAACCCAGCGGTCTTCGCCCTTGCACGGGTAGCAGCCCTGAATGGCGTAAGGGTGGCGATTCCCGATAGTGGAACCGCTGCGACTGTTCATCGAGTAGTCCATGAAGAACTGGCCCAGGAATGGGGCGACGTTCTCGGCCTGCGCCAGCTCGATTAGCTGTCCCTCGCCCGTGCGCCGGCGGTGGTGCAAGGCTGTGAGCACGGCGAAGGCGCCCTGCGCGCCCGCTGCGGCGTCGGCGACGTACACCTGGGTGTTGGCGGAGGGGTCCATGTCGGCGTAACCGCGCAGCAGGGAATGTCCTACCGTGCCCTCCATGTGAATGCCTAGCGAGCGGAAGTTCCTGTAGCGCCCGGTGCTGCCGTACGCGGGCATCCTGAGCGTGACAATGTCCGCGCGCAGTTCCCGCAGTCCCTCGTAGGAGATACCGAGCTTGTCCATCGTCTCAGTCACGTTGTTTTCGACGAATACGTCGCTGATCCGGACGAGGCTGTTGAAGATCTCTTTGCCGCTCGATTTGAGCAGGTCCACCGTCATGCTCAGCTTGTTGCGGCCGTGGGCGTTGAAGACGGGAAAGCGATTCCAGGGGCGGCGTCCCGGCACGCGGCCGGGCATACCGCCGAACATCGGAGGCGAGTCCTTTACCAGTTCCTCAGTCGGGTGGGCCATCGCGCCCCTGGTGAGAGGGGCGGGGTGCCTGGTCGACTCGACGCGAATGACCTCGGCTCCGAGGTCGGCGAGCAGCGTCGCGCAGTACGTGCCGGCCCATACGACCGTCATGTCCAGTACTCGAACGCCTGCCAGTGGCAGTCCAGGCATAGGCGGCGCCCCTAGATTGCGCCCGTTTCGCGCAGCCGAACCAGCGCGGCGCGGTCGTATCCCAATTCGCCGAACACGTCGGCGTTGTGCTGGCCCAGCAGCGGCGCGGCCATGCGCGCGGCCCAGGGCGTCCGCTCCATGACGAAGGGTCGACCGGGATAGGCAAGCCGGCCCGCGCTGGGGTGGTCGAACTCGGCGAATGCGCCCCTTTCGTTGAAATTGGGGTCGCCCGCGAGGTCCTCCATCGTGTTGATAGGGCCGCTGAGCACACGCGCATCCTGGGCGGCGCACCATATCTCGTACTTGGTGCGCTCCAGACACCACGGGATGAAGAACTCGTCAAACTCCTCTCTCAGGTCCGGGTCGGTCTGCGCCTCCGGGGCGTGCCACTTGGGATCGTCGAACATGGCGGGTCTGCCCAGCATCTCGATTACCCTGTCGAAGTAGACGATGCCGCCGGTAAGCTCCACATAGCCGTCGGCGCACGGGTAGACGCCGATGGGATAGCCCATGACGCCGAAAGGGATCCTCTTGCTTATCTCGCCGGTGTACTGGTAGGCGATCAGCGTGCTCATGCGGCGGTCTATCGAGCCGACCTGGGTCTCCATGATCGAGACGTCGACGTGCTGACCCTGGCCCGAAGCCTGGGCGGCGAACAGTGCGCCCATCGTCGCGACGGCTGCTGCCGCGCCGGCTTGGTACTGGACCATTGTGCCGCCTAGCTTGATCGGCTCCCTGTCTTCGAGACCCGAGGAGTACATCTCGCCGCCCATACCGTACAGGACGATCTCGGACGCGTTGAAGTCACGGTAAGGCCCCGTCTGTCCGAAGTTCGAGATTGAGGTGTACACCAGTGCCGGGTTGTCGGCACTGAGGGTGGCGTAGTCCAGGCCGAGGCTCGCCATGACGCCGGGGCGGAAGCTCTCGACCACGACGTCGGTGTCCGCCGCCATCCGGCGTGCGATGCGGTTGCCGTCGGAGGTCTTGAGGTCGAGAGAGACGCCCCGCTTGTTGGTGTTGAGGTGAAGGAACAGCCCACTGCGCTCGTGGTGCGGCTCGTCGCCGGGAAACGGGCCAAGCCTTCTCGTCCCATCCCCGCCGTCGGGACGTTCGACCTTGATAACGTCCGCGCCGTAGTCCGCCATCAGCTTGGTGCAATACGGGCCGGCGATCATGTGGGTGAAGTCCAGAACCTTCACGTCCGAGAGGGCGCCCTCGGCCATCAGCGTCTCCTGCTTTCGAAACTGCCGCGGCGAGCCGCTACGGAAGGCCAGGCGTGGACCGGAGCCCGTCTTCGAGGTCGATGCCGAGGGAGCCTAGCGCCCTCGCCAGCATGACGTAGTAGCTTACCGCGACGACCAGATCGACGGTGAGGGCCGCGCCCAGCAGGTGATGAATAGCCTGAAAGGTACGATCGGTCAGCGTGCCGTTGCGAACGATCTCGCGTGCCGCCTGGGCGAACACACCCTCCTTGGCGGGCAGGCCCATCGGCGCCCTGCCGGAGCGGATGGCCTCGATGGTCTCCTCGCGCACGCCCTCGCGGCGGGCGACAGGCTCGTGGTGTTGCCACACGTATTCGCTGCCCATCTCCATCGCGGCGGCCAGAATGGCGATCTCTCTCGCGGCGGGGTCCAAGGGACTTCCCCATCGCACGTACTCGCCAAGCGCGCCTACTGCCTCCGCGGCATCGGGGCTGTTGAGCAAAAGCGCGAACGAGTGGGGCAGTGCTCCGCCGGATTCAGGGCCGCTACGACGCTCGGCGATCCGGTCGAAGATCGGACGCTTATCGTCGGGAAGGTCGTTCCTGCCGATGTATGGAAGGCGCGCCATCAGGATCTTTCCGACAGAGATTCGTCGACGACCACGTCGCTCCGCTTGCGGAACATGGTGGCAGCGCTGGCCTGCAGGCCAGACAGTTCCTTACTGACCGCCACCTCGTAGGAATCCGGCGAGGTACGCAGCCTCTTGTAGCGCCGGTCGAGTTGTACGAACTCCGAGCCGAACCTGTCTCGCAACTCTCCCAATTCCGGCAGGTCGACAGTAATCTTGCCGTTTCTCATCACTTCCGTCAGCATGGGCCGCGCACCGGGTGAAGGACGGGGCTCGGTGGCAGTAGTCATGATATCGCGGAGGGGCTGCCCCGCCCTGCCGTAGTAGCGGTAGACTTGCTTAGAGCCTGGAATTGTTTCCTTGTCGTCGCTGAGCTTCATCGTGAGTCTGCCACCGTAGGCCACGAGTTTGTAGACGGAGTCTGCCCAGGGCGCGTCCTCCGATACGCCCGCTTTCGTGCCGACCCCAAAACCGTCGATGGGCGCGCTGGCTCTAAGCAGTTCGTCAATCGAGTATTCGTCGAGCGCGCCACTGGCGATTATTCTGACGCCTCCGAACCCATCGCGATTCAGAAGTGCCCGGCACTCCACGGCGAGGTCGGCGAGGTCGCCGCTGTCCAGCCGTATAGCGCGGAGTTCCTGGCCGTCCAAGCGCATCTCCCGGGCAACCTGTATGGCCCTCAGAGTCCCATTTAGGGTATCATAGGTGTCAACAAGCAGGGTACTCGCGGCCGGAAAAGAGCGGGCGTAGCTGCGAAATGCTTCGGTCTCGTCGTCGAACGCGGAAACGAACGAATGGGCCATGGTGCCAACGACCGGGATGCCGTGGCGGGCGCCCGCGACGAGGTTACTGGTGCCGTCGAACCCCACCATGTAGCTCACGCGCGCAAACTTGTCGGCGGCGTCAAGCCCGTGAGTGCGGCGTGCGGCAAAGTCATAGACGTTTCGGCCGCGGGCGGCGTAGACGACGCGGGCGGCCTTAGAGGCGAACAGCGTGTTGGAGTTGATGCAGTTGACGAGAAAAGTCTCGGGGATTTGCGCTTCCACTATGGGCGCGGAAACCTCGATGACCGGCTCACCGGCGAACACAATCGTACCCTCTGGAACGGCCCTGACTCTTCCGGTGAATCTGAGCAATCCCAGGTAGTCGAGGAAATCGTCGTCGAAGAGGCCGGTTGAACGTAGGTATGCAATATCTTCAGCCTCGAACGAAAGCCGCTCGAGATGCTCCAAGGCTTGCTGGAGGCCGGCGAAGACGTAGAAGGCCCTGCCCGGCAGGTGCTTGCGAAAGTACAGACTGAACGTGCCTTCAGCCGTGGTCCCGCTTTGCCAAAGGGCCTGCGCCATGGTGAGTTGATATAGATCGGCGAACAGCGACGGAGAGGGATTCGCTCGCTTCATGGCGTAGTCACGTCCTAAGTGGCGAGTGATTTCAGTGTAAGTTTATGTGACCGCGCGGGTCAAGTGCTTTGGAGTCCATCATAAGCTGTTCCCCTCGCGGGCTTCTGGCTGGTGAAGTTGGAGAGAAGTAAATTGAAGCTGAGTGGATTCAGGCTGACTGTCGTATTGTCGGCCGTCCTGTTGCTGTCGTACGGCCTGCTCGCGTGCGGTGAGTCTTCCACCGGCGGCGATCAGGAAGCAGGAGCATCCGGCGCCGCGGCGGAGCCAACGCATACCGCCGTAACAGTTCCCCAGGCGACGACAGCGCCGCCTGCCGCCACACAGGCGCCGGCCTTACCCACGCCACAGCCGGCGGTACCCGCTCAACCAAGAGGGACCGCTCAGCCGCGTTCCGCGCTGGAGCCGACGCCCACACGGTGGCCGGTGGAAACTGCCGCGTCCCAGGCGACACTGACTCCGGCGCCCGTACCAACGACCATCCCCGTGGTGCAGCCGACCGAGACTCCGGAACCGACTGCCACCGCGGTGCCACCCACCGCTACGGCAGTACCGCCGACAGCCACCGCGGCGCCGCCCACTGCGACCGCCGCGGCGCCGCCGACCGCGACGTCCGTGCCACCAACAGCCACCGCCGCAGCGCAACCGACCGCCACTGCCGTCCCGCCCACTGCCACCGCGGTGCCACCCACTGCCACGGCAGTTCCGCCAACCGCGACGGTCGCGCCTGAGCCGGCGACGGGCACCGAGGTTGGGCAGGTGGCGCCGTCGTTTACGCTGCCGAGATTCGACGGCGGGGAGTTCTCGACAGACGAGCGGCTGGGGCAGGGAAACCTGGTGATCGTCTTCTATCGTGCATACTGGTGACCATTCTGCAAGCAGCAACTCGTCGAGTTGACAAACCAGTACAGCGCAATCAAGGACCATAACGCGATAGTGGTGGCGATAAGCGTAGACAACCTGTCCAACGCCCAGGCCATGGCCAGAAATTCGGGCGTGCCGTTCCCGATTCTGTACAACCCTGAGAAGGACGTTGTGCAGGCCTACGGCGTGCTCAACCCGCAGGACAACAATCTGGCCAGGCCATCCACATTCGTAATCGACAGTTCCGGCGTCATCAGGTGGAAGTACCTGGGCAGCACCTACGACAGGCCTTCTCCGCAGCAGGTGCTGCAGGCGCTGGCAGACATTTCAGGCTAGCCGATGTCTCTCGGGATCGCGTGCTACAATTGAGCGGACAGCGCCGGACTCAGACTAGTCCGCGCGCAGGCTACTACGGAGGTCTACGCGAATGTCAGAGACTGATAGGGAGAATGCGGCGCCCGGCCGAGGCATGGGTCCGTTCCAACTGGACGACCTGCTATCCGAGTCGGCCAGGACAATAGGCGCGGGCAGCTCCTCCGACTCGGGCAGGATGTGGCGGCTGCCAACCGACCACCCCGATCCCATCGTCCTGGCGGCCGGAATCCCCGACCCGCCCACCCTCCCGGTCGAGTACATCAGGGAGGCACTGAGCAGCGCGCTCGACGCCAACCCGTCTGCCACGCTCACCTACGGCGGATGGTACGGCTACGAGGGCCTGCGCGAGGCGATTGCCGAACGGCAGAGCCGCATCGAAGGGGCCGCCATCGGACAGGACAACATCATCGTCCACAACGGCAGCTCGGGCGCGATAGACAACGTTTCCAAGACTTTTCTCCAGCCGGGCGACGTGGTCATCGCGGAGGCTCCCAGCTTCTCGGGCAGCGTGAGATCGATGCGCGGGTACATGACTGAGATAGCCGAAGTCCCCATGGAAGACGAAGGCGTGTCCGTCGAAGCATTGGCCGAGACCATTGAGCGTGTGAAGGCCGCTGGGAAGACGCCCAAGCTCTTCTACACCGTCGCCGACTACCACAATCCCACCGGGGTGACGCTGTCCCAGCGGCGGCGCGAGGAGTTGTTGGAGGTGTGTGCGCGGCACGGGGTGCTGGTGCTGGAGGATGCCGCCTACACCGAGCTTGGATTCGATGACGGACCTCCCTCATCGCTCTACAGTCTCTCCCAGGGCGAGGGCGTGCTGCGGCTGGGCAGCCTGAGCAAGACCATCGCCACCGGGCTGCGCGTCGGCTGGGTGGAGGCGAGGCCGGACTTCATCGACGCAATGGCGCGTGTGCGCTTCGACATGGGAGGCTCGCCGCTCATCCAGTGGGCGCTGACAGGGTACTTGACCTCGGGCGACCTGGATGAGCACGTGCGACACATGAGGCCCATCTATGCCGAAAAGTGCGAGATACTGGCGGAGTCGCTCCTCGCGTACTGCGAGCCATACGTGAGGTTTCGCAAGCCTGAGGGCGGCTTCTTCCTGTGGGTAGAGTGCGTTGGGGCGTCGGCGCGGGACCTGGTGCAGGCAGCATCGGAAGAGGGGCTGGTGTTCCCGCTGGGTTCGAACTTCTTCAGCGACCGCAAGAACTCCGACGACAACCACATCAGGATGGCCTTCAGCACAGCGCAGCCGGAGCAACTCGCCGAGGTAGGGCCGCGACTGCGGGCGGCATTCCATCGCGTCGCGGACTAGGGCAACAAATGGCGGCCGTTACTGGGCAGGCATAACAGCTCCGCTCACCGGGAGGATAGGCGATGAACCTGATAATCACAAACGCCAACGTGATAACGCTCGACGACCGTAGCTCACGCGCAGAAGCGGTGGCGATACTGGGCGGGCGAATCGTTCGCGTGGGCACGAACGAAGAGGCGATGAGCATGGCCGTCGATCCGGTGACGGTGCTCGACCTGGACGGCAAGACTGTGGTGCCGGGGTTCGTGGAGTCCCACGTCCACCCGGTGATGGCGGCACAATTCAACCTGGAAATGGTGAATTGCGGCACTCCGCCGAACCGCACCATCGCGGACATCGTGGAGAAGCTCGGCGAGGCGGCCAAGCAGGCGGGTAGGGGAGAGTGGATTTCCGGGCGGGGGTTCGACGACTCGCTGGTCCAGGACATGCGTCACATCACGCGGCAGGACATGGACGCCGCCACGCCCAACAACCCGGTGTACATCTCCTACGTGGCCGGGCACCTGAGTTATGCCAACAGCCGCGCGCTGGAGATGGCCGGGGTCACCAGGTCCACGCCGGACCCGGTGGGCGGTCGCATCGACCGGGACGCCAATGGCGACGCGACCGGGCTGCTGTACGAGCGCGCGGGCAACCTGGTGCGCTTCCTGGTTACGCAGCCGGGCATTTCGCAGATGGTGGACGGTCTGGAGTGGGCGGCCAAGCAGATGCTCAAGACGGGCGTGACTTCGCTGCACGACACGGGCAACCCGATTGGCGGCTTCAGCGCCTACCAGATCGCGGCGAGGCAGGGCAAGTTTCCCATTCGCGCCTACGTGGCGCGCAGCTTCATGTCGATGCTGGAGCGGGAGTCGCCGCTGGATGTGGTGCCCAAGTACGCGGAGGCGGAAATCCGGAGCGGATTCGGCGGCGACGACATCAAGGTGGGCATCCTGAAGATAGGCGCCGACGGCTCCATCCAGGGTCACTCCGGCGCGCTCACGCAGCCCTACTACGACCGGCCGGATGAGAGCGGAATACTCATCATGCCCCAGGAGCAGCTCAACGTACTGGTGGACCAGGGCAATCGCGCCGATTTCCAGGTGGGCATACACGGCAACGGCGACGCGGCCATCGACGCCATCCTGGACGCCTTCGAGTACACTCTGGAGCGATACCCCAAGCGCGACCACCGCTTCCGCATCGAGCACTGCCAGGCGGTGCGCGAGGACCAGCTCGACCGCATGGCGGAAATGGGCGTGCTGGCGTCGTTCTTCAACCTGCACGTCTACCACTGGGGAGACCGGCACCGCGACCTGTTCCTGGGGCCGGAGCGAGGATCGCGCATCAGCCCGCTCAAGAGCGCGCTTGACCGGGGCATCAAGTTCGGAGGCCATTCGGACTGGTTCGTGACGCCGGTGGACCCGATGCTGAACGTCCACACCGCGGCCACCCGGCTGACACGCGACGGGAACGAACTGGGACCCGAGTTCTGCCTGTCGCCTGAGGAGTCGCTGCGCTCCATGACCATCGACGCCGCCTACCTTGCGTTCGAGGAGAACGACAAGGGATCAATCGAGCCGGGCAAGCTGGGCGACGTGGTCGTGCTGTCGGGCGACCCGCTTGCTGTTGAGCCACACAGCATCGACGACATCGAGATCGACGCGACCATCATCGGCGGGCGCGTGCTGTACGACCGGTCCGTGGACGGCGGCTCGCGCAAGGACGAGCGCAACGCCCGCGACCCGCGCAATCCCGACGCCTATTTCTAGGAGTTTTGCCATGGCGACCACCTACTGGAAGGAGACTTACGCTGAGGGCGTATATCCATACGAGTCCATGCACGGCGGTGACGGGACTGTGCGCATGAGGCGGTTCTTCAAGGACGTGAGCAAGGTGGGCGTCACGTTCGACGTGTGGGAGCTGGACCCGGGCGTAAGCGAGGGCAACCACGTTCACGAGGGCGACCGCAGCTTGGAGGAGACGTACTACTTCCTGGAGGGCGAGGGCGTGATGTGGATAGAGGGCGAGGATGTGCCCGTCGCCGCCGGGGACGCGGTCCTGGTGCCGCCCGGAGTGGACCACGGTTTCCGCAACACGGGAAGCGTGCCGCTGCGGCTGGTGCTGCTGTTCGGCAGGCCCACTGAGTAGCGACGCTACGGCGTTTGCCATAAGTGGTACAATGTCCGCGGCGTCGATGGAACGCGGAGTCGTAGATAGAAGGGGTTGAGAGGCTTTGGCCGAAGAAAATGTAGCCGTGCTGGTGGATTACGAGAACGTGGGGCTTGAATCGATGGAGTCCCTTCTGGACCAGTTATCCGACGTTGGAAGGGTCATTATCAAGCGGGCCTACGCCGACTGGTCGGTGCATCGCAGCAAGCGCGACCAGCTTCTGGAGTACGGAATCGAAGCGTCTCACCACTTCCGCTCGACGAAGCAGAGCAAGAACTCCAGCGACATTTCACTCACCATCGACGCGATAGACTTGCTGTACAGCGCGCCGGTGGACGTGTTCGTCATCGTATCCTCGGACAGCGATTTCGTGCCGCTTGTGAACAAGCTGCGCTCCGCGGGCAAGACGGCGATTGGCGCCGGGAGGCGGGGCCACTCTTCACCAACGCTGGTGAAGTCCTGCGACCGCTATATCTACCTTGAAGACGACCCCAAGCCCGCCGCGCAGGCCCAGCGGCGCCGGCGCAGGTCGAGCGAACCGCAAGGCGAGGCGTTGCTGCGCCGCGCGATCAACGCGTCTATGGACTCCGAGGGCGTCGTCGGCGGCTCGAGGCTGTACCAGACGATGCAGCGAATCGACCCCAGCTTCAGCTACAAGGCGCTCGGCCACAGCACGTTCACCCGCTTCCTGGAGTCTTTGAAGGACGTAGTCGTAGAGAGGCCGGCGGACGGCGGCGACACAATCGTCAGCTTCACTAACTCTCGCACGCAGGGCGCGAACGGCGGCGCGCCTCCCCGTCCGCAGATCGTGGGCGGCGGTAGTAGACAGCGGCGACCGCAGTCCGGCGACGGCGGAGCGGCCCGTGGACGGTCCGGGGACGCGGACAAGCCGAAGCGGGAGAAGAGCGTCGAGAGCCCGGCGTCCGATCCGCAGGCCCCGGAGGCTGTCGAGATTCTTCGGATAGAGCCCCAGGCCGCCGCGAGTCCGTCCGGCCAGGGCGATTCCAAGTGGGACATTCACATCGCCGAGGCGTGGACCAACCGCGAGCGCGAGCGCATATCCGGACAGGCCGCGGCTTCCGACGCGGCCAAGGTGCTAGGCGCGCCCAAGCTCAGCGAGTCGGAGTATCCTTCGCTGGACAAGCTGCTCGACGCGAGCGACTACCTGAGCGCGCGCTGGCGGAGAGAAGGCAACGCCATAATCCGCAAGTAGGCCCGCCCAAAGCGGCAGAGGCCGGGAACGCCGCCTTGGCGGCGCGAGCACGCCAGGCGGCTCTACATAGTGGGTGTGTAAATGCTACTCGCTATCGACGTAGGCAACACGAACATCACGCTGGGCGTGTTCGAAGGTGGCTCTGTCAGGGCCAGGGGGCGGCTCGCGACGGACGTGGAGCGCCTGTCGGACGAGTACGGCCTGCTGATACGGCAGTTGCTGCCCATTCGCGGTATCGATCCCTCCGCAATCGATTCTGTCTCCATGTGCAGCGTGGTCCCGCCGCTTACGGCGTCGCTGGTTGAGGTGTGCGACGAGTATTTCGGCGTCGAGCCTCTCGTGGTGGGTGCCGACGTGGACACCGGCATACGCATCCTGTACGACAGCCCGCGCGACGTCGGCGCAGACCGCATCGTGGACGCCGCCGCGGCGCTGCACCTTTACGGCGGACCGGCCATCGTGGTCGACGTAGGCACGGCGACCGTGCTTGACGCGGTGACGGCCGACGGCGACTACCTGGGCGGGGCTATCGCTCCGGGCATATCGCTGGCCGCGGACACTCTCTTCAGGCGAACCTCGATGTTGCGCCGCGTCGAGCTGTCCGCGCCCCCAGCGGCCATAGGCGGAAATACCATACACGCCATACAGTCGGGGCTGATTCTCGGCTACGCTGAGTTGATCAAGGGCATGGTGGGAAGGTTCGACGCGGAGTTGGGCGGCGGGTCGAAAGTGATTGCTACCGGGGGACTCGCCGGGGTGGTCGAGCGCGAAGTGGGTCTATTCGACGCGGTCGACCCGGATCTCACGCTCGTGGGGCTGAGAATCATCTACGAGATGAACGTCGAGTCCAGCGCGACAGATGGAGGCAGCGGCGATGGCTAGTCCGCTTGAGGGCAGGCGCGTGGTGCTCGGCGTGACAGGCAGCATCGCCTGCTTCAAGGCGGTCGACCTGGCGAGCAAGCTTACGCAGGCGGGCGCCGTGGTGGACGTGGTGCTGACGAGGGGCGCGACCAACTTCCTGACACCGCTGACGTTCGGCAGCATCACCCACGGGCCGGTGGTGACGGACGTGTATGATCCGCAGTCCGAGCTGAGCATGGACCACATCGCGATGGCGGAGCGGGCTGACGTGATCGTCATCGCGCCCGCCACGGCCAACACGATGGCCAAGCTGGCGTGGGGCTTCGCGGACGACGCACTGACGACCACGGTGCTGGCGACAGTAGCCCCGGTGATAGTGGCGCCCGCGATGGACGCCAACATGTACGAGAACGCCGCCACGCAGCAGAACGTGGAGAGGCTGCGCAAGAGGGGTGTCGTGATCGCCGGGCCGGCGAGCGGACGCATGGCCTCGGGGCTTGTGGGGCGGGGGCGCATGGTTGAGCCAGCGGAGATCATCGAGCTAGCGAAGGTTGCCCTCGCCAGGAATGGCAGCCTGGTGAACCGCAAGATCGTGGTGAGCGCGGGAGGCACGGAGGAACCGCTCGATCCGGTGCGCGTGATAGCCAACCGCTCGTCCGGCAAGATGGGCTTCGCCATAGCGGAGGCTGCGCGCGACCGCGGAGCTTCGGCGGTCATCGTGTCCGCGCCGACGGCGCTGCCGGATCCCGTGGGCGTGCGTGTCGTCAAGGTCGGCACGGCGCTCCAAATGCGCGATGCTGTGTTCGCAGAGTGCCGCGACGCGGACGCACTGGTGATGGCGGCGGCGGTGGCGGACTGGCGACCGGTTTCCGCGGCAGACCAGAAGGTCAAGAAGGGCGAGTCGGACACCTGGACCATCGAGCTCACCAAGAATCCCGACATTCTCGCGGAGGCAACGGGCGAGAAGCTCGTCAAGGTAGGCTTTGCTGCCGAGAGCGAGGACCTGCTGGAAAACGCCCAGGCCAAGCTCATCGGTAAGGGCCTTCACCTCATTGCGGCGAACGACATCACCTCGCCCGGAAGCGGGTTCGCGGTGGACACCAACAAGGTGGTGCTGCTGGACCGCGAGGGTGGGGTGGAGGAGCTGCCGCTGATGAGCAAGTACGATGTGGGCTGCCGGCTACTGGACAGGGTGGAGCGGCTGCTGGAACCGGCAGACACCTCTCCCCGGTAGAGGCAGGGTGGCATTCACACGAGGCGGTAGAGGCGCTGAAGACGAACGGCTGGATGGAGAAGGAGTGAAGAAAAATGCCGCCACTCATTGATTTCGAGACCCGCTGCCTACAGATCTGGCAGGTTCTCATTTCAAGTGCATCGAACCGGCAGACGATATTCTACGGGAGAATAACTGGGCTCATTGGATGGGGTGTGCTTGATTTCGGTTTCGGACCTCATCTAAATTGTATTTCAGCCTTTTGTAAGCTGAGGCAATTGCCCGACATCACTGTGATTGTTGTTGCAATGGGGACTGGACGCCCAGGCACGTACAGCGGTGACGATCTGGACAGAGACAGGGAGGCGGTCTTTGCCACAGACTGGTTTGCGCAGTTGCCGCCGACCCGAGAGGAGTTCGCTAACGCCCGCCCATGAACGGATCGCTCAGACAACGCAGCGTCGACTCCTGGGAGAGGAATCTCATGTCAGTAGGGATGGAGTGCTTCGTCACCTACTTCGATCTGTTCAATAACTGCAAACTCTCAAGCCGAGATATTGCCGAACAGATTTGCCGAGACCGTGACTATACTTGGAAGTCCTGTCAATCGCGTACAAGCAAAGCCCGAAGCATCATACGGGCTAGACGCGCAAAGGACGCTCTGGAGAAGATCATCACTTCGAATCGAGTATCCGAGCAGACCAGAGTCAAGGCTACTCGTACTTGGAATCACGCATGAACGGCTCGCTCAAATAACGCAGCGCCGGCACGTGTGAGCCGACCGTCAACCAGGGCTGCAACGCACACGGGCGCCGCCAGTACGTCACCGTACGTGGCACCAAGGCCTAGGCCCGACGCCAGCCGTTGGATCGGGCGGCGGATATTTTCGGGGCATGACAGCCTTTAGCGATCCACCAGCTCTATGTGACCTCCGAAACGTCGGAAGTCCCGCGTGTTGAACGTAAGCAGTCTGCGCTCTCCGTGCGCCAACATGGTCGCCACGATATTGGCGTCATGGATTTGTCGCCCTCCGCCAGGAACCTCACGGCAGAGCGAAAGCAAAACCTCTGTGACATCGTGACCGTCTTCCAACACCTCGAAGTTGGCCAGCAGTGAGTTGGCGTCGTCTATCGCTTCTTCCCGGCCGATTCCGACTCGCCACGATTGTGGCCGCGTGACGACGGCAAGGTACTCTCGGACTACCTGCCGGCTTATTGTCAGTGGCTCGTCGCTCTGGATGGCGCGCTCCAATCTCGCTCTAGCAACGTCGTGGTCAGGGGCGTTGTGGAAACGGGAGCTTACGAGAACGTTGGTGTCTATGAACATGGCGGGCTAAATCCTGTCCTCGTACATATCCTCTCTCCTGAGGCTCAAGCCTTCCGGGAACACCGCCGTCGGGTGGACGGGCCAAAACTCATCGAGCCTGGGCCTGCGCTTGGTCTCCTTGTGCCTCGTCGGTCTAAGCAACAGCGTCTCCGCGTCCATGTCGACCTCCGCTGTCTCCCAACCGGCGACGCCCCAGGCAAGCGCATGGCTGTGCCCGCTACTGGCGCTCTGATTTGCCCACCAGGGCCGGTGAAGACGCGCTGACGCGGGTAATTCGAAGCCCAGGATAGACTCGATCTCGCTGAAGGTCGTCCGCCACTCCTGGGCAGGAAGGCCGCATAGGTGCGTGTACAAGTTGCGATACTTGCCTCGAAGCGCCATATCTCGGTACATCTTGGCTCGGTCTATCGTCATGCCGTGTATCCTCCTCAAAGATCCTCGGATGCTTCCTCCATATAGTATTGTAGTTAGTTAGTGTGCAGCCTGCAACTTCGTTTGCCGGCGAGTCCATCGCTTGACATTTCTGGAAAACGGTCTCTATACTTTGTCGGACATTTCAGATTCGAAAGGCTAAGAACAGGAGTAGTACGCTTCCAAGCGGGGCCTCAGAGAGCCGGGCAAGGTGAGAGCCGGCGCTGGCGCGGAAGCTGAATGGACCTGGGAGCCGCCACCCGAATATCGGTCGGTCGCCGGTTGTAGGGCGGGACGGGATGGGCGCCGTTATCACAGCCCAAGATGCGGAGGTTGCGCATTGCGCGGCTCCTCCCCGTCTGCCAGAGATGCCGCCCGTGCTGGCGGCTGAAATTGGGTGGCACCACGGATTGAGAACCCGTCCCTTGTCAGGACGGGTTTTTTGTTGGGTGAAGGTACACTTGGAGGAACAGGAATGAGCACGCAGGTCAAGACCGAGAACGAGCGGGCAAGCGAGTCCAGCCAGACTCGAAGGCGTGTGTTCAGCGGCATCCAGCCGAGCGGCGACGTGCAGCTCGGCAACTACCTGGGCGCCATCAAGGGTTGGGCGGACAGGCAGGCGGAAAAGGAGAACTTCTTCTGCATCGTGGACCTGCACGCCCTCACCACGCCGCAGGACCCCGACGAGCTGCGCCACCAGACGCGCTCGCTGGCGGCGATGCTGTTCGCGGCGGGGCTGGACCCGGACAAGAGCACCATCTTCATCCAGAGCCACGTCACCGCGCACGCGGAGGGGTGCTGGCTGCTGAACTGCGTCACGCCGGTGGGCTGGCTGGAGCGCATGACGCAGTTCAAGGAGAAGGCGGACAACCAGGAGCGGGTGTCGACCGGGCTGCTGGACTATCCGGTGCTGATGGCGGGCGACATCATCCTGTACGACGCGCACGAAGTGCCGGTCGGCGAGGACCAGCGGCAGCACGTGGAGCTTGCCCGCGACATCGCCCAGCGGTTCAACCGCGTCTACGGCGACACGTTCGTGGTGCCGGAGGCGGTCATTCCCGAAATCGGCGGCCGCGTGATGGGGCTCAACGACCCCAACGTCAAGATGTCCAAGAGCTTCTCGCACATTCGCGGCCACGCGGTGCGGCTGCTCGACGAACCCGCCGAGATCCAGCGCTCCATCCGGCGCGCCGTGACCGACAACGAGAACGAAATCCGCTTTTCCGACGAGCCGGACCGGGCGGGCGTGAACAACCTGCTGGGTATCTACAAGGTGATAACCGACAAGACCGAGGCGGAGGTGGAGTCCGACTTCGCCGACGCCCGCGGCTACGGCGACCTGAAGAACAGGGTGGCGGAGGTCGTCATCGAGGCGCTGACGCCCATCCGGGAGCGCCACAACCGGCTTATGGAGGACGTCGCCGAGTTGGACCGGCTGTTGGAGAGGGGCGCCGACCAGGCGCGCGCGGTCGCCGATCCCAAGCTGGAGGAAGTGAAACATCGCATGGGCCTGATACTGCCCGGGAGGAAGGGATGACCAGCGCAGGGACACGAGCAACCAACCAGAAATACTATCCCTCCCTCGAGGAGGTGAAGCGGCTGGGAAAGTCGGCCAACCTGGTGCCGGTCTACGTCGAGATAAACGCCGACCTGGAGACGCCGGTATCGGCCTACCTGAAGGTCGCGCGGAAACCGTACTCCTTTCTGCTCGAAAGCGTGGAGGGCGGGGAGCAGCTCGCACGCTACAGCTTCATCGGGACGGAGCCGACGCGCATAGTCAAGACAGGGCCGGGGCAGGCGGAGGGGGCGGTCGATCCGCTGATTCCGGTGGAGAAGGCGCTGTCCGAGTTCACCATCGCCGACATAGGTCCGGCGGTGCGCTTCAACGGGGGTATGGTCGGCTATCTCTCCTACGAGGCGGTCAACTATTTCGAGCGGTTGCCCTCACCGGAGAAGGACACCCTGGGCGTGCCGGAGTCCATCTTCATGCTGACCACCACCTTCGTGGTATTCGACCACGTCGGACACAAGCTGAGGGTGGTGAGCCACGCGCACCTGGACGGTGACGTGGAGGCCGCCTACCGGGACGCGGTGGGCCGGATCGACGAACTGGTGGATCGGCTGCGCGGTCCGCTGTATCCCCCGGCCCGCGAGCCGAGCGAGTCGCGGCAAGTGACCCCGAACATGGAGCGCGAGCAGTTCGAGGCGAACGTGGTACGTGCCAAGCAGTACGTGGTCGATGGCGACATCATCCAGGCCGTCCCCTCCCAGCGGTTCGCGCGCCCCACCGATGCCAACCCGTTCGAGATATACCGCGCGCTTCGCGCCATCAACCCGTCGCCGTACATGTACTACCTCGAACTGGACGGCTTCCAGATCGTGGGCGCGTCCCCCGAAATGCTGGTGCAGGTCGAGGACGGTAACATCGCCATGCACCCCATAGCGGGCACGCTGCCGCGCGGCGCTACGGATGAGGAGGACGCCGCGCTGGAGCACAGGATGCGCACCGACGAGAAAGAGCGCGCCGAACACATCATGCTGCTGGACCTGTCGAGGAACGACGTGGGCCGTGTGAGCGAGCCGGGCAGCGTCCGCGTGACCGAGCTGATGGAGGTCGAGCGCTACTCCCACGTCATGCACCTGGTCTCGCACGTCGAGGGCAAACTGCGCGACGACGCTACAAGCTTCGACGCGCTCAGGGCGTGCTTCCCGGCGGGAACGGTCTCCGGCGCGCCCAAGATCCGCGCCATGGAGATCATAGCCGAGCTGGAGCCGGTCAAACGCGGACCTTACGCCGGCGCGGTCGGCTACTTCGACTTCTCCGGGAACATGGACACCGCCATCACCATCCGGACGCTGGTGGTCAAGGACGGCGTGGCGTACGCTCAAGCGGGAGGCGGCATCGTGTTCGACAGCATACCGGCGTCCGAGTACGAGGAAACGATTCACAAGGCGTCCGCCGTCATGCGCGCCATCGACCAGGCCGAAGGCGGCGGGTAGCGAGACTTGGAGGTCCCTTCCCCCTCGGTGGGGGAAGGCTAGGATGGGGGTGCCCACAAGTCCCTTCCCCCTTGATGGGGGAAGGCTAGGATGGGGGTGAGAAGTGATTCTGCTGATAGACAACTATGACAGCTTCACCTACAACATATACCAGTACCTCTGCGAGTTGGGCGCGGACGTGAGTGTCGCCCGGAACGACGAGATTACGCTGGAGGAGATCGAGGACCTCGCGCCGGAGAAGATAGTCATTTCGCCCGGCCCGTGCACGCCCGAAAAGGCGGGCATATCCAACGACGTGGTGCGGCACTTCGGACCGAAGGTCCCCACGCTGGGCGTCTGCCTCGGCCACCAGTGCATCGGCTACGCCTACGGAGGCGTCGTCGGCGGCGCCGGAGAGATCATGCACGGCAAGACGTCGCTCATCCACCACGACGGCAAGGGCGTGTTCGCCGGTCTGCCCAACCCGTTCGAGGCGATTCGCTACCACTCGCTGGCCGTCTACCCGCAGGACCTGCCCGACGAGCTCGAGGTCACCGCGTGGACCGACAACGGCATAGTGATGGGGCTGCGCCACAAGAGCGACAAGGTGGAGGGCATCCAGTTCCACCCGGAGTCGGTCATGACCAAGGTGGGCCACGACCTGCTGCGCAACTTTCTGAACACCGAAGGGTGACGCCATGATTCAAGAAGGCATCTCAAGAGTAGTCGAGGGCAAATCCCTTAGCCTGGAAGAGGCCGCGCAAGTGATGGACGAGATCATGGGCGGCGAGGCCACGCCGTCGCAGTTCGGCGCGTTCGTTACCGCGCTGCGGCTGAAGGGCGAGACGCCCGACGAGATCGCGGGCATGGCGCGGGTGATGCGGGAGAAGGCGCTGCGCGTTAGCGTGGAGGGCTCGCTGGTCGACACCTGCGGCACCGGCGGCGACGGCTCCGGCGCGTTCAACGTCTCCACCACTGCCGCGTTCGTCGCCGCAGGCGCAGGCGCCAGGGTAGCCAAGCACGGCAACCGCGCCATGTCGGGCGCGTGCGGCAGCGCGGACGTGCTCGAGGCGGTCGGCGTCAAGATTGATCTCAGCCCCGAGGGCGTTGCGCGCTGCCTGGACGAGGTCGGGTTCGGGTTCATGTTCGCCCAGCGCTACCATCCGTCGATGCGGTTCGCCGCCGGACCGCGCCGCGAAATCGGCATCAGGACTGTGTTCAACATTCTCGGCCCGCTCACCAACCCGGCCGGGGCGACCAGGCACTTGCTGGGCGTCGCGGACCCATCGGTCGGCGAGAACATGGCGCGCGTGCTGGGACGGCTGGGCAGCGAAAGGGCGCTGGTGGTGCACGGTCTGGACGGCATGGACGAGATTACGCTTTCGGACGAAACGCAGGTGTGGGAACTGAGGGACGGCTCGGTATCGTCGTACCGGGTGTCTCCGGAGGATTTCGGTCTACCGCGCTCGAACAGGAACGACATCGCGGTGGCCAGCGTCGACGAGAGCGCGGCGGCGCTGCGCGGCGTGCTGGACGGCAAGCCCGGCCCGGCACGGAACATCGCGCTGGCGAACGCGGGCGCCGCGCTGCTCGCGGCGGGGCTGGCCGACACGCTCGGCGCGGGCGTGGCGCTTGCCGCCGAGGCCGTGGACGGTGGGGCTGCGCGGCGCGCCCTGGACGGCCTGGTCGAGTTGAGCAACTCCCTTGAGTAGGCTGGATCGCGGGACTCCGGAGGGCTGGCCGACGGCTATCGTGTTCGACTTCGACTACACGCTTGGAGACTCCTCGACCGGGGTGATTGAGGCTGCGAACCACGCGCTGACCGGCATGGGCCTGTCTCCAGCGAGCGACGACGCCATCTGCGCCACGATAGGGCTGTCGCTCGAAAACTCGCTGGTCGCGCTGGCGGGCGAGCAGCACAGGGGCCGCGCCGAGGAGTACATCCGGCTCTTCGTGGAGAAGGCCGACGAGGTGATGGCAGACTCTACCATGCTGTACGAGTTCGTGCCCAGTGTGCTGTCCGAGCTGAGGGAGCGGCGCGTCGCGATGGGGATTGTCACGCAGAAGTTCAAGACCCGCATCGACACCATACTCGCCCGCGACGGGCTGGAGGGCGTCTTCGACGTGATAGTGGGCGCGGACACTGCCCCGGAGCTGAAGCCGCACCCCGGCGGTCTGCTGAGCGCAGTGTCGGGGCTCGGCAGTGAGCCTCCCCTGGCGCTCTACGTCGGGGACAGCAGGACCAACGCCGAAACGGCCCGCAGGGCGTGCGTGCCGTTCCTGCCCGTGCTGACGGGCGTGACGCCGCGAGAGGCCTTCGACGACTACGATGCGCTCGGCCCGGCGCAGAGCGTGGCCGATCTGCCCGATCTAGTGGATGCGTGGAGAGGCGCATGATCGACCCCAACACCCCGGACATCCTCAAGACTATCGTGGACGCCAAGCGCGAGGAGGTCGAGCGCCTGAAAGCTGAGGCACCCATCGCACTGCTGGAGGAGCGTATCGAGATCCAGGACAGGCCGCTGAATTTCGCCGGCACGCTCATGGGATCGTCCGTGCGCGTCATTGCCGAAGTCAAGCGTGCATCGCCCACGCGAGGCGTACTGCGCGCCGACTTCGATCCCGCGTGGCTCGCAAAAACCTACGCGGAAGGCGGCGCCGCGGCGGTCTCGGTGCTCACGAACGCGGAGCACTTCCAGGGCACCATCGACGACCTGGAGGCCGCGCATCAGGCGGTGCGCGGTAAGGGCGTTCCGGTGCTGCGCAAGGAGTTCATCTTCGACCCCTACCAGGTGTACGAGGCTCGCGCCTACGGAGCGGACGCCATACTGCTGATAGTGGCGATGCTGACGCCCGACAGCCTCGCGGAACTGTTCTCGCTGAGCCAACGCTTCTGGATGCAGTGCCTGGTGGAAGTGCACGACGAGCGGGAGCTGGCCGTCGCGCTGGACGCGGGCGCGGAGATAATCGGCATCAACAACAGGGACCTGCGCACGTTCGTGACGGACCTGGCCAGGACCGAGCGCATCGCGCCGCTGGTTCCGCCGGGCAAGATCGTCGTCAGCGAAAGCGGCATCGCCGACCGGGCCGACGTGCTGCGGGTGGGAGCCGCGGGCGCTCACGCCGTCCTCATAGGCGAGTCCCTCGTCACCGCGGACGACGTGTCGGCCAAGCTGGGGGAGTTCGCATGACGCTGTTCAAGATCTGCGGGATACGCGAGCCAGCCCACGCCCTCGTAGCGGCAGAGGCCGGCGCCTACTTGCTGGGGTTCGTGTTCGTCCACGGAGTTCGTCGGCAACTGGAGGTCGAGCAGGCGCGCTCCATCATCGACGAGTACCGTAGGGTGACCGCATCGTCGGACGGTTCCGCTTGCGCCGGCTCGCCGCGGCTTGTCGGCCTGTTTGCCAACCAACCATTGAGCGAAGTGAACCACATCATCGAACACTGCGGACTGGATCTGGCGCAGCTCTGCGGCGACGAGGGACCTGACTACTGGCGGCAGGTCGAGGCGGACGTCATCCGGCAGGTGCGGATCGACGACACCGCGCCACACGCGACAGCCGTGGCGGACGCTCTGAGGCGGGTGGAGACGGCGGCGTCCGCGGGCTGCATACCGCTGCTCGACAAGCAGGAGGCCGGCCAGCTCGGAGGCACGGGCCGCACGTTCGACTGGAGCATCGCCAGCGAGATTGCGGCGCGGTTCGACGTGCTGCTGGCTGGCGGGCTGTCACCGGACAACGTGGAGCGGGCCATAGCGGCGGTCGCGCCGTGGGGCGTTGACGTGTCCAGCGGAGTGGAGACCGGCGGAGTGAAGGACCCAGCCAAGATTGTGGCGTTCGCGAGGGCGGCGCGGGGCGGCGAGTAGCCCTACCCGCCAGGCGCGGTCTCGGCGACCTCCCTGTTCCAGTCCGGTATCAGCAGCTTGCGGGTGGACTCGAGCGCCAGGATGCTCACCGCGCCGGCCATGCTGGCCCCAACCGACAGCCACAGGGCGATGTCGTAGCTGCCGGTGATGTCGAAGATCGGACCGCCGAGCCAGCCGCCCAGGGCCATTCCGAGGCTCGCGCCCAGCATCTGCACTCCAAAGGCCGAGCCTACGGGCGCGTGGCCGTAGTACGTGCGGTTGAGGATGGGGAATCCGCCCGCCTCTCCGCCGTAGCCGATTCCGAATATCACCGCGAACAGGTAGAACGACCAGACGTCGTGCGTCCAGAAGAGCATCAGCACCGGCAGCGCCTGCGCGACGTACATCAGCGCCATCACCGGCTTGGGTCCGTAGCGTTCGCACAGCATCGGCGTCGTCATGCGGGTTATCGTGCTCACTCCCGACATCACGGTCAGCAGGCCCGCGGCGGTCACCAGCGTCAGCCCCTCCCGCATGGCCAGAGGCACCAGATACACCAAAATGATGGCGTGCCCGACGCAGCCCAGGAAGTGGATCGAGCTCAGGTTCCAGTAAGCCTTGGTTCGGCGCATGTATCCGGTGAACTGCGCCACGCGCTGCTTGTCGATGTTCCTCTCCGGCCGTCCTGTCGAAACCTCCGACGTGGCGCCGTATGGGAGCAGGCCCTTCTCGGACGGCCAGTCGCGGAAGAGCGCGATGAGCACGGCCATGAAGATGGTGGAGGCAATTGTGATAATCCACACCGACGTGGACCAGCCGTACTGGTCGATGAGCAGCCCCACCACCGGGGCGGCAATCGCCGGACCGGCCCCCCACGACCCCATGATGATGCCCATGGCGAGGCCGAGCCGCCTGTGGAACCAGTTCATCGCCGCGGGTATCATCGGCACCAGGAAGATCGCCTGCGACACTCCGAGGATGAGTCCGAAGGAGACGTAGAAGTGCCAGGGCTCGGTGACCAGCGCTGTCGCGGCCATGCCGACTACGAACAGTGCGGTGCCCGCAATCATGCAGATGCGCGCGCCGTAACGGTCGCCGAGCGATCCGGCCCAGGGGGACGCGAATGCGGTGGTCACGCTGGTAATGCCGTAGGCGAGCGTTACCTCGCCCTGGCTCCAGCCGAACGTCTCGGTGAGAGGGTCGACGATGACGCCGAATGCCATGCGCATCGTCGTGCCGACCATTTCCAGCGCCGCGATGATGGCGACTATGACCCATGCGTAGTGGAAACTGAAGGCGCGGTTCTGCCCCCGGCCCGCGGGGCGCCGCGCCACGCTACTCATGGCAGTTGCGGGAAGCGCAAAGGCGCGCGAAAGCCACTGGTGTCACGGGAAGTCGTCGGGCAAGCGAGTGCTGAGAACAGGGCACAGGTCTAGTGCAGCGGGCAGACGATCAGCGCCGCCTGCTCCCAGCTTTCCGCCCCGGCTCCGTTGCCGGGCGACGCGGCAGCCCTGGCCTCGATCCGGGCGTCGGCGCTCGCCGCGATTAGGTAGATGGTGATGAGCAGGCTCACCACCACCACCGCCAGGAACTGTACGGGCAGACCCATGACGCGCATAGGTCGTCACCAGCCCATCGCGTAGGCGATGTTGTTCTTGGCGGACGCCGCGCCGCTGATGACGCCCGCGTTCTTGTCGTATCGCACGCCCATGACCTTGCCGTTGGCCCACGGGCCGGTGAGCTGCACGTCGTGGCCCCGCTTCCGCAACTCATCCAGCACGTCCGCGGGGATGCGCGACTCGGCCACAACGCGACCGCTGAAGGCCGCGCGCGGGTAGAACGAGGACGGGAAGTGCGTGGTGTGCACGGTCGGCGCGTCCAGCGCCTCCTGCAGGTCCATGCCGAACTCCATGTGGTTGAGGAAGAACTGGAGCGTCCACTGCTCCTGGCTGTCGCCCCCCGGCGTGCCGAACGCCATGAAGGGCTCTCCGCCGCGCGTGACGATGGTGGGCGTCAGCGTCGCGCGGGGGCGCTTGCGCGGCTCCAGCGCGTTGGGGCGGGCGGAGTTCAGGTAGAACATCTGCCCCCGAGTGCCCAGCGGGAAGCCCAGCCCGCGAATCACCGGCGAGGAGCCTATCCACCCGCCGCTGGGAGTCGCAGCCACCATGTTGCCCTCAGCGTCCATCGCGTCCAGGTGGGTGGTGTCGCCGATGTGGGCGTGGCCCAGGCCCAGGTCGCGCGTCTCGCGGGCGGCAACGCCGAGCGCGCGGCGGTTATCGTCGGCGACCGTGGTGGCCACGAACGCGGCGTCCCTGCCGGAGATCTCACCGGGCCGCAGCTCCATAGACGCGGCGCGCTCGATCTGTTCGAGGCGCTCGAGCGCGTAGTCGCCGGACAGCAGCGTATCGAACGGCACGTCGTCGAAGCCTGGGTCGCCGTAGTACGCCTCCCTGTCCGCGAACGCCAGCTTGGCAGACTCGATCCACGTGTGCAGGTAGTCGGCGCTGTTGTGGCCGAGCGACCGCACGTCGGCGTGGCGCAGAATGGCCAGGTGCTGGAGGAAGACCGGGCCCTGCGTCCAGGACGGGCACTTGCTCACGTCGTAACCGTGATAGTCGATAGATACCGCGTCTTCCACTTCGGCGCGCCACTCGGCGATGTCGTCGTAGGACAGCAGGCCGGTGTGCGCCTCGCCGCTGGCGTCCTCCACCGGGTTGTCGGCGATGAACCTAGCGATCGTCTCGGCGACGCGGCCCTTGTAGAAGTCGTCGCGGGCCCCCTCGATTCCGGCTATGCGGCTCTTGCGCGCGCCCTCCTTCTCGGCGGCGCACATGGACTTCAGCATCTCGGCGAAATCGGGGTTTCGCAGAATATGGCCGAGTTGGGGCGGGCCACCCCCGGCGTAGTACACCTCGCCGGTCGTGGGGTACAGGTCGGTGAACTTATCCACGCTGTCGGCGAGGGTGTCGTGCAGCCGCTGGTAGACGGGGAACCCGTCCTGTGCGATGTCGATGGCGGGCTGGAGCACCTGGGCGAAGCTCATGGTGCCGAAACGCGCGACGGCGGTGGCCCAGGTGTCCACGGGCGCCGGGACGCACGCGGGCAGGTAGCCGTCGCCCGGAATCAGGTCGATGCCGTTGTCGCGGCACCAGTCGATGGTGAACGCCTTGGGCGACCAGCCCATGCCGGAAATGGCGTAGGTCTTGCGCTCCTTTGCCGAGTAGACCAGCGTTGGGACCTCGCCGCCTATGCCGCAGCTCTGCGGCTCCAGCAGCGTCTCGCAGATGCCCATAGCCGCCGCCGCGTCAATCGCGTTCCCCCCCTGCATCAGGATACGCAGCCCCGCGGCCGCCGCCAGGTAATGTCCGGCGGTAACCACGCCGCGCGCGCCCATAATTACGGGTCGAGTCGTGAATCCTGCCATGTGTGTCCCCCTGCGTCCTGGTTCGAGCCGGCGGCCGTGTGGGCCGTTCAAGGCGCGGAGCCTAAGCGGCCAGCCTGGCCAGTCACAAGGTAGCACCGCAGGTGGTAAGCGTCAATCGGATTGAGTTGTTAAGGGTTCGCGCGTAGCGCGGTTGGATTGGCGACGCGGAAGGGCCGGGACTGGCTCGCGCGGTGGCCACGAGGACAGACCGCGCAGCACCTCTCGACCTGCTGCCGCGTGATTGGGCCGGGGACGCCGTCGGCAAGGTGATGCGGAACCGGG
>DAOUJL010000032.1:0-3455 GCA_034422735.1 Dehalococcoidia bacterium | reverse complement strand
TGGTCCGCTACGACAAGAAGGCGTCGAACTACCTTGGATTGCTACAACTCGCATGTACGCTTCTGTGGTTCCGTCGTCAGTGGCATCTGACCATTTTGAGATAGTTTCTAAGTCCGCTATGGCGGCGTAAACGACGACTGAGGAGCAACTGGCTCTTCGAGCGAAAGGAGTAATGGAATAGACCGAAACTGCCGGAATCTCTCTAGCTACTTCAGGAGGTGAGCGCTTGTTTAACCCATTAGTGCGATACACATGGTTGGCCATCGTGCTGGCAAGTGTGATGGCGATCCTCGTCGCCTGCGGTGACGCCGACGACGAAGAGGAGGTAGCGGCGCCCACCAGTGCCCCTGCCGCGGCGGCGCAGCCCACGGCGGAGCCCGCGATGGCGGCCCCCGCTGAAGTCACCGCTACGGAGCATATTCGGATGGCGCAGGGCGCCGAGCCCAACAGCATGTACAGCCGCGACAGGGCGTCACTCCAGAACGTGCTGTTCCAGAAGAACATCTGGGACCCGCTAGTCGAGATCATCGACGACGAGTTGTCCGGCCGTCTCGCCACCGGGTGGGAGACGAACAGCGACTTCACCAAGTGGACGTGGACGCTCCGCGAGGGGGTAACGTTCCACAACGGCGACCCCTTCGACGCCGAGGCGGCGAAGAAGGCCGTCGAGCACGTGATGAACGCTGAGCCGGCCCTGAGGGGTACTCCCTACTACACGGACGTGATAGACATCACGGTGGAGGGACCGCACACACTCAGTTGGACGCTGAACACGCCCCACCCGATTCAGCCGTTCGAGGAGACCAACTTCTTCAACGGCATCGAGAACGTGGATCTGCTGAACGAGGTCGGACTCGACAACTTCAGGCTTCGCCCCGTTGGAGGCGGCACGGGCGCCTACAAGTTCGTGGACTGGGTCGAGCTCGAGAAGGTGGAACTGGAGGCGAACCGGGACTGGTTCGGCCCGCAGGCAAGCGTCATGCCCGAGAAGGCGACCGTCTTCGCAATACCGGACCCGGCAACCAGGCTGGCCGCGCTCCTGAGCGGCGAAATCGACTGGCTGGTCAACCCGCTCATTCCGCAGGTGGAGACGATCAACAACAGCCCGGACCATCGGATAATGTCCGAAGGGCAGTTCGACGTCCAGGTTTACTACATCAACGTGGGTCGCCAGCCCGTGCTCAAGGAGCGGAGGCTCCGCCAGGCGATAAGCGAGGCCATCGACAGAGAGACGGTGCTAAACGAAGTACTGGGCGGTTTCGGCTCGCTGCTCAGGTACAACGTGCCGTCCACGAGCCTGCTCTATGACGAGAACGAGCCTCCATTCCCTAACTACGACCTCGACAACGCCAAGAGGCTCGTCGCGGAGCTGAAGGCAGAGGGCCTGTACAACGACGAAGAGATCGAGTTCCTCGCGCCCAGGGGCGTCTACAACGAGGACGTGAGGCAGAACCAGGTCGTCGCGGACATGGTGGCGGAGGCAGGCATCAACGCCGTGGCTTTCATCGCAGACGACGCCATCCGCGAAGAGAAGACCGGCGCCGGCGCCTGCGACTGGGACTACCAGTTCAGGCTGCCCGTGGACACCCACGGCGACCCTGAGGGCTGGTACTGGCGAAGCGTCAACCCAGAGGTGACCACCATACGCTGGTGCGGCTGGGAGGAGACCTCTCCCGGCGTCTGGGAGGACGAGTACATCAACGATTGGATCCGACTGGGCAACGAGGCCAAAGTGCTCCCCGTCGGGGCGGCTCGTACCGCCAAGTGGAAGGAGGCCTACGGAGCTCTCAACAGGTCTCACGCCGTCCTGGGCCTCTACCAGTTGAACTTCGTCTACGGCGTATCCAACGAGTGGGACTGGAAGGTGGAGAAGCGCGAGGCGGCCTACCTCTGGCTGTTCAGGAAGCGCTAATCGGCGGTTTTTCGCGACCGGCGGCCAGGTCGCACACGCGGCTGACGCCGCCGGTCGCATAGAACCAAGGAGGGCATCGGCGGGCGGTCACGTAACTGCGCGCCGGTGTCCTGTCGCATCGAGTCCGGGCGCGGAACGGACGCGGCGTGGGACCGGCGACGGACCTACCACCCTTCGCGAGCGCGTCGGTATAGGGCAATCGGCACGATCACGAGATTGACCGCCACGGCCGCCCCGAAAATGGCCGTGGAGCTGACCTCTCTGCCCGTGAAGGGCGTGAGCGAGTCGGTCAGAACGACCTTGTACAGGTAGCCGCCCCACGCCCCGCCCAGGGCGGCGAGCAGGGCTATGCCCAGATTGACGTAGAGTATCTTGCGCGCCTCGCGGGAGGACTCCAGGTTGACCCACGGAATGAAGCCGCCCAGGCCGCCCCCGATGCCAATCGCGGAGAACCAGCACAGGGTGAACAGAAACTGAGACCAGTCGCCTCCGGCGGCGGCGAAGACCGCGCGAATGACGAACATGGCTAGCGTGCCCAAGATGAGGGACAGCGCAAGCCCAACAACGGTCCGCATGAGCAGGGATACCGCAATGTACCAGGTGTAGGACATTTCGACTCTCTGGCCTGTGGCGACCGGATCAGAGGCGAGTCGGCGGAGAAAGTGTACGATCTCGGCAAGTGTCTGCGAGTGTAGAACGCGCCGGAATCGGTGTCAATGCGAACGGCACATCCGAGACAATCTGCCACGAAAGAAAGGAGCAGACATGACACAGAGCACAGAGCGAGTAGCTTACGTGAACGGCAACACGGTGCCCGAGAGCCAGGCGGTGATCTCCGTATTCGACAGGGGGTTTCGCTGGGGCGATTCGGTATACGACATGACGCGCACGTTCGGCGGGGAACCCTTCAAGCTTGGCGCGCACCTCGACAGGCTCTATCGCTCCATGCTCTACACGCGCATCGATCCGGGTCTTTCCCAGGACGAGATGGAGCGAGTCACTCTCGACGTCGTGGAGGCGAACCGGCATCTGCTGGGACCCAGCGACGACTGGTCCATTACGCACGTGGTGAGCCGCGGCCTGATAAACACGCGACTGCACGACGGGGCGAACGTGGCGATCTACTGCCTGCCGCTGGACTTCGCCGGCTTCGCCAGGCAGTACGTAGACGGCGTCCGGGTGGTCACGCCCGCCGTCCGCCGTACACCGCCGCAGAGCCTGTCTCCCAAGGCGAAGATCGCCAACAAGATGAACCACTTCATGGCCGAGTTCGAGGCCAAGGAGGTCCACCAGACTTGATAAAATCAAGAACCTTTCAGATCCGGTTCGCGTTGGCCCTGTAGGGCGAGCCAGTCTCCCATCCCGTCGGACGAGAGCGGCCAGAGAGGGATGAGGGATGGTGTCCCTCACCCCTCCTCAGTCTGTGACCCCTCCCCCGTCGCCATCAGGTAGCCGACGCGGGGTTCGGTGAAGATGAACCTGGGGTCGGCGGCGTTGTCCCCCAGCTTGCGGCGGAGCTTCCTCACCAAGTCCCGCACCAGCC
>DAOUJL010000031.1:0-22390 GCA_034422735.1 Dehalococcoidia bacterium | reverse complement strand
TGGTCCGCTACGACAAGAAGGCGTCGAACTACCTTGGATTGCTACAACTCGCATGTACGCTTCTGTGGTTCCGTCGTCAGTGGCATCTGACCATTTTGAGATAGTTTCTTAGTGGATGATACCCCGCGGCGGCCTCTAGCCCAGAAGCTCGGGGCGGCAGGCGCGCATCGCCGCGAGCGTGGAGTCGACGCCGGGGCGGGCGGCCACCACCCTGACCATCGCGATGTCGAGGCCCTCGGCGAGCGCGCGGAAGTGCGCGGCGGCGCCGTCGGGCTTGCCGAAGTAGCCCACCTTGAGGAGCAACTCGCCGGGGAATGCGTCCGCGACCTCTTCTCGTGACGCCCCGTTCGTGCGCATCTCGTCGAGCTCGCGCAGCGCGTCGGTGAAGCCCATGCGCTCGAAGTGCGCCCGGTACCCGAGCTGCCGCTGCCGCTCGGTCGGCACGCGGGCGCCGAGGGCGTAGTTCATGGTGGACAGCGCGAAGGCTCGGCGCGCGGCGTCCTCGTCGTCGTCCACGCAGACGCGGATGTACTCCGCCAGCTTCACCTCGGACGGGTCCCTGCCCGCCTTCTTCGCGCCCTCGTCGACGCGCTCGCGGCTCCACGCCACGCGCTCGGAGTCGCACCAGTTCAGGCTCGCGCCGTCCGCCGCCTCGCCGGCAAGCTCCAGCATACGCGGGCCGAGCGCGCCGAGGTAGACGGGCGTGTTCGGGGCGGGCCGGATGCCGAGCCGGCCGCCGCGCAGCGTGACCGTCTCTCCCTCGTGGGTGACGCGCTCTCCGGCGACCAGGCCGCGAATGACGGTCAGGTAGTCCCGCATCATCGCCAGCGCCGATACGTGGGCCATGCCGGTCTGCTGCCTGGCGCGGGGCTGGTACACGCCGCCCGCGCCGATGCCCATGTAGAAGCGCCCGCCGGTCACCTGGCTCATGGTGCCGCCGCTCATGGCGAAGGCCATGGGCGAGCGCCACATCACGGGGGACACCGATATGCCGGTGTGCAGGCCCTCGGGCACCACGTCGCGGGACGCCGCCCAGCGGTAGTTGCACACCTGGAACGAATCCTGGCCCGTGCCTTCCGGCGTCCAGATGCTGGTGTAACCCAGGCGCGCCGCCTCGCGCGACATCTCCATTTCGTCCTCGACCGACAGACCCAGTGTGCCGTCCAGACCTACGCCGAATTGCATGACAGGTCTCTCCTTCAGAATTCCCTTCCCCCTCGAGGGGGAAGGTTAGGATGGGGGTGACTACTGGCCGCTGATCTTCGTGTTCGCCATGTCCTCGATGAAGTTGGCGATCGCCGAGTGGTCCAGATCGCCCTTGCCGTCGTTGACCAGCGAGCCGATCATCTGCTGCACCAGGCCGGTGACCGGCAGAGGAACGCCCAGCTCCTGTCCGGTCAACAGGGCGTTCCGCAGGTCCTTCTGGTGAAGGTTGATGCGGAAGCCGGGCTGGAAGTCGCCGGCTATCATCATCGGCCCCTTGGCGTTGAGGACGGAGCTGCCGGCCAGGCCGCCCTTGATGGCGTCGAACACGACGTTGGGATCGAGGCCCGCCTTGCTGGCGAGAGTGAGCGCCTCGCCCACGGCCTCGATATTGACCGCAACGATGATCTGGTTGGCGAGCTTGGTTGTGTTGCCCGCGCCGTAATCGCCGCACAGCACGATGCTCGATCCCATGTGGCCCAGCAACTCCAAGTGGGCATCGAACACGTCCTTCTTGCCGCCCACCATGATGGCCAGAGTGCCCGCGATGGCTCCCGGCTCTCCGCCGCTGACGGGCGCGTCGAGGAAGCTGACGCCCTGCGCCTCACAGGCGGCGGCTATCTTCTGGGAGCTGCCGGGGGCGATGGAGCTCATGTCGATGACGACGGATCCGCTGGACGCGCCTTCCAGCACGCCGCCCTCGCCGAGGATGGCCGCCTCAGAGTGCGGCGAGTCCGGCACCATCGTTATGACGACGGGGGCCTTCACGGCGACCTCGCGGGCCGACGACGCGCCGGCCGCGCCCTCCGTGACCATCTCCTCGACCGCCGATCCGACGATGTCGTAGACGGTCAGTGAGTAGCCCGCCTTCAACAGGTTGCGGACCATGGGCCGCCCCATGATGCCCAGTCCTACGAAACCAATATCACCTTCTGGCATGGTAGTCTTTTCCTTTCAGATATGTGGGTGTCGCGCGCGACTCGGCGGCCCCTGTGCTATCGGAATCACCGGGGCACATTGTAGCAGAAACGCCCTCGGACCACCGCCACTCGTCACTTCGGCGAAGACTCGGCGCCCGTGAAGTTTAGGGCTTGCCTCGAACGCAATTGGCAGGGCTTTGTGGCTGCGTTAGAATAGCCGCATCTCGCTCAGGAGGGTTCTAATGGCTATCACGCTAGAAGAGGCAAACCGCATCGTGGCCGGAGCCATCGCCAAGGCGGTCGAGCTCGACATCAAGATCAACGTTGCCGTCTGCGACGCGGGCGGGCGGCTGATAGCGTTCAACCGTATGGACGGCGCTATCTGGGCAGGGGTGTACGGCTCCCAGGGCAAAGCCGTTGCCAGCGCCGCCTTTGCCCGCTCCAGCGGCGAGCTGCAGGAGCGGGCGGGCACGCCCATCATTACAGGGATCCTCGCAGCCGAGGGAGGTCATGGCATTCCGAGTCAGGGTGCGTTGCCCATCATCCGCGATGGCGTGGTAGAGGGCGCCTGCGGCGTCGGCGGAGGCACCTCTCAACAGGACGAAGATTGCGCCGCGGCGGGCATCGCCATGCTATGAGGTCGCGGGCAATGAGATGCGACTCCCGACAATTGACGCTCTAATGCGCCTCGGAAGGCCCTCGCTCGCGTTAGTAAGCACCTTGTCGGCAAACGAGTCGGATGAGCCACCGAAACCGCCTTATCGATTTGGCCTCGGCACCAGGCCCTCAAGCAGATCGATTAGCGCTCTGGCCGTCGCAATGCCTAGCCGCACGTCATCCTCACGGAGCGTCCCTTCAGCGAATGCTCGGTTAGTCTGCTAGCTATCCAGGCCGCCTACCTTGGCCACGACCCGCGAGCGGATACTATGGTGACGGAAGGTCGTCAGGCGTTATGCCCTTCTCCCGTCTCAGGTACTCCAGTAGAGCTTCGCGCTCTGCACGAGCGTTTTCGCGCTCCTCGGCACGGCCTTCCTCGCGGCCTTCCTCGCGACCCTTCTCGCGCTCTCTCTTCAGCAGCGAATTCGTCTTTTCCATTGCGTAGAACATGGCCCAGTATCCTAACTCCACCAGTACGGCCAGCGCGGTGTACACGACTACGCCTAGGTCAACCAACGCCCCGGCCGTGCGGACGACTGCCGGGTAACTCCATTGCCAATTCTCAGCGAGGCCAACCAGCAACGCCGTAGCCGCCAGTATTCCAAAAGGGGCGGCTATAACGTGGCGACGCGGCCATTTCTCGCTCTGCCACTCCTGCATGTGTTTAATGTATCACAGTGATGGGGCGGCGCGTGTCGTGTCCTGACAAAGGCGACTGATCACCGATTGCGCCTAGGCCCCTTATCCCGCCGCGGCCATCACCTCGATGAGCTCGCGCACGGCGTCGGCGGAGTGCTGGAGCGCGGCGGCCTCGTCCGGCGTGAGCTGGAACTCGATGACCTCCTCCACGCCGCCTGCGCCCAACTTGACGGGCACGCCGACGTAGATGCCATCAATGCCGTACTCTCCCTCCAGGTAAGCCGTGCACGGCAGGATTTGCTTCTTGTCGAACAGGATGGACTCCACCATCTGCACGATGGCCGCGGACGGTGCGTAGTAGGCGCTGCCGCTTTTGAGCAGGTTCACTATCTCCGCGCCGCCGTCCTGCGTGCGCTTCACCAGCGCGTCGACGCGCTCTGGCGGCAGTAGCACAGACAGCGGCGTGCCGCCTACGGTCGTGCTGGCGGCGATGGGGACCATGGTGTCGCCGTGCCCGCCCAGCACGAACGTGGCCACCGCCTCGACCGACACGCCCAATTCCTGGGCGATGAAGGTGCGGAAGCGCGCGGTGTCGAGAATGCCGGCCATGCCGAACACGCGCTCCTTGGGCAGGCCGCTCACCTGGAACGCGCGCTGCACCATGGCGTCGAGGGGATTGGTAACGACTAGCAGCATTGCATCCGGCGAGTGCTCCACGACCTGGCCGACCACGCTGGTGATGATGTTCATGTTGGTCAGCAGCAGGTCGTCGCGGCTCATGCCGGGCCGACGCGCCACGCCAGATGTGATGACCACGATGTCGGAGCCGGCGGTGTCGGCGTAGTCATTCGTGCCGACTACGGAGGCGTCCGAGCCGAGGATCGGCCCGGCCTCGAGCATGTCGAGCGCCTTGCCTTGGGGAAGCCCCTCGACTATGTCGATCAGCACCACGTCGGCGTAGCCTTTATCGAAGATGCGTTGTGCGGCGGTGGCTCCTACGTTGCCCGCCCCTACCACTGTTACCTTGCTGCGCATGAATACAGTTACTCCTCCAGGAAGTCGTCCAGGCCCTCTTCCAGCTTTTCCGCCACCAGGCCCTCGAACGGTCGAAGGGCGAGCGGAATCGAGAGCTCGATTTCGTAGTCCGTGTCCGTCACTTCGAGCGCGCCCTTGAAGTTAAGGCCGCGCGCTTTGAACTCGAACTCCAATGTGCTGTCCGCCCAGGCGTGACTCACGCCGGAGACGGTGTCATCGAATTCGGACACGAACTCGTCGAATCTCGACGCCATCTTGTCGACGGCGGCCTCCCGGGTCATGTTGTGTGCCCTGACTACCTTCATCTGGGAACGGTCTCCCCTTGTATAAGTCCCAGCGTATAAGTCCCAGCGGGCGGGTTTCAAGCCCGCCTCTGCCGGGACGTGAACGCGACTGCTTTAGCCGACGGTGTTTACGTACTCCTGCCACCTGTCCTCGACGGTAGGGTCTTCGACGGTGGACATGATGTACTGGCCGTACTCGCGGCTCGTCGCGCCGGTGTTGCGGCCGGTGGTGATGACCTTGCGCTCGTACTGTCCGCAGATGTCCAGCGCCTTGTGTAGCTTGCCGCCCAAGTCCTCGAAGCCGATGTGCTCCAGCATCATCGCGCCCGCGCGGAGCAGCGAGCTGGGGTCGGCGTACTGCGCCCTGCCCTCCTGCACCATGCGGGGGGCGCTGCCATGGATGGCCTCGAACATTGCGTAGCTCTTGCCGACGTTGGCGCTGCCAGCGGTGCCGACGCCGCCCTGGATCTGGGCCGCCTCGTCGGTGAGGATGTCGCCGTACAGGTTCGGCAAGGCCAGCACCTGGAAGTCCTTCTGGCGGGCCGGGTTGATGAGCGCGGCGGTCATGATGTCGATGTACCAGCCGTCCCACTCGATGCCGGGATAGCGCTCGGACACCTTCCGGGCGATGTCCAGAAACTTGCCGTCTGTGGTCTTCACCACGTTGGCCTTGGTGACGATCGTCACACGGTCCTTGCCGGTGCGCTGCGCGTGGGCGAACGCCGCGTCGATGATGCGCTCGGAGCCCTGGCTGGTGATGACGCGGAAGTCGATAGCCAGGTCGTCGGTGGCGTTCAGGCCCTGGCTGCCCACCGCGTACATATCCTCGGTGTTCTCGCGGAAGAATGTCCAGTCCACGCCCTGGCTGGGAATGCGCACCGGGCGGACGTTGGCGAACAGATCCAGCTCCTTGCGCATGGAGACGTTGGCGCTCTCGATGTTGGGCCAGCCGTCGCCCCGCTCAGGCGTGTGCGTAGGCCCCTTGAGCGTGACGTGGCACTGCTTGATCTCAGCCAGCACATCGTCGGGGATGGATTGGAGCTTTTCGGCCCGGTTTTCGATGGTCAGGCCGTCGATGACGCGAAACTCGACCTTGCCGGAGGCCACCTCGTCGCGCAGCAGGTACGCCAGCACTGCCTGGGTCTCCTCGCTGATGGAGGGGCCGATGCCGTCGCCGCCCAGCATACCGATAATGATGGGGCTGACGGAGGAGTAGTCGGTCCAGTCGCCTTCCTCCTTCAGCCGCTCGACTCGCTCAAGCTGCTGCTGGAGCACCGTTCCAAAGTGCTCCTTCGCGGACTCGATTACTTGCTCGTATGCCATTCTGACTCCTTTCGGATTTTGCGGTTCAAGTGAGGTTGTTCGGCTCCGGGCCGAATATAGGGGCGGTGCGTCACGGCGCTATCACCGCCAGAACGTCGTCCTTCGATACTGTCACTCCCACGTCGAACGAAAGCGACTTGACAGAGCCGCTGATCGGAGACGGGAGCGTGTTTTCCATTTTCATCGCCTCGAGCACCAGCACAGGGTCGCCTGCGTTTACGTGCTGGCCTTCCTCAACGACGTAGCGCAGCACGATACCCGGCATGGGCGCGGTAATGGCCGCCTCCCCTTCCGCGGCCTGCGGCGCCGATGGAACCGGGGGCGCAACTGGGGCCTGCGGCGGCGCGGTGGGGGGGCGCTGTGGCTGTACCACCGCCGTTGTCACCGGCTGCAGAGGGTCTACCTCCACCTTGTAGAAGGAGCCCTCCACGAAAACGTTGAATGCACGCGTTCGGGCGCTCTTTTCCGGCATCTCGTCCGGGCTTGCCGCGTCGGTCTCGGCGGGGGCGACTGGCGCCTGCCTTTCCGGCTTGGGATCGAGGCCGTGCTTCCGGCGCAGGAATCTCATACCCGTGGACGGAAATAGCGCGTAGGTGAGCACGTCCTCCACGTTATCTGAGAACTCCTTGATCATGTCGGCGGCCTTGTCCATCTCCGGGTCGAGCAGGTCGGACGGTTTGCCCGAAACGGGCTGGCTCTCCCGTGCGTCGCCTCTGAGGGCGATGCCCCTGACCTCCGGATCGAGCTGGGCGGGCGGGCGTCCGTACATGCCGGAGGCGTACTCCCGCACCTGGTCCGAGACCATGGCGTACCTGCCGAACAGCACGTTGCTCACCGACTGCGAGCCGATCATCTGGCTCATCGGCGTCACCAGCGGGGGGTTGCCCAGGTCTCGCCTCGTCCTCGGCACCTCGGCCAGCACCTCGTCGAGCCTGTCGAGGGCGTTCGCCTCGCGAAGCTGCGAGATGAGATTGCTCGCCATGCCCCCGGGTATCTGGTGGTCCAGCACGCGAACGTCGATGACGGCGGACCTGGGGTCCTGCATAAGGTGGCGGTACTTGGGCAGGACGGACTCCAGGTAATCGCCAATCTCCAGGATGGCCGCGAGATCGAGGCCGCTGTCACGCTCGGTGCCGCGCAGCGCCACCTCCAGCGGCTCGATTGCGGGCTGGGCGGTGCGCAGCGCCAGCGGGGCTAGGCACGTGTCGACGACGTCCACACCCGCCTCGATTGCCTTCAACGCCGTCATGGACGCCATCCCGCTCGTGTAGTGCGTGTGCAACTGTAGCGGCACGTTCAGCACCCGCTTGAGCGCGGTCACCAGTTCGTAGGCGTCATACGGGGCCAGCACGCCGCCCATGTCCTTGATGCAGATGCTGTCGGCCCCAAGCTCTTGGAACCGCCTGGCCCTGTCGACGAAGTAATCGAGCGAGTAGATGGGACCGCCGAGTCGCCCTCCCTCCGTGATGGAGTAGCAGATCGCCATCTGGAGATGCTTGCCGCTGGCCTTGACCGCATGGGCGGCGCGTTCGAGGTTCCACTCGTCGTTTAGGGCGTCGAAAACTCGGAAGATGTCGATGCCCACGTGGGCCGCGCGGTCTATGAAAGCGTCCACCACGTCGTCGGCGTAGGCCCGATATCCCACCAGGCTCTGGCCTCTGAGCAGCATCATCAGGGGCGTGTTGGGAATGAGACTCTTGAAGGTGCGCAACCTGTCCCACGGGTCCTCGTCGAGGAACCGGGTCGCGGCGTCGAAAGTCGCGCCGCCCCAAACCTCCAAGGAGTAGTAGCCGATCGCATCCATGGCGGCGGCAATGGGCTCCATGTCCGCCATCTCGAGCCGCGTGGCGAGGAGGCTCTGGTGGGCGTCTCTGAAGGTGGTGTCCGTTATCTTGATAGGATTGGCAGCCAATTCAGCAGCTCTCATTCGGCGGCGGTGCGGGGGCGTGCGCTAGCGACCTCGCCAGGACAGCGCCCGCATTGCCGGGGATTCGAAGGATGGGTTCCGGGAGGCGAGCTTCCAGGCCCGGCCGCTCCGCGCGCTCCGGGCGCGAGGCAGAGGCGCCGCCTCCTGATTCAAAAACGCCTGCACCGCCGCGGTGATGGCGGCGACAAGCCTCTGGTCGGGAGCCGGACTGTCGCCCGCGGGCGATATCAAAGCGGGATGCTCCCGTGCTTCTTGAACGGCATCGAGTCCCGCTTGTTCTCCAGCATATCCAGCGCGCGCGCGATTCGCCGCCGCGTCTCGGCCGGGTCGATCACGTCGTCGATCATGCCGCGGCTGGCGGCGATGTAAGGGTTCATCAGCCTCTCGTCGTAGTCGCGTATCAACTCCGCCCTCAGCTCGTCGGGACGGTCGGAGTCTCTCAACTCGCCGCGATACACGATGTTCACGGCCCCATCCGCGCCCATCACGGCTATCTCGCTGGTGGGCCAGGCGTAGTTGATGTCGCCTTCCAGGTTCTTGCTGCTCATCACGATGTACGCGCCGCCGTAGGCTTTGCGAGTGATGACGCTCACCTTGGGCACCGTCGCCTCCGCGTACGCGAAGATGAGCTTGGCGCCGTGGCGGATGATGCCGCCGTGCTCCTGGGTGGTGCCGGGCATGAACCCCGGAACGTCGATGAACGTGACCAGCGGGAAGTCGAAGGCGTCGCAGAACCTGACGAACCTGGCGGCCTTGACCGAAGAGTCGATGTCCAGCACACCCGCCAGGAAAAAGGGCTGGTTTGCGACGATGCCGACAGGCCGCCCGTCGATCCTGGCGAAGCCCACCACTACGTTGCCCGCGAACCGCTCGTGCACCTGCATGAACTCGCCGTCGTCTACCACTCGGCCTATCACTTCCAGCATGTCATAAGGCTGGTTGGGATTGTCCGGCACGAGCTCCGCAAGCCCCTCGTCCCACAACTCGGCGTCGTCGCGCGACGGATACCGTGGCGGCTCTTCCATGTTGTTCTGCGGGAGGAAGGAAAGCAGCCTGGCGATCTGAGCGAAGCACTCCTCCTCGTTCGCGAACGCGAAGTGCGCCACCCCGCTCTTTGCGGCATGGGCGGCCGCTCCGCCAAGCTCCTCGTGACTCACGTCTTCACCGGTCACGGAGCGAATCACGTCGGGGCCGGTGATGTACATCTGCCCCACACCCTCGACCATGAACACGAAGTCCGTCAGCGCCGGCGAGTATGTCGCGCCGCCGGCCGCGGGGCCGAGGATCACCGATATCTGCGGTATCACGCCCGATGCGCGGACGTTGCGGTGAAACATCGAACTGTACCCCGCCAGGCTGTCCACGCCTTCCTGGATGCGCGCGCCGCCGGAGTCTATCAGGCCGACGACGGGCGCGCCGGTCGAGGCGGCGAGGTCCATTACCTTGCACACCTTCTGGGCCACGGCCTCTGACAGAGACCCGCCTAGAATGGTGAAGTCCTGCGAATAGACGAAGACGAGCCGTCCGTTGACCTTGCCGTACCCGGTGACAACCGCGTCGCCCAGAAACTGCTGCCTGTCCAGGCCGAACTCGACCGAGCGGTGCAGAACGAAGGCGTCGAGCTCCTCGAACGTGCCCTCGTCGAGGAGCATCGCAATGCGTTCTCTCGCGGTGAGCTTGCCACGCGAGTGCTGGCCAGCTATGCGCCGCTCCCCGCCGCCGAGCAGGGCCTGTTCCCGCTTCTCGCGAAGCTCGTCTCTCTTTTGGTCGACAATGCGGCGCACAACCATGTCGGAAACCGGTCACCACCTGTTGCAGTATCAGGATTTGACACTACCAGATAACGCCGATTGCCGCAAGTTTACGAGTCCGGGCGCGGCGGCGTGGCTGCCCGGGCAAAGTCGGGACCCGGAGTCGCGTCAGACGCGCAGTTCGGGCGGCAGCATGTTGGGGATGGTGTCCTCGATGGGGAACGCCTCGCCGCAGTCGGCGCAGTGGAGGCTGCCCTCCACGATTTCGTCGCCCTCACGTTTGTCGACGCTGAGACTGAGCGTGCCACGGCAAAGGGGGCACGCCAGGATATCCATCAGTTCCTCTTTCACGAGTGCGTTCCTCTAATCGTCATCCCCTCCTCCGTCGACGGGAGGGGGTTTGCGGACTCTCTGGGCTAACCTCGTTGACGGCGCAGACTGTCGAGCTCCGCCTGTAGCAGTCGGACCCGCTCCTCCGCAGCCTGCCGGGCCGCCTCCGATTCCTCCAGCGTGTGCAGCCACTCGCCGCTCTCGCTGTCCCTCAGCAGAAACCTGCCGTACCCGTCTTCCACGCGATACACGAAGCTCACGCCCAGGACCTCGCTGCGAGACCATATGTCTCCGTTGTCTTCGGTGTGCGCCTCGAACCGCCGGTACTCCCCATCCACCAGTCGTTCTCCCACCAGGGGCTCCCCGTAGTACTCGCCTCGGAGGTCCAGGCGCCAGTACTCCTGCACGCCCATGCGCGCGTAGATGTCGCGCTTCTCGCCCAGGTCGCGGGAGGCTGTGCTCTCCGACGCCACCTCCAGGACGAACGCGGGGGTCTGCCCCCACTCATCGATCCGGTAGCTCCGGCGGTCCCGCCTTATCGCCCTGGAGTCCACTTCCAGGCCGAAGACGATGAACCCGTCGGGCACCACGACCGAGCCGGGTACGCGCGAGTCGCAGATGACGTTGACCGATGGGCCGCAGCACAGTGTGGTCGGATCGTTCGCGTAACGTGCTCCGAGTATCGACATGACGTGGCGGATAGGTTCGTCCTGTTGCATGCCGTCCTCGGGCGGTTCGGGGTCCGGTAACAGATCGTACCAGGGGACCTCGGTGGATATCCCCGGCGGCCTCTTGTGGTCGGCGGTTGCCATCAGGAGCCTCCATTGGGCGGCGGTTACGGATCCCCGCTCTCCGCGGGAACGAGCGTCATTCCGCCGCTACCGTTTGCGGCCCAGTATGCGTATCTGGGATGTGCTGAAGAACAGGTTGCCCTCGCCGTCGCGCCCGATGTCTATGTGCTCTTTGAGCGATTCAGGGGCGTTCTCGATCAGGCTGTGGATGCGCTGCTGATTGTCGGGCGGAGTGTCGGCGCGGGCCATCCAGTTTTCCAGCGACCTCATCCGACCGCTGGTAACGTACACCTGCTCGACCTCCAGGCCGGCCGCGCGGTAGGCCGCGTTCCACTCCGTGAAGCTGCGATTGCATCCATGGCTGGAATCGCGCAGCCACTCCAGTTGGTCCACGTAAGCCTGCGCCGCCGCGTCTTCCGGCCCCATGCTGTCGGCCACCAGCACTATCCCGCCCGTCTTGCATACCCGCGCCATCTCGCTCACCGCTCCCTGGTGGTCCGGGAAATGCGCCGCCGCGAGGCGCGAGGTCACGATGTCGAACCGCTCGTCCGCGAACGGCAGCGCCTGGGCGTCTGCCGCTACCCGCCACAGGTTCGCCACTCCCCTATCCCGCATGACGACAGGGACCTCCCTCAGCATCAGCATGGCGACGTCGCTTGCCACCGCCTGCCGCACGTGCGGCGCGAACGCGCACGCCAGGTGACCGGGGCCTGCTCCCACGTCCAGCACCAACTCGCCGCCCTGCGGGTCCGCCATGCGCACCAGTTGGGCCAGCGCCTTCTGGTCGCCGTGGCTTTCGCGGTAGCGTCCGGCGCGCTTGCCAAAGTAGTCTATGGAGGCCAATTGTCGAGGCTGCGCTTGTGAACTGTTCGCCATTGGAGTTAGTCGAACGCTCCTTCGTATCAATGAGTAAGCGTCGGGGCGCGCGTTGGCGGCCCCGGTCGCACGCCAAACGATAGCACCGCACAGTAGATGCGTCAATTGGCGAACAGAGAGTGCGGCGTCACCCCGCGATGGCGAGCTCGTACAGCGCCGCGAGCAGGTCGGCCAGCATAAAGACCAGCACCCCCAGTATCGCGATGAGGTTGTAGCCGGACAGCGCGCGTGAGACCCGCGCCAGCCGTCCCGGTGGGCGATCTGTCCGCAGTTCGGGCGCGACCGACGTGACGGTGCGGCGTCTTCTCCAAGCGAGCGTGAACATCGCCGCGGCCAGCGCCACTTTCGCCGCAAGCACCAGGACGTAGGCGGCTCCGACGGCGGCCGATTCGAGGCGGTGGAAAGTGAGAACCCCGCCGGTGACCACGAGCACGATGATGCAGGTGTCCACCAGCGCCCGGAACTCGATAGCGGCGGCCTCGCCCAGCAGTTCCGCCGCGCGAGGATGGCGCCGGGACGCGGGGCGCAGCACCAGCAGGTAGAAGAGGCTGCCGCCCACCCAGGCCACCGCCGACACCACGTGCAGCCACCTGACCACGAGCATGAAGACGTCGCCTGCGCTCACTTCAACCGCCGCGCACGGCTTGGCCGCGCTGCTTTCCCCTGGCTTCTCCGCCTCCCGCAGGCGTTGCCTGTGTCACAGAGCAACCGCACGATGCTAGGGGAGAATCTCCGCGACTAGTTCCTCAAGCTTCTCCCGGTTGAGCGGCCCGCTCCACTTGCGCACGATGCCGTGGTCGGCGTCCAGGAAGAACGTGGTGGGAAATCCCTGCACTTCGTACTTCTGGAACGCGATCTCACCCTCGCGGTCCGGGCCGAGAGCATAGGTCACGCCCAACCTGTCGACGAACTCCTGCCCGTTCTGCTCGCTGTCGACGCCGACTAGCTGCACGCCGATGAACGCCAGGCCGGCGTCCTTGTGCTCCTGGAACGATGCCTCCAAGTCCGGCATTTCGGCCACGCACGGCGGGCAGGACGGAAACCAGAAGTTCAGCACGACGGGCCGTCCCTCCAGCTCGGACAGCGTGAGGGTATCGCCCGCTGTGTAGTTGGCGTTCCCGAAGAGCGGCAGCTCGAAGTCCGGGGCCGGCTCGAGCGGCTCGGCGTCTCCGGCTGCGACGTTTGTCGGGCCGACGTCCTCCGGCTCAGCGTTCTTGGGTTCGGCGGGTTCGCCGCCGCAGGCGACGACAAGTAGCAGAGCCAGAACGAGCGCCGCCAGAATCGTGAGAGCATTCGAGCGCGGGTTAAGTTTGCCCATCGATCAGACTTCCTCCACTAAAAGCTCCTCCGCCCTGCCCATGAGGATAGCGGCCCTGTCCTTTGCAACGCCCTTGCTGTCCAGATAGAGGCGCAGCAGTTCCTGGGGTGTGGTGCCCTTGGAGTAGGCGTCGCCGAGCCTGTTCTTTGGCTGCTCGATGGGTTGCTTGGATACGGAGGCCACGTAGAATGCCCCATCCAACGCCCGACGTATCTCGGCATCTCCCAGGTGTCCCTGGAGCTCGAGAGGGTACGCGATGTTGAGCTTGACGATGGCGCCATCGACGTGCTGTCGCTCGATCTCCTTCAGCACAGTTGCCGTCGGGTGCTGGTCGCCAAGCCTCAGCTTGACGTCGATGGTTACAAACCTGCGGGCGTTCACCTTCTGGAACCGGAAGGACTTGAGCCGCGAGCCACGGGGCAGCGCGGCGTCCAACTCGACCACGCAGAAGCCCTTGTCGTCGCCCTCCTCACCGAAGTCCACGCGCTCGAGGCTACCGGCGTAGGCCATCTTTGGACTCTCTCCGACGACCTGGTGCTTGTGAATGTGACCCAGCGCCACGTAGTCGAACTGCGGGCGCGCCAGGCTGCTGCGCAGCAGCACGTGGTCCCGGCCCAGCATCATGCTGCGCTCGGAACCGTGCCTTACGCTGTCGCCCGACGATCCGCCCACCACGGCGGAGCTTACCGTTACATGCGCGGCCAGCACCGCCGGCAGAGTCGGGTCCAGCCGTTCCGCCAGCGTTCTTATGCCCTCGGTCAGTCGGTCCTGTATGAGCGCGTTTATCTGGTCGATCGTCAGCCCGCTCCGCTCCTCTGACGCCAGGAATTGGCTGCGTCTGATCCAGGGAACCGAGACGATCTGGACCGGCCCGGACGGCGTTTCGACGACGTGCGTGCCCAGCCGCTCGCCCACGTGCACCATCCGGACGCCGAGCGTGTCGAATATCTCCAGCGCGGTCGCTGGGCCTGCGGTAAGGGGCATGTCGTGGTTGCCGACCACCAGGAAGGTCGGGACGCCCGCATTGGCAAGCCTTGCGATTCGGGAGGCGAACTCCCGCTGGTGCGTCTGGCTGGGGTTGCGGCTCTTGTAGGCGTCACCGGCGAACAGCGCGAGGTCCGCGCGCTCGGAGATTGCGTAGTCTACGACCTCGTCGAACGTGGCGAGAAAGTCACCCAACCGCGCCGACAACCCCGTGGAGGGGTCTATCCGGCCATAGTTCTCGACGCCTATGTGAACGTCGCTGAAGTGGACTATCTTCATGTATTCGCCGACTTCATTCAGACGCTGAATCGGAATGACAAAGCCCCCAGCGATCCGGTCTTTGCACAAGAGCTACCCAGATGGAGTGGCTCTTTCGCGGAGTCGGTACAACGGGGCGGCGCCGTGAGGCTGCTGCTGCAAGACATCTTCCGTTTCCTGTACGGTCTCTTCGGAAAGCAACGTGTCGCCGCATACTTCGCAGACCATTGCGGGCACGTCTTCAACGACAACGCTCCTGCCCGCACGCTGGAAGGCAAGAACGACAACTCTGTGAGTGTAGCGGCCTTTGCACAGGTCACATTTCATGGCTAACCTCTCCGCAGCGGCGTTACCCACCTGGGCGGCTGCGGCACGTAGACGGTTATCACTCTGACTGGCGCGCTCTTTAGTTACGACGAGATGAAGGTCGCGACCTGATTCAGTCTTTCCGTGTATCAAACAGCACGGACCTCGTCTATGTTCCGGATAGTCCTCCAGAATTGAACCGTTCAGGATGGCTTCCCTTATCTCGGTGGTTGTGATCTGCTCTGCAAGAGCCTCCTGCGCACCATGCAATGTGAGCGCCAACTTTCCGTAATGGACATCACGCTGTATCTGACTAAAGTCCGCGCCCATCAGCCGGCCAGGCGGCTGGCCAGCTCTCCCGGCAGCGCGTCGATGGCGACGCGCGTCTGAGCCATGGAATCGCGCTCGCGTATCGTAACCGCGTGATCGTCGAGCGAGTCGAAGTCCACGGTGACGCAGAGTGGAGTGCCGATTTCGTCCTGGCGGCGATAGCGTCGCCCGATGCTCTGGGCGGAGTCGTACTGGACCACCCCGTTCTGCCCGGCGGACCGCCTGGTCCGTTCGAAAACGTCTCTCGCCGTCGGCTCCAGTCTCTGGTTGCGGCTCAGCGGCAGCACCGCGACCTTCACCGGCGCCAGAGACGGGTGAAGCCGCAGAAGTACGCGCGTCTCGGTGCGCCCGGAAGCGGTAGGGGCCTCCTCTTCGGTGTAGGCGTCCACCAGAAACGTCATCATCGCGCGGTCGACGCCAACGGACGGCTCCACGACGTACGGCACCACGCGCTCACCGGCCTCGTCGTCGAACCAGGACAGCGACTCCCCGCTCGCGGCGGCGTGGGCGGACAGGTCGTAATCCGTGCGGTTGGCGATTCCCTGGATCTCGCCCCAGCCCCAGGGGAAGAGGTACTCGATGTCGTGGGTGGCCTTAGAGTAGTGGGCCAACTCGCTGCCCTCGTGGGCACGCACGCGCAGGCGGTCGGAGCTGACGCCAAGCTCCCGGTACCAGTCCAGGCACTCCTCCACCCAGACACGATGGCACTCATCGTCCTCTCCCGGTCTTACGAAATACTCAATCTCCATTATCTCGAACTCGCGGGTGCGAAAGATGAAGTTGCCGGTCGTAATCTCGTTGCGAAAGGCCTTGCCGATCTGCGCCACGCCGAAAGGCAGCTTGCGGCGAGTGGTGTTGAGCACGTTGTTGAAGTTGACGAAGATGCCCTGTGCCGTTTCGGGGCGCAGGTAGACAGTAGACGCATCCTCCTCTACCGGGCCCATGTAGGTGCGGAACATCAGGTTGAAGTTGCGAGAGTCGGTCAGCAGCCCGCCGCAGTCAGGGCAACGTGGCTCTTCGAGTTGGTCCTCGCGCCAGCGCTTTCGGCAATCCCGGCAGTCGACGAGCGGGTCGGTGAAGCTCTCTAGGTGGCCGCTCGCGCGCCATACGTCGGGGTGCATGATGATTGCCGCGTCCAGGCCCACCATGTCATCGCGGCCCCAAACGAACCTGCGCCACCAGGCGTCCTTCACGTTGCGCTTCAGCTCGACACCCAGGGGCCCGTAGTCGTAGGTGCTGGCCAGCCCGCCGTAGACCTCGCTGCTCTGGAAGATGAAACCGCGCCGCTTGCACAGCGACACTATCTTTTCCAGATCTGTTGTTGTGCCGATGTCGTTCACGGGTAGCCCCTCACCTGAATGCGCCTCCAAAGATGCACACCGAATTATACCATGAGCAAGACGCGCCGGGATTTTCGGCTAAACATGTCGGCTCACGAAAGGCATGGCTCTCCGGCCCGCAACCGTCGGGAGAATTCGAGCCGGACCGTGTTGGGCGCGGGGGCGTGTGTGCTATCCGCCGAAGGGCCACCACCAGCGACGGCGAGCGCCGGGCTGCTCAGCTTCCTGGATAGGCGCCCGGGTCGGCTGGCGTCGCTCTCCCAAGAGGCCCGGTGAGATTGCGATTAGCCGCCCCTGCTCCTCTTCTGAGAGATCCTCTCGCAGGCGTTGGGCGATCGCGACGTGCTGCATGGCCTGCTCGGAGGGCAGCCGCTGCGCCGCGGACACAATCGAGCTTGCGATAGACGCGGCGGCCTGTTCGTCCATCTGCAGCATGGCTCGCAGCCTCGCCTTCATCATCGCGCGCAGCCTGTCGTGCAGCATGTCGTGTTCGGCGCGCAGCAGAGTCGACACGCGGTCGGACCGCTCGCTGTCTGAGAGCGGGGCGATTTCGGAGAACTTCTCCAGCATCGCCTGAACCTTCTGGCTGTCGTCGAGGGCCCCGAGCGCGAACCAGTCCACGTACTCTTCCGACCTGAGCCACCCAACGATGTCGTTGAACCGGTGAACCGGCAGCGGCTTGGTGCAGTAGCGGCTCGGGCTGACGTTTGCGAACTGCAACCTGTCCCGCTCGGCCTGCGTCGAAGTGAGAATCAGAACCGGGATGCGGTTCAGGGTCTCGCTTTGGCTCATAGCCGCAAGGACCTCGTAGCCGTTCATCTTAGGCATGTTGAGATCGAGCAGAATCAGGTCGGGCGTAGGCGTGTCCGCGTGCGCTCCAACCTTTCTGAGAATTGACATCGCGACCTCGCCATCCTCGGCTACGGTCACGGTCACCGTGTGGTCCGAACCCCCAAGTATTCGCTGTGTCAACTCCACGTCCGCGGGGTTGTCTTCAACGAGCAAAACGTCAACAGGCCTGATTTCCGGGCTTTCAACCGTCATGGCCTTCCTCCTCTTCCAGAGATGTAGAGATGGTGAAATGAAAGGTAGACCCCTTACCCAACTCTGATTCTACCCAAATTCTCCCTCCGTGTCTCTCTACGATCTTCTGGCAAACCGCCAGACCGATTCCCGAACCCGGGTATTCGCCGCGGTGGTGCAGTCGCTGGAACATCTGAAATATGCGCTCGTAGTGCCGGGCGGCGATGCCGATTCCGTTGTCGCTTACCGAAAACGTCCACGCGCCGCGCTGCTCCACCGCGCACACGTCGACGCGTGGCGGAACGTCGCGCCTGTACTTCAACGCGTTGCTTACGAGGTTTTGGAGCAGTTGGGCGAGCTGAGTGTCGTCGCCGCTCACCACAGGCAGGTCCGTGTAGGTGACCCTGGCGCCGCACTCCTCGAGGTTGGGGGCCTGGTCCATCAGCACGCGCTCCATAATGAGATTGCAGTCTATGGTGTCGAATGGCTTCCCCTGGGTTCCCACACGAGAGTACGTCAGCAGGTCGTCGATAAGACCCCTCATGCGCGTGGCGCCGTCGACCACGTAGCCGATGAACCTGTCCGCGTCGGCGTCGAACCTGCCGGAGTACTCCTCAGCGAGAATCGCGACGTAACTGGAGACCATTCGCAGCGGCTCCTGCAGGTCGTGCGAGGCCACGTAAGCGAACTGCTCCAACTCGGCGTTGGATCGCCTGAGGTCCTCGTTGACCCTCGCGAGCTCGTCGGACTGCCTCACTAGCTCCGCCACGAGGTTTTGCCGTTCGATTGCGTAACGCAAGGAGCGGACAAGAAGCTGCCCGTCCAGTTGGTTCTTCGACAGGTAGTCCTGCGCTCCCCGCTGTACCGCCTGCACGGCCATCTCCTCGTCGTCGAGACCCGTGAGAACGATAATGGGGGTTCCGGGCGATTGGGCGTGCGCTCTCGCGAAGGTGTCAAACCCGTGGCTGTCAGGGAGGGACAGGTCCAGCAGCACGACGTCGTGTGCGCCGCCGGCCAGTTCCCTCAGCCCCTCCGACAGCGTCTCCGCGTGAGTCAGATCGAAAGGCGCGCTGCCGACGTCGGCCAGCGTCACCTCGAGAAGCAAAGCGTCGTCCGGATTGTCTTCGATCAGCAATATGTTCGTCGAGCCGCGGTCCACCAAGTCAGGCATCTCCGCACGGCAGTTGCACCAGGTTAAGCCAGAAATTCTCGATCGAGTTGATGGCAGCAAAGAACTGGTCCAGGTCGACCGGCTTGGTGACGTAGCAGTTGGCGTGCAGGCGATAACTTCGCAGGATGTCCTCTTCGGCCTGGGAAGTTGTCAGCACCACCACGGGTATGTGCATCAGATTCTCGTCGGTCTTTATCGCCTCCAGCACTTGCCGCCCGTCTATCTTCGGCAGGTTAAGGTCGAGCAGGATGATGTCGGGGTCGGGGGCGTTCGCGTAGTTCCCCTGCTTGTGCAGGAAGGCCAGCGCCTCGACTCCGTCGGGCAAGGCCGTCAGGTTGTAGAGAATGTCTCCGTCCTTGAGGCCTTCCAACGTCAGCTCGACGTCGTCCGGCGAGTCCTCGACGTGAAGAATCTCAATGGCTCGTGTCAGCTTTCTCGCTTGCATTCGCTTCTCCAGGCCTGTCGGCAGGATTCGGAAAAGGTCAGAATGGGCCCTCTACCGCAGGCGCGCCGGCGTCCACTGCCGGCGTTCCGGCGGGGTGTGACGGCACGGTGAAGTAGAAGGTGGCGCCCTGCCCTAGCTGGGACTCGACCCAGATGCGCCCTCCCAGGCGCTCGACCGCCTTCTTGCTGATCGACAGGCCGATGCCGGTGCCGGAGTACTTTTCGCGGGCGTGAAGACGCTGAAAGATCGTGAAGATGCGGTCGGCAAACTGGGGGTCGATGCCAATGCCGTTGTCCCGCACCGCGAAACGCCACTCGTCGCCAACGTTCTCCGCCGAGACCTGAACGACCGGAGGCTCCTCGCCGCGGTACTTGATGGCGTTGCCAATCAGGTTGCGAAAGACGTGGCCCAGCAGTGTGGCATCGGAGGTTATCGTAGGAAGATCGTCGCTGACTATCTTTGCCCCGCTCTCCTCGATGGACGCGTGAAGGGAGTCCGTCTCCCGTTCGAGTAGGGCGCCTGTGTCAACGCTTTCCAGATCGTCCACGTTGCGGCCCACGCGGCTGTAGGACAGGAGATCGTTGATGAGCACCTGCATCCTCGAGGCCGCCGCGACCGCTCGTCCGATGAACCTGTCCGCATCGTCGTCGAGCCTGCCGCTGTACCGCCGTGACAGTAGGCTGGTGAACCCGACGACCGACCTCAGTGGCTCCTGAAGGTCGTGGGAGGCGACGTATGCGAACTGCTCGAGATCGGCGTTGGAGCGCGCAAGGTCCGTCGCCCGCTGCTCCAGAGCCTCCTGCAGTCTTGCGTTTTCGAGCAGCGCGCCAACGCCGCCGGCTATAGTCGTTAGAAACCAGACCCGGTCGGCAGTGAAATGATCGCGAACGCTTGAAAGGATGTTGATTACGCCAATCGTGCCGCCGGCTACTTTAACCGGCAGCGACGCCATAGAACCGATTCCCCTGTCCAGGAGCATTGGGATGGCCATTTCGCTCCGCTGGTAGTCGTTCACGATGACCGGCTCGCCCTGGGTAAACGCCTTGCCGGTTACGCTCTGCGAGTATGGGAGAAGATACTGCCTGTTGTCCCCGATAGAGGGACCGACCACGGCCAGTACTACCAGACCTTCACCACCCTGGTCGGGGACTCTGAGGCCAACCTGGTCTGCTCGGGTCAGGTCGACCAGGCCTTCCAGCAGGCTGGTCACACGCTCCCTGTAGCTGCCCGGTTGCGCAAGGGAGTGGGCCATAGCGTAAAGCGCGGCTGTTTCCTCAGAGCGGCGCTGCCTCTCCTCCTCGGCCTTCCTACGTTCGGTTACGTCTCGCAATACGGCAAAGGTGGCGCGTCGCCCCAGGAAAGCGGTGGCAACGGCGGAGGCTTCGACGACGCGGACCTCGCCGTCCGTGCGGTTGATCCTGTACTCTATGACTCCTGGAACCGGTTCGCCGCGCTCCCTCGCAGCCATGTAGTCGGCGATCATCGGGCGGTCTTCCGAAATCACGAAATGGTCCAGCGGCAGTCCAGACACCTGGGACTCGTCGGTCAGGCCATAGAGTGCCAGGAACGCGCGGTTCATCAGTACGCGGCGGCGTCCGACGTTGATGACGATGGCGTCCGCAACGTTGTCAAAGACCGCTTTGTACTGCGCCTCGTCGCTCCCGACCGCCTCCCACAGTGCCGGTCTCTTGGCAAGGGCAGCCTCTAACTCCCCGACACGCTTGCGCAAAGCGGCCAGCTCGGCCTCGACTTCCTGTGTTGCTGTCACGTGTTCAGTCATTCCCAACTCGCCGCGGACCGAGTACCATGCAGGTGTGCCAGAAGGTTAGTCTGGCAGCGTAACCTTGTCAACGTCGGTGACCTCAGTTGGCCTGTTTCGGACAGCCGGGTGCCGTCAAAACCGTCACTTACCTGCGCCGTCCCGCCCCCAGCCGCGTCTCACCCAACCCCCACCTACGCCCCACCGGTTCCCCATTCGTGCGCAGTTTCTTCCCACGTATCAACCCAAATCCCCGAGTTTTGCCGACGGTCTTGAAGCGCACGCACAAAAGTGCTATTCTACCACACGCGAGGGACCGACCCCGCGGCCTGGAAACCCTGCCCCCAAAGCGGGATAGGCGCCCAGTTATCCGTAGCGGCATCCCTTGTGGGTGCCCGACGTCGGCGAAGATTCGGCCGGTCGGCCCGTCAGCCCCCTGTCCTCTTCTGCCACGCCGTGCGACACTTATGCTCGGAACTGCCCACCCAGGCGCTACAGAATTGCGCAGGACCGCCCGCACTCCCAGCTACGGAATGTGCGGAATGTAGCAGAATCGGGCAGGTTTTTTCGAAACGCCCCGCCTGTGCTGCTATACTGCCCATGGCTGACGGCAGGGCCAGTCCACACGCAAGTCTCACGAGGTGGTTGATGGCAAAGGACGGCTACAGCATACTGGATAGCGACATCCACGTGATGGAGCCGCCCGACATGTTCGACCGTTACCTGGACCCCAAGTTGCGCGTGCAAACCGGTTCGGGCCGGTCCGTCGACCTGGTCACCGAGCCGCCGGATGCCGGTAAGCCCGGATTCGAGGCCAACCGGCAGAAGATGCTCAGGGCGCAGGCCGTGCTGAGCGCGAGAGTGCAGGACCGCTACATAGAAGAGCAGATGAGGGGCTACACGTCGGAGCTGCTGCTGGAAGCGATGGACAGGGAGGGCGTGGACGTCGCGGTTCTGTTCCGGTCCCGCAGCCACATGTACGTGGACCGCGACGACCTGGATCCGGAGTACGCGACGGCGATCTGCCGGGCGTACAACGACTGGCTGGCCGACTTCGCCAAGGCGGATCCGAGCCGGATGCTGGCGTCCGCAATCGTCACCTTGCACGACCCGGAGTTGGCCGCAATGGAAGCACGGCGGGCCGTGGATGAGCTGGGCATGAAGGCCGTGACGCTACTGCCGCACCCGGTGCGAGGCCGCTACCTGCACGACCCGGACGTGGACGTGCTGTGGTCCGCGCTCCAGGAATTGGGCGTGCCGGCTACCTTCCACAGCCAGTCCGGAGGATATGCGATAGAGAGTCCGGGCAACTGGTTCCGCGAACATCCCAATCCCACTGTGCTCTCGCACGCATTCACCGCGCCGCTCAACATTATGTGGGCCATCGGCTCGGTCATTCTGGGCGGCGTGCTGGAGCGGTTTCCAATGCTGCGCATGGGGTTTCTGGAAGGCAACTGCGCCTGGCTTCCCTGGCTGCTGTGGCGGCTCGACGAGCAGTGGGAGCTGTTCGAGGACGCGGAGGAGATACCGCTCGACCTGAAGCCCTCCGACTACTTCCTTCGCCAGTGCTTCATCGCGGTCGATCCTGGGGAGGCGTTGGTGTCGCAGGAGCCTGTGTCAGATTACTAGGTGGCCATCAGTTTACACTTGTCTTAACCAAAACAAAGATAGGTGCAAAGCTGATGGCCATACATAGCGTACACGAGTGGATTGGAGCGGA
>DAOUJL010000030.1:0-15990 GCA_034422735.1 Dehalococcoidia bacterium | reverse complement strand
GCAGGTGCGGGTTTCAAACACGCACCTGCCAGGCGTTCCGCAACCGTCGTTCCCACGAAAGGGGTGAGGCTGAGCATCAGTTGCAAAGTCACCTAGTAATCTGACACAGGCTCCGCTGCCTGCAATCGCTCGCACCGCCATCGCTGCCGAGGGGCCACGATCTTGCCGTCTACACGATCTGGGAAGAATGTGTTAATCTTTGGCCGCCGGTTTCCGCTGCCGGAGGAATCCGTGGTCCCAACGATCTGGCAGGGGAACGCGGACGCGGACCGAAACCCTTTTAGTCGCAGGAGAAGAACAGATGCTAGCCAGGATGTTGGGCGCAATGAGGATGGACGTCAACACATACGAGGACGTGGAGGACGACCGCAGCGCAACAGTTCAGGCGATGATCGTAGTGGTCATCGTTTCACTCTGCACCGGTGTCGGGGCGCTGCTGCAAAGCGTGCTCTCGGGCGACGGGTCAGCCGATTTTGTGAGCCTCTTGTTCGGCATCGTGATGGGAATCATAGGCTGGGCTCTCTGGGCTCTCGTCACCTGGATTGTGGGCTCCACCGTACTGAAGACACCCGACACAGTCGCCGACTGGGGACAGCTGGCGAGAGGTACGGGCTTCGCCCAGGCCCCGGGCATATTCCGGATCTTCGTCTTCGTGCCAATAGTTGGAGGATTGATCGGGTTTCTGTCGCTGATCTGGCAGTTGGTGTGCATGATCATCGCCGTGCGCCAGTGCCTGGACTACACATCCACCTGGCGAGCATTCTTCGTCGTGTTGATTTCGTTCATACCCTATGCCGTACTCTACATCATCTTTGCCATAGTGGTCGGGCTCGCGGGTGGAGGCGAGTCTTCTTAGAGACCCAAGCGGACGCCCAGAGTTGGAGTAGGATTCTTTGGCACATAGTCACCACGATCACGGAGCGCCGGCCGCCGTAGTAGAGGGGCGTACCGGAATCAGGCGCAGGGCCGCGTTCATCATCGGCGGCCTGACGAGCGGCCACGGCGTTTTCCACTGGATAGCGCAGAGCTTCATCGTGGTACTGCCAGAGGTGCGCGACCTCCTGCTCGGCGGCAGCAGCGTCGCCGTGGCCAGCATCCAATCGACCAGGGAAGTAGTCTCCGGTGTGGTCTCTCTGCCGGGAGGCGTGCTCACCGACGCGCTGCGGCGCTACTGGGGATGGGTGATGGCGGCGTGCATGGCGCTGTTCGGCATCGGCTGGCTGCTGATGGCGAGCGCGGGCTGGCTCGTGCCCGGCGCGACCTGGGTGACCCAGACTTCCGCCACCGGCGAGCAGGTGTCGGGCCAGCTCAACCCCGCGGGGTTCGCGCTGCTGCTGTTCGGCATGGCGATTGTGGGCCTCGCCGCGTCGGTGTGGCATCTGCCCGCGATGGCCGCGCTGTCCTCCCACTTCAGGGAGCGCCGCGGCTCCGTGCTCTCCTTCCACGGCGTCGGCGGCAACGTCGGCGACGTCATCGGCCCCCCGCTCACGGGCATTCTCCTCGTCGCGCTGAGCTGGCAGGCGATAATCAGCATCTACGCCGTCGTGCCCATCTTCCTCGCCTTCCTGGTGTTCTGGGCGTTCCGCGACATCGGACACCGGGCGCAGGAGGCGGCGGAGGCGCGGCCTGCCGGAGCGCTGCGGTCCCAGTTGGCCGAGACGAAGCTCATTGTGCGCAACGCGCGCGTGTGGGGCATCGTGATGATCGCCGGGCTGAGGGGAATGGCCTACCTCGGTTTCGTGACCGTGCTGCCGCTGTATCTGGCGGATGAACTCGGACTGATTGCGGAGGGCGAGGACGGCAGCACTTTCGAGAACCTGGCGCTGCGCGGGGGTCTGATTGGTCTGCTCGTGTTCGTGGGCATCTTCGCCAGCCCCGTGACCGGCTACCTGTCTGACCGGTTCGGCCGAAAGCTGATTCTGATTCCCGGGCTTATCGCCCTCGGCGTCATAACGCTGCTCATGGCGCCGCTGGGCGACACAGTGATCGTAATGTCTGTGCTTCTGGCGGCGCTCGGCCTGTTCCTGTACAGCGACCAGCCCATACTGACTGCGGCTGCGATCGACATCGTCCGCGAAGGCACCGCGGCGACGACGCTCGGCCTGCTCTCGACCTCGCGCTTCATCTTCAGCGCGGCATCGCCGGTGATCGCATCCTGGCTGTACTCGATAGAGGCCGACTACCTCTTCTACTACACGGCGGCGCTGTACGCGGCGGCAGTGGTGCTTCTCGTGTTCATTCCCCTGCCCTCCCCGCGCCCGCCGCACGACGACCACCACGGTGACGGCCACCATAATGGACATGGTGGTGATCACGGCCACCATGGTGACCACGGTCACGGTGGGCACGGCAGCCACGGCCACGGCGGACACCACTGACGGGCTAAGACGAGGGAGTAACATGGACCTGGGAGCCTTTTCGGTCAGTCTTGCGGTGAAGGATCTTGCCACGTCCAGGGAATTCTACGAGAAGTTCGGCTTCGAGGTCGTCGGAGGCGACGCTTCCCAGAACTGGCAGATTCTCCGAAACGGCGATCACACAATCGGGCTTTTCCAGGGGATGTTCGAGCAGAACATCCTCACGTTCAACCCCGGCTGGGACAAGCACGCCAATCCGGTGGCGGAGTTCACCGACGTGCGCGAACTGCAGCGGCGTCTGAAGGCGGAGGGAGTCAGCTTCGCCGCCGAGGCGGACGAGTCAGGCTCCGGCCCCGCGAGTTTCGTGGCGATAGATCCGGACGGCAATCCCATCCTGGTCGACCAGCACGTGTAAGCCGGCACTGCGATCGCCTGTCAGCGACTCGCGCAGTCACGCCGTCATCATCGTACCCGGCTCGGGCATGGGAGAGTTGGCTGGCATCACGGGTACGATGGAGATAAACAACGAAGAGGGACGGCACTCCTACGTGCTCTACTACGAGCAGGCAGGCATAGGAATCAAAGTCGATGGGACCGCTTCGTCAATTCGGCGGACGCAACGCGACACAATAGGCACAGGTCGGTCATCCAATGCCGATTAGGTCGCTACATCGCCTGATACCCAGTTCGACATGTTTGCCTCGATTCGGACATCGTTGAGAATAATCCTGACCGCCCCTGGGCCGTGGCATGTTCGCGCCTGGTCTCTGCTACGGAATCTGTTTTTCAAGATTCGGACCGCGAGCCGCTGCTGTGGCCGACCTGGGCAGCCGGGGTGTTGAGTGGAGGCCGCGGACGCTCCCGGTGGGAGCCATCCAACACAACCGCACTAACGCGGCAGAGTGGCGTGGGAGGCTAGCTGGCCATCCTATTCTTCGATCGCGCTGAGAATGAGGTCGATGGCGTTCTGCCTGTCTGCCGAAAGCGCGGCAAACACCAGGTTTCCCCTGTTCTTCAGCAGTAGGTGAAGGCCGTCGATAGTTCCGTATCGGGCGTTGGTGTTGGCGATGGGGACGGTCTCCAGTTCCGCCCTGTCGGAGACGACCCCCAGCATGAACGCCACCATGACTCCTGAAAAGTCGGACCGGCTTACCATCAGCACACCGTAGGCATTCTCCTCCAGCGCCGGCCTGTCGAGCCTCTCGGGTAGCACCAACGGCTCGTCGTCCGCGTAAATGGCAAATCCGACGAGGTCCACGCGCAGCAGGGCGAAAGCGGTGTCTATGTCCGTCAGGTCGAGGTCCACCGAGTTGTAGACTGCGCCGGCTAGACCGTCGTCGACCCTGGCGATGCCCGCTGCCACGGGCCGGGAAGGAGGCTGCGCCGGCAGGTTGGTCACGAGTTCCCAGGGCAGCGAAGGGTGGCGCTCCAGGGTGACGTGGGATGACAGGCTCGAAGCGCTGCCTACCGACTGTACCCACTCCGGCTCGCCCGCGGCGATTCTGAGCCTGCGAGAGCTGGCATCGGCCCAGCTTCGCTGTGGGTTGGTGCCGAGGCGAAACGCGACCAGTGCGTTGACCGTGTCCGTGGCTTCGTAGAAGTCGAATATGCCCCCAAATCCGTCGGGCGACCTCCCGACGAACATGGTGACCCCGCTCGCTCTTAGCTGGGAGTCCGGCTGCGCGCCCGGAGTGAAGAGGGTGCCGCTGGGTCCGAACGAATCGAGAGTCAGTACGATAGGTCCGCCGGGGTTGACGTAAACGTAGCTGTCGGTGGCAATGTTCGGCGCCACCGCCTGGGCCATGCCTTCCGGCAGCAGGGCCTCTCCCGGCTCGTAAGTTCCTGAGCAGGCCAAAGAGAGCGAAACCAGCGTCAGGAAGAGGGCGAGTAATGCGAGGCTGGCGGGAAACGCACGGACTCTCACCGCGCGAAGGCGTGAGAAGGCGCTGTCAGGCGATGGCCTTGCGGAGATCGACAATCTGGTCTCTCAACAGCGCCGCCTTTTCGAACTCCAGGTTGCGAGCCGCGACCTTCATCTGCGCCTCCAAGTCCTTGATGAGCCGCAAAATGTCGTCCTTGGGCATGTCGTCCTTGGTGACATAGGGAGCCCTGGTCTCGGCGAGCGCCCTGACCCGCTCGGTAATGTCGTGTACGGTCTTGCGAATGCCCTGCGGCGTAATGCCGTTCTCTCGGTTGTAGATGTCCTGAATTTGCCGGCGGCGGTTGGTCTCGTCTATCGCACGCTTCATCGAGTCCGTGACGGCGTCGGCGTACATGATCACCTGCCCGTCTACGTGCCTGGCGGCGCGACCAATCGTCTGTATGAGCGCGGTCCAGGAGCGAAGGTAGCCCTCCTTGTCGGCGTCCAGGATTGCGACAAGGCTGACTTCGGGAAGGTCGATGCCCTCCCGGAGCAGGTTGATGCCCACGACCACGTCGTATACGCCCAGCCGCAGGTCGCGCAGTATCTCGCTTCGCTCCAGCGTGTCTATCTCCGAGTGCAGGTAGTGGGTCTTGATTCCAAGCTCGCGCAGGTAGTCTGCCAGCTCCTCGGCCATTCGCTTGGTGAGCGTAGTGACGATGGACCGTTCGCCGCGGTCCGTCCTGACGCGGATCTCGTGTATCAGGTCGTCGATCTGGCCCTCGACGGGCTTCACCTCCACGACCGGGTCCATGAGCCCGGTGGGCCGGATGACCTGCTCTACGATGCTCTGGCTGTGCTCGTACTCGTATGGACCCGGCGTGGCGGACACGTACACTATCTGGTTGACTCGTTCCTCGAACTCGCCGAAGTTGAGCGGGCGGTTGTCCAGGGCCGAGGGCAGCCGGAATCCGAAATCCACCAGCACCTCTTTGCGCGAGCGGTCTCCGAAGTACATGCCGCGCAGCTGGGGCAGCGTCATGTGCGACTCATCTATGAAGATGAGGGCGTCCTCCGGCAGGTAGTCCATGAGTGTGTAGGGAGTGCTGCCCGCCTCTCTCCTGGACAGATGCCGGGAGTAGTTTTCCACGCCCGCGCAATACCCGGTCTCGCGCATCATCTCGAGATCGTACATGGTCCGGGACTCGAGTCGCTGGGCCTCGAGCAGCTTGCCCTGGGCCTCCAACTCACTCGTTCGCTCGGCCAGTTCGACCTTGATGTCCTCGATGGCCTGGAGCATCTTCTCATCCGAGGTGACGAAGTGCTTGGCCGGGTAAATCTCGATATCCTGGCGTTCGGCTACCAACTCGCCGGTGAGCGTATCCACCTCGACGATGCGCTCTATCTCGTCGCCCCAGAACTCGATGCGCACGCCCATCTCTTCATAAGCGGGCAGTATCTCCAGGGTGTCCCCTCTCACCCTGAAGCGGCCTCGGGCCAGGTCGTAGTCGTTGCGCTCGTACTGCATGTCCACTAGCTGGCGGACGAGCAGACCGCGGCTGCGCTGTTCACCCTTTCGGACGTATGCGACGAAGCCCTGGTACTCCTCCGGGGACCCCAGGCCGAAGATGCACGACACCGACGCGACTATGAGCACGTCGCGCCTGGTAAGCAGGGCCCGCGTGGCTGCGTGCCTCAGCTTGTCGAGCTGCTCGTTGATGTCGGCGTCCTTTTCGATGTACGTGTCTGTCCTCGGGACGTATGCCTCCGGTTGGTAGTAGTCGTAGTAGCTGACGAAGTACTCTACGGCATTGTTGGGCAGGAATTCTTTGAACTCGGTGGCGAGCTGCGCCGCCAGCGTCTTGTTGTGGGCGATGACGATGGTGGGGCGCTGCAGGCGCTCGACGGCACAGGCCATCGTGAACGTCTTGCCGCTGCCGGTCACGCCCAACAGCGTCTGGTGCTTCAGGCCCTGGTCGATGCCTGCAACCAGCTTGTCTATCGCCTGCGGCTGGTCGCCGGTCGGCCTGAAGTCGGACACGATTTCGAAGTCTGGCACCGCACGTCACCCATGGAGCAGTCTGTAGTGGGTGGCCGGCCGCGGGCGGGCGCCGCCGGACCACCCACGTCTATTCTACTACGATTGGTGTGATTGCGCCCGACCGCGACGGGCCATTGTGTCCTCAAGGGGCGAGACAGTCCGACAGGCCGTGCCGGTCTCGCCGGATAGGGTGCTATGGCGCCAGCGGGCCGCTCCGGGGACGGGTGCCGAGGACCACCTCCATCTCCATCTGGCTGTCCGAGCCGTCGCGCATGACCCCCAGGGTTACGGTATCCCCGGGCGTGGTCTGCTCCAGAAGATAGGAGATGATGTCGTCCATAGCCTCAACGACGTTCCCCTCGATGGCGACGATGATGTCGCCATCGACCGAGTCTGCCCCCGAGACGCCGCGCATTCCCGCGTCGTTCGCCGGGCCGTCCTCGATAGCTTCGACGACCAGTACGCCCCTGGTGTCTGGCGGGAGCGACATTTCGTCCGCGATAGCCGGGGTGACGAGCGTTCCCCGTATTCCCAGCCAAGAGTATGCGTACTCACCCTCGAGCATCAGGCTGGGGATGATAACCTTCGCGGCGTTTATGGGCACCGCGAAGCCTACGCCCGCGCTGACGCCGCTGGACGAGGCGATGCGCGCGTTTATGCCAATCACGTTTCCGTACATATCGAGGAGCGGGCCGCCGGAGCTGCCCGGATTGATCGCCGCGTCCGTCTGCAGGACGCCTGCCAGTGAAAAGCCGAGGTTGCCCGCGGGAAGCGACCGGCCGGCGGCGCTGATTATGCCGCTCGTGAGCGTGAACTCGCGCCCAAACGGACTTCCTATGGCCGCGACGAGTTGGCCCACTTCCACCGCGGCGCTGTCACCCAGCCGCGCCGCGCCGAGGTCGGCCCTCGGCTCCGTCAGTCTGAGCACGGCAAGGTCGGAATCGGGATCGCCTCCCAGAAGCTCAGCCTCGACGACCGCGCCGTCGTGGAACGTCACCGTGAGGCGGTCCGCATCCGCGACGACGTGGTAGCTGGTAACGATGTGGCCCTCTTCGCTCCACACGAATCCGGATCCCTCGCCCAGCACGAACCGATCCGGGAGAACTTGAGGTCCCACGGGTCCCACGTCGGGGCTGGTTGAAAAGGGAAAGCCGCCGGGAGAGGCGGTGGTTACCCGCCTGTAGGTATCTATGTGCACTATCGACGGGAGAAGCTCCGTGTAGATGCGGTTGAGCACGACGCCCTGGGCGGCGACGACAGCCTGGGGATCGAGCGCGCCTCCCCACGTCTCCAGCGGCGCGCCCGCGCTGCTCACTTCGATGGTGTCCGTCGGAGGAGCCTCACGCCCGGCGGACTCCGCGACGGCGGCCGGTATGTCTCCGGCGGCGCCAGGCCCCTCGGACGTTTCGCCACAGGCGGCAACAGCCAGTAGGAGCAGCGCCGGCAGCAACAGCATTGCGAGAATTGGTAGCTTGAGGCCGGTTGTTCTCATGGTCAAACCTCTGGATGTTGTTTGGTGTTTGTCGCAGGCTCTCCTTGCCGTTCGAGGCGGGATGCCCGTTCTCCTCTATAACGCGGGTCGCTCGCGACGGGTTAGCGTGATGGGTGGAGCTTAGACCGCCGGGAACGGCGCCACGGCCGTGCGCACGCGCCAGATCATCTCCGAGGATGTGTCGTCGAAAGGCGACCCGTCGAAGTCGCCCAGCACGTCCAGCACTTCGTATCCGCAAGCCGCGAGAAGATGGTGCATCTCCCAGAAGTGGATGTAGCGAATCTGAAAGTCCAGGTACTGACGTTGTTCGACCACTCCGCCGCTGTCCAACCGCTCGACGATGATGCGCGCGTCGATGATCTGGTTGTGATTGTCGTAGGCGCTCTGCTGCCAGAGCACATAACGGCCGCCTGTGCGCGGGTCGGTCACGTCACGGAAGTGGCGAGGCGTGTCGCCCTCCTGCACCAGCATCTCGGGGTCGGGGACGAACAAGTCTACGATCAGCTCTCCGTCCGGTGTGAGGTGGCGTCTGATGTTCTGGAGCGTGCTGACCTGGTCGGGCACAGTCAGCAGCGAGAGAAACCCCCGAAACGGGATGAGCGCCAGCCGGAACGGGCCGCCCACTTGCTCCGGCTCGAAGCCCCGCATGTCCGCCTCGACGAGCGTGACGGATCCCGGCAGTGCGCCCGCGCCCTCAAGATTTCGCCGCGCCGCCTCCAGCATCCTCGGCGAAAAGTCCACCCCCACCACGTCGACGCCCGCCCGGGCCAGCGCGAGCGCGACCCTGCCTGTGCCACAGCCCAGCTCCAGCACAGGTCCACCCGTGCGCAGGGCTTCGCGGACGTAGTAGGGCAGATCGTCGCCGACGTAGGCGTAGACCGCGTCGTACACGTCTGCCCAAGCGTCGTACATGGAGGCCACGGCAGCGCTAGCCGGCCGCGATTCGCTGGAGGGCCTCGCGAACCCGCTCCTCGGCGGTAGCGGAACCCGCCGGGCCCAGAGACGCGAGCGCGGTTCTGGCCTCAGCGATCGAGTAGCCCAGGGCGGTCAGGGCGTCCAGAGCGTCGCTGTCATCCGCGCCGGATGCCTGAACGAGCAGGTCCTCCGCCAGCTTGCCGCGCAGGTCGAGGATGATCCGTCCCGCGGTCTTCTTTCCAACGCCCGGCACCGCAACGAATGCGTCGGTGTCTGCGGCGCCGACCGCGGCGGCGAGCGCGCCAGGCGTCATCGCGGACAGGACGTTCAGGGCCACCCTGGGCCCCACGCCGCTGACGGCGACAAGCGCCTCGAACGCGGCACGCGCGTCCTCGCTGGTGAATCCGTAGAGTGTGAGGCTGTCTTCCCTCACCTGCAGGCACGTGTGCAGTCGCACGTGGTGCCCGACGCCTCCCAGTTCCTGTGCCGTGGAGGACGGGACGCTGAGCTGCAGCGAAATGCCGCCGACCCGGATGTTCACGGTGTCCGGCCCGACGCTTTCGATTGGCCCCTGGACGGACGAAATGAGGGAGGATACCACTGCGACCTCCGCCTAACCCCTCGCAGCGAGCCGCGAGACCCTGCGGGCGCTCAGATGGCAAAGCGCCACGGCCAGGGCGTCCGAAGCGTCGGTGCTGTGGTCGTCGAGGCTGTCCAGGCCAAGGCTCGCGCAGACCATCAGTTGGACCTGGTGCTTGGTGCTGCCGCCGTGTCCTGTGACCGACTGCTTGACCTTTCGGGGTTCGTAGCCAGTAATCTCCAGGCCCGCCTTGCCCGCGACCGCCATGGCGACGCCCTGGGCCTGTCCTACCGCCATGGCGGACTTGACGTTGCGGGCCACGAAGGGCTGCTCGATGGCCAACTCAGCGGGTCGCCAGTCCTCTATCATCTGAGTCAACTCGTCGTACAGGAAGCTGAGCCTGAGCGGGAGCGGTTCCCGGCGTGGAGGAACCAGCGTTCCGGCGTGCACCAGCCGCGCTCCCTCCCCCGCCGTCTCAACGACGCCAACGCCCGTGGCGTTCGTCCCCGGATCTATGCCTAGCACTCGCAAAACGCTACGCGGAAGTCGAACGCTCTGGCGGTGAGATGCCGCTTGAGCCGGACCGGATCGTCATGACTCCCCACGGTACTCTTCGAGCACTTCGTCCGAAAAGTCGGCGTTCGAAAACACGCGCTGGACGTCGTCCAACTCCTCCAGCCGGTCTAGCAGCCGGAGAGTCTGCAGCGCCACCTTGTCGTCGAGGGGGATGGCGTTGGTGGGCAGCATGGCAATCTCGGAAGATGTGATGTTGGCCTCGTTCTCGGCGAGCGTGTGGCGAATGTCGTCGAGGTCGGACGGTTCCGAGTAGACGTGCAGGCTGGTGTCGTAAGTCTCGAAGTCATCGGCGCCCGCGTCGATGGCCAGCAAGGCGAGCTCCTCGGCCTGGTCCTTGTTGGCCTCAACCACAACTATGCCCTTCTGCGAAAACTGCCAGGCCACGGCTCCCGTCTGCGCAAGGTTGCCGCCCGCCTTGGTGAAGGTGGAGCGGATGTCCGACACGGTGCGGTTGCGATTATCGGTGATAGTCTCCAGCAGGATGGCGGCTCCGCCCGGGCCGTAGCCCTCGTAGACGACCTCCACCATCTGGTCTTGCTCGCCGCCTTCGCCCGTCGCGCGCTTGATAGCCCTGTCGATGTTGTCCATGGGCATGTTGCTGTCCCGTGCGCGCTGGACGGCCATTCGCAGCCGGATGTTCATATCGGCGTTGCCGCCGCCCTGCCGCGCGGCAGTGATAATCTCCCTTGTCAGCTTGGTGAACAGCTTGCCCCTGCGGGCGTCGGTTATGGCTTTGCCATGCTTGATTGTGGACCATTTGGAATGTCCCGACATGTCGGTCCCTCCCGAGAAATGTCGTGAATGTCTGCGTACACCGCGGCCGCCACGTGGAGTATGACACGCCGCCTCCGCTGGCGCAGATTCTAGCATGAGGGCACACTTCGGTCAAAAGCGGAACCCGAAAGTGGACCGAATGTGGGAGGAATATCATCCCGGAAAGGCACCGGATCGGCAAGTCCGAGGGGGCGAAACATCGCCGGAAAGGTGGCCACCTGCGGCCACTTTTGGAGGGGATCGCAAGGTTAGCCTTTAGAAAGTTCTCAGAAAGAGTATCGCAAAATACCTAGACAACACCTTTGGATTGGCCGTAAAGATAATACTAGCGGAAGAGTCCGCCCAAGTCGAAACAGCGCGAGCCAGCAGAAAGGGAGGTAACACGACATGGCAACGCTAAGGAAGCAGGATATCAGCGAGAAGATCGCCAGTGAGCTCAAAGGGAGCAGGTCTGAGGGGGAGGCCGCGCTTAATGCGGTGCTCGGCTCCATCCAGAGCGCCCTCTCCTCCGGGGACCGCGTGGTGCTCACCGGCTTCGGCTCGTTCGAGGTGCGCGACGTCAAGGCGCGGAGGGTTCGCCCGATCCGCTCCAACGGCTCCACGGACCTGATAACGGTGCCGGCTCACAAGCGGGTCGGGTTCACGCCCGGGGCCGAGTTGAGCAAGAGCGCCAAGAACTAGCTCGCGGCATGGAGGCCGGGGAGATCTCGCCGAGACTCCCTAGCCTCCGATTCCCTGCTGACCCGGGGCAACGGCCTCGGTCGGCGCGGGAGTCTCTTACTCCAGGCCCTCAGGCAGTCGAACCGCCATCCTTCCGGCGGCGAGATCGACGCCCACCACGACGTGCTTCAGTGCCGGGATCAGTAAATCCCTGGCTCCGGGGCGTTTGACCACGTACACGTCGTTCGCGCCCGTCGTGAGGATCTCCCGAACAGTGCCCAGGCGTTCTCCCTCACACGTGTAAACGTCGAGGCCGATGAGTTGGTAGTGGTAGTAGGTTCCCTCGGGAAGAGGCGGAACGTCCCGGGAAGGCACGCTGAGGCTCTTTCCCCTGAGCTGCTCGGCGGTGGTGCGGTCGTGGACCGAGTCCAGCTTCAGCACTATACCCCCTTTGACTTCCCGCGATCTGCGAACCCGTACGGCACGGCCTTCCAGATAAAGGCGGCTGTTGGCGGCGAAGCGTTCGGAGTTGTCGGTCAGGCTCGCGACGCGCAGGTCGCCCTGGATACCCCACGCTCCCTTGATGATGCCCACCACGACGTCCTCCTCATCGGAGGAAGGCGCGGTCTGTGGGTGGACCGGCTCCGGCCGGGTCGGAGAGGGAGAGACTGATGGGGTTGAAAGCTCGTCGCGAGGACTAGACAATCTCTAGAATCGCGCGGGTGCCCTGCTTGACCGCCGCCACTCTCAGCAGCGCCCGCATCGATTGGGCCACCTTGCCCTGCCTGCCGATCACCTTGCCCTTGTCTTCGGGCGCGACCTCGAGCCGCAGGATGACCCGGCCGTTCGAGATCTCCTCTGTGACCTTCACGTCGTCGGGCTGTGACGCGATGGACCTGGCGATGAACTCGACCAGTTCTTTCATTCGACCTTAACCCTGTCGAGCGTACCCAGGCCGCGGAGCACCCTCTTCACGGCGTCGGAGGGTTGTGCGCCCTCCCTCAGCCACTTGAGGGTCCTGTCCTCGTCGACAACCACCGTTGGCGGGTCCGTCCGGGGATTGTAGTGCCCCACCTGTTCTACGAATCTGCCGTCGCGCGCCGCCCTGGAGTCCGCCACCACGATGCGGTAGCTGGCCTGGTCTCGCGCGCCTACTCTTCTCAGTCTGATTCTCAGCATCTCTGGCCGCTCTACCCCGTCTGACCGGGCGGGGAATCCGCCTCGGCCTGCTTTGCCTGTTGCAGTTGCTTCATTATTCGCGACTTGCGCCGTGATGCGTTGTTGGGATGCAGGGCGCCCTTCTGGGCAGCCTTGTCGAGCGCGACTACGGCGTCCTTGACCGCACGCTCGGCGGCGTCTATGTCGCCGGACGGGATCAGCCTGCGCGCCTTGGTAATGAACGTACGCGCCCTGGTCCTCAGGGGCTGGTTTCTGGCGCGCCGACGCGCCGCCACTCGTGCCGCTTTTTCGCTTGGCAACTTGACTACGACCTCCTGCGTTCTGTGTCTTGGTGGGTCACGACTGGGCGGTCCTGGTGACGCTTATGACACCCTTGACGCCCTCAAGCTTGGCGAACAGGCGGCTCAACTGGTCGATGCTCTCCACGTAGACCGTGAGGGATATTATGCTGATGTCTTCGAATTCCTCCGAAACACAGGAAGCTATGTTAACACGTTCCTCCGAGACAAGGGAAGTGATGTCACGCAGCAGCCCCACCCTGTCGAAGGCCTGTATTCGAATCCTGACTGGGTACAGCGTCTGCTTTCGGCCCCAGTCGACCGGCACGAGACGTTCTGTCTCCGACTCCGAGACCACGTTCGGGCAGGCGGCGCGATGTACTGTCACACCCCGGCTGCGTGTGATATAGCCGGTTATATCGTCGCCCAGGATCGGGCTGCAACAGCGGGCCATCCTGGTGAGCAGGTCCCCGACGCCCAGCACCTGCACGCCGGAGGCGGGACCGGAGGGCTGCGGTCCTATGCGGGGCAGCTTCTCCATCTGCTCGGTGTTCTCCGACAGCTTGGCCACCACCTGGGCGGGCGTGATGCCCCCGTTGCCTAGCTCGGCGAAGAAATCGTCCAGGCTGTCCAACTTCATCAGCTTGACGGCCTCTTCGTCCGTCGTGCCGACGATGAGCCGACGCACCTGCTTCTGGTATATGTCTTTGCCCCGCTGGATGTTTATGGCGCGTTCCTGCCGGTTGAACCAGCTTCGGACCTTGGCCCGCGCGGAGGACGTGTTGACGTAACCCAGGTTGGAGTTCAGCCAGTCCAGGCTTGGGCCGCGCATGGTCTTGCTGGTGAGTATCTCGACCGTGTCTCCGTTCTGGAGCTGGTACTGAAGCGGCACCAGTTTGCCGTTTACCTTTCCGCCGATGCAGCGGTTGCCCACGTCGGTGTGAATGCGGTAGGCGAAGTCGAGCGGCGTGGCCCCGGCGGGAAGCTCCTTGAGGTCGCCCTTTGGCGTGTAGACGAACACCTGGTTTTGGAGCACGTCGGTCTTGAACGACTCGACGAACTCTTCGGCGCCGCTCACGTCCCGATGCCATTCGAGCAACTGCCGAAGCCAGGTCATCTTCTCCTCGAACTGGACGTCGGAGGGAGAGCCTTCCTTGTAGAGCCAGTGAGCGGCGACGCCGTATTCGGCAACGTTGTGGAACTCGTGCGTGCGCACCTGCACCTCTACCGGGCAGGCGTCCTCGCACAGCACGGTGGTGTGTAGCGCGCGGTACAGGTTGTCTTTGGGGTTGGCGATGTAATCGTCGAACTGGCCCGGAATGGGCCGCCACATGCTGTGCACAACGCCCAGGGCCGAGTAGCAGTCCTTCACCTCGTTCACCAGCACGCGCAGGGCGAACAGGTCGTAAATCTCGCCAAATGTCTTGTTCTGTTCGGCGTATTTCTGGATCTTCTTGTGGATGCTGTAAAAGTGCTTGGGCCGACCGGTCACCTCGGCCTCGATGCCCGCTGCTTCAAGCCCGGCCTCGAGCGCGCTCTGTACGCGCTGAACGTACTTTTCGCGCTCTTCCCGCTTGGAGTTGAGCAGGACGGACAGCTCGCGGTAGGCGGCCGGGTTGAGGTACTGGAACGAGAGGTCCTCCAGTTGCCACTTCAACTCCCAGATGCCCAACCGGTGCGCCAGGGGCGAGTAAATCTCGAGCGTCTCCTGGGCAATGGCTATCTGGCGTTCAGGAGACAAGGCCCGTAGGGTCTTCATGTTGTGCAAGCGGTCGGCGAGCTTGATCAGAACTACCCTGATGTCCTCCGCCATGGCCACGAGCATCTTGCGGATAGTGGCGGCCTCGGCGAACCTGTCGCTGTTCTGGGGACGCTGTATCTGGCTGCGCGCCTCGGACAGAAGCTCCGCCTGCGTGAGCTTGGTGACGCCGTCGACCAGCTTGGCGATTTCGACACCGAACCGGTCCTCGAGCTCCTCGGAGCGCACGTCGCAGTCCTCGACCACGTCGTGAAGAAGCGCGGCGGCAAGCGCGTTTGCGTCAAGCTTCAGGTCCGCCAGCAGCGACGCCGTCTGTATGGGGTGCTCGATGAAGGGCTCGCCTGAGCGTCGCCACTGGCCTGAGTGCGCGCGCTCGGCGAACTGGAAGGCGTCCTCGACTAAGGAGATCTTCTCTTCGGGCAGGTAGTCCCGAACCTTCTCTAGCAGAGTCTCCAATTTGCAGTGCTCCAGGTCGCGCCGAATCGGGCTTGGGGTCTTTGGGTACGGAGCCTAGTATAGACAACGGACAACGCAGCCGCAAACCTGTACAACTGCACGGAAACCGCGAGAATCGCGAATCGACGCGCGGGGATGACGACGGTTAGACCGGCAGGTCGTCCGCATCCTCGCTCAGCAGCTCCCGAAGCTCGCGCTTCGCCTTGCGGATCTCTTCGATCTTCTGGCCGATCTTGTCGAAAGTGCCCTGCTTGGCGTCGATTCCCGCAGTGATCAAGAAATGTGCCGCTTCCGACCGGCTCGAACACAGGCCGGCCTCGATCAGCTCGTCCAGGCGCTGCAGGCTCTCGGTGTCGACGCGCACCATCACCACGCTCGTTCTGGCGGGGCGCTCGCCGCGTACGGTCTCCTGCCAGGTCTGCTTCACGTTCTCGCCCAGTACGCCCACCGCCTCCGAGCCTCTGCCCACGGCCTCTCGCACAACCTTGTTCACCTCGTCGACTACGTCGTCCAGGTCGTCCAGGAGCTTCTTGCTCTTGCCCTTCAGGTCCTCCGTCTGCCCTGAGTCGTTGGGCGACTCGCCTTCTCCACCCTCGTTCCTGATCTCGTACCTGTTTCGCTCGCTCATATCCTTCTCCTAAAGCACACCACGGGAATTATGTGTAATTATCATAATATGTAAGCGGCACTTGGCGCAAGCACAAACCCTACATTCGTCCATTCCCCCCGAAGCTTGTCACCGTGGAAGCGGAGAACGGGAATTCACCCGGCAGGGCCATTGACGCCCTCCGCACATCCGTGCTATGCTCCCTTCATAACAAACAACCGGCCGCCGAATTACCGGCCACCAACGTGACAACCGTGACAACAATCCGTCAGATATATTCCCGTCCAACCGAAAAACGTTCCATCCGCAACCTGAAACGCAGATCGCCCAGCTACGAAATCCGAGGAGATAAAACAAAAGAAACGAAACGGGACACTATTTTCTAGCTTGTTTGTCCCACCCGGCAGTTTGGCAACTGCCTCTGCCCGGATGCTACTCCGCTTGGTAGCCCGTCA
>DAOUJL010000029.1:0-83384 GCA_034422735.1 Dehalococcoidia bacterium | reverse complement strand
ACAACAACACGCCCAGGAAGTGCCTCAAATACCGCACCCCGGCGGAAATCTACAATGAACAGCTGTTGCACTTGAAATGTGAATCCAGCTTCCCGTTTTCACGGGAATGACGATTCGCCCTTCCCTACCCGCGCCTGGGGCGGTTGCGGTCGGCGGAGTCGAGCATGATGGTGACGGGGCCGTCGTTGGTGCTGTGGACCATCATGTGTGCCTGGAAGACGCCGGTCTGCACGCGGAGCCCGGACTGGCGGAACAGCTCGACGGCGCGGGCGAACTCGGCCTCGGCCTGCTCCGGCGGCGCGGCGGATGAGAAGCTCGGCCGGCGTCCTCTGCGGGTGTCTGCGTACAGGGTGAACTGGCTGACAAGCAAAAGCTCGGCCCCAACATCCAGGGCCGAGCGGTTGAATCTTCCCTCGTCGTCGGCGAATATGCGCAGGTTGATCGCCTTGCCGACTATGTAGTTGGCGTCCTCATCGGTGTCTTCGGCGGAGAAGCCGAGCAGGAGGAGCAGCCCCGCGCCGATGTCCCCGACGATCTCCCCCTCGACGCTGACGGACGCCTGGGAGACCCTCTGCACAAGGGCTCGCATTATGTGGAGGCAGGGTCCTCTACGCCGACGTGGACTCGGCCTTGGCGCCCGTCTTGGACTTGCTTTCGGACTTGGCCTCGCTGCCGGACTTGCTTTCCGCCTTGGAGCTCTTCTTCTCTTCGGACTCCTTGGCCTCCGCCGGAGCGGAGGTGCTGCCGTTGCGCCTGCCGTAGTCGTTGACGTACCAGCCGCTGCCCTTGAAGACGATGGGTACGGCGTGGAACTGGCGTCGCGCTTTGCCCTCGCAGCTTGGGCAGGTCGCGACCGGCTCGGAGTCGAAGCTCTGCTTGAGCTCGAACCGGTGTTGGCACGAGTCGCACCTGTAATCGTATCTCGGCAAGTTCAGTCCCCCCTCAGCGCTTCATACTCCCCCACATCTTCCGCCACGCACAATTTCCCATTCTGGACACAATCTAACAATTGGCGGCGGGGCTGTCAAGTTGAGACTTGGGCAGCGAGCCTCCTCCTGGCGGAGCGGATAGGCGGTCCAATCCCCTGCACCTCCCCTACGCGCCGCGCACCTCTACCGTCAGGGTGAGGCCCAGCGCGCGGAGCGCCCGCTGTAGCTGGCCCATGCGGGAGTTGTGGTCCGGGTTGGCGAGTTTGCGCGCGGCGGCCTCGCTGACGCCGAGTCTCCTCGCCAACTCGACCTTGGTGACGCCCTGCGACCGCATTGCGGTGTAGAGGGCGAGCTTGGCGGCAACGATGCTGGGCACGGGCACCGGCACCTGGTTGCTGACTGCTTCGCTCGGACTGGGGATTTCCCACTTCGCGTGGACGTACCCGGCGAGGGCCGTGGCGAGCGCGTCCTCTGCCATGGCCAGAGACTCCGCGCGGTCGCTGCCGCCGGTGATGGCCTCCGGCACGTCGGGAAACGTGGCGACGTAGCCCCCGTCCTCGTCGGGCGCAAGCTGACATGGGTAGGCGTACAGCATGGGTTAGAAGTCCCTCCGGTCGATGTCGAAACTGTGTTGCTGTGCGTGCCGACAGCCCCATCCTAACCTTCTCCCGTTGATGGGGGAAGCGACCTAGTGTCCCCTACCCTGCCAGCGCGCGCTCTAGGGCGTTACCCCACACGTCCGACAGGCGGGACACGGGCACGTTCAGCGCGCCGGGCAGCGTAAGCGTCTCGCCGCCGGTGTGGCCGAGGCCGAGCCAGGGGACGCGCTCTTCGGCGCAGATGCGGCGCAGGTCGGACTCGCGGGCGGGGGGGAGCGAGACGATGATGCGGGACTGGCGCTCGCCGAAGAGGGCGGCGTCCCAGCGGCCGGGCATAGCGAACTCGCCGCGGAAGCCGACGCCACCGGCGATGCAGGACTCGGCCAACGCGACGGCAAGGCCGCCGTCGGAGCAGTCGTGGGCGGACTCGGCGATTCCCTCGCGGACGAGACGGCGGCAGGCGCGCTGCACCGCCACTTCCAGGTCCATGTCGATGCGGGGGCGGCCCGCGGTGAGGCCGTGGACGACGTGCAGGTACTCGCTGGCGGCGAGGTCGTCGGGGTCGCCGCGCACGTCGTCCGCGCCGAGAAGCGCGACCAGTCGGCCCGGTCCGGCGAAGGCGATGCCGGCGACGCGCCGCACGTCCTCCACCAGACCCAGCGCGCCGATTATGGGCGTGGGCCAGATGTCCTGTCCCTGCGTCTCGTTGTACAGGCTCACGTTGCCGCTCACCACGGGGGCGGCGAGCGCGCGGCTGGCGGCGGCCATACCCTCGATGCACTGCTCGAGCTGGTAGTAGGTCTCCGGCTTTTCGGGGTTGCCGAAGTTGAGGCAGTCGGTGAGCGCGATAGGCTCCGCGCCCGCGCATGAGACGTTGCGGCACGCCTCCGCCACGGCTATCTGGCCGCCGGCGTAGGGGTCGAGGTAGCAGTAGCGGCCGTTGCCATCGGTGGACAGCGCGATGGCGCGTTGCGTGCCCTTGATGCGCACCACGGCGGCGTCCGCGCCCGGCGGCGTGACGGTGTTGGTCTGCACCTGGTGGTCGTACTGGCGGTAGGCCCAGCGCTTGCTGGCGATGTTGGGGGAGGCGAGCAGGCGCAGCAGCGTCTCGGCCGGGCCGTCGGCGGGCAGCGGCAGAGCGGCGAGGTCACGGCGCTGGGCCTCGTCCAGCCAGGCGGGTTTCTCGCCCTGTAGGCGGTACAGCGGAGGGTCGGTGAGCAGGCGGACGGGCACCTCGCCCTCCACGCGGTCGCCGTCCCGGACGCGGGCGACGCCGTCGGCGGTGACGGCGCCGATCACGCTGCACTCGAGGTCCCACTTGTCGAAGATGGCCTTCACCTGGTCCTCGCGGCCGCGGCGGGCGATGACGAGCATCCGCTCCTGGGACTCGGAGAGCATCACCTCGTAGGGGACCATGCCGGAGTCGCGGCGGGGGACGCGGGAGACGTCCAGGTCGATGCCGGCGCCGCCCTTGTCGGCAGCCTCCACGCTGGCGCTGGTGAGGCCTGCGGCGCCGAGGTCCTGCATACCGACGTAGTGGTCGGTGGCGGCGAGCTCCAGGCACGCCTCGATGAGCGACTTTTCGAGGAAGGGGTTGCCCACCTGTACCGTCGGACGCAGCTCGCGCTCCTCCTCGAACGAGCGTGACGCCAGGCCGGACGCGCCGTGTATGCCGTCGCGTCCGGTGCGGGCGCCGACGAGCATGAGCGAGCTGCCCGGCGCATCGGCGGCGGCGCTCACCAGGCTGCGCTTGTCCAGGATGCCGACGCACATGGCGTTGACGAGCGGGTTGCCGGAGTAGGTGGGGCCGAAGCATATCTCGCCGCCGACGTCGGGCACGCCGATGCAGTTGCCGTAGCCGGATATGCCCGCTACCACGCCCTGGAGCAGGAAGCGGTTGCGCGGCTCGTCGAGGTCGCCGAATCGCAGCGAGTTGAGCAGGGCGATGGGACGCGCGCCCATGGCGAATATATCGCGCACTATGCCTCCGACGCCGGTCGCGGCGCCCTGGTAAGGCTCGATCGCCGACGGGTGGTTGTGGGACTCGATCTTGAACACCACGGCGAGACCGTCGCCTATGTCAACCGCGCCGGCGTTCTCGCTGCCCGCCCCCACCAGGACGCGCGGGCCGTCGCCGGGCAGCAGGCGGAGCAGCGGCTTGGAGTGCTTGTAGCCGCAGTGCTCGCTCCACAGCGAGCCGAACAGTCCCAGCTCCAGCTCGTTGGGGACCCTGCCGAGCCGCTCGACTATGGCCTCGTACTCCCGCTCGGACAGGGCGAGACTGTCGAGGGCTTCGCGTGTTTCGGGGGAGAGGGTCATGCCGGGCGGTCCGTCTATGGTCTGCCGGAGCCGATGGCGGCTAGGCCGGGCAGGTTGGCGATGGGGATGACCTCGCCGGTGGACTCGAAGGTGTCGATCAGGCGGCGGACGTCGCCCGGGACGGGGCGGGAGACGCGGGCGGCCTCGTCGTGGTTGACATAGATGACGACGCCGCGGGTGAGCGGTTCCTCGTCACTGCCGCGGTAGATTTCGCAGAGGGCGGTGATGCTGGAGTTGCCGACGCGCTGGATCTTCCAGCAGACGCTGAGGACATCGTCCAGGTGGGCGGCAGCGAAGAAGTCGAGGGACATCTTGACGGTGGCAAAGTCGAGGTGGCGGCGCATGGCGGGGTCATAGATGGCGATTCCGAGGTTGCGGAAGTACTCGGCCTGCCCGATCTCGACGAAGTTGGCGTAGGCTGCGCTGTAGACGACGCCCTGCACGTCGCACTCGGCCCAGCGGACCCGGAGGGTGTGGCTGAAATTGAAGTCGTCCCTGACCATACGGGGCACAGTATACCAGCATAGGTGGCGGGACGGGGTGTCACCCCCATCCTAACCTTCCCCCTGCGAGGGGGAAGGGATGTATTCGTTACGCCGCGAGGCGGGGGCTGTACAGGTGGCCGCACTTGCGGCAGCGGTAGACGGTGTTGTCCCGCTCGCGCAGCTTCTCTAGCGCGATGATGAAGTCGGAATCGCAGCGGGGGCACAGGAGGTCCAGCTCCATGAGCGGCAGGAATCCGAGGCCGGGCAGCCTACGCTCCACCAGCTCGCCAACCGGCGGCCGGTGGCCGCACTGCACGCACCTGACGTCGGCGGTGTCGGTCGTGTCGACGTCTCCGCCGCACCTTGGGCATCTCTTGAGTAGGAACACCTGTAAACCTCCGCGCCATAACCAGCGTGTCGCAATCGAACAACGTTCGGACGCCTGTAGGCTGAAAGTCTGATCGCGAGCTACGCCCCGCGTGCTGACGAACTGCATTATACGCATCGCCGAACGTATGTGTCAATAGCGCCATACACGGGCCTCGGCTACAATCTGGGCAAGGGCGCCCAGCGGACGGGCGCTCGCCGGAATAGGCAGGCGGACGGAGCAGCATGGCAGAGAGGGAGCGCACATACGGGGGGCTTGCCGACTTGGTGAGGGATGCCCGGCGCGGCAGGGGCATGACGCAGCGACAGCTTTCGCTCGCGCTGGGGATGAGCCAGGGCTACGTCGGGCACCTGGAGAGCGGGCGGTTCCGGCCCACGGTGGCGACGCTGAAGGCGCTGGCGGCAACGCTTGGCCTGCTGTACGGCGCGCTGGCGGTGGAGGCGGGTTTCATCACCGCCGAGGAGTACGAGAACCCGCTGGAGGACGAGCAGCTCGCGCGGCTGCACGAGGTGAGCGACCTTACCGAAGACGAATGGGAATCGGTGCGAGACTTTGCGCGCTACGTGCGGAGCACGCGGCGAGGCGGGGTTACACCCTCACCCTGACCCTCTCCCTCAAGGGAGAGGGGACTGCCGCGTCAGTTCCGCAACCAGTGGGAACTTCGCGTCGGGGATGCCGAGCTCCGGCGCGCTGAGACGCCAGCCGTCCGGGCCGCCGAGCAGGTAGGCCGCGAACTCCTCGGCCTGCCTTTCAGCCTTCGCCCGGTTCACCCACTGCCAGTCCTCCAGGTAGAAGCTGGCGCCCACGTGCAGCAGGTGGTGTCCTGTGGCATGCGCCACCAGCCACCGGAACTCGGCGCGCGGCAACCCGGGGCGGACGCCTATCACGCCGTCGATGATCACCTCTTTCAGCCTGCCGCTGAAAGGGAACTCCACGACGCGCAGACCGAGCGCGCGGGTCAGCCGCCGCAGGTCGGTCGGCGTTCGCAGGTTGTGGTCGCGCCGGACCTGGGCGGCCATGAGTCTGCCGTGCAATTCGGACCTCTTCTTCGATACAGAACCGATGTGCTGTTATGATGGCAAGCATCGATAGCGCTGTCAAGCGCGAGGCGCCCGGAATGTCGCGCCCGCTCAGTTGCTGTAGCCGGAGGACCGGGACGGACGCGCCTGAACGCCTTCGGTGATGCGCTCGAGCAGGTAGGCGAAGTCGTGGTATGAGTCGAGGTGGCCGAGGTCGGCGCGCAGGGCGGCGAGGTGCTCGCGCAGCCTGTCAAGGTCGTCGCGTATGGCGTGGTGGCCCTCGGCTGGCGCCTGCGGCAGCGCGCTGTAGCGGTCCGCGGCGAGGCCGACGATGGCAGCCAGGCGCAGCATCGGGTCGGCGCCGTAATCGAAGCTGACGTCTCCCCTGCCCGTCACGTCCGCGCGCTGGCTGCGGGACTGCTGGGTGTCGGGCACGATCCAGCGCAGCTCGACGCGGCCCAGGTCCACCTTCTCGCCGTGAGGTAGCCGCGCGTCGCTGCGCAACTCAAGCTCGTACAGCACCGTGGTTGCGGCACCGGAGTAGATTTCGGCGAACTCCTTGCGGTCTTCGGCGAACGTCTCGTCGGGCGTGACCCTGTTCTCGTAGCCGACGATGCGCCACGAGTAGACGAGAGCGGGGTCCCAGGTGACCTGGGCGCGGGTCTGGTCGGCGAACGGCGTGGACAGGGCCAGCCAGTTCTCGCGGCTGAAGGTGGCGCGCGCCTGGTCGACGGTGTCCAGGTAGCGGTACCAGCCGTTTCCGTGCTGGGCGAGCTGCTCCAGCAGGTAGTCGTTGTAGTTCTCGATGCCGACGCCGATGGTTATCAGCCGCAGCGGATTGGCGGCGTCGCGGTCGTATGCCGACTCCAGGATGCCGAACGGGTCGGTGGCGTCCACGTTGGCGACACCGTCGGACATGAGGATGACGTAGTTGTAGGCGTCCGGTCGCTCGCGGCGGGCCTGGTCGGCCAGGCGCACGCCCTCGTTCAGTCCGGCCTGCACGTTGGTGCTCTCGCGGGGCATGAGGTTGGCTATCGACGCCGAGACGCCGCCGAAGTCCGGGCTGACGTGCGGCACCGTGAGGTGGCCTACCACGTCCGTGGTGAAGTGTACGACCGCTATGCGGTCCTGCGGGCGCAGGCTGCGGTGTATGGCCTCGGCGGCGGCGCGGGCGATGGCGACGCGGTTGCCGTTCGCCATCGACCCGGATGCGTCCAGCACGAGCGTCACGTTGAGCGGCCTGTCGTCTGGCATGTGCGGCGCCTGGAATCCGATGCGCGCGAGCAGCTTGCCGGGGTCCAGCGGGTGCTCTACCAGGTCGGTCTCGACGCCGAAGCCCCACTCGTCCGAGGGAGGCTGGTAGCCGTAGTCGAAGGCGTTTAGCCACTCCTCGGCCCTGACCGAGTCCGGCTCGACGACGTATCCCGCCCCCATCCAGTTGAGCGCGAGGAAGTACGACGTGCGATCCACGTCCAGGCTGAATGTGGACACGGCGTCCTCGGCGGCGATCACGGCGGGCTGACGCGCGAAGTCGGCGAAAGTGGTTGCGCCGGGCTGCCGGAGCGCCGGTTCAGCGGCTGCCTGCGCCGCGGTGGGAGCCGGCGTCGCGTACGGCTGCGCGGGGGCGGCTGTGGGGGCGGAAGACTCCGGCGCGGCCTGCGCGGCCGCAGCGACCACCGCGGGCTGCAGCTCCGCCAATGCCTTCGCGACCGTCTCGGCGACCTGTTCCTCTGTGATTCCCGGGCGTTCGGCGAGAGCGGCTTGAGTCGCGGCCGCAACCTGATCTTCGGTGACCCCGGGCTGCGCCCTGAGCGCCTTGCCTATCTCGTTAGCCACGTCTTGTGTGGTAAGTCCGGGACGCTCGTCCAGCGCGCCAGCGATGGCTGAGGCCACTTCTTCGGATGTGACGCCGGGCTGGGCGCTCAGCGCCTTGGATATCTCGTTGGCCACGTCCGCGGAGGTTACGCCCTCCTGCTGGGCAAGGGCCGACTGTACGGCCTGTGCCACGTCTTCGGTCGTGACTCCCGGCCGCTGGGCCTGCATCACTTGGCTGACTACCGCTGAGACATCCACTGGGGTTGGCGTGGCGTGCGCCTCGAACTCAGCAGTCGGCGAGATTCCAACTGCGTTGATGACCACGATGACGAGTACGGCCGCGGCGACGGTTCCCGCCCCTGCCGTGAGTATCTTCCACACGTTCCCTCCAAGCCAGCCGAGCCGCGGCCGATCCAGGCGTCGCTCCAGGCGCGCCCAGGTGTCCGCGGGGGCCTCCAGCTCGCGGGAGCGGGCGGCGTAGTAATCTCTGAGTGTGCGTTCCATTTCGCGGTCGATCGATTCGTTGCTGCTCATCGCCGCGCCTCCGTGTCGCATGTCTGCGTGAGTTCTTCTCCTAGGCGGCTGAGCGCGCGGCTCAGCCTGGACTTTACTGTGCCCTCCCGGACTCCGAGCGCTGCCGCTACCTCGCTCACGGACAGCTCCGCGAAGTAGCGCAGGACCACCACCTGGTGGTGCCGCGGGCTGAGGCGGGCGAGCGCGGCCTGGACCTCGTCGCGCCTCTCGGCGGACATCGCGGACTCCAGGACGTCGGCGGGACCGGTGACGCGCTCGGCGTCATCCAGGGGCGCGGTGGGCACCCGGTTTCTCCTCCGGCTGGATACGATGCGGTTGACCAGGATGCGGACTATCCAGGGCTTGAACGGGCGGTCCCGCTGGAAGCGGCGGATGCCGCGCCACGCGGACAGGAACGCCTCCTGGACGTGCTCCTCGGCGACTGACCTGTCGCCCGTCATGAGCACCGCCGTGCCGTAGAGCGTGTTCTGGTGTTGCTCCACAAGGTGCCGGAAGGCGTCCGGGGAGCCTTCCTGGCAGAGCCGTATGGCCTCGGCTTCGGTCATAGCCTGCCTCCAGCCGGATGTTTGAGAGTCCTCTCACCAGATAATACGCGGGTTGTGAGGGAAAGGTTCCATAGGGTTTGGACGTGCGTCACTTTCACCCTCACCCTGACCCTCTCCCATCGAAGGAGAGGGGACTGGGAAGGAATTGGGAAGGGACTGAAGGGGCGCCTACTGGATGGGGAGCGGGGGTTGGAGCCACTTGGGGGTGTCGTTCACCCGCACGTCGACGACCCACTTGACCCACTCGAAGCCGCGCTTGTCGGGCGCGACCAGACGCAGGGGAAAGCCGTGGCCGTGGGAGAGCGTCTCGCCGCCTACGTGGGAGGCGAGCATGTATCCGGCGGCCTCGCTCATCGAGAAGCGCCGGTAGTAGCCGGTGACGGAGGTGAAGGTGACGCTGGACGCCGCGCCCGTCGGGCCGGCACGCGCCAGCAGGTCGGAGACGGCGACGCCGCGCCAGACCTGGGTGGAGTACCAGCCGCCGGTGCAGTCGATGGTGGCGGTGGTCTCAGCGTCGGCGGCGAGGTCCTCGTAGCCGAGGGAGAGTTCGCGCTCCACAGCGCCGCCGACGGTGAGCCGCCACTCGGCGGAGTCCACGCGGGCGGGGCGGTCGTTGAGCCAGGACGTGAGCGGGAAGGAGTTGCCGGAGAAGCTGGTGGCCTCGTGGGAGCCGGTGAACCTGCGCCGCGCCCCGCTCAGGCTGGCGGCCTTGGCGCTGAGCTCGCCCACCTGCCAAGCGGCGGTGGCGGCTACGGCGAGCGCGGCGAGCCTGAGGAAGGTGCGGCGGTCGGCCCAGAAGCCGACGGGGAAGCCGCGCGTGTGGTAGAGGGCGTGCCAGACCAGCAGAGGAATCAGGGCCGCGCCGACGTAGATGTGCCAGCTTACGCCGCTGAACCATGCCCAGCCAAAGGGGCCGACGAACGACCAGGCGAACCCGAGAGCGAGCGTGACGGCGAGCAGCGCCATGAGCACGACGGAAGCCGTGCGCGGCGCGGCGGCCCTCTTCCAGCGTAGCGAGAACAGGACGTTCGCGCCCTTCCACACCAGGATGACGACGATGCCGTAGCCGCTGATGCGGTGCGCGACGATGAAGTACCACTCGCGCGGCGAGCTGGACACCAAGCCGAAGAAGCCGCTGACCAGCTCGGCGGCGATGAGCACCAGCAGCAGGGTGTTGGCCCATGGGAACTTCATGGCGTGGCTGCCTTAACTCACCCCCATCCTAACCTTCCCCCATCGAGGGGGAAGGGACTTCTAATGGCCCTCCTCTCCCTTGATGGGAGAGGATTGAGGTGAGGGTGAAGACGAGCTAGTCGTCATAGGCATAGCTGTAGGCCGCGCCGACCACGCGGCCGCCGTCCACTATCAGGTACTCACGCTCCAGGGATTCGCCGGCGAAGAGACGTTCCAGGCAGTCACGGATGCCGTCGGAGTAGCGCTTCTGGGCCTCTAGGCTGGTGCCGGACACGTGGGGAGTCAGCGCGTGGTTGGGCATGGACCGCCAGGGATGGTCGGACGGCGCGGGCTGCGGGAACCACACGTCTCCGGCGTAGCCGGCCAGGTGGCCCTCCTCCATTACCTCCACCAGGTCGTTGGTTTCCACGATAGCGCCGCGGGCGGTGTTGATGAGATAAGAGCCCTTCTTCATGCTGAGCAGGCGCTCTTTGTTGAACAGGCCCCGCGTCTGCGGCGTGAGCGAGATGTGGATGGTGACCACGTCGCAGGTTCGGAGCAGCGGGTCGAGCCGCATGTAACGGGCGCCGAGGGCGGCCTCGTCCACCGTGCTCAGGTGCATGAGGTCGTAGTAGTACATCGTCACGTCGAACGGCTTGAGCCGCGCCGCCACGCGCTGTCCGATGCGGCCCATGCCGACGATTCCGACGGTCTTGTCCTCCAGGTCGTGGGAGCGGGCGGCTATCTTGCCGATGTCCCAGCCGCCGGAGACCACCTCGTCGTACGAGGGGAAGTAGTTGCGCACGAGCGTGAGAATCTGCATGACGGCGTGCTCGGCGACGCTGACGACGTTGCTGCCGGTAATCTCGGCGACGGTGATGTTGCGCTCGGCGGCGACGGCGAGGTCCACGTGGTCGGAGCCGACGCCCGCGGTGAGGACTGCCTGCAAGCCAGGGGCCTTGTCCATCTTCTCCTTCGTGACGTAGGTGGGCCAGAAGGGGGTGGTGATGATGACGTTGGTGTCGGGCAGGTGCGAGTCCAGCTCATCGCCCGGGTCGGTGATGGCCACAAGCTCGTGGCCGGCGCCCTCGACCATCTCTCGCAGGCCCAGGGCGTTTTCGGCACAGCCAAGCAGCTCCGGAGTGTTCTCCGCGGCGGGGCCACCAGGGTAGAGTACGGCGACGATCTTCATGGGGCTCTCCTTCCTTTGTCTTACGATAACCGTTTCTCGTTGCCCTCCTCTCCCCTGGTGGGAGAGGATTGAGGTGAGGGGGAATGGACTTCAGAGCGTGTCGGAAACGAGGTAAGCCGTGGTTAGCGGCTCACCGTCCAGGAGAATCGGGTAGGCGTTCAGCACGGTGTGGTCAAAGAAGGCCACCGGAAACTCCTGTGTAACGGCCTGGGTGAAAACGTTTCGGTGCTGTGGAAGTATCTCGAACTCGACCGGCTTCATGTACTCGTAGCCTTCATGGATGAATGAGAGCGTGTGGCGGCCTTCGGCGGCATACACCATCACGAACAGCGTCGTGCGATGGGGCTTCACACCCGCGTGTCCGGGATGGGTCGGGATGACGGAGACGTGGTTGCGGACGTTCAGCAGGTCGAATCCGCCGTTCTCCGGTCGGTACTCGGACGCGAACACCGCGAACAGGCAGCGCGGCTCGATAGCAGCCATGGGCGCGCACGCTCACTGCCCCGGCACGACCGGCAGCACCACGTGGGAGGGCCGGTCGGCGTCGTGGTAGACGGTGTTGCGGGCGACCTCGGTGCGCCTGCTGAGCCCCAGCGGCTCGCCGGTGTTGGGGTTGACGTCCAGCCGCGGGAAGTTGCTGCTGGCCACGTCCACGCGGATGCGGTGCCCCCTGGCGAACAGGTTGCTGGTGGGGTACAGCTCGATGGTGAACTCGTACACCTCGCCCGGCTCCATCATCTCCGCCCGCTCGAACGAGTCGCGGTAGCGGGCGCGAATGACGCCGTCCGTAACGTTCATGTCGAAGCCCTGCGGGTAGTCGGGGCTGGGCGGGTACACGTCCACGAGCTTGGCGGTGAAGTCGGTATCGACGCACGACGACGACGCCCAGAGCCTGGCGACGACCGGGCCCGTGACTTCCACGGACTCCTCGAGCGGCGGCGTCTGGAAGGTGAGCACGTCGTGGCGGGAGGCGAGCGGCAGGTACGGCTCGCGGGAGCCGTAGAAGCGTGGGCCTTCCTGCTGGTGGAACGCACCGCCCTCCATGATGTCGGCGCCGGACGATATGTTGCCGCCGATGGTGGGCACGGGGCTGTTGGGATCGAACAGGTACTCGCTGGGCCGCGCCCCGGCGCGGGGCGCCTGGGTTGACAGGCCGCCGCCGGCGTGCAGGTAGAACGCGGTGTCGTTTGCGCGCGGCAGCGGCCAGTCCTGCTCGTCGCGCCAGCGGCCGCCGTGGTTGAGCCGACCCTCAGCGTTCTTGCGGCCGTCGCCTCCGCCCATCACGAACAGCCTGACCGCCGAGTCGCGCTCGACGCCGTTGTCCATGTCCTTGAGCCAGCGGTCGAACCAGCGCAGCCGCATGTGATTGTAGTCGTCGGCCAGGCTGCCGGAAACGACGGAGAGGGGGCCGAAGTCCACGTCGCCGGAGTAGCTCACGTCGTGCGCGCCGTGGGTCCAGGGGCCCAGCACCATGCGGATGGGGCCGTTCTTGATGGGAGCCAGGCCGGTGTAGTTGCGGGTGGTGGTACGAGTATATGGGTCGTACCAGCTACCCAGGTGAAGCTGGGGGATGTCGGCGTACTGGTCGAAGTACAGCTCGTTGCAGATGCCTATCTGCTGCCAGTACTCGCCGAAGTCGGCCTGGGTCCACATGTCGAAGACGTAGTCCTCGTAGTCGGGCGCCCAGCGCAGCGGGGACTGGCCCTTCTTCCACGGCATACGCTGGAACCACTCGCGGAGGTCCTCGGCCTCCAGGGCGGCCTTCACGGTGGGGTCGGCCATCGCCTCCTTGCTGTTGCGAGCGTGCGTAAAGGCCCAGCAGACCTGGCGCAGCTCCAGGGTGCCGCTGTTGCGACAGGAGTTGTCGTATGCGTTGGTGAAGCCGCCGCAGTCCATGAAGGTGCAGGCCAGATTCGGCGGGTTGGTGGCGGCCATCGCGGCCTGCGTGTGGGCGCCGTAGGATATGCCGAACGTGCCGACGCGGCCGTTGGACCAGGGCTGGTTGCCGATCCACTCCAGCGTGTCGTAGCCGTCCTGGGGGTCGTTCAGGTACTTGACGAAGGAGCCTTCGGACTTGAACCTGCCGCGGTTGTCCTGGAAGATGACGACGTAGCCTCGGCTGCCGAAGTACCGGGCCTCGGCGCGATTGCGTTGGGCTTCCTTGTTGTAGGGCGTCCGCTGCATCACGGCGGGCCAGCGTCCCTCGACGGGCTTGCCGTTCCTGGCGGGGAAGTACAGGTCGGTGGCAAGGCGCACGCCGTCGCGCAGCGTGACCATGACGTCGCTCTGAAGCTGGACTTCGTACTCAGGCTGGGACTGCTGCGTCATCTGCGCGGCCCTCCGGACTGTTGGTGTGTGACCGTCATCGGGCTGCCCGGCGACTGGCGCTGCGATTATATTTGCGGCAGGCGGCAGGCGTCAACAAGTCAGTGTTTAGTAGCCGGTTGGCAGCGTAGCTGGCTGCCACGGGATCTATTCGAACCATTCAATCTCGCCGGCAGATAGAAACGTTATAATGGTGTGAAGACTATGGGACACCAGCCCAGCGATACCGTTAAGTACTTCCCAGTGATTCCGATTGGGAGCCCAAGCGGTGAGATTGAGAATAGGGGCGCACGCCGCAAGTTCTGGGTAACTCTGGGAGACGACCCTACCGAGTGGCTGCTCAAGTTCCCCCGTCCGAACACAGGCGAGCACTGGGCCGAAAAAGTTGCTGCGGAAATTGGAAGATTGTTAGATGTCCAGACCGCCGTGGTCGAGTTGGCAAGGGTCGGGAGTGAACTAGCAACAGTTTGCCTATCGTTCTTGACTGATAAAGGGGCTTCTCACTATTCTAGAGTTCCTTACCCTGGACGTCTGCATGGGTCCGAATTCTTGGATATGATCGTCATTGACTACGACCCCCAAGTTGTTTGGTCCAATCGCGCTCACAATATCAAAACAATTGTCAACGCTATTGCAGAGGTGGGTAGTACAAGCAAGATTCCCAACTGGGAGAAACTGTTGGGAGATTTGGCCTCGTTCGCATTGTTGGACGCTTTGATTGGCAACACGGACAGACATCACGACAATTGGACGTTGTTGTACAGCCTGAACGACGGCAATCTCCGGATGCGCGCCGCGCCGTCTTACGATCACGCCTCTTCGCTAGGACGCGAGTTGACGGACGAGGGCCGCGAACGAATTCTGTCCTCAAATGGCGGAGTTCTTAGGTACTTGAAGAAGGGCAGAGGCGGTGTATTCCTCACCGCCCATCGACGAGCACCGTCCCCGCTCAGACTGGCGCAATTGCTCTGCCGGTGGAATCGAGCACTGGCCAGCGACTGGCACCGCCGACTCCACTCCATTTCGGACTCCGATTTCCGAGCCGTAATCAATAGAGTTCCTCCGGAGTTCATGACCGAAACAGCCAGAGAATTCGCCTTCCAAGTGGTTACAACGAGCAAAGCCGAACTGTTGTGGAGCATCAGATGAGCATCTTGTATCTCGCTTGGCAAGACCCGGGCAGCCGCAAGTGGTACCCCGTGGGGAAACTTGTGCATCACGAGGTCGGGCACGAAGAGCACAAGTACGAATTCGGGTACGTTCGGGGAGCAGTACAGGCGCAGCGAGAGGCGGGTTTCTTCATGGCACCCGGATTCGCGGAATTTGGCCGTGCCTACACGGCACCTGTTATTTTTCCTGCCTTTCGCAACCGCATCATGCATCTGAGCCGCCCAGACCGGCCAGATTATCTAGCAATGCTTGGCATGGACCCTGACAATTGGGACGCGGTGTCCGAGCTTTCCGTATCGGGTGGCCGCCTCCACTCCGATAGTTTTGAGGTTTTCCCCGAGATTGTTCCGGACAGTGAAGGTATCTTCAGAACACGTTTCATTCTGCACGGGCTGCGGCACACGAACGCCCCCTCGATCGAACGCTCGGAGTCGCTCGAAAGAGGAGAACCACTCGAGTTGTCCTTTGAGTTGAACAACCCTGTCGCCACGCACGCCATCAGCGTCAAAACAAGCGACCAGTACGTACTTGGTTGGCTACCGCGCTACCTCGTCGACGGGATGCACCGAGACCACGCGTGGATGGTGCGAGACGTGGAGGCCACAGTTGCGCAGGTGAACCGCGACGCACCGCTGAGCCACCGGTTGCTCGTGGACTTCAGGGGGAGGCTGCCTGTTGGATTCAGTCCGATGAGGAATCTGCCGGAGTACCAACCCATTTCCGCTGTAGAGGCGCCGATAACTGTCTGCTAGTACCACGTCGGCTGGTATTCCCCCCACTCGTCACGGAGGACGCCCATCATCTCGCCGAGCGTGGCGTAGGCCCTGACCGCCTCGAGGATGCAGGGCATGAGGTTGGCGTCACCGGAGGCGGCGTCCCGCAGGCGCCGCAGCGCGACCGCGGCGGCCTCCGCGTCCCGCTCGCGGCGCACGCGGTTCAACCGCTCCAGGTGGCGGCGCTCGCCCTCCTCGTCCACGCGAAGCAGCGGGATGTCCAAAGCCTCGTCGCCGGTGAACCCGTTGACGCCGACCACGACGCGCTCGTTGCGCTCGAGTTCGCGCTGGAAGCCGGACGCCGCGTCCGCTATCTCGCGCACGAAGAAGCCGTCGTCCACCGCGGCCCTCACGCCGCCGGCCTCGTCGATGCGGCGGAAGTAGTCGTAGGCATCAGCTTCGAGACGGTCGGTGAGCCACTCGAGGTAGTGACTGCCGCCGAGTGGGTCCACGGTGTCGGTGACGCCGGTCTCGTGGGCGATTATCTGCTGCGTGCGCAGCGCGAGACGGGCCGCGTCCTGGCTGGGGAGCGCCCAGGCCTCGTCCATCGAGTTGGTGTGCAGAGACTGTGTGCCGCTCAGCACAGCCGCCAGCGCCTGGATGGCCACCCTGACGACGTTGTTCTCCGGCTGCTCGGCGGTGAGCGTCGCGCCCGCCGTCTGCGCGTGCGTGCGCAGCCACCAGGAGCGTTCGTTCTTCGCGCCGAACCGCTCGCGCATCTCCCGCGCCCATATCCTGCGCGCCGCCCTGAACTTGGCGATCTCCTCGAAGAAGTCCTGGTGCACGTTGAAGAAGAAGCTGAGGCGGGGGGCGAAGTCGTCCACGTCCAGCCCGCGCTCCTGGCACGCCCGGACGTACTCGAAGCCGTCGGCGAGCGTGAATGCCAGCTCCTGAACGGCGGTGGAGCCGGCCTCCCGGATGTGGTAGCCGCTGATGCTGATGGGGTTCCAGCGGGGCAGATGTTGCGAGGCGTACTCGATGGTGTCCACCACCAGGCGCATCGAGGGTTCCACCGGGAAGATGTACTCGTTCTGCGCGGTGTACTCCTTGAGGATGTCGTTCTGGATGGTGCCGCCGAGAGAGGCGGCCGAGATGCCGCGCTTTTCGGCGGCGGCGATGTACATGGCCCAGATGATGGCGGCGGGCGCGTTGATGGTCATCGAAGTGGTGACCTGGTCCAGCGGTATGCCGTCGAACAGAATCTCCATGTCGGCGAGGGAGGATACGGCTACGCCACACTTGCCGAACTCGCCCATCGCTGGAGGGTCGTCGGTGTCGTAGCCGTACAGCGTGGGCATATCGAAGGCTACGCTCAGGCCGGACTGTCCCTGCTCCAGCAGGAACTTGAAGCGTTCGTTGGTGTCCTCCGCCGTGCCGAACCCGGCGAACATGCGCATGGTCCACAGCCTGCCGCGGTAGCCGGTGGCGTGGACGCCGCGCAGGAACGGATAGCGGCCCGGCAGGTCCGGCTCGCCCGGCCCGGTCTCGCGGCTGTCGGCCGTGTAGGCGCGGTCGATTGGGATGCCCGACACGGTAGCGAAACGCTCCTTGCGCTCGGCGTGCGGCGCGGCGGGAGAGGCGGCGCTCTCAGGGTTGTCGGCATCACCGGCCATTGGGGAAGCTCCTCGCTTGGGTTGGGAAGGCGGTTTGGCGCTATTCTATCACGAGGCGGCGAGGTTGCCCCGGATTACCGGGACGGGCATCCAGCCTGGCGGTGAAGTAGCAGACTCTGTTGATCTCGTCCTGTGGGAAGAGTGTCTCGGCCAGCTTGCGGACGTCCAGCCATCTGAACGGGGTGTCTTTGAGAGCGCGATAGTAGAGGTTGAAGCCATCTATGTAGACGTTGGTAAGCAATCGTGCTCCCTTTACAAAGACAGAGACCGCCGTATGGGGCGGTCTCGACCCTACCGCCGAAGAGATAGGGGGGTATTGCCAACCCTACCACAAAGCCAGGATTGGCGTCAACAGGCATGATTATAATTTCAACCTGAGCTGTTGCGGCGCCGGTGTCAACCGACAGATGCTGGTGCGCCGTCTGCGCCTACTTCCGCCGCCTAGCCTTTCTGAAGCGCCAGCCGTGCATGATGCCGCCGTAGTAGTTGAACGTGCGCATGGCCTCGGGATCGTCGAACGGGTAGTCGGCGCCGAGCTGCCTTGCTGTGGCCAGACCGCTCACAAAGCACGTCTCCTGGCTGTTGATGAGCGTATGGGCGCCGCAGTGCCAGGTGTGCCTTTTGCCCTGGATGAAGCGGAACAGGTTGACGAGCAACACGACGTGGCGAACATCGTGTACGACGTGCTGAAACCACCACCTCTTGACGACCTTGCGCTCGTCGATGGGGCTGACAGGGTTGTAAGTCACAAGGCAGGGCCTGTCGGACCGGCGGGCCCAGGGCTGCTGGTTGTGCATGATGTAGGTGATTTCGTAGTTGTCCGGTCTCGCGCCGTACTGCTCGATGTGATTACTCCGCGTGGCCAGGGGCTTTGCTTCGTTGTCGGGGAGCACCGAAGAGTCGGAGTGGACGACCGTGTGGTTGTGGAGTTCGCTCTCGTAGCGCACCGATGAGAGGATGTAGCGTTCCAGGAAGGTGGGCTTGTCTAGAATCATGAGCGCCTGGTTCGCGTTGCACGCGAGAACCACCCTGTCGAAGGTCTCTCGCGCTCCGTGTTCGTCCTCGATTACGACACCGGACTTGTGGCGGTACACCTTTCGGACAGGCCGTTCGAGGTAGATTTTGTCCCGGAACCCGGCGGTGAGGTTCTCGTAGATGCGCCGCGTTCCCTGGTCCCACGTCTGCATGGGCGTGGCGGACTCGATATCGAAGAAATCGAGGTATCGCGAAAAGAGGGCCGCGGGCATGTCGAACACGTTCGTCGCCATCAGGAAGTTGACGAACATGGGCTTCAGCACCTTGTACCTGAAGTCACCCGAGTATCCTCCAAAGTTCAGGACCGTGCCCATGCTCACGTAGTTGAACGGGTTCAGGGCGTTCAGCAACTTCGAGCGAGAGCGAGTCAGCCAGCCAAACCGGTGGAGGCGCCGAAGGAGGCGTTGAAACCTGGCTATCTCAGGTTGTAGCTGGTCCCTGAGGTCGGAATCGAAGTCGTGCGCGTAGACCCGGTCGCCGTATCTGACGCTATAGCTGAACCTGGTATCGATCAGGTCGACGCCGAACTTCTCCATCAGCAACAGAACGTGGCGATATACGGATGGTATACAGGCGGTTACGGAGATGTCGAAGGGAATCGAGCCGCCGTCGTCCTGAGGCATATCCACCGTGATGGCATTGCCGCCGATCTGTGCCTGGGTCTCATACAGCCGGAAGTCGAAGCGGTCCGGATGGTGGTGCAGCGCCCATGCGGCTCCCAGGCCTGATATGCCTCCCCCGACAATGGCTATTCGCTGCAAAGCACTCGTCCTTTGGCCGGTTGCCTGGTCAGATTCCTCGACAGCGCTCGGAATGACAGTGAAGGCAACGAAGCGCTAGCGTGGCGACCATGTAGCCATTATACCGTCGTCCAGGGTTTGCGCGGTGGAGGCCGGTTCGACCGACAGCACCAGCACCTTCGGGGTCTCCTGGAGCGACAGCGACGCCGACACACCCACGTTTCCTACGATTCCGCCCGCGAACACAATGGCGCGAGAGTCGGGCGACCAGACGCGGTGGGAGTAGGCGAACTGGTCGAAGAAGATCAACAGGCTCATCTGGTCCCGCGTGGGAATGAAGTCCACAAGCGGCCAGCGCTGGCCGGACGCGACGTCGAGGATGTTCCAGCGCAGGCCTTCCCCGCCCTCCGCAAACGTTACGTAGGCTATCATCCGGCCGTTCGGCGACCAGAAGAAGGCCACCACTATCTCGTCGATCTCGACGTCGCGCCGCTCTCCCTCCGGCGAGATTAGCCGCACTCCCCGGTACACGAACCCCCCGGTCGCCGGGGAAGTCTGCCCGGAGTGGGCGACCGCCAGGGTGTCGCCATCGGGCGACCACAGGAACGCGGTGACGCCCCGCGTCTCGTCCAGCGGTGTGCGCCGCCCCTGGACGGGATCGTCGAGGTACAGGGTGCCCGCCCCGTCCGGGGTCTCGGACACGTAGGCCACGCTCCTTGTGCCGGGCCGCCAAGCCGGTACGCGGTAGCCCGCAGCCAGGATGTCCAGGTTGTCGACGGCCGGGACATCGTTTGCGGCCACGGCGTGATGGCCCAGGCCCGCGTGGACCAGCATGTCGGCCGAGTTCGCCGACCAGGAGGCGTAGAGCGGAGCGCCGGCGAGAAGATGCGCGGCCTCTTCATCGTCCTGCGGGTCGTCCAGCAGCAGCGACAGGCCGCTGGGCGTGTTGGCCATGATGGCCAGCCACCGGCCGTCGGGCGACCACAGCGTGTAGTGGGGCATACTTGGGAGCACCGGTCCGAATCCCCTCTCGTTCACGAACACGGAGCGCGCCTCTCCAGATCCGTCCTCACCGACGGGACGCACGAACAGCGTGAGCGGACCTCGCCTGCCTTCTTCCGTCGAAACGCCGGAGAAGGCCACGCTGCGGCCGTCCGGCGACCAGGTGGGCCAGGTGTAGAAGCCCTCCTCGGGGCTGAGCCGGGTCGGATTCGCGCCGTCCGGCTCGGCCGCCACCACCCTGCCCTGCAGGTCGACGTAGGCCACGAGGTCGACGGTGGTGATAGGCGGCGCCGGCGGCGTGGTCGAGAACACACCGCCGCTCACGCCCACCACGGCGACGACCGCAAGCAGCGCAAGCAACGCTATCGCGTAGACGGCAGCTCTCAAACCGGCTCTCCTCTCATCGTGCGGACGCTTATCATAGCGAGGACAGGAGACCGCGCAGCGACGCGCCGAACTCGCCCATTTGCCACTTCCGCACTTCCTCGCTATCGAGCTCAGCGGCCAGGCTGTCCGGGCTGCCCGCCAGCCGGGTCATGCTGGCGGTGGGCCAGAGAAGGCTCGGATCCAGTGCGAGCTCCTCGCCGAGCGACTTTCGCCACTGCTTGAGCCGCTTCATGCGCTCGCCTGCTTCGCGGCGCTGCGACGGGGTCAGCCGGTCCCGGGCGGGCGCCTTCTTTGGCGGACGTACCGGGGCAGCGTCCATGCCATCCTGAATTGCGCTCCTCAGCTTGCGCACGGCGGGCCGCCTCCCGTACCTGCCCAGGCCCTTGACCTCGCCAAGCTTCAAGCCGGGGTCAGCGGACACCGTCACCAGAGCGGAGTCGGACATCACCTTGAAGTGCGGCCGATCCAGCTCCCGCGCAAGCTCGTCTCGGAACCGGCACAGCGAGCGCAGGATGGCCAGGCCGCGCCCGTCGAGATCGCGGCTTCCCTTGATGGACAGGAAGGCCGCCTCGCGGTCCGGCTCCGAGTGCCGGAGCTGCTCCAGGCGTTCGCACTCCTCGCGCAGCCACCGGGTGCGGTCCAGACGCCGCAGGCGCTCATCGAGGACATCTCGCAGGCGCGCCAGGTGGAGCACGTCGCTCGCGGCGTAGTTGAGAGCCTCGTCGCTCAGCGGGCGCAGCGTCCAGTCGGACCGCTGGAGCTTGCGGGACTTGGGAATCCTGACGCCGACGTGCTCCTCGAGCACCGCCTGGAGGCCGAGACGCCTCGATCCAACCAGCGCCGCGGCCACGGAGGTGTCGTACAGGTTGTCCACGCGAAAGCCCCAGTCCCTGTCCAGGCTGCGGATGTCGTAGCCGGAGGCGTGGAAGATCTTTTCGACTGCGGAGTCCGCGAACAGCTCGCCAAGCGGCGCGACGTCCCCGACGGCTAGGGGGTCGACGAGGTACACCGCGTCCGGGGAGGCGAGCTGCACCAGGCATATCCGCTCCCTGTACCTGAAGAAGCCGTTGGACTCGAGATCGACGGCGACGCGCGGTGACGCGGCTAGCGCGTCTATCGCGCGGGCCAGTTGCTCGGTGGTCTCCACCAGCTCGAAATCGCTCAACGGGTGCTCCGGGGATGGGACTCTTCTTCACCCCCATCCTGACCTTCCCCCGTCGACGGGGAAGCGACAATGGGACGGAGTTTTCCCTTGTTCCCGATTTCACGATAGCATACAATGGACGTGATTTTCAGCAATCGGCTGTTGGGGAGCGTTACACGGCATTGGCGTCATCCGAATCCGGGGGGCAAGACAGGCGTCCGAAGGTAAGGCTACTGCACACCTCGGACCTGCACATCGGCAGCGACGTTTACGCGGACGACGCGCTGCTCGGCCTCGAAGCCATCGTCGCGGCAGTGCGCAAACACGAAGCGGACGCGCTGCTGATAGCCGGGGACCTCTTCGATAACAAGCGCCTCTCCGACGTCATGGTGGACAAGGTGTTCGCCGACCTGAGCGCGCTGGGCAAGCCGGTCGTGGTGGTGCCCGGCAACCACGACACTCTGCTTACCACCGCCTGGAAGTCCCCCGAGCTGCCCCCTAACCTGAGCGTGATGCGCACGGACGGCGCGGACATGGTGTTCGTGGCGGAGCTGGGCCTGGCGGTGTGGGGACGCCCGGTGTACGACCATCACCCCGGCAACCGGCCCATGGCCGACCTGCCGCCCCGACCGCAGGGCTGCTGGTACGTGCCCATGGCGCACGGGCTGTTCATGGACGGTCCCGTGGACGAGTTCCGGTCGTCGCCGATCACCATCGACGAGATAGCCGGCGCGGACTGCGACTACGTGGCGCTTGGGCACGTTCACGCGCTGCGCGAGGTATCCCAGAACGGCGTGACAGCGTACTACTCGGGCGCGCCCTCCGGCTCCCAGGCCAAGACGGCCATAGTGGTCGACCTCGACCCCCAGACCGGAGTGAGCGTTTCGCCGTTCGTCCTGCGCTGACGAGCCGGGCTTCCCGTCCGCTCACCGTCCACGCGGCGAACTCCTCGTTTTGCTTCATAGCACTGATGTGCTATACTCGTGGTGAACAGATCTCGCACTCTCAAGCCAAAGAAGGCCGCCCGCGAGGCTTGACCTCGCTCGCAGCGGCGGGCGTATACTATCCGGCCGCAAATCGGCGCGGGGGCAAGACAAGCCTTATCGCCGCGCCAGGAAGGTAGTCAAAACATGGAACATCTTGACGGAGACCCGGACGCGAACGGGTACGCCGTCTCCGCGTCCGGACTGGCGAAGCGATTCGGCAACGTGGACGCGGTGAAGGGCGTAGACCTCGCGCTGTCGAAGGGAGAAATCTACGGCTTTCTGGGTCCGAACGGCGCGGGCAAGACGACCGTCGTCCGCATGCTGACCACGCTGCTCGCGCCCACGTCCGGCGCCGCGACCGTCGCCGGCTACGACGTTACCCGCGAAGGGCAGCAGGTGCGGCTGCACGTCGGCGCGGCACTGCAGGACGCCGCCCTGGACAACAAGCAGACGGGCCGGGAACTGCTGAGGCTGCAAGGCCGTCTGTACGGGCTGAGGGGAAGGGAGATAAACCAGCGCCTCTCCGAACTCGCCGCGCTCATCGACATCGGCGACGCCATCGACCGGCTGATAGGCACATACTCCGGCGGCATGAAGCGCAGGCTGGACCTGGCGGCGGCGCTGGTGCACAACCCCGAGGTGCTGTTCCTGGACGAGCCGACAACGGGACTCGACCCCATAAGCCGCAATCGAGTCTGGGAGGAGGTCCGGCGCATCAACCGGCAGCTCGGAGTGACCATCTTCCTCACCACGCAGTACCTGGAGGAGGCCGACGCGCTAGCCGACAGGGTGGGCATCATCAACGAGGGCGAGCTGGTGGCCGAGGGTACGCCCGCGGACCTGAAACGCTCGGTGGGGCTGGACGTCATAGTGGCGCGCGTGGACGGCAGCGCGGACGCGGCCATCGAACGCCTGAACGCCATCGAGGGCGTGCAGCAGGTGGACGCCTACGAGTCCGAGCTGTCCGTCAGCGTGGCGAACGGCGCGTCGCTCGTCAGCGCGGTGGCGCTGGCGCTGAATGAGTGCGGGGTGAGCGTCCACGAGCTTACGCTGCGCACCCCCACGCTGGACGACGTGTTTCTACAGGTTACGGGCGCCCGCCTGCAGGAGGATGCCCCGCAGGATGTTGGAGAGAACCAGCTATGACGACCATCGCTTCCACACAGATAAGGGCCAGGCGTTCGAACTTTCTGCGGGACGTCTTGAGTGTGGCCGAGCGCGCGCTGCGCTCCATCCCGCGCGACGTAGAGGGCGTGATTCCAGCCCTAGTCATCCCCGTGTTCTTCTTCGTCGTGAACGTCGGCGCACTCCAGGACCAGACCGAGCGGTTTATGGAGGTGGACTACAAGGCGTTTCAGCTGCCCGTGGCCATTCTCTTCGCCGTAACCGGCATATCACGGGCCATAACCGTGGTCACCGACATCCAGAGCGGCTACTTCGACAAGCTCTCGCTCACGCCCGTCAACCGGCTGGGTATGCTGATAGGATTCACCGTGGCCGACTTCGCGCTGGTTGTGGCGCTTACCGTGCCCGTCATCATTCTGGGACTGGCCGTTGGCGTGCGTTTCGAGTCGGGACCGGTTGGACTGCTGGTGTTCGTGTTGATGGGCGGCGCCTGGGGCCTGGCCTTCGCGGGCCTTCCCTACGCCATAGCGCTGAAGACGGGCAACCCCGTCGCGGTCAACAGCAGCTTCCTGTTGTTCTTCCCGTTCATGTTCCTTACCACCGTGTTCGTCCCGATGGAGGCGCTGACGGGCTGGCTGGCGACGGTGGCGGTGTACAATCCCGTAACCTATCTGCTGGACGGGCTGCGTTCGCTGATAACGGTCGGATGGGACTCCGAGGCGCTGCTGAAGGGCTTTGGCGCGATAGCCGCCGTGGCCGCCGTGAGCTACACGCTGGCGCTGATGGCGCTGCGAAGCCGCGCCAGGCGCCGCTAGCGGCAACGCCGCATCGTGCCGAGCGCGGCCTCTACTCCACGCGCCGGAAGCCGGGGTACGCGAGCAGCAGCGCGACCGTGCCGATCATCAGCAGCACGCCGGTCACGAATAGGGCGTTGGGCGTGCCGATGTTCACGGCCAGAAAGCCCAGCGGAATCGAGCTGAGCGGCTGGATGCCGAACGTCATCATGCCCAGGCTCATCACCCTGCCGCGCATTTCGGGCGAGGCATACACCTGCACCAGGGTCATGGCCAGGGACATGACCAGAGAGCTCACGAGGCCGGTGAAGAGCAGCAGCGGAACCGCGGCCCAGAACGACGTCATCTGAGAGAACGCCATCAGCCCCAGCGCCCAGCCCGCGCAGTTGGCTAGCAGCAGCACGCCACGCTTGCCGACGTTGCCCATCGCGGCCAGCCCGAGCGTGCCCACCAGCGCGCCTATGCCCATCACCATCAGCAGAAAGCCGAGGTCGTCCGAACCGACGTCCAGCGCCTCGCGTCCCCAGGCCGGCATCAGCGCGAAGTAGGCGAATCCGAACAGCGAGGCGATCAGCATAAGCATGTTCACGCCCAGAATCGGCGGGTTGGCGCGGACGTACCTTATGCCCTCGCCGATGTCGCTCGAGAGACCCCGGCGGGATCGCGACGCCGGGGTCTGGCCCGCGCGAATCATCACCACCGACAGCACGGCAAGAGCGTACGTGGCGGCTATGAGGTAGAACACGCCGTGAGTGCCTATGAAGATGATGAGCACGCCCGCGACGGCCGGCCCCGCGATGCGCGTCGCGTTCATGGCGGAGTTGGTCAGCGAAATGGCGTTCATCAGGGTGCCCTCGGGCACGATGTCCGACAGTATCGCCTGGCGGCTGGGCATGTTGAGCGCCATGAGCGAGCCGTTCACCACACCGATCCCAAGCAGCATCCCGAACGTGATGATGTTGGTCATGTCCAGCGTGGCGACGAGCGCCGTGACCAGGATGTTGCCACCCTGGCTCAGGATGACCATGCGCCTGCGGGGAATGCGGTCGGCGAGCGCGCCGCCGATGATGGCCATGATGGTGACGGGCATGGAGAACGACGCCATGACCATCGCGAGCGCGAGCGGCGAGTCGTCGGCCAACTCCAGCACCAGCCAGCCCCGGGTGATCATCTGCATGTTCATCGCCATGTAGGAGGCGAGCGAGCCGACGAACATCCACCGGAAGTCGACGTAGTGGAAGGACTGGAAGACGGGCCAGCGGGTAAGCACCCGCTGGGTCAGACGTGGCGCCGCAGCGGCGCGCGGGGAGTCATCATCCGGCGCCGGTTCCCCGGGTGGCTTGGTGTCTCTGATGGTGCGGCTACTCCTGCACACTTGGCGGCGCGGTGCGTTCGCACGGCGCCGCCCAACGATAGCGGGTTCCAATTATACATCGTGGCCGACCCTGACGCGGCCCATCTCTCCCCGGCATAAGAGGACCTGAATGTTCGGCATCACGTGATACCAGAGCATGAACATGGGCGCGAAAACCGCAACGAATCCGGCGGCTGCCAGAATGGCGATCGGCCGCGCCAGGTGCCGCTAGTCGATGCGCCGCAGGCTGGAACTGACTACGAACAGCAGCGCCGTACCTCCCAGCAGCAAAGCCCCGCTCAGCAGCAGCGCGTCGGCAGTACCTATCTGCTCGGCCAGTATGCCGAGCGGTATCGCGCTCAGCGGCTGAATGCCGAACGTCATCATGCCAAAGCTCATCACCCTGCCGAGCATCTCGGGCGACGAGTACACCTGTGCCAGTGTCATACTTAGCGACGTTACCAGAGAACTCACCAGTCCCGTCAGCCACAGCAGCGGCATGACCGCGAGGTAGGACTCCATTTGCGAGAAGGCCATAAGGCCCACCGCCCACACCGCGCAGTTCACAACGAGCAGCACGCCACGCCTTCCCACGTTGCCCATCGCCGCCAGCGCGAGCGTGCCCAACAGCGCGCCTATGCCCATCACCATTAACAAAAAGCCAAGGTCGTCGGACCCCACATTGAGCGCCTCCCGCCCCCACGCGGGCATTAGCGCGAAGTAAGAGAAGCCGAACAACGAAGTGACCACAGTCAGCAGTAACACATCCTTGACCGCCTTATTGGATGCGACGTAGCGTATCCCCTCCCCGATGTCGCCCGTCAGACCTCGTTGTGAGCGCGTCGCCGGTGTCTGCCTCGCGACGACCATCGCAACCGAGAGAACGGAGAAGGCGTAGATGCCCGCAATCAGGTAGAAGACTCCGTGAGTGCCTATGAATACGATGAGCACGCCGGCTACGGCCGGCCCGGCGATCCGCGTCGCGTTCATGGCCGAGTTGACCAGCGAGATGGCGTTCATCAGGGTGCCCTCGGGCACTATGTCCGAGAGAATCGCCTGGCGGCTGGGCATGTTCAGCGCCAGGAGAGTGCCGTTTACGAAGCCGATCACCAGCAGCATCCAGAAGGTGATTACTCCCGTCATGTCGAGCGTGGCGACGAGAGCCGTAACCAGGATGTTGCCGCTCTGACTGAGGATGACCATGCGCCTGCGTGAAATCCTGTCCGCCAGCGCGCCGCCGATCATGGCCATAACCGTAAGAGGCATCGAGAACGAGGCCATCACCAGCGCGAGGGCGAGCGGGGAGTCGTCGGAAAGACGCAGAATGAGCCAGCCGCGCGTGATCATCTGCATGTTCAGCGCCATGTAGGAGGCGAGCGAACCTACGAACATCCACCGGAAGTCAACGTAATGGAAGGACTGGAAGACGGGCCAGCGGGTAAGCACCCGCTGGGTCAGGTGTGGCGGTGCAGCGGCGCGCGGGGAGTCATCATCCGGCGCCGGTTCCCCGGGTGGCTTGGTGTCTCTGATAGCGTCACTTCCCCTGCGTTACCGAGGCGCGCCCGCGCTGCCGCCACTCCCGGAATACGCCTTCAAGTTCCAATTCTACAACCTGACCCGCCGCTTCCGCTCACCGGCGTGGCCTCGAATCCCGTTGCGACTGACAAAATGCTTGACAAGAACGCACGTACTGTTCTATCATGTTCTGTATAAGAACAGGCGTTTGATGGCAAAGACTTGGAAAGGAGCTCGGCATGGTGGTACGGAGGCACGGAACGGCAACCCCTCAACTCTCCTTGCCCGGCATGGTCGTAGCCGAGCGGCAGCCGGTTGCGCTGCACTGCGGCAGTGTCACCCCCGGGCAGCAGGTGCAGTACGTGGGCAGGGTGAGCGGCGGGCCGCGCTTTCTCTCGCGCGGCGTGGTGAAGCAGACGCTCCAGCGCAAAGCCATCGTGGACCTGGGCCACGGCGGCACCTGGCACATCCCGTACTACTTCCTGGAGATGCCCGAGGCGGCGTAGCGCGGGCGGGGACGGAAGCTAGCCGAAGAAGCCATCCGCGTAGTGCTGCGCGATTACGCCCGCCACCAGCTCCGGACGCTGAAGCGGCACGTCGTGGATGCTGTCTTCGAGCCACACGGTCTTGCTAACCGGCAGCCGCGAAGCGGCCCTCGCCACCGACTCCTCCCGCCGGAACCTGCGCGCGCCGGGCGACTGATCGCCCTTTCGCCGGGCGGGCATGATGAGCACGGGCTGGCGGACGTGGGCGTACAGCTCGGACGGCCTGTGCTCCCACAGCGCGTCGATTATGCGCATGTGGTTTTCGCGGCTCAGTCTGGCGCGTATGGTACCGTCGTCCAGCGTCCGAAAGTTGGCCAGCAGCGTGTCCTCCAACTGCTCGTTCATCGTGCCCAGCCAGCCGCGGTTGCGTGCCCGCTCCAGCAGCGCGTCCGGGGTCATCCCCTCGAACGACGGCGGAGCCATGTCCCGCCTGGCGTCTTCCAGGGTCGCTCCGGGCCTGCCCGAAATCTCGATCATCCCGCCGTCCACCCAGCAGAGTCCCATCGGCACGTCCGGATAATGCACCGCGAACTCCAACGCGACGCTGCCGCCCCAGGAGTGGCCCACCACGAGGGGCCGGTCTATTCCCATCTCACGCACAAACTCGCGCAGGTCCTTACACACCGTGGCGAAGTCGTAGCCGTGGTCGGGCTTGTCGGTCAGGCCGTGACCGCGCTGGTCGAGAGCGACGACGCTGAAGTGTTCGGCAAGGATGGGCGCGACCAGATCCCAGATGCGGCAAGTGGAAGCCAGGCCGTGGAGGAGCACCAGCGGCTGGCCGCTACCGCCCCAGTCGCGGTAGTGCAGGCGCAGCCCGTTGGCCGTGACGTACCTGTCCTTCGCGTGGGACGCCATCGCCGCTATTCGGCCTCGCCGCCTTCGCGCGCGTCTCGCTGGCTCTTGAGGAACTGCTCCAGGTCCTCTACGAGCACGTCGGGACTGGGCAGATCCTCCGGCTCGGCGTGTGCGGCGTCGTATCGCCGTTCCAGCCGGCGCACGTAGGTGGAGAGGTCGTTGTCCTTCGCCACCACGCGCGAAAGCTCTGCCCCGAACGTCTCGCCCGCGCCGCGTATCTCCTCCAGGTCGGCGTCGAAGCTCACGAGGCTGTGCAGCTTGGCGAGCAGCGCGTGGCTGAGTATGGGGTTGGGCGAGCGGTTGGCGTAGTGCGGCACGTGGCCCCAGATGCTGGCGTGGGGCAGTCCGTTCGCGTCGCAGGCGGCCAGGAACGCGGTGTGAATGCCGGTAGGCCCCTGGTAGGCGGAGTTTCTTATGCCCAGCCACTCGGCCTTCTGGGTGAGGCCGGGCCGGCTGGCCCGCCCCGACACGCGCGGCGGCCTGGTGTGGGGCACCGCGTCCAGCAGCGCCCCCAAGGTCACCACGAGCTCCACGCCGTGTTGCCTGGCGACGCCGGTGAGAATGCCGGAGAAGCGGCGCCAGCGCAGGTTAGGCTCGGTGCCGACGTAGAGCAGCAGCCCGCCGGTCTCGCCGCCGGAGTCCGCGTGGTAGAAGTCGTTGCGAGGCCAGCGGATGGTGCGCTCGCCGCGGCTGTTCACGCGAGTCCTGGGCCGGGTGAGGGTGAAATCGTAAAACTCTTCCGGGTCGATTTCGGCGAACTTTCTTGCACCCAGCTTTCGCACCAGGTAGCGCAGCGCGCGCGTCGCCGCCTCGGCCGCGTCGGGCCAGCCGGCGAACGCCGCGACCATGATGCGCAACGGCTCCGGGGGCGAATCGTGAACAATCAAGCCATCCAAGCGGTCCCTCCATCAACTCTCGTGCGCCCGTTGGAGTTTACCACCCGCCGAAAGCGGTGCCAAATCGGGAGAATGGAGCGTGCTATACTCGCCACCGGGCCGCGTACCGGTCGCGTGGCCCAATCTTGCGCCGGCAGGCGGGAACGGCGGTACAGCCGATGTTCGAGAGACTCACCTTCGCCGCGGTTACGGCGACACCACACTCGGAGTGGACGTTCGCGGAGCTACGCGCCGCTGACGGAGTGGCGGCGCTCATCGAGCTGACGAGCGGAGCGGAGACGGCGCGCGCCGTCTCCCTGCTCGCGGACCTGGTGTCCGCGCTCGCCGACCGCGACGACGTCGACGAGACGACCCCGGACTCCGCGCTCGGCCTCGACAGCGCCCGGATAGCGGAAGACCGCGCGCTCGCGGCGGCCGCCAGCGCCCTGCGGTCGGCCATCGTCATCGCGCGCGCCGCGAGGAACGGCGTTAGTCTTCGCCGCGAACTCGGAGGCGGCGCAGGCCCGAACAGCGTTCCCCTGTACGCCAACGTCAACCGGGGTCTGTTTGGCACGCCGCGCGCGCCGTCCGACTTCGCCGCGGCGGCCAAGCGCGCTGTCCGCGAAGGCTTCGACACCGTGAAGTGCGCCCCATTCGACGAGATATCACCTCCGTCGTCGCCCGGACGCATCCTGGAGTTGGCCCGGCCCGGGCTGGATCGCGTGACCGCCGTGCGCGATGCCGTGGGCCCGGGCGTAACGGTGCTGGTAGACTGCCACAGTCGCTTCGAGGAGACCACCGCCCCCATCGTGGCCGAGCGGCTGGCGGCGCTGGACGTCGGATGGTTCGAGGAGCCGGTGGAGCCGACGCGGGACGCTGCCGCGCTGGTGAGGATAGCCCGCGCCGTGCCCATTCCGGTCGCGGGCGGCGAGAGCGGCTACGGCGCGGACTTCTTCAGCGGCCTTGCGTCCGGCGGAGCGGTGGACGTGGCGATGCCGGACGTGAAGTACTGTGGCGGAGTGGTGGAGGCTTACAATGCGGGGAGACGGGTGATGCAGGCCGGCGGGCGCGTGTCCCTGCACAGCCCGTCCGGGCCGGTGGCGCACCTCGCGGGCGGGCACGTCACGGCAGCCCTGGCCGGCCATGGTCGCATCGAGACGCCGCTGGAGTACGCCGCGCACGAGGCCGAGTGGAGGCCGGAGGTGCTGAGTCCGCCGGAGCGCATCGAGAGCGGACGGCTCATACTGCCCGAGGGGCCGGGTCTGGGGGCGACGCTGGACTGGGACGTTGTTCGTCGGCGCGGGCGGGTGTGGACTCCATAGAGGCGGTCCGAGGACGGGACTTTCGACGGGCCTGATTGAAAAGAACGGAACTTAGAGGCTGGGAGGGAATCATGAAGCTCACCATCGACAAGGCCGTGCGGCTGGGCGTAATCGAAGACCTGCCGTACGCGACTACGATCAAGGACATTGAGCTGCGGGAGCTGGTCTACGACGCCTGGGCCATGTCCCTGTCGTCGAGCGGCTTCGAGAGGATAAACGACATGCCGTGCTCGGGCGGCCCGGGAGGGCCGGAATTGAAGGGGCGCGGCCAGGCGGCCCATCTCAACGGCGTGGCCCGCATCGGAGTGTCCATAGCGCAGGGGCTTACGGACGAGGTGGGCCACTTCCGCGTGGACCTGGACGAGGTGATCGCCGGGGGCCTGTGCCACGACCTGGGCAAGGCGTGGGAGTACGACCCTGAGAACATCGCCAGGTGGAGCGACCACCGCATAACCGGCGCGCCGTCCATGCGTCACCCGGTGTTCGGCGTGTTCGTGGCGCTAACCGCCGGCCTGCCCGAGCAGATAGCCCACATCGCGGGCGCGCACTCGGCGGAGGGACTCAACGTCACGCGGAGCCTCGCCGGCGAGATTATCGCCATCGCCGACGAGACCTTCTGGAAGGTGCTCGCGAGCGGCGGCCTGCTGGAAGGCTAGGCCCGCCTTTCTCGTGCGCCCGCTCCTTACTTGCCGCCCAGCATGTTGTACGCCAGCGCGATCATGATCTTGGTGCCGCTCACGAGGCTCTTGATGCCCACGGACTCGTCGGTGCCGTGCGCCTTGCTCAGCATGGGGTCGTCGTCGGGGTGCGAGCCGGAGAAGCCGTAGGTGGTGACGCCCAGCGGTCGCGTGAAGCGCGAGTCCGTGAATCCGTTGCTGATGGCCGGCACCCACTGGATGTCCGAGCGCTGCAGCGCGAGCGCCGTCGCCTCCTGTATGTTGTCGGCCAACTCGGACTCGAACGGCGACGAGTTGGGCACCGCCATGTAATCGATCTCATAGGACACGCCTGGAATGCCGCTCAGGATCGTGTCCAGCTCCTGGCGCAGGTAGGCGTCGTCCTGGTGCGGCAACGTGCGGACGTCGCAGGTGAGCCGGATGGTCTCGGGCACGCTATTGGACTTGATGCCGCCATTGATCATCGTGGGCGTGAGCGTCATGCGGGACAGCGCGCGCAGCATGGAGGCGAAGCGCGGGTTGTCGTCCTGTACCTCTTCGATTATCTCGTCCACGTTCTGGGGCGAGGGCTTGTGCTCGATGGCGAACGTGGAGAGGTGGTCGAACAGCACAGTGGAGGTGTCGCGCTGCGGCTCGTACGACTCGATGCGGGCGAGCACCTGGCCGAGCCTGTATAGCGCGTTGGTGCCCTGCCACGGCACGGATGCGTGCGAGCTGACGCCCCTCACGTCGATCTCCACTTGCAGGCGGCCTTTTTCGCCGACGCCAAGCACGTAGGTCAGGTTGCCCGCGGCCTCTATTGGCGTGCCGCCGCCCTCATTCACGGCGAACGGGGCGTATATCTTCTCGGGGTGGTTCTCGGCGAGCCAGCCGAAGCCGTAGCGCCCGCCGTGCTCCTCATCGGCCCCGGACACCAGTATCAGGCTGTCGTCGAACTGGACGCCGTTTCGCTTCAGCAGCCGCATTGCGTAGAGCTGCGCGGTGAGCAGGCCCTTGCAGTCCGACGCGCCGCGCCCGTACACGCGGTCGTCGGCCACGGTGGCGCTGAACGGCTCGAACCGCCACTTGTCCCAGTCCTCCACCGGTACGACGTCGGTGTGCGACATGAACGACAGGCCGGCGTTACCGGAGCTGCCCTCGATCCTGGCAATGATGTTGCCCCGGTTGGGCGCGGACTCCAGAATCTCGGACGGGATGCCGTCTTCGGCCAGCCAGTCGCGTGCGTACTCGCACACGGGCGTCTCGTCCCCGGTGGGCATGAAACCGGTGTTGACGGACGGAATGCGGACCAGCGCCTGTTCCAGCGCGACGATGTTGTCGGTCTCTGCGTCGACCTGTGCGATCAGTTCTTCCAGGCTGGGCATTTCGGTATCCTCCTGTGTGGCAGTGGGGCTGTGGGCCGGGGCAGCGGCCAAGTCTGGGTTTACTGGTCGAGGTGGGCGGCCATCAGCAGCACGGCGATGCTCTTGGCGTCCCGGATGCGGCCGTCCCGGATCATGTCGGGAATCTCAGCCATGGGGTAGCGCTCGACCTCGATGTCCTCGTCGTAGTCCATTTCGAGCCGGCTGGGAGACAATTCCCGGGCGACGTAGGCGTACATGTACTCGGAGCAGAAGCCGGGGCTGGTCCAGAAGCCGCCGAGCGAGCGCAGGTCCCCTGAGCGGTAGCCCGTCTCCTCCTGGAGTTCACGCTGGGCGCAGTAGTCCGGGTCCTCGCCCGGCTCCACGATACCGGCGGGCGCCTCGAGCAGCGCCTCCTCCACGGGGTAGCGGTACTGGCGCACCAGCACCACGCTGCCGTCGGCGTCGATGGGCGCAATCACAACCGCGGGGGCGTGGTCGGCGACCTCGCGCACGGCCTCGCGTCCGTTCGACAGGCGCACGTCGTCGACGCGCACCTGGATGACGTGGCCCTCGAACACCGTCTTGGAACTCAGTCTGGTCTCTTTCATAAGCCTCTCTTGGCGGCTCTCTCGCTGGTTTCCAGACGGCGGCCTCGACACGGCAGGCGTTTGCTAGTCGGACGGAGACGGCTCATGCTGGTGCGTCTGCTGTTGGAGCACGCTGTTGACGCCCTCCAGCCGCGCCTGCTCGCGCTCGCTGTCGCTGATCCGCTGGCCCAGCACCTGGGCCATGGCATCGAGGCGTCGGATATCCTCGCGGTGGTTTTGCTCGGCCTGTTCGAGTTGAGTTGTTGCGTTGGCCTCAGACCGCTGGATCTGCTCCCTGGTGGTCTCCTCAGATCGCTGCATCTGTTCCCGGAAGCTCTCCTCAGATCGCTGCATCTGTTCCCGGAAGCTCTCCCCAGACCGCTGCATCTGTTCCCGGAGGCTTTCCTCAGACCGCTGCATCTGTTCCCTGGTCCTTTCCTCAGACCGTTGGATCTGCTCCCTGGTATTGTCCTCAAATCGCTTGGCGATGTTGTCGAAGTGTTCGTACATTCCATCCAGACGTTGAGTCACGTTGTCGTATCTGCTGTTCTGGACAATGCCCTGCCAGACCAGCGCAACGATCCCCAGCCCTATCGCAACGGCTATCGCTAGCTCTCCGACGTCCATCTCGCCCGACTCCTTTTCCCCGCATTATACCCCATGCGTGCGAACACACGGGACGTCCCGCACGTCGCCCCGGCGCGCCTACGCGCCGCTCGTCTGCTGGCCGGAGCGGTACACGAGCCCCAGGCGCTGGGTGAGCGTGGTGTAGAAGGCGCTGGGCGGGTTGGCGCGAAGGAAGCGCGCGGTGTGGGGGCTGCGCGTCACGCGGACGCGGTCCTGGGGGCCGATCTTCGCGTCCACGAAGCCGTCGGGAATCACGGTTGCGCCGCTGCGGTTGGCGGGGCGCAGCTCCACCACGGAGTCGTCGGGCACCACGAGGCCGTCCCGCAGACCGGTGTGGGCCGCAACGGGCTGAATGAGCATGACGCGCGCCTCCGGGAAGAGGATGGGCCCGCCCGCGGCGAGGGTGTAGCCGGTGCTGCCGGTGGCCGTGGACACGATAACCGCGTCGGCGCGGAAGCTGGTGAGGGGCACGCCGTCTATCTCGGTCTGGATGTCCAGCAGGCTGGACACGTCGGCGCCGCCCACAACCACGTCGTTGAGCGCGTGCACCGTCAGGCGCGGCGAGGTGTCGCCCGCCGCCGTGACCGACGCCTCCAGCATCATGCGCTCCTCGGCGCGCGCGTGTCCGGCGATGTAGAAGGGCAGCCGGGTGATGGCGTCCTCCACCCTGAGCTCGGTCATGAACCCGACGCGGCCCATGTTGACGCCGACGATGGGGATGGTGTGCGGCGCGATTGCGCGCACGGTGCGCAGGATGGTGCCATCGCCGCCCGCGATGACCAGCAGCCCGGTCGAGTCGAGCCTGTCGCGCATCTCGGCTATCTCGTCCGCCGTGCTCATCCAGTGGCGGTCCGCAAGCCCCAGCCCCGCGACTAGGGACGCCAGGAACTCGGGGGCCTGGGGAGCCTGCCGGTTGTAGACCATGCCGATGAGGCCGTCGGCGGCCATGCTCATGCTAGGACACCAGGACGGCCGCGGCGGCCTTGGACAGCTCCAGCAGCGGGGCGGGGTACACGCCGAACACCAGCACGCCGGCGAACGCGGCCAGCACGGCGAGCCGCATCGGAAGGCCGGAGGGCACCCGCTCGTCGCTCGCCGGCTCGGACAGGTACATCTCCTTGACGATGCGCAGGTAGTAGTAGGCCGACAGGACGCTGTTGACCACGCCCGCGACGGCGAGCCACTCCAGGTTGGCGTCCACGGCGGCGCCGAATATGTACACCTTCGCTATGAAGCCGACGGTGGGCGGCACGCCGATGAGCGAGATGAGCGCGAAGCCTAGCGCGGCCGCCAGGTAGGGCGTGCGGCGGGCCATCCCGGCGAAGTCCTTTATCTCGTCGCTCCCTACCCTGCTCGTTATCGCGATGATCACGGCGAACGCCGCGAGGTTGGTCGCGGCGTAGCCCGCCAGGTAGAAGATGACGCCCGACGCTCCGACGGACTCGCCGCTCGCCGTCTTCGCCGCCACCGCCGCGAGGCCCACCATCATATAGCCCGCGTGGGCGATGGTGCTGTAGGCCAGCAGCCGCTTGATGTTGGACTGTCGTATCGCCACGAGATTGCCGAACGTCATCGAAAGCACGCTGAGCATGGCGAAGATAGCGCCCCACTCCAGGTTCAGGGATTCGTCCGCGAAGGCCACGTAGAACACGCGCAGAATGACAGCGAATCCGGCGGCCTTGCTGGCCACGGAGAGGAACGCGGTAACGGGCGTGGGCGAGCCCTCGTACACGTCCGGCGCCCACATCTGGAAGGGCACGCTGGCTATCTTGAAGCCGAAGCCCGCCACCATGAGCACGACGCCGAACAGCAGCGCGTTGCCCGAGCCGCCCGCGGCAACCTGCGCAGCGATTCCGGCGAGGGACGTCGTGCCGGTGAAGCCGTACACCAGCACCATGCCGTACAGCAGGACCGCTGAGCTCACCGCGCTGAGCACCAGGAACTTGACGCCCGACTCGCTGGAGCGGCTGTCCCGCGCGAACGCGGCCAGCGCCGCGATGGGCAGCGCCGTGAGCTCCAGCGCGACGTAGATGGTGATGAGCTCCGTGGTGGACGCGAGCAGCATCATGCCGCTGGTGGAGAGAAGCACCAGCGCGTAGTACTCGCCCTGGAAGCGCTGGAACCTCTTCACGTAGTCGCAGGACACCAGCACCACCAGCGCGGCCGCGGCCACGAGCAGGAACTTGAAGAACAGGCTGAACTTGTCCACGACGAGCACGCCGAACAGTCCGGTCGTCCGCCCGGCCGAGCCGCCGTCGCCCAGGTCCAGCCACAGCGCCACGCTGAACGCCAGCGGAACCGCCAGTCCCAGCACCGACGCCCACGCCAGGATGTCCTTGCGACGGAACAGCAGGTCGAGCACTATCACGAGCACGGCCACGCCGGCCATGCTCAGCTCCGGGGCCAGCAGGTAGAAGTCGCGGGATGTCAGTTCGAATGTTGCCATGGGGTGCTCAGCGAACGCTCGCCAGAGCGGCCTCCTGCAGGGATTCGGCCAGCGGCTCGAGGCCCGACGCGAACACGTCGGATATGATCGCCGGGTAGATACCCACGATCAGCACGCTCGCCGCGAGCGCGACCACGGGCAGCATGTCCATGGCGCTGGCGTCCTTCACGTCCTCGTAGCGCTCGACCTTGGGGCCGAACAGCGAGCGCTGCACCATCCACAGTATGTAGCCCGCCGCGAGCACCACGCCGAACGCGGCGAGCGCGGTAAGCCAGCCCCACACCGGGAACGCGCCCAGGAACACCGTGATCTCGGCGATGAAGCCGCTGGTGCCGGGCAGGCCCAGCGACGCCAGGCCCGCCAGCAGCATCGCCGACGCGAGCAGCGGCATTCGCGTGGCCAGGCCGCCCAGGTCGGGTATGTAGCGGGTGTGGACCTTGTCGTACACGAAGCCCACCACCAGGAACAGCAGGCCGGTGATGGTGCCGTGCGTGAACATCTGCAGCGAGGCGCCGGTGAGTCCCAGGCTGGACACGCTGCCGGAGACGCCGACAACGGACGATATCCCCAGCAGCACGAACCCCATGTGGCTCACGCTGGAGAACGCGATCAGCCGCTTCAGGTCCGTCTGGCGCAGCGTGACCACCGCGCCGTAGAGCACGTTCACCACGCCCGCCGTCGCAAGCAGCCAGGCCACGTCCGTCACAACGTCCGGGAACATGGCGACGGAGACGCGGATCATGCCGTATGCGCCCATCTTCAGCAGCACCCCAGCCAGCATCACGCTGGCGGCCGTCGGCGCGTCGGTGTGGGCGTCGGGCAGCCAGGTGTGCAGCGGCCAGACGGGCAGCTTCACCGCGAACGCCGCGAACAGCAGCGCGAAGATGAGGCCCACCGGCAGCACCATGCTCGCGCCGCGAATCAGCTCGGGGAGCAGCGTCATGTCGAACGTGTGCGGGTCGGTCGAGAAGAACAGCGCCAGGATGCCGATCAGCATGAAGGCGCTGCCGATGAAGGTGAAGATGACGAACTTCATCGCCGAGTACTCGCGGCGTCCGCTTCCCCATATGGAGATGAGGAAGAACATGGGCACCAGCTCGAGCTCCCAGAAGATGAAGAACATCAGGAAGTCGAGTGAGGTGAACACGCCCATGACCGCGGTCTGGAGGGCCAGCAGCCACACGAAGTACTCGCGCACGCGGTGCTTCACGCTCCAGGAGCCGAACACGGCGACCGCGCCCAGCAGTCCGGTGAGCAGCACCATCGGCGCGCTCAGTCCGTCCACGCCGAGGAAGTACTGCACCTGGAAGGACTCGATGGGTATCCAGTCCGCGACGCGGTCTATGAGCTGGAAGCCGCCCTCGTCGCGGTCGTACAGCGCGAACACGGCAATGGCCAGCGCGAAGTCGACGGCCACGGCGGCGCCCGCGAGCACGCGCGCGACGACGACCCGCCGCCCGAACAGCGCGATTGCTATCGCGACCGCCAGGGGCAGAAACACCGTCGCGGTGAGCAGCCCCGGAATCTCAGCCAACCGAGTCTCCTTGGTTCTTCATCAGAGGAACAGCAGGTACACGCCGAACAAGACCAGTACGCCGGCCGATATGGCCAGGCCGTAGCCCTGTAGCTGGCCGGTCTGGACCTCGCGCAGCGGCCTGCCCACGTTCCTGGCCAGCAGGCCCACGTAGTTCACCACCTTGTCCACCACGGCCCTGTCGGCCCAGTCCAGGGCGCGGGCCAGGCCGCCGTAGAATCCGCGCGTCACCACGGCGTCCTCGTACAGCTCGTCCATGTAGTACTTGCGCACCAGCAGCCGGTGCAGTCCCCGCACGCGCTCGGCCATCCGCTCCGGCGAGAGCGCCTCGCGCACGTACATCAGGTAGGCGAGCCCAATCCCGGCCGCCGCCAGCGCGGTGGACACCACCGCGGTCACCACGTCGAACTTGGCCGCCTTCACGGCGACGGGGCCGGCGCCCAGGAACTCCGCCAGCCAGTGAGCGGGCACGATGCCGATGTCGAACGGCGGATTCACCAGGAAGCCAATGGCCACCGACGCCACCGCGAGCGGCACAAGCGGCCACACCATCACCCCCGGGGCCTCGCCCAGGTGAGGCGCGCCGTGCGGCTCCGCGTCGGGATCGGCGGAGGCGCCGCCCCTGTAGCTGCCCTCGAACGTGAGGAACAGCGCGCGGAAGATGTAGAAGGCGGTCATGAACGCGGCGACCAGCGCCAGCGCGAACACCAGCAGGTCCACGCCTTCACCGTGCAGCGCGTGGGCCAGGATCTCGTCCTTGCTCCAGAAGCCGGACAGCGGGAACACGCCCGCCAGGCTGAGCGAGCCCACCAGGAACATCGCGTAGGTCCAGGGCATCACCTTGCGAAGTCCGCCCATGTAGCGCATGTCGAAGGTGCCGGTTGCGTGGTTCACGCTGCCGGAGCCGAGGAAGAGCAACGCCTTGAAGAAGGCGTGGGTGAACAGGTGGAAGAGCGCCGGGCCGTACGCGCCGACGCCCAGCGCCAGCATCATGTATCCGAGCTGGCTGACCGTGGAGTAGGCCAGCACCCTCTTGATGTCGGTGGCCACGAGGCCCATGGTCGCGGCGAACAGCGCGGTCACGCCGCCGATGAGCGCCACGAGCGTCATCGCCTCCTGCGAAAGCTCGAACAGCGGCAGGAAGCGGGCGACCAGGAAGACGCCCGCCGCGACCATGGTGGCCGCGTGGATGAGCGCGCTGACCGGCGTGGGACCCTCCATGGCGTCCGGCAGCCAGGTGTGGAGCGGGAACTGGGCGGACTTGCCGGCGGCTCCGGCGAAGATGCCGACGGCGATCCAGCCGGCCACGCCCGCTGCGATCAGTCCGCCGCCGACGGCCTCGTACACGTCGGCTATCACGAACGGGTTGAGTCCCTGGGCGGCGAACGCGTCCGCATTGAAGAACAGGTACATGATGCCGAGCAGGAAGCCGAAGTCGCCGAGCCGGGTCATCAGGAACGCCTTCTTGGCGGCTGCGGCTGCGGCCGGCCGCTGGTACCAGAAGCCGATGAGCAGGTACGAGCCAAGGCCGACGAGTTCCCAGAAGACGAACAGCAGGATGAGGTTGCTGGCGATGACGAGTCCCAGCATCGAGGCGGTGAACAGCGACATGTAGGCGTAGTAGCGGGCGAAGCCGGGGTCCCCGCGCATGTAGCCCATCGAGTATATCTGGACGAGCAGGCTGACGCCGCTGACCACGACGAGCATGATGGCGGTGAGTGGGTCGAGCAGCACGCCCACGGTCAGCTCGAAGTTTGCGATGACGAGCCAGGAGTGGTCGGGGAAGTCGACGCGGCCGTGGGCGTCCACGACGCTGACGAACGCCCAGAGCGAGAGCGCGAAGGCGACGCCGACGGCGGCGATAGTGACCAGCCCAGCGAGGTGGGACTGGCGATTGAAGAAGGGTCGGACGACCAGGGCGCAGATGACAAAGGATGCGAGCGGCAGAAGCAGTATCAGCCACACCGCAAGTTCTGAAATCATCTAGCGTCCTCTCGGCATCGGCAGATTGGCGTCGAGTTCGCGGCTTGGGTCGTCATTCCCGCGCCCTCACTCGTCATCCCCGCACCCTCATTCGTCATTCCCGCGAACGCGGGAACGCGCTCCCCCCGCGGCACGCCAGATAGTTTAGCGCAAGGGCAAGGGGTAGGCAATGCTGGGGCGTGAAGGGACCACAGCCTTCGCAAAATCCCCCCTAATGGCGGGAGGCTAGGATTTCCAGAACTCCCTTCCCCCTCGATGGGGGAAGGCCAGGATGGGGGTGGTAGCTTCTGGAGACGGCCCTGCGTTGGGAGTGTCGATGTCAACGTATTGACGCAAGTGTAGCTCATTGCTACGCTCGGGTTCGTCTTCGTAGAGTCGCGCTCTTCCAACTCAATCATCTCACGGAGATCTTCACTATGCCCGTAATCAGCTTGCACATTTCCGATGTCGGGCCATTCGATGCAATTGAGTTTGAGTTCGACCCACACGTGAACGTAATCACGGGGCCGAACAACTCCGGCAAGTCGACCCTGCTGTGGGTTCTTGGCGAGTTGCTAGTCTACCCCTTTACGATGCCAAGCAAGGTGATCAGGTCAGATCGAGCATCTTGGAGGTTGAGCATCTCCACTTCGACAGGAGCCGAAAGCATCGACGGAAATTTGCCAGCTGACGTTAATGGAATGATCTCTGTCTATGAAAAGGTGGGCTACACAAGCTATGTGCCCGCCCAGAGGGTAAGCACAAACTACAGGTCTTCTGGGCCAACTGTATCCCGAAACATGGAGTCAGAGTCTAACGAGTCTCTTGACCAGCTCGCGGAGGAGTTGCCGGAAGTCGTAAAGCGGATGGGGCTGGAGGCGTTTAGACAAGCCGTAAGGCAGGAAGTAATCAACGAGAGTCGCCCCGAATTACTCAAACGCAGTAGACTGATGATGGCCGGCAACACTTTAGTCGACGACAGAGCAATGAAGCAGCGCTTCATCAACCTGGATTACGCGGCGGCGAGAACAGAGAAGCCGATCATCAGGACATACCTCAAACAGGTCGCAGAGATCGCCTCGGAGATTACCGGAGACTTCCCTATCGAATTCCTTGGAGTGGCTGAGGACGAGCAGGGTCTGTACCCGTCATTTCGGACTCCTGACGGCGACCTTCCCCTCGATGTGCTGAGCCAGGGAACCCAGTCTATCGTTCAATTCGTGGCCCACCTGCTGCTGAGATACGCCGAATACTACGACTTCCCTTCTGACCTGAACGACAAGCCGGGTATCGCGATTGTCGACGAGATTGACGCCCACCTGCACCCGACGTGGCAGAGGCGCATCATTCCGGCCCTGACTCACAGCTTCCCCAGCCTGCAGATTTTCTGCTCCACTCATTCTCCGTTGATGCTGGCGGGCCTGAGCGAGGGTCAGATCCAACTGCTGCGCCGCGACAGCGAGGGCAAGATCACGGTATCGGTGAATGAGTCGGACATTGCCGGCTGGACCGTCGACGAAGTACTGAGACAGTACATGGACGTGAGCAATCCAACGGATAAGGCGACTGCTGATCGCGCCAGCCGATACCAGGAACTGGAAGACAAGAGCGTACTTTCAGATGCTGAGGCTGAGGAACTCGCCCAGTTGCGTCACGCTGTGAGGGCTGACCTGCTGAAGGGACCGGGGTCTGCCGAGGTGTTGAGGTTCGCTGAGGAATTGGAGCGAGCCAGGGTCAACAACGGGCAAAGTGTGTTGCGAAGTGAAGGCGATGTCGAGGAGCTGGGCGCCTAGCGATGCACTGGGTTGACCGTGGGCCTGAGCCGTCGGGCCTGGCGCCGGTTCGAGACCACTACACACCGCGGTGGATCAGCCACTACACTCACCGAGTTGGCGAAAGACCTACCGACTCTCACTGGCGTCTCTTCCGCGCCGACCTGGAGCGTGTGTTCTTTGGCATCTGCGCCTACTGTGAAGAGTCTACGCGTGGAGAAGTAGACCACTTTCGACCCAAGAGTAGATTCCCGAACCTTGTCTACACCTGGGCCAACTGGTTGTTCGCATGCCACGACTGCAACAGAGCCAAGTCGGACCGTTGGCCTGCGACAGGATTCGTGGACCCGTGCGCTGCCTTAGCGTCGGATCGTCCGGAGCACTTCTTTGCCTTCGACACGCAGACGGGGTTCATCAAGCCGCTCGAGTCTCTGAGTTCTCAACGGCGTGAGATGGCGGCGGAGACTATCAGGGCGCTCAAACTCAATGATTTCCACCACCGGAAAAAGAGAGTCCTTTGGCTTATCTTGTTCTCAGCGGCGATGCCTGAGAGTCCACGTGAGTTGGACGCCAACGGAGCTGCCCACCTGACACAATTCGCGTCGCGAGAAACCCAGCTGTCAAGCATAGTACGGAGTTGGTTGGACGAACGAGGTTATTCCCCGGATCAGTTTCTGACGGATTAGCAGCCGGATGACCGCCACACCCTAACCCTCTCCCCCACGGCGGCAAAGCGTCGTAGCGGCCCCCTCGCGCTTGGGAAAGGGGGTGTCCGAACCCCCCGCAAAAAAGGTTGTGTGCCGGGGGTTATGGTGGTAAACTAGCGCCCATCATAGCGGTGGATTTCTTTTGAAAGTGGGCTGGCCCCCACTTTCTTTGTTAATGGCACTTTCGCGAGAGGGATAGACTAGGGGCGACCGGCAAAAGCCAAACCGGACAGGAGGTGGCCACAGGATGAAGAGCGATTTCGTTATTGCCCTAACTCAGCTTGCCGCCGAACGCAATCTCCCCAGGGAGATAGTGCTTTCCGCCATCGAGGCCGCCCTGGTGTCTGCCTATAAGAAGGACAGCGTGACGGCCGGGCAGGACGTGAGCGTCACGCTGGACCCCGGCACCGGCGACGTCAGCGTCTTCATCATCAAGACCGTCGTCGACATCGTAGAGTCGCCCCAGACCGAGATGACCCTGGCCGAGGCGCGCAGCATCAAGCCCGACGCCCAACTGGGCGACGTGGTGCCCACCGACAGCGTGCCGCACAGCGCGGGCCGCATCGCCGCGCAGACCGCCAAGCAGGTGGTGCTCCAACGCCTCCGCGAGGCCGAGCGCGACCTGGTGTACGAGGAGTTCGCCGACAAGGAAGGCGAGGTCATTTCGGTCACCGTCCAGCGCGTGGACCCCAGGTACGTCACCGTCGAGCTGGGCCGCGCCGAGGCCATTCTGCCGCCCACCGAGCAGATTCCGACGGAGCGCTACCGCGTGAGCAACAAGCTCAAGGTGCTGCTCCAGTCGGTCACGCGCTCGACCAGGGGTCCGGAGATTATCGTCTCCCGGGCCGACAAGATGCTGATGAAGCGCCTGTTCGAGATGGAGATCCCCGAGATATTCAACGGCTCGGTGGAGATCATGGCGATCGCCAGAGAGGCCGGGCTGCGCAGCAAGGTGGCGGTGCGCGCCACCCAGTCCGGCATAGACCCGGTGGGCTCGTGCGTGGGCCTGCGGGGCGTCCGCATCCAGAACATCGTCAACGAGCTGCAGGGCGAGAAGATCGACGTCATCGAGTGGCACAACGACGCGGGCGTGCTGATAGCGAACGCGCTCAGCCCGGCGCAGGTGCTGCGCGTGGAGATCGACGCCGAGAACGAGACGGCCACCGCCGTAGTGCCGGACCGGCAGCTCTCCCTCGCCATAGGCAAGGAGGGCCAAAACGCCCGGCTGGCGGCGAAGCTGACCGGCTGGAAAGTGGACATCAAGAGCAACGTAGAGGCGGACACGGCGCCGAGGCCGCAGGTGGCGGCGGCTCCCGCGGTCGCGGAAGAGCCGGCCGTCGCGCCGGAGGACATCGCGCTGCCCGCGCAGGTGGAGGAGGCGCTGGACGCCGCGGTTCGCCAGGCCGCGACGCCCGAGCCGGCGGTGCCGGTGTCCGAGGAAGCGCCGCAGCCCGCCGAAGAGCCCGAGCCGGTAGTGGCGGAGGCCGAGGCCGCCGTCGAAGCGGTCGCGGAGGTCGTGGAGGTCACGGAAACAGCCGAGCCGGTGGAGGCAGTGGCAGAGGAGGAGGCCGAGGAGCTCGTCGAGGCGCCCGTCGCGGAGGTGGAGGAGCCGGCGGAGGCCGTGCTGGCCGCCGAACCGGAGGTCGCCGCGGAGCCGGAGCCGGAAGCTGTCCAGGAAGAGGAGCCGGAACCCGAGCCGGCGCCGGTGCAGGTGTACGAGTTCGACCCGATCCCGGCGCCTGCCGCGGCAGGGCCCGACCGCTCGACCTCGCTGCGCGACCTGCCCGACGACGTTTGGGCGCTGCGGCGCAGGCGCTCCTCCGAGCCGGAGCCGGGCCGCATTCGCTTCGCGGAAGACATCGCCGGACTGAGGGGCGGACCCCCGTCGCGCCGTGACAGGGACGGCGGCAGGGGCAACCGCCGCACGAAGGCCGGCAACAGGCGCCGCCGCCGCTAAAGATGCCGCCCAGGCCGCGCCGCAGACCGGTACGGACGTGCGTCGCCTGCGGCAGAAAAGCGGACAAGCGCGAGCTGGTGCGGATCGCCGCATCGCCGCAGGGCGTCGTCGTGGACCCGTCGGGACGGGCGGCCGGCAGAGGCGCTTACGTGTGCGGGGCGGGAGACTGCGCGGTCGCGACGCTCAGGCGGGGCCGGCTGGAACACAACCTGCGCACGAAACTGTCCGATGACGACTGGACTCAACTGGTCCGGTCGCTCGAGGCGCTGGCGGAAGAAACGACTTCGGCACCATCACCCTGCCACCGCGTGGGCGAGCGGCATGACAACGGAGCGGGACTATGACTAGCAGCACCAGGGGACGACGACCGGCAAGGGCCAGCTACGGCCCGGCCAGGCAGACGACATACGCCAACGCGGGCGGCCAGCAGACCGCCCCGGTCGACTACGCGATCGAGATTCCGGTCGCCATCACCATCCACGACCTCGCGGACCTGATGGGCCTCAATCCCATCGAGGTGATCAAGGAGTTCATGCGCAACGGCTTCATGTACACCATCAACGAGGTGGTGGAGCATGAGACGGCCGCGCTCATCGCGGAGTCCCTGGGCTTCGACGTCCTGCCGCTGGTCGAGCCGGACCAGCCTTCCGGCTCGATGGTGGTGTCCACCGACGACGAGGACCCGGACCTGCTGGAGTCCCGCCCGCCGGTGGTGACGATTCTGGGCCACGTGGACCACGGCAAGACCACGCTGCTGGACTCGCTGCGCAACAGCGACGTGGTGAGCGGTGAGGCGGGCGGCATAACGCAGCACATCGGCGCCTACCAGATCGACTTCGACGGCTCGGCCATCTCCTTCCTGGACACGCCCGGCCACGAGGCGTTCACCGCGATGCGCGCGCGCGGCGCGCAGGTCACCGACATCGCGATCCTGGTGATCGCGGCGGACGACGGCATCATGCCGCAGACCATCGAGGCGATAGACCACGTGAAGGCCGCGGGCGTGCCCATCGTCGTCGCCATCAACAAGATCGATATCCCGAACGCGGACCAGGAGCGCGTGAAGCGCCAGCTCGCCGAGCAGGACCTGCTCATCGAGGAGTGGGGCGGCGACGTTATCGCGGTGCCGATCTCGGCGCTGAGGGGCGACGGCATACCCGACCTGCTCGAGAACGTGATGGTGGTCGCCGAGATCGGCGAACTGAAGGCCAACCCGCAACGGCCCGCCCGCGGCGTGGTGGTGGAGGCGCGCATCGACAAGCAGCGCGGCTCGATTGCCACGGTGCTGGTGCAGGCGGGCACGCTGAGCGTGGGCGACAACATCGTACTGGGCGAGGTGCGCGGCAGGGTGAAGGCCATGTTCACGGACAGGGGCAGGCGCATCAAGCACGCCGGTCCCTCCCAGCCGGTCGAGATCCTGGGCGTGTCCGGCCTGCCACAGGCGGGCGAGGTGTTCGAGGCGGCGCCGGACGAGAAGACGGCCCGGCAGATAGTGGAGGACCGGCAGCGGCAGCGCGAGCTGCAGTCCGCCTCCGGCCCCACGCTCGAGGACGTGTACACCAGGATTGAGTCGGGCGAGGTGAAGGCGCTGAACCTGATCGTCAAGACCGACGTGCAGGGCACGGTGGACGCGGTGAAGAACGCGCTGGAGCGTCTCAACACCGAGCAGACGAAAGTGACGCTCGTTCACGCCGCCAGCGGCAGCATAACCGAGAGCGACATTCTGCTGGCGGTGGCGTCCAAAGCCATCGTGATCGCCTTCAACAGCCGGATCGAGCCCGGCGCGCGCACCCTGGCGAGCCAGGAGGGCGTGGACATCCGCTTCTACAGCATCATCTACAACCTCGTGGACGACGTGGAGCGTGCGCTCACCGGTCTGCTGGACCCGGTGTACCGCGACGTGCTGGAGGGCCGGGCCACGGTGCGGGCGATATTCAGCCTGGGCCGCAGGGCCAAGGCGGCGGGCTTCTACGTCAACGACGGCAAGATCGCCCGCGATTCGACGATCCACCTGCTGCGCGCCGGCCAGGTGCTGTACGAGGGCCCCATCGTGAGCCTCAAGCACTTCCGCGACGACGTGAGAGAGGTCGCCAACGGCCTGGAGGGCGGCATCACCCTGGAGGGCTTCCACGACTACGAGGAAGACGACGTGCTGGAAGCCTACCGCACCGAGCAGGTGAGCTAGCCGCTCATAGTCCCCTTCCCCCTCGACGGGGGCTGCCTGTAATTGTCCCTTCCCCCTCGCAGGGGGAAGGTTAGGATGGGGGTGAGTCCGTTGCACCCGCCATCGCCAGTACCGAGGCTTCCCATGAACCGGCGGATCGACCGCGTGAACATGCTCCTGCGCAAAGAGATAAGCCGCGTCGTGGCCAACGACCTGCGCGACCCCCGGCTCTCGCAGGTCGTCAGCGTGACGCACGTGGACACCACCTCCAACATGCGTTTCGCTAAGGTGTACGTCAGCGTGCTCGGCGGCGACGAGGACAAGCGCGGCACCATGGACGCGCTCAACTCCGCGTCCGGCTACATCCACCGGACCGTCCGCGACAACGTGACGCTGAAAGTCATGCCTTTCCTCAAGTTCCAGCTCGACGAGTCCATCGAGCGCGGCGCGCTGCTCTCGGATATGATCGAGGACGCCGCCGCCAACCCGGAGGCCGTGAATGGCTAGAGTACCCAGGGCGCCGGTGATGAACGGCATCCTCAACGTCAACAAGCCCTACGGCATCACCTCCATGGAGGTGGTGCGCCGTCTCAAGCGCGCCAGCCGCCAGAAGAAGGTGGGCCACGGCGGCACCCTCGACCCGGTGGCGACCGGCGTGGTGCCCATCTGCTTCGGGCAGGCAACCCGGATGATGGAGTACCTGGTCGACGGCCAGAAGGAGTACAGGGCCGAAATAGAGCTGGGCGTCACCACCGACACCTACGACTCCATGGGCCAGGTGGTCGAGGAGCGCCCGGCGGACGGCGTGACGCTGGAGGACGTGGAGGCGGCCATCGCGCCCTACCTGGGCACGGTGAAGCAGGTGCCGCCGATGTACAGCGCGCTCAAGCGACAGGGCAAGCGGCTCTACGACCTGGCGCGACAGGGCATCGAGGTGGAGCGCGAGGCGCGGGACGTGACGGTGTACTGGACGCGCCTGCTGGACTGGACGCCCCCCGTCATCAGCGTCGAGGTCGGCTGCGGACGCGGCTTCTACATGCGCTCGTTCGCCCACGACGTCGGCGAGACCCTGGGCTGCGGCGGCCACCTGAAGAGCCTGGCGCGCCTGCGGAGCGGCGGCTTCCACGTCGACGACGCGGTGGACCTCGACGACGCGGAGGAGCACTTCATCGAGGACACCTGGGCGGAGCACATGCACGCCCCGGACGCCGCGCTATACGAGCAGCCTGCGGCCATCGTGGGCAGGCGCACGCAGCAGCTCCTGCGCAACGGCCAGCCCATACCACCCGAGTCGCGCATCCCCGTCGCCGAGGACGGCGCGCGGTGCCGCGTGTACGGCGTGGACGGCGTGTTCGTCGCGGTGCTCACGTTCGACGCGGAGTCCAGGCGCTGGCGTCCCGAGAAGGTGTTCCAGCAGGGCACGCCCAGCCGCGGAAGGACGCGCCGAGGGTAGCGCAACCCCGGCGCGGACGAAAACCAGACATCCTGATGAGGTGAGAACGTGATCGAGCTACAGTTGGACGAGAAGGGACTGGTTCCCGCTGTCGCGCAGAACGCCCAAACCGGCGACGTCATCATGCTGGGCTACATGAACCCCGGCTCGCTCAAGCGCACCATGGAGGGCGGCGAGGTGTGGTTCTACAGCCGCAGCCGGTCGGACCTGTGGCACAAGGGCGAGGTCTCCGGCAACTACATGCGCATAGAGTCCGCGTCCCTCGACTGCGACGGCGACACCATCCTGCTCAAGGTCAACCCCGACGGCCCGATATGCCACACCGGCAACGACACCTGCTTCTTCACCTCGTTCGAGGAGCTGCCCGAGTTCGTGAAGGCGGAGGGTGGCCCGGGCGTGGTCGAGGACGTGTTCTCGGTGATCCAGGACCGCAAGCGCGCCATGCCGGAGGGCAGCTACACGTCGGCGCTGCTGCGCAGCGGCGTGGACCGCATCAGCCAGAAGGTCATCGAGGAGGCGGGCGAAACGGCCATCGCCGCCGTCAAGGGCGACGCCGACGCCGTGGTGGAGGAGCTTGGCGACCTCGTGTACCACGCGCTGGTGCTGCTCGCCGCCGTCGGCGCCCGCCCCGAGGACGTCTGGGAGGAGCTGCGCCAGCGCCAGGGCTAAGGCGCGGGCGAAGAGGCGTCCGCCTCCAGCGTCAGCCGCATCGCCTCGATCGCGATCTCGATCTGGTCGTCCGTCGGCTCCCGCGTCGTCAGCCGCTGCAGCGCCAGGCTCGGCCCCGTTATCAGCCCCACCAGCGGGTTGCCCGCGAACATCCCGCTCAGCCGGATCAGCTCGTAGCTCACCGCCGCTATCACCGGAATCAGCACCACGCGCGACGCCACCAGCCACCACAGCGGCTCCCGCCCCACGAATACGAACGCCACCACGGACACCACCATCACCACCAGCAGGAACGCCGTGCCGCACCGCGGGTGTGCCGTGGAGTACTTGCGAATCTCCGCCACCTCCAGCGGGTCCCCCCGCTCCTGGGCGTGCACCGTCATGTGCTCGGCGCCGTGGTACATGAACACGCGCCGGATGTCGTTCATCCGCCCGATGAGCACGATGTAGACCAGGAAGAACACCAGCCGGATGACCCCCTCGGCGATGTTGGCGTAGAGCGCGGAGTCGAACAGCCCCTCCAGCCATTCGCTGGCGAACAGCGGAGCCAGGAAGAAGACGCCGATGGCGAACGTCAGCGACACCGCCATCATCAGCGCCATCGCCGCGCCGCTCATCTCCTCGCCCTCCGCCTCCATCCCCACGTTCGCAGAGAAGTTGAGCGCCTTCATGCCCAGCGTGAGCGTCTCGGCGAGCGCGATGACGCCGCGCACGAGCGGAACCCTGCGGGCCGCGCCGGTGAAGAGGGGACTGAGCGGTTGCTGGCGGATGGCGACGCTGCCGTCCGGGCGGCGCACCGCGACGCACACGTTGTGCTGGCCGCGGATCATCACGCCCTCGATGACGGCCTGGCCGCCGTAGGTGGGTCTATTCCGCACGGCTCACCTCCGGGACGGCGCGCGGGCGGCCGTTGGCGAGGTGGTGCGACGGGAAGTCAGGGCGGGGCCTACTGCCAGCGCTGCGCCTACTGGAGGTTGAAGCGGCGCTTGAGGCGCTCGACGCGGCCCTCGGTGTCGACGATCCGCTGCTCGCCCGTGAAGAACGGGTGGCACAGGTTGCAGATCTCCACGCGCAACTCCGGCTTGGTGGCGCCGGTGGTGTACGACCTCCCGCAGGAGCAGGTGACGGTCGCCTCGGGGTAGTAGGTTGGGTGTATGCCGGTCTTCATCTATCTCTTACTCGGTGTGCTATTCGGCAGCTTTCGAGAGTCCCTTCCCCCTCGCAGGGGGAAGGCTAGGATGGGGGTGTTCACTTATGCCACGGGGTAGACGCTCGCCCGCTTCTTGTCCTTCGTCTTGAACTCGAACTTGACGGTGCCGTCGATGAGCGAGAACAGCGTGTGGTCCCGTCCCACACCCACGTTCGTGCCCGGGTGGATCTTGGTGCCGCGCTGCCGGACGATGATCGAGCCGGCGCTCACGTACTGGCTGTCGTACCGCTTGACGCCCAGCCGCTTGGACTGGCTATCGCGTCCGTTGCGAGTGCTGCCTCCGCCCTTCTTGTGTGCCATCGTGAATTCCCTTTCTGGCAGGGTGCGGGCGTTCGTTCCCGCGACCGGCTACTGCTGGGAGATGCCTATCACCCGCAGGTCGGTATAGTGCTGCCGGTGGCCGTTCTTGCGCCGGTAGCGCGTCTTGGCCTTGTACTTGAAGACGATGATCTTCTTGGCGCGGCCCTTGCCCACCACCTCGGTGGTCACGCGCGCGCCCTCCACCGTGGGAGCGCCCACGGACACGTTGCCGTCCTGGGACAGCATCAGCACGTCGTCGAACTCGATAGCGTCGCCCTCGTCGCCGGGAATACTCTCGACGCGAATCGTATCGCCTTCCTTAACGCGGTACTGCTTGCCGCCCGTCTGAAATATAGCGTAGTCCATGTGTGAAACCTCGCACTAATTCTAGGGCGTAGTGCCACCGCCGTCAATGGCTAGAGTCTGTCCCCTCTCCCAATCCATCAATCGTCATTCCCGCGAAAGCGGGAATCCAGGGGCGGGGCCCTCCGCAGTCAAGCCACCCGGCAATATGGCGGATTAAGCAGCTTGCGCCGCCGGGGGCCAGCGCATATCCTCAAGACGCACACAGGCCAAGACTGGCGCCAGCGCATCGCGGCACAGGTCCAACATCACTCGGGAAGGCGCTCCATGAGCACGAACAGGATAGAGTCCATCAGGATTTGGGGGTTCCGCTCCCTCGCCGACGTCGAACTGTCGGATATGCCGTCGGCGACGGTGCTCATCGGCGCGAACGGATCCGGCAAGTCCAACTTCATGCGCTTCTTCGAGATGATGAGTTGGATGCTGAAATCGAGGCGGCTCCAGGAGTACGTGCAAAGGCAGGGCGGCGCCGACGACCAGCTCTTTGGCGGCAGCGCCACGACGCCGCTCATGCAAGCCGAGGTTCGAATGCGGACGGAAGAGGACCGCAGAGAATACGGATTCACACTGGCGCACGCCCACCCCGACAGGTTTGTTTTCAGTAGCGAGAGGTTTCGGTGCAGCACACCGTATCCTGAGACCGAAACAAACTGGCATTACTTCAGTGGCGGACACCTAGAAGCCAGGATGGTGGAAGCCGCTCAGTCTCAGGATTTCCCGGTTGGCGTTACCAATGATGCGTATTTGGTTGGCCTTCTAATGGGTGACTGGGAAACGTATCAGTTCCACGACACGTCAGACACCTCCTCGTTCAAGAAGAAGTGGGACGTTTCCGACAGTGGCCAACTGCGCAGCCATGGTGGCAATCTCGCGGCGGTGCTCCACAGGCTGGAGCGGGAAGACATCGCGCGCTACGAGACGATTTGCCGACAGATCGGGCGGGTGCTGCCCGGATTCGACCGGTTCGATATCGAGGAGGACTACGGGAAGGTTCTGCTGAGATGGCGCGCCAAGTGGAGCGACAAGAGCTTCGGCGCCCATCTCACTTCGGACGGCTCGCTGCGTTTCTTCGCCTTGGTGACGCTGCTCAACCTACCGCCAGGAATGCTGCCGTTTGTCGTCACTCTGGACGAGCCCGAGCTCGGCCTGCACCCCGCCGCCATCGCGCTGCTTGGAGGACTGATAAAGTCCCTTTCCGCTGAGCGGCAGGTCATAGTGGCCACGCAATCCCCACTCCTGGTGGACGCCTTCGACTTGGACCAGATTTTCGTGCTGGACCTCGAAGAGGGACGCACCATCTGCCAGAAGAAGGACGCCAAAGAATACCAGCACTGGCTTGAGGACGGCTACGGCACGGGTGAACTGTGGCGAATGAACCTACTTGGCGGACGGCCTTGATCCGGCTGGCGATTGTGGTGGAGGGCGAAACCGAAGAGCGGTTTGTGGAGGATGTGTTAGCCGGCCACCTGATCCAGTTCGGAGTTACCCCTTCACCAATTCTCCTTGGAGGAAGGATTAACGCTGACAGGCTTGGCACGGTAATGGCGAACCTGCACTGGAACTTTGACAGCGTGACGTCCCTAGTGGACTTCTACGGGTTTCGCGGCAAGGGAACCGACACGGTCGACCAGCTCGAGCAAAGGGTCTTCAACCGCATAGACGCAGAGATTCGGCGACCACCAGACAGTTCGCTGATTTTCCCTTACGTCCAGTTGCACGAGTTTGAGAGCCTGTTGTTCTCCGACGTCAGGGCGTTCAAGGCAATACCAGGGTCGACGAACGAACTGGTGGAGAGCTTACGGATCATACGCTCGAACTTCCGGACGCCCGAAGACATCAACGACAACTACGCAACGGCGCCTAGCAGGCGCATCCACCAACTGTTACCCAGGTATTGGAAAGCCGTACACGGGCCCGACCTAATCGCTGCCATCGGCCTGGACGCCGTCCGGGACGAGTGTCCCCGGTTCAACGAGTGGCTGACCCGCCTGGAGTTCCTGCCCTACACTCTACCCTGAGCCCCCTCCCTACACCGCCACCACCGCCCGCGTATCCCCCGCCGCCAGCGCGTTCATGTACGCCAGCACCATCTCCCGCGTCCGGTAGCTGCCGAACTCCTTCTCATCCTGCCTGCGCACGATCGGGAACGTCTCCAGCACGTAGCCCGCGTCGTCGCGGTCGAGACCGTACAGGTGGAAGTACAGCGCGTCCAGCCGCGCCCGCAGGTGGCGACGCTCCTCCTCGTCCCACTTGAACGGCGGCCCGAGGTAGCCCAGGTCGCGGGCGTACGGCTCCATGTCGTGCGCCGTGTACGTGAGCTCCAGCACGTGGCGCCGAACGATCTCGCGCGCCGTCTCATCGCCGAATACGCGATCGTAGTCGTCAGGCGCGATGACCGGGAGTTGCTCCAAGGAAGTCAAGCTCATACTAGTTCCTTGCAGTTTCTGGCGGGACACAAAGTCAAAGCTGAAACTCGAAAGGGCGGATTGAAGGCAAGCCGCTTCAATGGCGGACAAGTCTTGGTCACTTGTGCGTAGCATAGGGATCGTGTAACTGACGGCACACCACGGCAGTATAGTGGCGAGCGTCGTGCGAGCGTTTGTGGGCGCTGTAATGCGCCTGTACACAAGGGTCCATCCCAGTCCGCTTGGGAACTTGGCCGACACACGAGCGGCTGACACCCAAAACGTTGGCATCGGCAGGAAGTTTGGGTTCATCCGCTCCTCAAGGGTTGTCTGGATTGGTTGAGCCTGCCGAATCAGGTTAGCCGAGTTGATAGCTATACTGGAATTCCGGTGGTCAAACGGTTCGACCATCTTCCCCTCATACAGGGGCACGTACAGGTCGTCTCCTCTTTTCCAGCGATTGCCCTGGACAGGATAGAAGCCCGCTTCATCGAGTTGGCGTGCCGTCTTGAAGAGATGAGAGTCGTTAGTCATATCGAATTGGCGCAAGTGACTTACCGGCCAAGTGCGCCGAACAACAGCCCCGGATCGGTCCACCAACACCGGATGGCGTTCGTAAACGCCGCGTGTTATGTCGGCGTCGCGGCGGGTGCGGAAGATGGGAGCGGTGCCGGTGTTGGGATTCACGTGGGCGAAGTCAACAGCGGTGAGAGTAAAGCAGCGGTCGGGATCATGGATAGTCGTAAGGTCGTGGAGGAAGAAGGCGCAGTCGGTTCGCGTGAAGGTGCGTTCTTCGCCGCCGTAGACGAGTGCGCAGAACTTGAACGACCCGTGGACGTCCTTGAAGAAAATCTTCCTGTTCTCGAAATCAAACAGGCTCGACACGCGCCCGGTGGTTGAGACTGACTTGAAGAACCGGGAGGCGGTCACGTCAGCATAGATGCCGGACGGCGTGAGGAGGCCCACGAATCCGTCGGGCCTGGCCAGCGCCATGGATCGCTCGACAAAGAGCGAGTACAGGTTGATGTCTCCGTGGCCTAGTAGCGGGTAGGCACCCGTTTCGCTAGCGAAATCGCTTAGCCCTTCTGCCCGCTCCCCTGCCGCATCGAAGTCCGCAGCCAGCGGGTCGCCCTCGTCCCTCAGATCCTGGATAAGCCGCCTGCGCTCTGCTGCGGTCTGTGCCAGCGCGATTTCGGGCGCGCGGGAGGCGAACCATTCGACCTCCTGGAGCTTGATCCGGTCCCAGGGCGGGTTGCCTATGATTGCGTTGAACCCACCGCTCGGATGCTCATCCTGCCAGCCACGCCACACACCGGGAAAGGCAGCCTCCCAGTGCAGAAAGCCCTCGCGGTCGGCGATTGCCCTGGCGTCCCGCCACACCTCCTCGAAAGCAGGCAAAGACGTCGGCTCGCTGCCAGGCTGGACGTCTGTGGCGTCCGGACCGTGCGCCAGGAGCGGCAGCGCGTTGGCGGAGTTCTGCTCCAGGACGTCGACCAGCGGCGTCTCGAACTCGCTGAGCGCCTTCTTCTTCATGCCGGCGGTGAGCCAGCGCAGGCCGCACAGGAAGTCGAGCACACCCCGAAGCTCCGCCGTGTTGTCCTCTACGGCCTGGAACAGGGCGGCGGACTCCTGCGCCTCGGCTATGTCGGAATCGGTTATCTCCTCGATGCGACCCATCCCCTCGGCGGCGTTCTCCACACCCTGGATAGCGCTGGCGCCGAACAGGCCGCTCAGCCGGCGCAGCGCCGCGAGACCGTCCTGCACGCGCATTCCCACGAGCGAATCACCGCAGCGCAGGTGGTGGTCCAGGAACGACAGCGGCGCCCCCACGGTGAAGCTGTGCAGCCACAGCGAGACCTTGGCCAGCTCCACCGTGAGCGGGTTCTTGTCCACACCGTAGATGCAGCGCTTGAGCACCATGCGCCGGATGATGGCGCGGTCGGTGAGCTGGGACTGATCGATTGCCCAGCCGGACTCGGCGGCCCGTTGGAGAATGTCGTCGCGGATGGCGGCCACGCGGGTCACGAGCGGCGACTCGTAGCCATCCTTGAGCCAGGTGACAGCGGCGGGCGCGGACTCCACCAGCTCGGCGATGGCGTCGGACAGGAAGTCCACGGCGGTGACCAGGAAGTGCCCGCTGCCCATTGCCGGGTCGAGCACCTTCATGTCCAGCACCGCCTCGGCGGGGTCCAGCTTTAGCAGTTCGGCGCGGCGCTCGGCGTGGGACCTGCGGTCGCTCTTCAGCTCCGCGGCCCTGTCCTCGAACGCCGCGCGCCGCTCGTCCGCCAGCGGCTTGAGCGTGCGGTCGATGATGAGGTCGACCAGTTCCTGGGGCGTGTAGAAGCTGCCACTGTCCTTGCGGGCGTAGGCGTTCGGGCGTATGGCGATGCCGCCGTCCGAGCCGCGCACCGGCTCCTGCTCGAGCAGGCGCTGGTAGATGGACCCGAGCTGCTGGACGGACATGTCGCGGTAGTTGACGAACCGGGGCGTGCCGTCCGATACGGTGTGGCTCAGTTCATAGACGATGGGGGCCATCGTCTTGTCCGGCAGGCGGGCCGTCTCCAGCAGCGGAGCGGCGTCCGACGCGAACAGGCCGCCGTTGTAGGGCGGCAGGCCGATGGACGGGTCGCCGCCGTCGATGAGCCGGCACAGCGTTGTGAAATGGTCGTAGTAGATCGAAGCAACGGCAGACAAGTCGTCCCCGTCCCGGGTGCGGCGGGCCACGTCGTCGCGCACGCGGTGGCGCAGCCCGTAGTCGTCGTAACGGGAGTCGTTGACGGGCAGCAGGCCGCGGTCCTCCGCGTACAGCACGAACAGCAGCCGGTACAGGAAAATGAGCGCGGCGTGGCGAACGTCGGCCAGGGATGCGCCGGACCTGCCCGCCAGCGCCTCGACCAGCCGGGGGAAGGCGCGCTGGAAGACCACGCTGGACAGGTCCTGCGCCACCCGCTCCTCGTATCGCCGACCCTCCGCGAGCGCGGTCTCCAGAAACGTCGCGGTAGCGCCCTCTTCCTGCGTGAACGAGTCCCGGCGGAACAGCAGGTTGAACACCCGCAGGCGGTCGAGGTTGTCCGATGCGAGCGTGTCGCCGAGATCGACCTCGAAGTAGGCAGTAGACCGCGGACGGGCGCGCCCGTCGTACAGCCGCCACACCCGCCCGTTGGTGAGTATGCCCCAGCGGATGCGGCCCTCGGACACCGTCTCGGCAGTGGAGAGATACCGCAGCACCTGCCCGTGCGGGGTGCCGGAGCGTCGCCGGCTGTCGCCTCCACGGGCGTCCAACGACAGCCCAAACCGCTTGCTCTCCTGCACGACGAGCGCGTCCCTGTAGCGGTCCGCGGGCGCGGGCCGCTGGGCGGCGCGGTCCTTGGCGTCCGCGTCCGCGAACAGCAGGTGGTCGGGGATGTCCTCGTTGCGGTCGGCGCCCTGCTGCGGCAGGTAGTCGGCCCAACCGAGCAGCTCCAGCACAGGCCGGATCAGGTCCTGCTCGGTGGTCGCCTCGTTGGGAGACGCGGCGGCGGCAAGTGCGCCGTGCCGCGCGCGAACGCCGGCGCGGAACGAGTCGAACGCGGCAGCGTCCTCCACGGACACGCGCCACTCGCGCGTCTCGCGTATGCCCTCGCTGAGAAAATATTCGGTGAAGAGCCGGCCCTGCACGTCGATGCCTCGCGTTAGTGGTGAGTGTAGTTTGGCATACCGCTCAAGAGAAGGCAAGAGTTGGGGGCACGAGTAAGCCTTCCGAATTGTCCCCTCTCCCTTGATGGGAGAGGGTCAGAGCCTGCCCCGTACTTGATACGGGGGTGAGGGTGACGGCGTCCCTTCCCCTCGCCCCCCAACCGCAACCACCCCGAAAATCCCGCCCCAAACCTCCCCAACCGCGTACCCCAAACGCCACACCCCTTCCCATCAGCGCGCAACCCCCTCCCACCTGCGTCGCAAAAATTCCCACTCTCAGGCCCACTTCCCCTCGCCAGCCGGTAGGGGCAATCCCTAGTGGTTGCCCATTCCGCGTCGCTGTGGTTGCCCAATCCCCGCAATTGCGGGCCGGGAGCCTTCACCCGCACATAACCCTGCCCACCCTCTTGATTCTACAGCACACACGTGCTATTTTCTACTTGACAGTCGCAATGGCGACTCTCCAGAGGTGCTGATTCCTAGCTAGTCCCCTCTCCCTTGATGGGAGAGGGTCAGGGTGAGGGTGAAAATGGGGGTGAAGTCCACCGCCGCGCTCATGCGACATTCTGCGCCAAACCTAACACCGTAGTACAGCGAGTGAACAGAAAGAGGACAGCCCGCCCAGCTACGGAATGGGCAGAAAGTAGCAGAATTGAGCAGATTTTTCGTAAGGCCCCGCGTGAAGGCCGGCGGCATCCCCCTCTCCCTCGACGGGAGAGGGCTAGGGTGAGGGTGACAGTGACGGTGAAACGCAGCCCCTCAATCCACAGGCCGCTCGCGTGGACGGATGGGCAGCCCGCGCTCGGACAGGTAGCGCTTGGCCTGCTGGATGGTGTAGTCGCCATAGTGAAAAATGCTGGCCGCGAGCACCGCGTCCGCCCTGCCCGTCTCCAGCGCGTCGTACAGGTGCTCCAGCTTGCCCGCGCCGCCGCTGGCGATCACCGGCACGCCCACCCCGTCGGATATGGCGCGAATCAGCTCCAGGTCGTAGCCCGTGAGCTGCCCGTCGGTGTCCATGCTGGTGACCAGCAGCTCCCCGGCGCCGATCTCGGTCGCGCGGCGCGCCCACTTGAGCGCGTCGATGCCGGTGGGAGTGCGCCCGCCGTGGGTGTAGACCTCCCACACGGAGTCCGCGTCCACGGGGATGTCGGACCCGCCGCCCCGGGCCTCGGCCTCGGCGCGCTCGATGTCCGGTATGCGCTTGACGTCCAGGGCGACCACGATACACTGGCTGCCGAAGAAGTCGGCGGCGTCGGCCACCAGACGCGGGTCGGCGACCGCGGCGGTGTTGAGCGACACCTTGTCCGCGCCCGCCTCAAGCATCCGGCGCACGTCCGCCAGGTTGCGCAGACCGCCGCCCACGGTGAGCGGGATGAACACCTGCTCGGACACCTGCTCGACCACGCCCAGCATGATGTCGCGGGCGTCGGAGCTCGCGGTGATGTCCAGGAAGACCAGCTCGTCCGCGCCCTCCCTGTTGTAGGAGGACGCCAGCTCGGCAGGGTCGCCCGCGTCCCGGATATTGACGAAGCTGACGCCCTTGACCACGCGGCCCCGGTCCACGTCCAGGCAGGGGATTATCCTCTTGGTGAGCACGGCGGACTACTTTCGCATCACCAGCATGTAGTGGTGGTCGTTGAGGTTGTGCGCGGTCTCGATGCGGAAACCGACCTCGCGCGCCATGCCGCTGACTTCCGTCTGGTCGAGCCGGCGATTCACGAGTGGGCCGTCCTCGGCGGTCTCCTTGTGCTCCAGCGTCGCGAGCCAGCCGCCCTTGCGGAGGCAGCGCCGCGCCTCGGAGAGCATGGTGGTTGGCGAATCGGTCTCGTGCAGCACGAACGCGATGAAGGCGCCGTCCAGGCTGTCGTCCTCGAGCGGCAGATCGTTCTCGCCGGCCAGCTTGAGCTCCACGTTGGTCAGGTTGACGGACTTCACCTGCTCCGCCGTGGCGTCCAGCATCTCCTGCTGCACGTCCAGCGCGTACACCCTGCCGTCGAACAGGTACTTGGCGAACGGAATGGTGAAGAAGCCGGGGCCGCAGCCGATGTCGGCGACCTCGTGGTACACTAGCACCGGCAGCATCGAGATGAGCCGCTGCGGGTCCGTGCTCTCGTAGCGGTCGGCGGAGAGCAGCTCCGCCGTGTCGTGATGGTCGTACTTTTCAGACATGGGTATGGTCCTTATGGTGTGGTTGATTCGTCTGTCCCTTCCCCCTCGCAGGGGGAAGGCTGGGAGCTTTGTTCGTCCCTTCCCCCTTGACGGGGGAAGGTTAGGATGGGGGTGTCATGCTCCGAATAGCGTCCGTCAGGCTCACGTCGCCCGTGTACAGCGCCTTGCCCACGACAGCGGCCTCCACCCCGATGTCCCGGAGCCGCAGCAGGTGCTCCACCGACGAGATGCCGCCGGCCGCAATCAGCCCGGCGCTCACCTCGTCCCGCAGCGCCTCGATGGCGGCGTAGTTGGGACCGGACAGCGTGCCGTCCCGCGCTATGTCGGTGTACAGGAAGCGTATCACGCCCTGCCCGGCCATGCGGCGCATCAGGTCCGCGGCCCGCACGCGGGTGCCGCGCGTCCAGCCGTCCAGCGCGACCAGGCCGTCGCGGGCGTCCACGCTCACCACGACCGCCTCGGCGCCGAGCGCGTCGCACATGGCCGCGACGGCGTCCGGGTCGCTCACCGCGGCGGTGCCGGTCAGCACGCGGTCCACGCCCAGGTCGAGCGCGGCTTGCGCGGACTCCAGCGAGCGTATGCCGCCGCCGAGCTGCACCGGCACTGTGGACGCGGCGGCGATGCTCTGGATGGCCGGCAGGTTCACCGGCTCTCCGGCTTTCGCGCCGTCCAGGTCCACCACGTGCAGACGGGACGCGCCGGCCTCGATCCAGCGCGCGGCGACATCCGCGGGCGCGTCCGAGTACACCGTCTCGCGGGCGTAGTCGCCCTGGTACAGCCGCACGCACCGGCCGCCGCGCAGGTCTATCGCGGGGATTATTTCCACGCCCCGTCCTTCACGAGATCGACGAAGTTGCGGTAGAGGCGAAGGCCCACGTCGCCGCTCTTTTCGGGGTGGAACTGGATGGCGAACACGTTGCGCCAGGCGGCGGCGCTGCAGAAGTCCACGCCGTAGCTGGTGTAGCCGGCCACCACGCCCCTGTCCGTGGGGTCGGCGTAGTAGCTGTGAACGAAGTAGAAGTGGGAGCCGTTGGGTATGCCCTGGAGCAGCGGATGCTCGACGCGGAAGTCGACGCTGTTCCAGCCCATGTGCGGCACCTTGAGGCCAGGACCCAGCCGGCGGACGCGGCCCGCGAGCACGCCCAGGCCGGGCTCAACGCCCTCGTCCGAGCCCTCCAGCAGCAACTGGAGGCCGAGGCAGACGCCCAGGAACGGCCTGCCGCCGCGAATGAACGCCTGGATCGGCTCGACGAGTCCGCCCGCCCGGAGATGGCGCATCGACGAGTCGTTGGCGCCCTGGCCGGGAAAGACGACGCCGTCCGCTCGCTCGACGTCGGCGGGGTCGCTGGTGATGGCGGCGCGGGCGCCGAACCGCTCCAGCGCCTTCTGCACGCTGCGCAGGTTGCCCGCCTGGTAGTCGATCACCGCGATGTTGGGGGCGCTCACGGCATCAGATCCGGGTGCCAGTCACCGCGTCGACCGGCAGCTCCCTGTCCTCGTACCGGGCCAGGATGAACAGCAGGTCCGAGAGCCGGTTGACGTAGCGCAGCAGCTCGGGATTCGAGACCATCCCCTGCTCGTCGAGCGCGACCATGCGGCGTTCGGCGCCGCGCAGCGCGGTCCGCGCCAGGTCGAGCGCGCTGGACGCGGCCGACGCGCCGGGGATGATGAACTTGAGCGGCAGTTCGACCTCGTCCTTGAGCTCGTCGATGAGACTCTCCAGGTGCTCGACGTTCTCGGCGGAAATGGCGTGGAAGGTGTCGGTGAAGAGCTGGTAGTTCTCGTCGTCGGTGGCGAGCTCCGACTCGACGGTGAACATCTCGCGCTGGGCCAGCAGCAGGATCTCCTTCACCCGCCGGTCGTTGGAGAGAGCGCGAGCGAGGCCCATGGCCGAAACGGCGTGGTCGGCCTCTCCGTATGCCTCGCAGCGCGGGTGGGTCTTGGGAACGCGCCCGCCGAACAGCAGGCCGGTAGTGCCGTCGTCGCCGGAGCGTGTGTAGATGCGCATGGGGAAGCCTCCGAGCGAAAATTATAGCAGGTCGACGCCCCGGCCGTGGGCTGGGCTCGGCGGGCAGCTTGACCGGCCAATTGGCCCTGTGCAAAACTTCGACTGTGCAGCGTGTGAGCAACGAGCGCGAAGGAGACGAGCCTATGACTGGACCACACGACGTGGGCGGAGTACCCACAGACGATCCGATCGACCGCGCCGAGCACGAGTGGGCCGACTGGGAGCGCCAGACCGCCGCGGTGATGGGTGCCGTGCGCTCAGCGGGGCTGATGACGGTGGACGAGATGCGCCGCGGCATCGAGGCGATTCCGCCAGGCGAGTACGAGGCGCTTTCCTACTACGAACGCTGGGCCGCCTCGATGGAGACCGTCCTGGTTGAGAAGGGCGTGATCTCGCCCGACGAGGTGAACGGCAAGGTGAAGTCCCTGGAAGAGCGCTGGGGGTGACGCGTGGGTAGCGAGCACAGGAGATACGGCCCCGGCGATCGGGTGCGGGTGCGGGACGACACGCCGCCGGTGCACCACCGGACGCCCTGGTTCGTGAAAGGCAAGACGGGCCGCGTGACCGTGGTGTGCGGCGTGTTCCGCAACCCGGAGTCGCTGGCCCACGGCGGCGACGGCCTGCCGAGGCGGGCGCTGTACCGCGTCGAGTTCGCGCAGTCCGACGTCTGGCCCGACTACACCGGCCCGGCGGACGACACCATCACGGCGGACCTGTACGACCACTGGCTGGAGCAAGCGTAGGGGTCCTCGGCCGCGCCCGAAATGGCATGAAGGGGCGCGTGCCGCTATAATGGGCACCGGCTGGCGGCGTGTTTGGCCGCCGGCATCAATCGGCAAAACGACAGGGGGTTTCCACCATGGCGACCAGGGTAGGCATCAACGGCTTCGGACGCATCGGCAGGCAGGTGCTCAGGGCTATTCTCGAAAGGCATTCGGGCAAGCTCGAGGTGGCCGCGGTCAACGACCTCACCGACACCCAGACCAACGCGCACCTGTTCAAGTACGACACCAGCTACGGACGCTACCCGGGCACCGTCGAGGCCACCGACGACGGCATTGCCATCGACGGCTCGGAGATCAGGGTGCTGTCCGACCGCGACCCGTCCCGGCTGCCCTGGGGCGACCTGGGCGTGGACGTGGTTGTGGAGTCCACCGGCTTCTTTACCAGCGCCGCCGCGGCGTCCGGCCACAAGGAGGGCGGCGCCAAGAAGGTCATCATATCCGCCCCCGCGTCCGGCGAAGACCTGACCATCGTGCTCGGCGTGAACGAGGACAAGTACGACCCCGATAACCACCACATCCTCTCCAACGCCTCCTGCACCACCAACTGCATCGCAACCATGGTGAAGGTGCTCCACGACAGCTTTGGCGTCGAGCGCGGGCTGATGAGCACCATCCACTCCTACACCAACGACCAGAAGATCCTCGACCAGCAGCACGAGGACCTGCGCCGCGCGCGCGCCGCCGCCATGAACATCATCCCCACCACCACCGGCGCGGCCCGAGCGGTGGGCCTGGTGCTTCCCGACCTGAACGGCAAGATTCACGGCATGGCCTTCCGCGTGCCCACCTCCTCCTGCTCGGTTACCGACTTCGTGGCCGAGCTGGGCAAGGACGCCAGCGTCGACGACGTGAACGCCGCCTACGCGGAAGCCGCCTCGTCGAGCCTCGAGGGCGTGCTGGAGTACTCCGAGGAGCCGCTGGTAAGCAGCGACTTCATCCAGAACTCGCATAGCTGCATCATCGACTCGCTCTCCACCATGTCGATGGGCGGCAACATGGTCAAGGTCGTCGGCTGGTACGACAACGAGTGGGGCTATAGCTGCCGCACCGCGGATCTGGCCGCCTTCCTGGTCGACAAGGGCGTCTAACCCCATGACGCTGGCGCGCGCGCGGCAGACGAGGGCTCGCGTCAACCTGGTGCGCGAGCTGTCCAACGGGCTGGCCGCGCACATCCACACGCTGCCGGACGACGTATGGCGCAACGCCGCACAGTACGGCAGCCCGTGCGCCGGCTGGAAGCTGGCGGACGTGATCACCCACCTCGTCGTCGGCGCGAACATGCTCTCGCTCAGCATCGCGCGCGCCCTGAAGGGCCAGACGTCGCCGCCCATGGGCTACCGCAGCCTCGACGGCGAAGACGCCACCGCGGACCTGGTGTCGCTGCGCGAGACGTACAACGAGGACCTGTTTCCCGAATTCAACGCGAGCTGCAAGCGGCTCAGCAACGTGCTGACCGAGCTCGACGCCGACGCCATGGACGCGCCCGCGTTCCACCCGGCGGGCGTGATGCCGGTGTCTCGACTGGTCGACGTCCGTACGCTGGAGCTTGCCGTGCACGGCTGGGACATACGCTACGCTTTCGACAGGTCGACCACGCTGCCGGACAGCGCCCTACCCTTCCTGCGCGAGTGGCTTCCCAACTGGCTGTCGGCGGCGTTTCGCGCGGGCGAGCCGCTGGCCGCGCCGGTCACTTACAGATTCGCGCTGACCGACGGCGGCGCGGCGGCCCAGGACGTGATCGTGCGCGGCGACGGCTTCAGCGTGGAGGACGCCGGCGACGGGCCTGCGGACGTAACGTTCGCGTGCGACACCGATACCTACCTGCTGTTCTGCATGGGACGGCTGCCGTTCGCACGCTCGGTGCGACGCGGACGTCTGTCGTTCGAGGGCGACGAGAAAGCAGCCGCCCGCTTCACGGAGTGGTTCGGGCCGGTATAGCCCGTAGCTGGCCCCGCCTCCCCCCTTGGGCGTCAGGCTTCGGGTTGCCGGCGGCGTAGTCGCTCGATTTCGGCGCGCAGATCCCTTTCGCGAGCCTCGGCCGCAAGTCGCGCCGACCGTTCAGCCAACAGTTCATCCTGCGCCTCTCGCAATCTATCCCGTTCCGCCAGCCGCGCCGCCCGCTCGACCGCCGCGGCGTCAATCGTCCGCCCCGTCGCGGGGTCGCGGACGTCGAACTGGTTCTCCATCTCAAAGTCCCGGCAAAAGCGCAGGCCGAGAACCTCGCTGTACGCCCAGAGCGTACCGTCCGCATCGGTGTTCAGCTCGCAAGGGCGGTAGTCGCCACCCTCCAGTCGTTCGCCGCTCAGCGGTTGGCCGTACAGGTCGCCCCCAGTCGGGTCCAGTCTCCAATACTCGGATATGCCCAGCCGAGCGTACAGGTCGCGCTTGTGCCCCAGGTCATTGGACGCAGTGCTTGGCGACGCAACTTCAATCACGAAGTCGGACGGCTTGCCGACTTGCCACATCAAGTAGTTGGGCAGGTTCAGCCGGATGCCCTCGACGTCCACGTCGAAGGCGATGAACAAGTCCGGGGCAATGCGCCGGTTGCCGTCGGCAGGGTCGTAGAAGATGAACCCACCCGCCGAAACGAAAACCTCAGGCTCACCCGTAAAGTAAGCCGTGAGCATGTGGGCTATGTTGACTATGATTGGCGCTTGCTGCATCCCGTCCTCTACCGGCTCCGGATCCTCGTAGAAGATGCTCGGAAGCGCTGTCGTCACCGGGGACACTTTGCTCGCTGCCATGGCAAGCCTCCAACGGGCCGTGTAGCGTACACTATGCGCCTCATTATAGCGTAGTATGAGGCTCAATCGAGAGTCCTTGAAAACAAGGAGGTACATCCCATGCCAGACCAGATGCTAGAACGCGCACGCGCGCTGCACCGCCAGATTCCGCTCATCGACGGCCACAACGACCTGCCGTGGCGCTACCGCGAGATGGTGGACCGCGCCATTTCCAAGGTCGACATCGATGAGCACCAGCCCGAGTTGCACACCGACATTCCCAGGCTGCGGGAGGGCGGCGTCGGCGGCCAGTTCTGGTCGGTCTACGTGCCGTCCTCGCTCAGCCCGGAGGAGTCGGTGGGCGTCACCATGGAGCAAATAGACGTCGTGCACAATCTCGTGCGCACTTATCCCGGCGCGCTGCGGCTCGCGCACACCGCCGACCAGGTCGAGGGCGCCTTCCGCGCCGGCAGGGTCGCGTCGCTCATCGGCATGGAGGGCGGGCACTCCATCGACAGCTCGCTCGCCGTGCTCCGCATGTTCTACCGCCTCGGCGCGCGCTACATGACGCTCACCCACAACGACAACACGCCCTGGGCCGACTCCGCCACCGACGATCCGCGCAACAACGGCCTGTCGCCGTTCGGGCGCGAGGTGGTGCGCGAGATGAACCGGCTCGGTATGCTGGTGGACCTGTCTCACGTCTCGCCGGACACGATGCGCGACGCGCTGGACGCCGCCGATGCGCCGGTCATATTCAGCCACTCGTCGGCGCGCGCCCTCAACGACCACCCGCGCAACGTGCCCGACGACGTGTTGGAGCGCGTGACCGGCAACGGCGGCGTGGTGATGGCCAACTTCGTGCCGCCGTTCATCTCCCCCGCGGTGATGCAGCGCGAGCAGCAGCGCCGCGCCGAGCGGGAGCGGCTGAACGCCGAGCACGGCGCGGACAGCGACGCCGCGGCGGACGCGCTGCGCGCATGGGAGGCGGCCAACCCGGAGCCTGAGTCGACGCTGTCTCAGGTGGCCGACCACATCGACCACATCCGCGCCGTGGCCGGCATCGACCACGTGGGCATCGGCGGCGACCTGGACGGTGTAACGACCACGCCCGTCGGCCTGGAGGACGTGTCCAAGTACCCGCAACTGACCGCCGAACTGCTCCGCCGCGAGTACAGCGACGAGGACGTGCTGAAGATACTCGGCGGCAACGTGCTGCGGGTGATGCGCCAGACGGAGCGCGTCTCGCTGCGGCTGCGCGAACAGCGCGGCCCGTCCGAGGCGCTGATCGAGGAACTGGACGGGTAGGCGCCGCCGTTACCAATTCCGTGTCTCAACAGATATAATGGGCGGCGCCCGCGTCGTGCCCGTCTGGGCTTGAAGCGCGGGGCCGCCCATACACCATTCTAGGAGGGACACGAGCCTATGTCCGAACAGCAAACCTATCGGAAGCCGCTGCCGGCTCCCACGCCGGAGACCCAGGAGTTCTGGGACAAGGCGCGGCAGCACGAACTGTGGATTCCCTGCTGCAACGCCTGCGGCGAAACCTTCTTCCCGCCGCGCTTTGTATGCCCCGTCTGCCTCTCGCGCGACGTCGCGCTGGTCAAACACTCCGGCAAGGGCACGCTCCACAGCTACATGATCAACCACCGGGCGCCTCCCGGATTCGAGGAAGACGCTCCCTACGCCATCGCCGTCATCCAGCTCGAGGACGGCCCGCGCATCATGTCCAACATCGTCGGCATCGAAAACACGCCCGAGAACCTGGTGCTGGACATGGCGCTCGAGGTCACGTTCGAGGACGCGGCCGGTGAGGACATCTCCATCCCCAAGTGGAAGCCCGCCGGCTAGAGGCAGGCGATTCCATTTGGCCCTCCTCTCCCTAGATGGGAGAGGATTCACTGGATCCTCCTCTCCCTTGATGGGAGAGGATTGAGGTGAGGGTGAAAACTGTAGGCAGACTCTAAGCACACAAAGGAATACCACATGTCACTACGTTACAAGGTAGCGGTCATCGGAGCGTCCGAGACAACCCAGATCGGGGTAGTCCCCGACATGACCTACCAGCAACTCGCGGTCGACGCGGCGCTGAACGCGATCGAGGACTGCGGCATCGACAAGAACGACATCGACGGGCTGGGGAGCAACGTGCCCCCGGCCGAGCTAGCCAAGTACCTGGGCATCGTGCCTCGCTGGGTGAACAACACCTCGGTGGGCGGCACATCCTGGCTGATACAGGTGCGCCACGCCTCCGCGGCCATAGCCGAGGGCCTGTGCGACACCGCGCTAATCACCATGGCCGAGAGCGGTCGCAGCCGCGTGGGCGAGACGCGGCCCCCGATGGGCGCGCTCACCGGCGGCGCGCGTCGGGACAGCACCTGGGGCGGCCAGTTCGAGGCGCCCTACGGCACAGTCGGCCCGACCACCCTGTTCGGCATGGGCGTGCTGCGCTACATGAAAGAGACCGGCACCACGCGCGAGCAGCTCGCCTCGGTAGCGGTCGCGCAGCGCAAGTGGTCCAACAAGGTTCCGCGCGCCATGTTCGGCGAGCTCATCACGGTCGAGGACGTGTTCAACAGCCGGATGATCTGCTACCCGTTCAACCTGTTCATGTGCTGCCTGGTGACCGACGCGGGCGGCGCTATCATCCTCACCAGCGCGGACAAGGCCAAGGACTTCCCGAAGCCGCCGGTGTACATAATGGGCACCGGCGAGTCCGTCGAGACCCCGCTGGTCAGCCAGATGTACGACATGACCACGTCCGCTGCGTTCCGCACTTCCAGCACCAAGGCGTTCGAGGAGTCCGGCATTTCCCACGACGACGTCGACCACCTGATGGTCTACGACGCCTTCGCGCACCTGCCCATCTACGGCTTGGAGGACCTGGGGTTCGTCGGGCGCGGAGAGGGCGGAGCGTTCATCGAGGAGGGCAACACCTCGCCGGGCGGCAAGCTGCCGATGAACACCAACGGCGGCGGGCTGTCATACACGCACTCCGGCATGTACGGCATGTACGCCATGCAGGAGTCCATCCGCCAGATGCGCGGCGAAGCGCCGCACCAGGTGGCGGGCGCCAAGGTGTCCTTCTGCCAGGGCGTGGGCGGCATGTTCATGGCGGCTGGCAGCCTAGTCTTCACCAACGAAGAGCCGCACGGCTAGCCAGAATACTCCCTGTCAGGGGGTCTGGGGTGATGACCTCAGGCCCCCGATTTCCAGCAAGCGTGGAGCCAATGTGACTGTTCAGGGTCTTGCTGACTTCTACGTGAACAGCGAAGCAACGTGACCGTTTGTCCATACGATCGTGAATTGAGAGGAGAGCGTTATGCCAGAGTATCTAGTGCGAGCCGATCTGGATTTTTCCTGGAGCTATCACGAGCGTAACGGTCGGAGCACGCTCATGATTCCATACAAGCTTCCAATCAACATCGGTCCATTCAAACTAGACGATTCTCCCAACAAGGGCGTGTTCCTTGCTGAGCTTGGTTTAGTTGACTGGGATCAACTCACGCAACATCAGCCTGAACGAGAATATCCAACGTCGATGCTGTACTTGGAGCTTAAGGTTCGTGGTTCTGGTAGTGCTGAAGCGACAGCCGAATCTGACAATAAATTGGAACTTATCGAGTGCTTATTTCGCTTGTTCCGGACAGGAGACGTCTCGGTCCGCCGACATGGTTCGGTGTTGCGAGCCGATAGACAGAGGCCAAGCCTAGAAGATCTTGTGGCCTCACGCCCCATCAAACCCCGGATGGAGCCACTCTATGCCCGGCCGCCATACCCACTGAGTGACGATGTTCTGGCGGATTTCGTTCAATTCTTCAGTAGGCATTGGGGCGCCCTAAGCCACATCAAACCTTACTTGAAAACGGCAATGACTCGTTTCAATTCCTCCTATGAGAGACGTGACCTCTCGGACCGATTGATCGACTTGGTTATCGCTTTGGAAGCCCTCTTCGGTGATCGCAATCCCGGCAGCATCGGTTACAAACTTGCAATGCGATGTGCTTGCTGGCTGCATCCGGCTGGACAAGATCGCGTCAAATTGTTCTCACAAATCAAGAAGTACTATGTGTGGAGAAGCGACGCCGTTCACGCAGGGAAGCCAGGTGCCTTTTCTGAGGCCGACGTAACGAAACTCGAAGATGTGGTGAGAAACTGCCTGACCAAGTTCTTGGATTATCAGATAAGGGATGGATGCACACCTCACGACAGAGAGATCGACGATCTCGTCATGCTAGCAAAGATATGAAACTGACTTGAAGATTGGGAACCGAGTCGGAAGTCTGCACGCGCAAAACAAATCGAACCGCTCACAAGGAAACAACAAGGTCCAACCGCCCGCAGAGTCGTCTCATACGGTCCGCACGGATTACACAAGTTCAGGCACAATGTACTGACTACACCATCAGGAGTCTCGTAAGCATGGATGCCACTTTTCCGACAGAAAAGTCCCCAGGAGAAAAGGCGTGGGAGCAAATACTGAATGCGTCACTAGCTCTCCCCGGCGCCAAAGTGGACCGTGCGTCGTTCCTCAACACCCAACTCATCAACTACTGCGATGAAGAACAGGTCAGCCTGGCGATCCAGGACAGGCCTGCCTCTGCGGGCGTAACATCAGACCTGATAGACACGCTGGCGGACGCCTGTATTAGGAGCCACGTCCTCAAGGCGTCTGGCATCTCGTTTGCCACCGGCTTGCCGGGCGGATGGGCAATGGCGGCGACTGTCCCCGCTGACTTGGCGCAGTTCTACTGGCACGCACTGGTTCTCGCGCAGAAGTTGGCGTACCTGTACGGCTGGCCTGACCTGCTTGAGCAGGGTCAGGTCGATGAGGAAACAAAGATGCACCTGACCCTGCTGACAGGTGCGATGCTGGGAGCGGCGGCGGCTAACCGAGGATTGTCAGAGGTGGGTAAGCGCGTCGCAGGGCAGGCCGCGCGCCGTATTCCCAGAATGGCGCTTACCAGGACCGCGTACTACCCCATCGTGAAGCAAGTAGGCAGGTGGATTGGAGTCTCCGTTACGAAACAGACTTTCGCTAGAGGCGTGTCCAAGGTGGTCCCGGTCATAGGAGGCGCTGTCTCGGCCGGTGTAACAGCAGCGACGATGAGGCCCATGGCAAAGCGGCTCAAGAACCACCTCAGGACGCTGAGGTACGCGCTGCCTGACGAGGGGCAAGAGTCTTCGTAGCAGAAGGGTCACTTACACGGAGGTTGCAACCTCCACCCCAGACGCGCTTACGACTTCCCTTGCTCGCTTGAGGCTGGCAGCGACACGGCCTTGGGCGCGTCCGTAGTCAGCGGATGCGCGCCCCGCCGTTTGAGCACGTACTTGTCGTACCATTCCTCAAACTCTTCCGGCGTCACCTGCTCGAAGTGTTCCTTTAGGATCTTCCCGGCAACCCTCGGGTCAATCATAATCACCGCCCTTCTGAGGCTCCGCCCTCGCGCCAGAATCGGCGAATGCAGTCCTCCGGTTCACGAAAGGCTATCTGCGCGTGCGCGAGGTTGTAGAACCCCGGTCTTGGCGGTTCACTAGAGATTCTCACGCCCCAGTGTAGATGATTCAGTCTGGTGGCAGCATCTTATCATGCCCAGACTTTTGTGAACCGTAACCCTGTATTGGCCGCACTGCGCCCACTCAACACCCGCCAGCAATCCTGTCCCCCCACCGCAGTGCGCCAAAGAGTGAATGTTCCCGGACAGGGCCTTTTCAATCTCCCCGGCGGGCGAGGGCAACGGCGTCCCTTCCGCTTGCCCCCTCGCCCGACTCCAACCCATTCGCGCCCAAGTACCCCGAAAAAAACGTCACTTTCACGCGCCACGCGTTCCCGCCCTTGTCCCACCCGACCTCACGCACGCACCACCAATTCGCATGCGTGCGCCATTTCTCCCCACAAATTCGGCCAGCCCCGACAATCTCGCCAACCCTATTGATTCTACAGCACGCACGTGCTATTTTCTATTCAGAACCTATCCGATAAATCCCTTCTCCCTGCGAGGGGGAAGGTTAGAGCCTGCCCCGTACTTGATACGGGGATGGCGGTGACGCCCCGACCGCCGGCGTCTGAAAGGCGGAATCCGGCCCAAGACCGCCGTCGCGTTCTGTAACATTCGGCGCAGTGCGCGTGACGAACCTTGACAACCTGGCTCACAGAAAGTGACATGAACACCGCGCCGCCCAGCTACGGATTGGACGGAATGTAGCAGAATTGAGCAGATCTTTTAGGGAGCCCCTCCTGAAGAAGGCCCTGCCCCTTCCATTCCGAGCGCAGCCGAAGAATCTAAGGCCCCCGTCCCGACCCTCAATTTTGGCCGGAGAGAGGAGAATGAAAAGGCCCTGGTTCCCGGAGGGCGCCCATTGCCCGCTACGCACAGACTGACTATCATTCCCGTAGAGGCCGACGGCCCGCATCCTCAACCGAACGAGTGAAAGCAAATGGCGACCGAACGCGAATACAAGCTGCCAGACCGCGAGTTCGGCGGGAAGTACAGGAAGCTGCGCGTATACCTGGAGGCCCACCCACGCCGGGAGTGGCGGACCACGTTCAGCAACATCGAGGCCATCCTGGGCTTCGAGTTGCCGCCGTCGGCGCGAAAGCACGGCGCCTGGTGGGCCAACGAGAAGAACGGCGGTCGTCAGAGCCAGAAAGTAGCGTGGTCCTCCGCCGGCTGGGAGACGGCGGACGTGGACATAGCAGCTGAGACGCTCCTGTTCAGGCCAAAGAAGCGCCCGAACGCCGCCCACAAATTCGACCTCAGCGTACTCTTGCCGCCTCACGATTTCGGCCCTTGGCCGGAGGGACTCAGTCTGAGGCGGGAGGACATGTACGACGACAGGATCTGACATACGTGTTCATTGACACCAATGTCCTCGTACACGCTCGCAATGCCAGAGCTCCTCAACACCCAGACGCCAGAGCGATGCTCGATAGAGCCGCTGAGGAGCTCTATCCGCTGAGAATCAGCCGCCAGGTGCTACGGGAGTACCTGGCGGTCGTCACCAGGCCTCAAGCTTGGGCTGCCCCACTGGCGATGGCCGTTGCACTCGACGACATCGAGAGGATGCTTCACGATTTCGAGATTCTCGAGGACGGACCGAGGGTCACCGAAACGCTGATCGCGCTGTGCCGGGACGTGCCCGTCGGCGGCCGCCAAGTTCACGACGCCAACATCGTGGCCACCATGCTGGCCCACGGAGAGCGGCGACTGCTCACGTTCAACACGGCGGATTTTCGCAGATACGGCCACCGGATCGCCCTGGTGAACACCTAGCCCTAGGCCTTGGGTAACCGCAATTTTGAGGTCATACGCGCCCTTGACAGTCCAGCACATCCGTGCTACGCTCCCTTCATCGCAAACCACCAACCACTCGCGAGCCGACAACCGACAAATCGAATTCCGAGGAGATAAAACAAAAGAAACGAAACGGGACACTATTTTCTAGCTTGTTTGTCCCACCCGGCAGTTTGGCGCCTGCCTCTGGCCGGACGCTACTCCGCTTGGTAGCCCGTCACCCGTCCATCCCCCCTCTTCCGCTAGTCCCTTCCCCCTCGCAGGTGAAGGTCATCCGACAAGTCCCTTCCCCCTCGCAGGGGGAAGGTTAGGATGGGGGTGACACTCCCCCGCGAGCCTTTAACAATTCAATCGGCATGCCACCGGAGTCGAGGCCGTTCTCGCATTCGAACCTGTGGATTCCCACTTTTGCAGGAGTGAAGAAGCTATGCCGGCGCCGAGTCGAAAATCCCTTGCACCTCCTGAGCTGACACAGGTACCTCCCCTACCCGCCACTTGACCGGCCCTCAGCGCGGCTTGTAACCTTAGCTTGCGGCGGCGCGGCTCTGCCCACGCGGAGCGGCGCGCTCACACTCCCCAAGTCAGGAGACGCCACGTGTGCACATACAACATCGAGAAGGCCGAGATTACCGGCAGCGGCAAGGGGCCACAGGGCTGGTTCAACCTGAACGAAGCCCGCGTCTACTACGACCACCCCTTCCACTCGCCGGCCGATCACACCCTGAATATCGACTTCGTGAACGAGGCCCAGGGACTGGGCGCCCGTGTCGCCGTGGAGCTGAGCGCCGAGTCGGCGCTGAAGCTCGTCGACAGCATCATGGCCGCGCTCGACACCGCGCAGGCGCAGCACGAAATAGCCGCGCTGCAATCGCGATAGGCACGCCCGGCCCAGCGAGGCCCCGGAGAGACACCTTATGAGACTGGCCAGCCGAATGAGCCGACTGGGCACCGAGACCGCGTTCGAGGTGCTCGCCAGGGCGCGTATGCTGGAAGCCGAGGGGATGGACGTTATACATCTCGAGATCGGCGAGCCGGACTACGATACGCCGGAGAACGTGGTGCGCGCAGGGGTCGACGCCCTCAGCGGCGGGTTCACCCACTACGGCCCGTCGCCCGGCCTGCCCGACGTGCGCGCCCGCATCGCGCAGGAGATCGCCGACACCCGCGGCATCTCCGTCTCGGGCGACAACGTGGTGGTGACCCCCGGCGGCAAGCCCATCATGTTCTTTGTCCTGCTCGCGCTCGCCGAGCACGGCGACGAGGTGCTCTACCCCAATCCCGGATTCCCCATCTACGAGTCGATGATCAACTTCGCCGGCGCGGAGGCCGTCCCCATGCCGCTGCGCGAAGACCGCGACTTCAACGTCGACGTGGACCAGGTGGCCGAGCAGATAACCCCCGCCACCAAGCTGATGATCATCAACTCGCCCAACAACCCCTGCGGAAGCGTGATGAGCCGCGATGAGTTGCGCGCCCTTGCCGAGCTTGCCGTGGAGCGCGACGTGCTGGTGCTCGCAGACGAGATATACAGCCGCTTTCTGTACGAGGGCGAGCACCACAGCATCACCGCGTTCCCCGGCATGGCGGAGCGCACCATCATCCTTGACGGCTTCTCCAAGACCTACGCGATGACGGGCTGGCGTCTGGGCTACGGCGTGATGCCGCTGGAGTTGGTGGAGCCGATCTCGCGGCTGATGACCAACAGCGTATCCTGCACGGCCAGCTTCACGCAGATGGCAGCCATCGAGGCGCTGGACGGTCCCCAGGACGACGCCTACGGCATGGTGGAGGAGTTCAAGCGCCGCCGTGACCTGATAGTTAACGGTCTCAACGCCATCCCCGGCATTCGCTGCCCCATGCCCAGGGGGGCATTCTACGTGTTCCCCAACGTGGAGGGCACCGGTCTGAGCAGCGCCGAGTTCGCCGACCGGCTGCTGCGGGAGGCTGGCGTCGCCTGCCTGTCCGGCGAGTCGTTCGGAGCCTACGGCAAGGGCTACGTGCGGTTCTCGTTCGCCAACTCGGCGGAGAACATCCAGAAGGCGCTGGAGCGAATAGCGGACTTCGCCGCGAAGGTCGCCTAGCCGCCTGAGCGGGTGCGGGCCACCGCGAGACCCCACACCTCGCGCGCGCCGCTTTCCTTCAACGCGCCGGCGCAGGCCGACATAGTCGCGCCGGTCGTCACGATATCGTCGACCAGCAGCAGCTTCATACCATTGACCGGCTCCTCGCACACGAAGCTGTCGGCCACGTTGCTCCAGCGGTTGACGCGCCCGGCCACGCTGAGCTGCGACGGCGCATCGCTCGTCCTCGCCAGCAGAGCCTCCCTCACCTCCACTCCCGTCACCTTGCCCAGCTCGGCGGCCAGCAGCGCGGCCTGGTTGAAGCCGCGTTCGCGCAGCCGCCTGGGATGGGACGGCACCGGCGCAATGGCGTCTGCATCTAGGCCGTACCGCGCCACGCACTCGGCGAGATGACCCGCAAGCTCCGCGGCCATGGCGCGCACGTCCCCGAACTTGAACTGGATGAGCGCGCGCCGCACGAGGCTGTCCCGCGAGTAGACGTAGGGCGCGCGTATGCCGTCCACGGCGACGGGCGAGGCGAGGCACCAGCCGCAGCGTCCGAGCACGTCCGGCTCGGCGCACACCACGCAGAAGCGCGGCGGCACGAGCCTGGGCACCCCCGCCAGGCAGTCGGCGCACATGCTGCTGCCCTCTCTGCCGCAGCCCAGGCACACGAACGGGAACAGGGTATCCAGCGTCTCTTTGGCGAACAGTTTTGCAAGCTTTTCGAGCAAAATCCTAAACTGCGCCCCCTTTCGCCTTCCAATGGCCAACTGCCAGGGCTAAAATGCCGCATTGTCGCCCCGTTCTTATTCGGGGAGTTCCATGCCGGACGAGCCGGCATCTTTTCCGGCGAGTGCCAAGCCGGCGGCGTTGGCTAACCATATGATAGCGGCTGCACGCCCTTGTTAGTTAACTACAAAAGCCTTGGCGCCCCGAAGAGGACGATAGGGAGGGTCCGCTCCCTTCGGACGTTCGACGCTTTCCACAATCGCAGCTTCCGATTCCTGTGGCCCGCGAATTTCTTCTCCTACATTTCGCGGTGGATGCAGATGACGATGCTCGTGTGGTACGTGCTCGAGCTTACCGGATCGGCGTTCCAGGTCGCGCTGGTGGGGTTCTTCGGCATGGCCCCGATGCTCTTCCTGGGCATACTGGGCGGCACGCTCGCCGACCGGTTCGACCGGCGCCGTCTGCTGCTGGGAGTGCAGTTCGCCAACTTCGTCGGAGCGGGCGTCACCACCGCGCTGCTGATTACCGGGATGCTGGAGGTGTGGCACGCATTCGTGCTCATCTCGATCAGCGGAGTGGGCTGGGCGCTGGACTCCCCTTCCCGCCGGTCGATCATCCTCAACCTCGTGGGCAGGGCCGCCGTGACCAACGCGGTGGCGCTGGACTCGATGGCGATGCACTCCAGCCGCATGGCCGGGCCCGCCCTTGCCGGACTTCTCATCGGCCTCGTCGACGTTCCCAGAGGGTTCTTCGTAATCCTGGCGTTCTACGCATTCTCCCTAACCCTCATGTGGCTGGTGAGGCTGTCGCCGGAACAGCCCGGCGGGTCGCAATCTCGCGGCGCACCCTCGCAGAGCATTCTGCGCAACCTTGCCGAGGGGCTTGTGTACGTTCGCGGCAACCGCACCATCATCGCCACGATCATGGTCACCATCATAATGAACCTGTTCGTCTTCTCGTACATGCAGATGGTGCCGGTCATCGCCGTTGAGGTGCTCATGGTGGGTCCGGGACCGATGGGAGTGCTGATGGGCGTGGACGGCTTTGGCTCGCTGATGGGATCGGTATTGATAGCTTCCGCGGCCAACTTACGCCACCACGGGCGCATCTACCTGATCGGCTCCACGATAGCCATAGCCGCGCTGTTGCTGTTCTCGCTGTCTCGCTCCTACGAGCTGTCGTTCGGGATACTGCTGGTGTTGGGACTGGGCGGCGCGGGATTCGGCACGATGCAGTCGCTGATCGTGATGCTGGTGTCGCGCGAGGAGATGCGGGGTCGGGCGCTCGGGGTGATAAGCCTGGCCATCGGGACGGGGCCCCTGGGCCTGCTGATGACGGGCGCGGTGGCGGACTGGCTGTCACCGACCACGGCAATAGGGATAAACGCGTCGGTCGGCCTGGCGCTGATGGCGCTGGTGGCGGTGTTCATGCCATCGCTGCGCCGCGAGACGATGCACGCGGAGCGCCCCCCGGAGCCCTCAGAGCAGCCAGAGCAAGCGGAACAGCCCGAGACCACGCTACGCCCGGCGTAGCCTAGCCTAGAACGTGTTGCGGAAACGGTACAGCGTCATCTCCGGCTCTATCGGTGCGACGGGCATGTACTCCGGCTCTTCCTCGATCTTGGCGACGATGAACCAGGGGCCATCCTCTTCCAGCGCCTGCATCAGCACAGTCTGCAGTTCCTCCTCCTCGCGCACCGTCGCCGTCTTGGCGATGTTGCAGCCGCGGGCCACCTGCTCGAGGTCGGTGCCGTAGGCGGTGTGGCTCAACTGGTTGCCGGTCTGCGCCCACTGCTCGTTGTCCCAGACCACTACGACGAGGTTTCGGGGCTGCTCGCGACCGATTGAGGAAATGGTTCCCATGTTCATCAGCAGCGAGCCGTCGCCGTCCAGCGAGATGACCTTCTCGTCGGTGGATAGCGCCATGCCAAGGGCTATCGAAGAGCACAGCCCCATCGAGCCGTATGTGTAAAAGTTGCGGTCGCGGTGACCGGCGTGCCACAGCTCGTCGGTGGTGGGGCCGAGGTTGGCGACGATAGGCAGGTCGCCGACCAGGTCCAGCATCATGCGGGTTGCGGAGTATCTATGCAAGTTTGCCTCCGTGGAGCAACGGTGTCATGCAGAGCGCGAGCGGCTGGCGCGAGGCGTAGCACAGCGCCAGCGCGCCGGACACGCGCTGGGCGAGCCTGTCGTCGCTGTCCAGGGTGTAGTACGGAATGCCGAGGGTGTCGAGTATTGGCCGAGTGGTGCGGCCCATCGCCACCTGGGCGATGTTGAACTCGCCCACCTCGCCGCGCAGGTTGATGAACATCGGGATGGGGAGGCGGCAAGGGATGCACAGGCTGGCGATGGCGTTGACGCAGTTGCCGAAGCCGCTGGACTGCATAAACACGGCGGCGTTGCGTCCCACGGCGTACGCGCCGGACGCAATGCCGATGGCCTCCTCCTCGCGCGTGGCCGACACCACGTGAAAGTAGTCGTCCTCTTCCAGCAGCCGCGTCACCTGGTGGATGCTGATGTCCGGCACGTAGGCCACCAGGGACACCTCGGCATCCTTGAGCGCCTGTGCTATAGTCTCGGCCCAGTTCATGGAAACACCTCGCCTAGTCTAAGATCCAGTCCTTCCAGGGTGGGCGACACCAGGGTCTGCCCTGCGCCGTACGTGCCGGCGACCGCATAGTCGTTCTCGCCGAGCGCAAGAACCGTGACGGTACTGGCGTCCGGGTCCACCAGCCAGTACTCGCCCACGCCGTGGTGGGCGTACAGCTCGCGCTTGTAGCCCCTGTCCCGTCCCTGGGTGGACGGAGACAGGATTTCGACCACGAGGTCGGGCGCGCCCTGGATGTTGGCCTCGGTGATGATGCCCACACGCCCGGCGGAAATGAAGAGCAGGTCCGGCTCTACAACGTTCGCCTCGTCGCCTTCCCATAACACGACGTCTAACGGCGCGATATATATCTCGCCAAGTGAATTTCGATCGACGAAAGCCTTTAGTACCGTAGCTAACTGCAGAGCGATACTCTGGTGTCTCGTGCTCGGCGTTGGCGCCATCACCAACTCCCCGTCGAGAAGCTCGTAGCGAATGTCGTCTGGCGTGTTGAGATAGTCCTCATAAGTGGCTCTCGTCCTCTGACCTCGCGTAGTCATTTCCGCCTCCTCTACAGTCCCACCCGTGCTCATATGCCCATTACGTTGTAGCCGGTGTCGACGTGGATGACCTCGCCGGTGACGCCGCTCGACAGGTCGCTGCACAGGTAGAGCGCGGTCTTGGCGACCTCGTCCATGGTGATATTGCGGCGCATGGGCGAGCGCTCGGCGTGGACGCGCTTCATGTCGCGGTAGTGCCGGATGACCCTGGACGAAAGGGTGTCCAGCGGGCCGGCGGAGATGGCGTTGACCCTGATGTCGTCGGGGCCGAGGTCCGCGGCCAGCAACCTGACCTCGTTCTCCAACGCGGCCTTGGCGGTGCCCATGACGTTGTAGCCGGGAAAGGCGCGCTCGGCGGCCTGGAACGTGAGCGTGACTATGCTGCCGCCGCCGGTCATCAGCGGGGTGCCGTATCGGGCGATGGACACCAGCGAGTAGGCGCTGATGTCGAGCGCTATGCGAAAGCCCTCGCGGCCGGTGTCGATGAAGCGGCCTCCCAGGTCCTCGCGGTTGGCGAACGCGATGCTGTGGACGATGACGTCCAGGCCGCCGAGCGCGTCGCCGGCGCGGCCAAATGCCGCCTCCACGTTCGCGTCGTCGCTCACGTCGCACTCGATCAGCGGCGTGTCGTCCTCCCACGGCGCGACGAGGCGCTCGATGCCGGACCTGACACGCTCGTTCTGGTAGGCGAGCGCGGTGGTGGCCCCGGCCTCGTGCAGAATGGAGGCGATGCTCCAGGCTATGCTGCGCTGGTTGGCCACGCCGAACACGATGGCCTTTTTGCCCGCCAGGTCTATGGAATACATGCGCTCCTCCGATGCGGTGTGTGGGTGGATTCTAGGCGACGCGGCCCACGGCTCGCAAGCGTGGATATTCGCTAGCACGGAGCGCGCCGGGGCCTCCTACGCGGGCAGCCACATGCGGCGTCCGTCGCCGCGAGAGAGTCGGCCAAAGCCGGGCGCCGGGTAGTGTCCGGCTATCAGCAGGCCGCCGTCGTTTTCCACGCGGTCCATGAGGGCGTGGCGAGACTGCGTGGACAGCTTCGGGTCGCGGTCGGCGCGGGGACACCAGTCCGTCTCATGCGCTTGCAGCGGCACGTGGGTGGCGTCGCCCGCGATCACCGCCGACTCCCCGGCGGACGATATGCGCAGCGACATGTGCCCGGGGGTGTGGCCCGGCGTTGGCATGGTGACCACCTCGGACGTGAGAGCGACCTCGCCCTCGAACAGCTCCAGCACGCCCATCTCCTCCAGCGGCAGCACCTGGGTACGCATGTAGGGCGCGTCGTTCATGCGGGCCATGCGTGCGAATGCGCGCCAGTCCGCCCGCGCCACCTGGTAGCGCGCGTTCGGGAACAGAGGCACGGGCCCGTCCTCGGAGAGCGCGACGTTCCAGCCGACGTGATCCACGTGCAGGTGGGTCATGAGCACGACGTCGACGTCCGCGGCGGACACCCCCATCTCGGCCAGCGCCTGGGGCAACAGGCCGGACTGAGCGTCGTCGAAGTTGGAGGAGTCCTCGCCGATTCCGGTGTCCACGAGTATGACGCGGCCTTCGGAGCGCACCAGGAACGAGCCGACGTTGAGCTCCAGCTTGCCGTCGGCGGTGAGCTCGTCGCGGTACTCCTCCCAGCGCTCGGCGGGCACCGAGGGGAAGAAGTTGTCAGTCGGGAATCTGATGTATCCGTCGGAGAGCGACGTTATCTCGACGTTGCCGACGCTTATGGTGTGTGCGGTCATCGATCACCTCTTTCGGAGGCTGGCGCTTAACTGTGGTAGCGGGGCACGATGTCGCGGCCGAGAAGCTCGAGCTGCTCCATCATCTTCTCGGGCGGGCAGGCGGGCCGCGCGACGAACTTGGTCGCGCCGCCCTCGATGTAGCGATCGATCAAGTCGGCCACGTCGTCCGCGGTGCCGAAAGCGGAGAACGCTTCGTAATCGACGTCCGTGCGACGGCGGAGCATGTACGGCTCGGCCTGCTTGCGCGCCTCCTCGTGGCTGTCGGCGATGCTGAAGCTGAACAGCGCGCCGTAGTGGTCGTCCTCGATATCGTTGCCGTACTCCTCGGCCCAGGATTTGATCTTGCTCACGCCGTCGCACACCTCGTCCGGCGTGGCCTGGGACACGAGCCAGCCGTCCCCCACCCTCGCGGTGCGGCGCAGCGCGGCCTCGGTGCGACCGCCGATCCAGACGGGCGGCAGCTCCTTCTGCACCGGCTTTGGATGCACGCTCACATCGTTCAGGGTGTAGTAGCGACCGTGGAAGGTGACGCTGTCCTGGGACCAGAGCAGCCGCATTATCTGGATGGCCTCTTCGGTGCGGCCCACGCGTTGGGAGCGCCGCGTGCCGCACGCCTCGTACTCGCGCTCCTCCTCGGTGCCGAGACCGACGGCGGGGAGCGAGCGACCTCCGGAAAGGAAGTCCAGCGTGGCCACCTCTTTGGCGAGCACCGTCGGGTTGCGCAGCGGTAGCGCCAGCACGCTGGTGCCGAACTTGAGCTTTTGCGTGCGGGCGGCGATGAACGACAGCGCGATCATTGGCTCCACGTTCATGGCCTCGGACACGATCCTGTCGCTGAGCCACAGCGAGTCGATGTCCAGATCCTCACAGGCGTCCACGTACTCCCACAGCAGGCCGGGATCCTTGTGCGGGAACGGCCATCCGCCAAAGCCTATGCCAATGCGTACCGACATGGCGCAACTCCTTTCAGGATTATCCTCGTAGGGCACTAATCATACCAAGAAATCGTCACAGTGCTTCTTTCCCCCATCGACTCTTCGTGCTCTTGGTATCCTTTGCGGATAGTTCCCTACTCCTCCACCACAATGCCAAAGCTTTCGAAGAGCAGCTCCCGCGCCTGCGCGGCGGAGACTATCGCGCCTCTCATGCTGGCGGTGGCGAGGGCGGCGTTGGACACGTGGGCGCCGCGCAGGTCGCAGCGGTCGAAGCGCGTTTCGGCGCTCACGTAGACGCTCGCCAGGTGGCAGTCCTCGAACCGGGTGCCGCTGAGGTCGGACCCGGTCAGGTCCGCCTCGGTGAGGTTGACTCCCGCTAGCCTGCCCCCGCCGATGCGCTTGAAACGCAGCGACGCCATGCTGAAGTCGACGCGCTGCATCGTTACGCCGTCCAGGTTCGTATCCGAGAGGTCCACGGCGCGGAGCCGCGAGCCGGTGAGGTCGGCGCCGAACAGGTTCGCGCCCTCGAAACGGCACGCCGAGAAATCGCAGTCGAGCAGCTTGGCGAGGTTCAGCTTCGCGCTGGTGAAGTTCGCGCCCTGGCAGTTGCAGTTCTCGAACACCGCATCGTGGGCGTCGGCGCCGTCGAAGCGCGCGCCCTCCAGGTCGCAGCCGGACAGCACCAGCCGCTCGCACACCAGGTCGCGGAAGTCGGTTCGCCGCAGCGAGCAGTCCCGCAGCTCGAGCTCCTCGAGGTCCAGTTCCCACAGCTCGGCGTCGTCGAAGTTGCAGCGCTCGAAGACGGCGCCCCGTCGCAGCAGCGCGTGAAACTCGTCAGCGTCCGCCACGGTCAGGCCCTGGTGAACGGCCATGTCCGCGCGCCCTACGACGGCGCGCCCAGCAGACGGTCGCCAAGCTGGGAAAAATCGTCCACCACGAGGTCGGGCTGGTAGGGCGTCTCCTCGAAAGGAAGGGCGTAGCGGTTCACGAACGCGCCGCGGTAGCCGCTGGCGCGCGCGCCCATGATGTCGAACGAGTGAGCGGCGACCATCATGATGTTGTGCGGCTCGGATTCGAGGATACGCGCCGCCGCGCGGTACACGCCAGGATGCGGCTTGAAGGCGCCGCCCTCCTGGACCGAGATGATGGCGTCGAAATCGACCTTGATGCGGTTGCTAGCCAGGTGCTCCAGGAAGTCCGGCTCGCCGTTGGACAGCGCCACCAGCCGGTAGCGTCCGCTGCGGCGAAGGCGCTCCAGGCCGCGCACGGCGTCCTCGAACGGCGACAGGTCCTGGTAGCAGCGCATGAACTCCGCCACCTCGGAATCGGTGTACGGCACGCCGTTGGCCTGCAGGCAGTAGGCGAAGGCGCGCCGGCAGGACTCCTGGTAGCCGCAGTGTCCGGCCATCAGCAGCGCGTCCTGGTACTGATCGACGCGCTGGCGGGCGCGCCACTCGGCCCAGAGGGTGTCGGCGTCGACGTCGGTGTCGCGGCCCTCTAGGAAGGCGCGGATGGGCGGCAGAAGGCTGCCGGTCAGGTCCAGCACGGTGCCGAAGATGTCGAATGCCAGGGTGTCTACGCTTTCGAGCGGGTTTGTCACGTATAGGTCTCCAAGCTCAGTTTATCCACGAAGGGCACGAGGGCCACTTTCACCCCCATCCTAGCCTTCCCCCATCAAGGGGGAAGGGACTATGAGGAGGCCGAGTCGGGGAGCCAGCCCCAGGGGCGCGGACCCCAGTCGGCGGGGAACACCACGCCGCCCTTGACGGTGAGCACCGGAGCCAGGGCCTTGTCGCCTGTCAGGGTGTCGCCCTCAGTGTCGTGGAAGAGCCAGTCGCCGGTGGCCTCCTCCAGCACGGTTATGTCGGCAGCGCGGCCCGGCGCGAGGCTGCCAAGCTCGTCGTCCATGCCGATGGCGCTAGCCGGATTGAGCGTCGACATGCGTATGGTGTCCTCCAGCGAGAAGCCCAGCGCCATGAAGCGCGATAGCATCTCCGTCATGCTGTGCACGGTGTTCAGCCGACCCGGTATGGTGAGGTCGGTGCTGATGCTCAGGGGGCGCACGCCCTGGTCGAGGGCGCGGCGGGCGACGTCGAAGCTGAAGTTCTGCCTGCCGTGCGCGGTGTCGAAGAACACGCCGCGCTCCTGCGCCTCCAGCACCTCCGGCAGCACGCTGCCCTGCCCGTCCAAAATGCGACCGGGGTTGCCGGAGAACAGGTGCGTGATGATGTCGCCCTCGTCCATCAGCGGCAGCAGTTGTTGGGTCAGCGTCGGGCCGTCGTCAGCGAACCTGTCGCCGATGTGCACCATCAGGCGCACGCCGCCATCGCGCGCGGCCTGCTTGGCGAGGTTGAACATCTCGATGCCCATGACCGGCACCGCGGGGCCTACCGCGCGCAGCTTGACGCCCTGCACCAGCGGCCTGTTGGCCTGCACCACGCGCACGGTCTCTTCGAGATCGATGTCCTCGCGCCGCGACAGCTCCGGCTGGAAATTCAGGCCGGTGCGCGAGATGTGGACCATGCAGAAGATTCGGGTGTGGGCGTTCGGCACAACGTATTGGGGGAAGCCGCCGAAGGTGTAGCAGCCCGCGCTGCCAGCGTCCACCAGCGTGGTCACGCCGGAGAGCACGCCGGCCAGGTCGGGGTTCACGGCGGTCTGGTTCACGCCCTCGTAAACGTGGGTGTGCAGGTCTATCAGCCCCGGCGTGACCAGCTTGCCGGAGACGTCGATCATGCGCGCGCCGCCCGTCGGCTGGATGTCCGGCGCGACCTCCGAAATGAGGCCGTCGCTGACCACCACGTCGAGCCTCGCGCGCGGTCCCCGCGAGGGGTCGAGCACATCGCCGCCTTTCAGTATCAGATCAGTCATTTTCGAGGCTCCTCCCGGCTTGGCGCCCGCTGTCGCATGGTGCGGGCGATGGTATACCACGCCTCTCCGCAGGCGCAACACGCACGGCTGGCGTGGCTTTGCGAAAAAATCCGTTCGATTCTGCTACATTCCGCCCATTTCGTAGCTGGGTGGCTTGTCTTCTTACTGTTCAATCACGGCAGACCGGCGTCACGTTCTGTCGCGGGCGTGGCGCAGAACGTGACGGTGGCCCTGGGCCGGGGGCCGGCGGGTTTCAAGCCCGCTCCTGCTCCCCAACCGGTGGGTACAGCGCCTATCAGATAGAAAATAGCACGTGTGTGCTGTAGAATCAAGAGGGTGGTCGGGGTCCCGCGCTTGTCTCAGGCTGCCGGGTGACTTCGCAACGGATTGCCCCGCCCCTCTGGATTCGTTAGACTCACAAACGAAGTGCAACATCTTGTTAAGGTGTTGCCATGCGAAGCTCTTATCACCAACTCACCATTGAAGAGCGGTGTGAAATGGCCCGACTACAA
>DAOUJL010000028.1:0-8633 GCA_034422735.1 Dehalococcoidia bacterium | reverse complement strand
TTCCGCTCCAATCCACTCGTGTACGCTATGTATGGCCATCAGCTTTGCACCTATCTTTGTTTTGGTTAAGACAAGTGTAAACTGATGGCCACCTAGTAATCTGACACAGGCTCATGAGAGGCGGTGGAGCAAGTCGAATCTCTGGTAGCATAATGCAGTCATGCCAGTACAGATTACGATTGATGGGCCCCCGAGGATGTCTACGACGAGCTCGCCGTGCGGAGTTTCCTGAAATGAGCCTCGAGATAAGATCGAACACGTGGGAAGAGTTCCCCACCCTCAAGAGGGTCAACGCCCGCGCCCAGAACAACTTCTACGACGACAGCGACATCGAGAGGTTCAGAATCATATTCGAGCCCGAGCGCAGCCTGTGCGCCCTGGAAGGAGGCCAAATCGTCGGCTGCACCGCAAGCTACTCACTAGAGATGATGGTTCCGGGTGGCACAGTCCCAATCGGCGCCGTCGCCCAGGTCTCAGTGCAAGCCACCCACAGGCGGCGCGGCATCAACACCATGCTGATGCGGCGCCAGTTGACCGACTTGCGCGAGTGGGGCGACCCGCTGGCTGTGCTCCAGGCCTCCGAGAGCATCATCTACGGCCGCTACGGCTACGGGATGGGGTCGTTCGAGTACACGTTCGAACTGGAGCGCCCCCACGGTGCATTCTCAAGCCGCCACGAGCCGAAAGGCCGCCTGCTCTTCATCGAGGAGGGCGAGGCCCGTGGGATCTTCCCGCAGGTGTTCGAGCGAGCCACCCTTCTCAGGAACGGAATGGTGAAGCGCAACGACAAGTGGTGGAAGTTCCGCTTCGCTCAGACCGGCCTGCGCGGCGGCGACCCCCGCGCCTGGTTCGTAAAGTACGAGGTCGACGGGCGCGTGGACGGCTACGTCTGGTTCACCATCGAGGACGCCCACCTGATGACGGTGATTGAGCTGATGGCCGCCACCGATGACGCCTATTCCGCCCTCTGGCAGTTCTGCTTCGACATGGACCTGGTGACGATGGTTACCGCCGGCAGACGCGCCGCAGATGAGCCGCTTCCCTGGCTGATGGCCGACCCGCGCCGCCTGAAGCAGACCTTCCAGGATGCGTCTTGGTTCAGGCTGGTCGACGTCCCGGCCGCCCTGTCCGCCCGCACATACTCCACCACCGACAGCCTGGCGCTGCGGGTGATGGACCCGTTTCTTGAATGGAACGACGGCACCGTAAGACTCGACGGCGGGCCGTACGGCGTCGAATGCCGGGCCACCGACGCCGAACCCGACCTGACCCTGTCCGCCGCGGACCTGGGCGCGATCTACTTGGGCGGCGTCAAGCTACGCACCCTGTACCAAGCGGGCAGGGTGGAGGAGAACACGCCCGGCGCGCTTGCTCGCGCGGACGCCATGTTCGCTACCGACCTCATGCCCTGGTGCATCGACAGTTGGTAATCTGGGACTGGCTGTCCTAACCGGCGATCCCAATAATACTTGTCCATGCCGACCGTGCCCAGCATGCGCCCCTTCGCCGTGGCGCGGATGAGACTGGCGAGCCGCCTGTCGAACTCCTCCGGACGGATGCGAGCGGCGTCCACGTAGGCCACGCGAATCCGGCGGTACGACTCGGAAAAGGCGTTGTAGTTGCGCCAGGCGTCGGCGTCGGCCCTTATCGCGTCCTCGATGTCGTCCGGAAACGCGAACGGCTCAGCGAGCGCGCGCCGCGCGGCATCCTGCACCGTCGGGTGTAACATGCCCCGCTCGTCCAGCCAGCGCAGCCGCTCCTTGTTGGGCTGGGAGAAGCCGCTCTTCGGATTGCGCGGCGTGAAACGCTGGGCCGCGAGGCCCTCACCGGCCTTCTTGATGATCGAGTCGATCCACCCGAAGCAGAGCGCCTCCTCCACGGCGTCGTTGTAAGGTATGCGCGGCTTCCCGGTGGCCTTGTTCGGGTACACGAGCCAGATTTCAGCGGCGGTGTCGAAGTTCGCCTCCAGCCACTCTCGCCACGGACCTCTCTCGGTGACGTACAGGGTCTCGCCTACTTCCATGGAACGTCTCCCTAAGCGCCCTGGACAACATGACGCACGCTCGACGGTTTGGCTGGCGGAGAGAGTGGGATTCGAACCCACGGTACCCTTGCAGGTACACGCGATTTCCAGTCGCGCCTATTCGTCCTCTCTAGCATCTCTCCATGCGCCCGCCACCCCGGATGGGTTGGGCGATTGGGCTGGCGGAGAGAGTGGGATTCGAACCCACGATGAGGTTGCCCCCATACCGGTTTTCGAGACCGGCGCCTTCAGCCTCTCGGCCATCTCTCCACGTCCAAAATTATACCACGTTTGGGCTGGCAGTCCTTACTCCCCCTTGCGGAGAGGCGAGGGCGCGATGCAATAGCTATCGCTGTGCTGGAGCAGCCGCTCGATCACGGATGCCGAGGTGTTTCGCTGGTTGGTGGCATTAGTCCACTGCTCGCTGATTGCCGCGCTGATCTGATCGGCTCCCATAGGCTCGTCATGGTGAGACAGCAGCACCCGGAAAATCGCCTCCTTCAGAGGCGTGTCCGGGGGCAGGTAATCTTGGGTTCCCACGCAATGACCTTTTATCTGCTCGATCAGGTCCTCCGCCTCAGCCGAGGCGAGCTCCTCTTCATCAACCGCCTGCTGGCACATATAGCACTGCCTGGAGGCGATCATCACGGGCAGCGACCGCCGCCGCTTCTCGGCCTCCGCGGCGTCGATGAAGTACTTCGCCGGCTGGCCGCCGCTCGCTCCGCTGAGAATCTCGCCCTGTTCTGCACTCATCAAAAGACTTCCTCCGGCCAATCCAACATCTGTGTTTCGGCAACCTCTCCCGCCGCCATAAAGGGCACGTCTTCGGGGCAAATGGCGAGGCCGTTTGCCAGCGCCATCGACGTCAGCAGGTTCGAGCCCTGATCACCTGTAAGCCGCGCCCTGTACTCGCCGTTGTGCCTTGTCACCACCGCCCTCGCGTACACCCTGCGCCCATCAGGATTCTCGATGGGTTCGTCCAGCACGGCCTCCACGGTCGGCTTGCCCATGTCGCCCAGTCCGAGCATCTTTCGTATGGCAGGACGGCCGAACTGCTCGAACGCCACCAGCGCGCTCACCGGATTGCCCGGCAGCCCCAGGTGGGGCACCCGCCGTCCGTCCTCGGCGCTCAGCGCGCCAAAGGCCAGCGGCTTAGCCGGGCGCATACGCACCGACCAGAAGTCGATGCTCCCGTGCTGCGCGAGCACGTCCTTAACCATGTCGTAGTCGCCCTTCGACACACCCGCCGAGGTCACCAGCATATCGCACTCCAGCGCCTGCTCCAGCTTGGCGTTCATCGACTCCAGGTTGTCCCGCGCTATGCCCAGCAGCCTGGGGACGCCCCCGTACCTGAGCGTACTCGCGGCCACGCTGTAGTTGTTGCTATTGAAGATCTTGCCCGCCTCGGACGCCTCTCCCGGCTCCAACAGCTCGTCCCCGGTGGCCAGTATCCCCACCACGGGCCGGCGCACCACGCTCACCTCCGAGTAGCCTAGAGACGCCAGCACGCCAATCTCAGACGGTCGTAGCAGCGAGCCGCGCTTGAGAACCAGCGTGCCGCGCCGCACGTCCTGCCCCGCGGGGCGCACCTCCGCGCCCGGCGGCACGGGGATGTTGATGCCGATCTGCGACATGTCGCCGCCTGCCGTGCGGCGCTCCACCTCGTCCGTGTCCTCGAACGGGACCACCGCGTCGGCGCCGTCAGGGATAGGAGCTCCGGTCATTATGCGCACCGCCGTCCCCGGCCCGACCTCGTCCCGCGGTAGCTGACCTGCCGCCACGTACCCCACCACGTCCAGGGTTACGGGCGAGTTCTCCGACGCCCCCGCGACGCTCTCCGACCGGACCGCGTAGCCGTCCATCGCGGAGTTGTCCAGCGGCGGAATGTCGTACCGCGACACCGCGTCCTCCGCCAGCACCTGCCCCAGCGCGTCCAGTATGGGCTTGCGCTCCACGTCCAGCACGCTGAAGAAGCCCAGGATGCGCTCCAGCGCCTCCTCGACGCTGAGCATCGACTCGTTGTGATGGCGGTGTACGTGCGTGTACTGAGTCATTCCGATTCCTACCCGCGAATCTCCGCGCCCAGTTCGCGCTGGAGTTGCCGCAAAATGTCTGCCTGGTACCTGTCCACCTGCTCAGACGTGAGCGTTCCCCTGTCCGACCGAAACACAATCCGGTAGGCCACCGACTTCTTTCCAGCCGGAACGCCCTCGCCTGAGTATACGTCGAACGGAGCGCTGCTTGCGACCATCTTGTGGCGGGCGATGATGCCCTGCACGCGAGCGGAGGGCACGTCCGCGTCCATCACCAGCGCCACGTCGCGGTTGGACACCGGGAACCGGCTCGTCCTCTGGTACCGCCTGGGCGTGTCGGGCATGGCCCCTGCCAGGCCCTCGACGTCGATCTCGAACAGCGCCACCGGGGCCTCGTCCAGGTCGAATCGCGCCAGCACGTCCGGGCGCACCTCTCCGATTTCTCCGATTGAGGCGCCGTCCAGCGTCAGGCGCGCCGACCGGCCGCCCCGGAAGAAACCGCCCTCGCTCGGCTCGTACTCGACCTGGAGGTCGAGGCTGGCGAAGATCGCCTCCAATATGCCTTTCGCGTCGAAGAAGCCCATCTCACCCGGCGGCGCCAGCCAGGACACCTCCGACCTCAGGCCCGACATCGCGCCTACCAGCATTTCCCGCTCGTTTGGCAGATCACGCTCCTTCGCCTCCGGCTTTGGCAGGTACACTCGTCCCATCTCGAAGATGCGAACGCCGTCGTTCTGCCCGACGCGGCGGTTCGCCGCGAGCGTATGAAGCACCGCGCCGCGCAAGCTGGTCCGCATGTACTCGTGGTCGCCGCTCATCGGGTTGGCGATGCGCAGCGGCGGATTCGACTCGTCCACTGCGCCCACGCTGTCGAGCGTCTCCATCGTGGTGCTCGAGTACGAAATGGTCTCGCGCATACCCGCCGCCGCCAGGCAGTCCCGCACCCGTTCCTTCAACTCCCGCAGCGGCTGCGGCGGGTGGTGCGGAATGGGCGCCGACAGCATCGTCGTAGGTATCGAATCGTACCCTGTGATCCGGGCCACCTCTTCCACCAGGTCGTCCTCGATGGACACGTCCGAGCGCCAGTAGGGCGGCTTGACCCAGATTGTGTCCTGCCGTTCGGGCGCTGGCCCCGCCTCCACCGCCTCGATGACGTCGATGAGACCGGAAGGCTCAGCCGCCCGGTCGAATCCGAGTGAATCCAGCACTTCCCTCATGCGCTCCATGCCGTAGTCGACACCCATAACCTGCCGCACGCGGCGGCGGCTCAGCCTCAGCGTGGGTGCCGGCATGTATCCCGGATAAAGGTCTACGATGCCCGTCGCCGCCTCTCCGCCTGCGATCTCGAGAATCAGTGCCGTGGCCCGGCGCAGCCCGCGCTCGGCGAGTTCGGCCCGGATGGCCCGCTCGAATCGGTACGATGCCTCGGTGCTCATCCTGAGCGCGTTGCGGGTGCGCCGTGTGTTGACCGGATCAAAGCTCGCCGCTTCCAGCAGCACCGCCGTAGTGTTCTCGTCCATCTCCGTGCTCCCGCCGCCCATCACCCCCGCCAGCCCTATCGCGTCGTGCGAGTCGGCGATGCACAGCATGGGCGGATTGAGGACGCGCCGCACGCCGTCCAGCGTCTCCAGCGTCTCGCCCGGTCGCGCCGCCCTCACCACGATGCGGCTATCCCGCACGTTGTCGAAGTCGAAGGCGTGCAGCGGCTGGCCGTACTCCAGCATAACGTAGTTGGTAATGTCCACCACGTTGTTGATCGGGCGCTGTCCCGCCCTTATCAGCGCGTCCTGCATCCACTGCGGCGACTCGCCGATGCCAACTCCCCTGATGAGACTCGCCGTGTACCGGGCGCACAACTCCGGGTTCGCGATCTCGATGGACACCGACTGCTCGATAGGCGGGCCGTCCTCCGGGTAGGACAGGTCCGGCTCCTCGACACGTCCGCCCGTGATGGCCGCCACCTCGTGCGCGATGCCCAGCACGGAAAGGCAGTCCGGCCGGTTCGGCGTCACCTCCACGTCCAGCACGGCGTCGCCCAGGTAATCGACCAGCGGCGTGCCCGGCGTGGCGTCCTCCGCCAGCGTCAGGATGCCGTCGTGGTCGTCGGCCAGCCCAAGCTCCAGCGGAGAGCAGACCATGCCCGCCGACTCGACTCCGCGAATCTTGGCCCGCTTGAGCCGCTCCATCTTGCCGTTGCGCGGACTGAAGAGCGTTGCGCCCTCCCGCGCGAACGCGATCTTCTGGCCCGCCGCTACGTTGGGCGCGCCGCACACCACGACGGCCGTCTCGCCGCCTCCAAGCTCCACCGTTGGGAGCTTCAGCCGGTCGGCGTTGGGATGCGGGTCCACCTTCAGCACGTATCCCACCACCACCTTGTCTCGCTCCCACTCGCCCCCGACGATCTCCACCTCGCCCACTTCGTTGCCAGCCATCGTCAGCCGATGAGCCAGCTCCTGCGGCGGCATATCGACCGGCACGTATTTTTTCAACCAGGACAGCGGTATCTTCATCTGTGTCGCTCTCGCATGACGGGTTGTCTTTCTGCGCGCGCCATTCCTTGCGCGCTGTTGGAGGGCAAATCGTAGGCTTGCCGCGGGCGCGCTCGCTGTGGTTCGCCGGGCGCGTCCCTGCTAGAATTGGCTCAAAAAGCGCAGGTCGTTGGCGTAAAACAGCCGGATATCGTCGATTCCGTACTTCAGCATGGCGATGCGCTCCGGCCCCATCCCAAAGGCGAATCCGGTGTAGATGTTCGGGTCGTACCCTACGCCCTCCAACACCTTGGGATGCACCATCCCCGCGCCCATGATCTCTATCCAGCCCGTCTCGCCGCAAATCCGGCACCCGTCCCCGGCGCACGCGAAGCAGTCTATGGACATGTCCACCCCAGGCTCCACAAACGGGAAGTAGTCGCACCGGAAGCGCACTCGCCGCTCCTGGCCGAACACTATGCGCGCGAACTCGTACAGCGTGCCCTTCAGGTCGGCGAACGTAATTCCGCGGTCCACCGCGAGTCCCTCTATCTGGAAGAAGTGCCACTCGTGCGTCGCGTCCGTTGCCTCGTACCTGTAGCACTTGCCCGGCACTACCACGCGCACCGGCGGCTCCTGGGCCTCCATGATGCGCGCCTGCATCGGCGATGTGTGCGTGCGCAGTAGCATCGGGTGCTGGCCGGAATCGTCCTCGTAATCCAGCCACAGCGTGTTCCACATGTCGCGCGCCGGGTGATCCTTCGGGATGTTCAGCATCTCGAAATTGTAGTGATCCCACTCCACCTCCGGCCCCTCCACCACCTGGAACCCCATCGAGTTGAAGGCGTCGCAGATCTCTCGCACGATTAGAGTGGTGGGGTGCAATCCGCCCGCGGGCGCCGGCCAGCCCGGCAGCGTGACGTCGATGGCGTCGACCGCATCGGCGCCGTCGCCATCCGGGGCCTCCGAAAGTACGCGCTCTCTCTCGTCGTGGGCGCTCTCCAGCGCCGCCTTAGCGCGGTTCGCCGCCTCCCCTACGGCTCTGCGTTCCTCCGAGGGCAGCGAGCCCACGGCGCGCAGCAACTGGGTCAGTCGGCCTCTCCGTCCCAGGAAGGCGATACGCCACGCCTCCAGACCTTCGGGGGAGTCTGCGCCCGCCAACGCCGCGAGAGCTTCATCCCTTACTTCGTTGACGTGCGCGGTGGCGCTTTCATTCATCCATTGCCTCACTACTTGATGCGCGCTGCGCAATCGGTCGCATCATTATATGAGGACGTTTCAGAATGGGTCAAGGCGAAGATGCGCCGCGAGCCTGTAACAGACTAGTCGGTGCGTTATCAGAGTGAGTGCGACATCGCGCTACAGCCTGTGGACTCCCGCTTCCGCAGGAGTGGCGATGCCGCGTCAGCAAGACTTGCGAAACCGTTCACCGACTAAGCTGATACAGACTCGGCGAGGTAGGGATTTTGGCGAGACATGGGTCATTCGGGGTCATTCCGTGTCGCGCTTTAGCAGAGAGCGTTGCAAACTGATGCATTTCGATGCATTGCGTAGCTGGGTGCGCCTCGGTCTGAGTTGTTGAGGGCGCCGTATGTTCCGTGTGGGGCGGGTTGTGGGGCGGAAGCGCATCGAAAGATGCACGGATGGGACACGTCGGTCGGGGGCGGTCGAGGGTTGCGATTCGGTTGTGTAGGTGCGAGATGGAGGGAGCGTAGCACGGATGTGGTCAAGGGGAGTTATCGGTGGGAGCCTGTGTCAGATTACTAGGTGACTTCGCTGCGGAAGGCCCCGCCCCTGGGTTCGTTAGGGTCGGGCCGGGAGCCGTCTCTGGATAAGGTTTTCGCGAAGTCTGCACCATTCTGCACCATTGCGTACTTTTCGTAGCTGGGGGGCTGTTAGATCCGTGTCCTTTGGATGTTCAGTCGTGCAAGAAACTGCACAATTGTGTACCGCAATTGGGTGGAAATGGGACATGTAGGCGGCGGTCCCCGCGGGATCAGTGTTCGATTGTCAAGGTACAATTGCCGGTGCAGTGGAGAGATAGTAGCACGGATGTGCGGCGACTTCAAGAGCGTTGGCGAAACTGCGGGTTTGGGGGCGGATTCGTGG
>DAOUJL010000027.1:0-60509 GCA_034422735.1 Dehalococcoidia bacterium | reverse complement strand
CCTTTCCGACGTACAAATCGGGCTGGCTACGAAGAAACTCCAGCACCTTTGGCCACTGTTCGGGAGATAGTGTGACTGTTGACATATACCTAGTATAATGCAAATGTCAACACGGCCTAGCGAGATATGCGCTGTGTTGTTCTCCCGGCTGTACTTTGGATTTGAGTCCTCTGGGCTCGGGTATGCCATGTTGGATCTCCCGGATGCCCGAGTCCATGAACTCGCGACCTCATGTAGTTTATCGCCAAGCCAACTAGGTAGCATCCTTAGAGGGACTTTGAGGATCCTAGGAGACCTCTACCGGTATCCTCAGGTGGACCCCGACTCTTATCCTACCGACGACTGGCCCGACTGGAGCAGCGTACGTGCTGGCTGCCGTAACTTCGTCAGGAGATGTGCTGCTGTTCATGGCGTCAGCGAGGAAACGCTACTTGGCGTAGTCAGGCAGGCTATATGTTTCGACGGTGGTCACACGCATTTCAAGATTGATCCCCGCCGGTTGATGGTACGTGTTGCTGAGAAAACCGATCCCGTGTGGCATTGCCCGGGCTGCCGGCGTCCTCATCTGTACAATCCAGGAGTCTGTACCAGCCTCTTCTGTGAAAGGGAGTTACCAGACAGCCAGAGTGGTACATGCGATGACCTACACGCTCGCAACTACTACGCCAAGGAAGCGGCGACTCGCCGGCAACCAGTACGCCTCCACGCCGAAGAGCTAACTGCCCAAACTGACGATCAACCCGCCCGTCAACGCCTGTTTCGTGACATCAGCGTCGACTTGAAGGGAGACCCATACCACCCTCTAGTTCACGACGTAGATGCAATCGACATGCTCAGTGTGACAACTACAATGGAGGTTGGTGTTGACATAGGCAGCCTCCAAGGCGTGATGCAAGGCAACATGCCACCAATGCGTTTCAACTACCAGCAACGAGCCGGCCGCGCGGGGAGACGTGGGCAACCCTTTGCAACTGTGCTCACCATATGCCGCGGGCGTAGTCACGACGAGTTCTACTACAACAACCCTGAACGTATTACTGGTGATCCGCCTCCCGTGCCATTTCTTTCTACTTCCCGCCCTGAAATTGCCCAGAGGCTAATGGCAAAGGAGTGTTTACGTCGCGCTTTCGGAGTAGCGGGGGTTGGCTGGTGGGAAAGTCCTCGCCCACCAGACAGCCATGGTGAATTCGGGTTAACGGACTCATGGACTAGAGATGATGCTCGTAAGGCCATGGTCCGGGACTGGCTCGAATCCTCTCCCGAAGTGGATGACATTGCAGCAGCATTGTGTGCTGGCCTGACGGCTGGTGTTTCTCCCGCAGAGCTGATCAGCTTCGCTAGAACCCAATTGTTCTCCAGGATCGAGGAGGCTTGTGCCAATTCTGAAATAGCAAGTGAAGGACTTGCCGAAAGACTAGCTGAGCATGCTGTACTGCCTATGTATGGAATGCCATCTCGCGTGCGCCAGTTTTTTCACAGGTTAAGAGGCAGGGAACTCTTGACCACCGACCGTGACCTCGACTTGGCTGTTACGGAATTTGCACCCGGCTCCCAGAGGACCAAGGACAAGCGCATTTACCAGGCCATCGGGTTCACTGCCCCACTCTTACTGCAGGGTAACAGGCTGTACTCAAGTGCAAACGATCCCTTGTCAGCACGCAGATGGATGTCACGATGCGGGCAGTGTCACTACATAGCCACACAAGATACTGAACCTCAGGCTACAGATTGTCCTAATTGTGGATGCGGAGCTGATAGCGACCCTAGCTTCCAGACTTTTCGATTCGCGGTCCCACTTGCTTTCCGTTCTAGCCTCGGCCCTGGTAGCGATGCTCTTGAGGATATGGAGGTCCTTCCCACCGGGGTCTCAACCGTCGCCGAGTCAGACCAGCAACCCTGCGAGCCCGTGCCCGGGACCAACAGCGCGACCGCTTTTTCAAGGTCACGTAGGATTTACCGGGTGAACGATCGGTCGGGGCAACTATTCACTGGGGCGATTGGAGCGGCAAGGCGAGGAAACAATGGGAGAAGGCTAGACTACCAATGGATTGACAACCGCTTCCAGGCCGAGGATCGGCTCGCATTTACGCCGTCTTCCGAACAGGAATCAATCGCCATCGTTGCACCCAAGACCACGGACGTATTACGTATCCGCCCTGAGACCATCCCCCTAGGATTGAGACTGGATCCGGTAGGCTTTCAAGTAGCCGGAGTGAAGGCTGCATACTATTCCGCCGCCTTCATTCTGAAGGCGGCCGCTGCAGAGTTTCTGGACATAGACCCCGATGAGTTTGACATCAGTAATGTCAGGCAGGTGGATCTAGGCCAGGATTTAAGAGCCGGGGAGATTGTCATCAGTGATCATCTCGCTAACGGTGCCGGATTCACTGCTTGGATCGAGGACAACTGGGAGACCTTGCTTGAGAGCAGCACAGACCCTCAAGCACCGTCCAATACATTTGCCGGGGCAATACTGAAGCAGGAACATCAAACAGACTGTGATTCGTCGTGTTACAGTTGCCTCAGGAACTACAGGAACATGACCTACCACGGGTTACTCGACTGGAGGCTTGGGGTCTCTCTCCTACGCTCTCTTAAGTCTGCTGCTTTTCAATGCGGACTGGATGGTACATTTGCCCTGCCCGACCTGGATGGGTGGATGAACAGGGCAAGGCGACTCAGGGATACTTTCTGCAAGTCATTCCAAGCACAGCCTCAAGATTTCGCCCAACTGCCTGGGTTCACACTGGGAGGTAGACAAGTGCTGGTCATACATCCTCTATGGGATCCTCGACGCCCTGCAGGATTGCTTGCCGAGGCTCTAGCGGCTTCCAGCCACTCGAGCCCGCAAACGTTGGACACGTTTGATCTTCTTCGACGGCAGGGATGGGCGTATCAATCACTTGGACAGTGAGCATGGAAGACGTCGCAGAGCTGGCTGGCTCAATCAAGCTAGTCAGCAACATTTCACCAACGGGCTTCACAACCGCGATGAAGTGCTCCCTAAATGCAGTGTGGAAGTCTAACGGCAGGCCACCACTGTTACCTAGTTCCCCTGCAGCCCGCGTCGGTGCTATCTCACATCGGCTACTTTCCGAAGCCGGGCAAGGGCGGCTTCGGCCAGACAGAGAGACGATCTCCTCTCGTTGGGACGAGTTGACCGAAGAAATCCACTCGGAAATGCGTGAGTCTTCTATCGAAAGACACCTGATACCGCTGTCTGGCTCAGTTTCTGATATGGCTGTGCGCCGAATCCGCGCAGTGCGACGTGCGTTTGAAATCGCAAGTTCTCGCTGGGGTTCTCAGTCGCGCAGGGGGAGAGCTAGGTCACACTCAGGCTACGGTTACGAAGTCCCTGTCCAGTCCTGTGACGAGATGATCAGAGGGAGAATTGACGCCGCTGTTCCTACCGATAGGGGCATCATGATCCAGGATTTCAAGTCAGGTCGGATTTCAAACGGTAGTGGGCAAGGCGGGGAAGAGATAAGGGAAGAGTACCAGGTACAGCTCAAACTCTACGCTGCACTTTATGCAGAGACCTTCGGTAGGTGGCCAGATTCTGTTGGAATTGTGCACTTGTCCGGTGCGATTCACAATGTTGACTTCACGATAGCCGAATGTGCAGAGTTGCTGCTGGAAGCAAAAACAACTCTTCAACAGATCAACGCAATTGTTGCAACGTCTCCCGAAGCTTCCCTGCCGTCTGTCCTAGCAAACCCCCGTCCGGATGCTTGCGCCTATTGCCAGTACAGGCCTGCCTGTGAACCGTACCAGTCCTCAAGAAGTGACGTAGATTCACTTGAATGGCCGATGGATGTGATTGGAACGCTCACCAGCATCAGTCAACTTGGCAACGGCAGGTTAATACTTAAGATCATGACTAGCAGTGGAATCGAAAACGTTCCGGGAATCTCCACGGGAAGTAGGCATGCGATCCTAGCTGCTATCAGGCCCAGCGACAGGATTGGGGTTTTCGCCTTGCGGCGTACACGCCTCAATGGTCCCTATTCGGAGTCCCAATTGACCACGGTTTACGAGCTCCCCACGAGCGTCGCAAGCTGAGCAAAAATCTGCCCGACTCCTGACCATAGTGGTGCCTGCTCACAAGGACTTGGGTTAGTCAAGTCAGTCATCAGACTTCGGTTTTGGGATCGAACACCCTTCTTCCTGCCGAGCAGATTCCGAAGAGGAGAGGGCCTTTCCCAGCAGCTGGAGACTCGGTGGCGGCTGATCATATCCGACGCATGCTATAACATCTTCATCAACGGTCCGCGAAGGCCAAGACTGTTGTCGTCCGGCCAGAATGATTGGCGCTGTTCATTCAACGACGTGAAGATACACTCCAATGAAACAGGAGATGGCACTTTGTTGCAGTTACTTTCGCTAGGACTGCCCGGTCGTACCTAAGCGCCATGCTGATCGAGATGGAGAAAGCCCGCCAGTGCAACACTTTTCCGGAACGTTGAGTTGCATGGGGGAACGCCAATATTTGCCGGGGTCATTAGCATTTACGCGGACGACGTCCAAGTGTACCTTGTCGTTCGTTCTGGGTGGCACAGATCCTGTAGCCTGCTACTTCGAACTCCAGGGTGATTGAGTGGGGAATGATCCTGTCGATCGCCGCCGCCGTCGCAATCGGGTTTGCGAGCACCTCTCACTCTCGCTGAACACCAGGTTCGAGGTGATGCCCAACGACCTCCCTGTCAAGGGCGGGGAGATTTCGAACCGCTAGGGCGGAGCAAAAGTGTACCACCAGGCGCATTGTTCATCATAAGTGTCAGTGCTAACTGTCAAGCGAAAAAGTCCGCTACGGCCGTGTTTGGCCAGCTGTCGCGGGCGGACTTGAGGAGGGGGACGCGGCGGTCCGGCTGCTATGCTTGAGCCGGTAGCTTTCACCGTTCATTTCCAGGATGTGGACGTGGTGAGTAAGCCTGTCCAGTAAAGCGCCGGTCAGCCTCTCGGAACCGAAGACCTCGGTCCACTCGTCGAACGGCAGGTTGGTGGTCACGAGTATCGATCCGAGTTCGTATCTCTGGCTGAAGACCTCGAAGAGCAGCTCCGATCCGGTCCTAGACAGCGGAACGAAGCCGAGTTCGTCGATGATCAGCAGCTTGAATCGAGCAAGCCGCTTCTGCAGGTTCAGTAGCCTCGTCTCGTCCCTGGCCTCCATGAGTTCGTTCACCAGGGCGGCCGCCGTGGTGAAGCCCACGCTCAGCCCCTTCTGGCAGGCGGCGAGTCCGAGTCCCAGAGCTATGTGGGTCTTGCCCGTGCCGCTGTTGCCTATGGCGATGACGTTCTCACCACGGTCTATGTACTCGCAGCGCGCGAGTCGGGTCACGAGTTGCCTGTTCACCGACGGTATGGCCGTGAAGTCGAAGCTGTCCAGGCTCTTTACGGCGGGGAAGCGGGCCGCCTTGATCCTGCGCTGCACCAGACGGTGGCTGCGGTCTATCAGTTCCGCCAGCCTCAGCAGGTAGTCGGTGTGGTCCACTCCCTCCGAGGCGCACTGCGCGGCGACCTTGCCGTACTCTCTCAGGAAGGTCGGCAGCTTCAGTTCCTTCAGGTGATGCTCGAGCAATAGCGTCGGTCTGTCACTCATGATGTCCTCCCGTTCAGCAGCTTCATGTAGTCCCCCGCCGACGTCGTACTGACGCTCACGCTCGGCAGGTGTGGATACAGCTCAAGGTCGAGCCTGGGCGGGCGTCCCTCGATCCTGCACAGCAACAGATGCTTGACCGTATCGAAGCCGGTCGCTCCCCTGCTGACGGCATCGCGCACGGCGGAGCGAACCTCGTCTGCGGGGAAGGTCTCAAGCAACCTCAACACCCGCACGTACTCCCGCTTGCCCCGGCTTCCCATCCTCGACTCCAGCAGACGCCGCAGGGCAGTGTACTCCCCGGACAGCTCCCAGCCGGCGAGTGGGGCCGCCTGGTCGAGCGCGCCGGTCTTGCGTTCCAGAAGCGGCAGGTAGTGCATGGGGTCGAAGATGAAGTCGCCACGTTCATACGAGCGTCTGTGGCGGGCTATCACGTCGGTGGCACAACTGATGACGACCTCGTCGACGTAGCCCCTCACCAGCACGTCACGGTGCCCGTACGCCACCGGAACCGAGTAGTCGTTGGTGCGGTAGCGGACCAGTGACAGCGAGCTAACCCGTGTGGTGTGCGTATCGCTCGCGTCGTAAGGGACCGCGGGCAGGGGCAGCAGTGCCCCGAGGTCACGCTCCATACGCTCGCCTATCGTCTCGGTGTGTCCCCTGAGCCTGGCGTCCATACGCTGGCGACACTTGTGTTCAAGGTGATCGTTGAGCGCGCCGAAGCTCTCGAAGGTCGGGACCGGCACCAGGAAGTTGCGCCTGACGTATCCCACCATGCCCTCGACACTGCCCTTGTCGCTGCCCCGGCCGGGCCTGCCGAACCTGTCAGAGAACAGGTAGTGCGACTGTAACTCCGTGAACGCCTGGGTGCGGCGACGACGGCCCCCTCCCAGTATCCTCGCGACGGCAAGCTTGGTGTTGTCGTACAGGATGCTCTGGGGAACTCCACCAAGGAAGCCGAACGCGGACACGTGACCGTCGCAGAACGCCTCGGTCGTCTCCGCGGGGTATGCCCTGGCGAAGAGGCCGTCGCTTTGGGGCAGCGACATGACGAAGTAGTGGATCCTGCGTCTCTGTCCCGCTATGACCGCCCACGCCTGCCCAAAGTCGCTCTGCGCGTGTCCGGGAGGATGCGCCAACGGAACGAGCATCTCCCTCACGAGGCGGCGACGCTCTCGCACGTAGTCTTTGACTATGGTGTAGCCACCCTCGAACCCGTGCTCGTCTCGCAGTCGCTCGAAGATGCGCTTGACGGTGTGACGCTGCTTTTTTGGGCAGACCCTGGTCGTCTTCGAGTATGCGGTCTATGGCGCCTGTGAAGGGCTCGAGCTTGGGACAGCGAGGCGGACGCTTCCTGCGGTATCCGGGAGGCACAGGGTGCGACAGCATCTTGCGCACGGTGTCCCGGTGCAGGCCGAACACCCGGGAGGCCTCCCTGATGCTCATGCCCTCCACCAGGCAGGTCTTGCGAACGCGAAAATACAACTCCACGACGTACATCCGGCTCACCTTCCTTCGAGTCTCGAAAGACTCTATAGGAAGGTGGGGGCGGTACGGTTTTACTACGCCCTAATCAGGCCGTCGAGCCGCCCTCGTGGTCCATTATTGCTCCGCCCTTTACACAACCAATGAGGAAGAGGCCGGTGCCGAGGGAATGGGTACCAAGGCTAAGCGTGGCGCGGGGAAGCCGGCTCGCCACTCCCTGCACCGGACGCCCACTCAGGCTCAGCGGGCACGCTGGGAGGCGGTACAGGAGGCCAGGAGACAGGGGCTCTCCCTGCGAGCCATCGCGCGCAAGCTGGGAATGTCCCGGACTACCACCACGAAGTACGCAATGTCGGAGAGTCCACCCACCAAACGCTTCAGCGCCAAAGAGCGAGCCAGGACCGAGGCGCTCACCACATCAATGGCGGCCGCCGATTAGCCAGGGTGACATTTTCGCTTTTCCACTGAGGTGACATAATCGCTGGACAACAACAGATCTCGCCCTTTACTGGCTCAATGTTCCTGGTCATTTACACATCGACCTAATGCTGGACAGGCAGGTGGTAGCAGGGCATCCAGAGAATCTACAGGAATGTTGTCGTAAGGCACCTCAGAACTAACAAATGCGCGTCGCCCTTAGGTAGCTCCAAATAGGAACATACTTCTAGGGCAGGCCGCATTCGAGTGATTCCCAACCAACAAGGAGACTTACTTGCCTCGGTTCACTGGGTCGTCGGCGAACGCTCGTGGGTTTCTTAGCATCCGATTGATAGTCTTCCACTTATACTCGCAAACTGCTCCACTCTTGGCGACCAGTCCATAGTTCTTTTTCTGCGGCATCAACTGCACAACAGGACAATGGACCCCACCGGCCAAGCTCAGTTCATCCTTGACGCCAGGGGCGGTGTGGGTGTCCGGGCCAAGCAGAACGATAACTACGGACGATGCTTCGATCCTTACTTGGGCCTCTCGTCGCCACTGTTCGTCGTGTCGGGCTCTTGGCAAGGACTTGTCAATTATGGCGAATTCACAATTCACCTTCGCGTCGCCCAAGAAAGTACCCCGACGTCCAGCGTCCTTCTCAAACTCGAAGGACAGGAAGACCGGGCGGGACTGTTTACTGCTGGAACTGGCAGGTCGCCGTGGTGCGGCCATCTCGTCCCCCATACACATTCGTCAACACCTTCCCTGGCTATAGCCTAGAGCCACAAGACCGCGAATGCTCCACGTGGCGGCACACTGGTCCAGTGGAAGATGATCATAGAGAGAATCGTCCGTTAAGGGAAGACACCCACACCGTGTGCTCGCGGGATATACTATCCTCTGCGTCACCTACGAATTCTGCCCAACTTCCCTCTTCATCTGCCGAACCAACTGTCGCCGTGATCGATGCGATGTCATGGCTAGCGATGGCGTAACCGTTTGCAAGCCAACCATGCTGCCTAATTTGAATCCAGCCGATAACGGCAATAGCAATACCCGCCAGCAGAGAGTAGATAGCTACATGATCCCAATATGCGATACCCCACACTGCTGCCCCAAGGGCTCCTAGCTCGACTATCACAAGTCCGACTTGAAGAAGGTCTGCTCTCTTTCGATTCCAGTCAGCCTTGTCAGCGTACCAATGCATCTGGTCTTGGAGCCGTCCCGACAAGTAAGTTGACTTTCTCTCTTCCAGTGGCAAACTCCGAATGGCACGCATGCCAGACGTAACTTGATCGTCACGAGTAGGAGGGAGGTGAGAGTCCCCGAATCTTCGAACCAGGTCTTGAATTCGGGCCACGAATTCTTGATCTGCTTGTTTACAATGTTGTCCCGCTAGGGCGAAAGGCCGTCCACCAACTTGGTAGCGCCACGCGAGACTCTTTGCCGTCTCAGCTACGGTTCTGCATTGATGCCAACGCCGGTCAGGCCTGAGGACCAAGAGTACGATTTCGCTGGCTACCGCAATGGAGATCGGCGCGATTGCAATGATGGGTGCCCAGCGGTCGATGAGCACGGAAAATGCGGCAACCGCTGCTACGGACACCAAGGATAACAGCCTCAAGGCGCACAGGACCAGGTACCATTTCTGTGCTGCGCTAGAGCTGGCGTCAGCAGAACTATATATGCCTGGGTAGGCATCTAGTCTGGGCGAGTTGCTTTGAGAAGTCATCACTTGCACTTGTGGCTCCGCGAAACAACCGAAGTTGAGCACCTGTAGATTTCGATCTTGTCTGCCATATCCTTCCACGTGCCACCATATAGCAATCGACTACATGCCTGACCCGCGACTCCGATTTCCATTTTATCAGATGGCTTGCTGAGTCATGATGTGGCGTGAGGCTTGGTCATTGCATGATCTGAGAATGTCGTCGAATGCCCGGAACACCGCACCCCCGGGTTGCCATCTCGTCACAAATGAGTGCGTGGCCACAATGCGTCTCGCTAAGGGGCGGTAATGCCAGCTACAGGTGGATCCTCCACATTCTAGAGCTGGGTTCGTCTATTGATCCACTGGGAGGTTCAGTACAGGCTTTCAGTGGATGGCCCATAGCAACGCGGGAAGCTCCAGTCGTCAAAATGAAGGCTGTCGACCAGGACGAGTCAGCTTTCCAGCAACTTGTTAGAATTGTACTGTGTATGGGCATCTCAACGATTAACAATAGGGTGTACTAGATGGCTGTCAAACACAGGTGCTTCGCCTTACACCACAGAATAAACACCACGGCAGTGAAAAACTTCGTTGAAGAAATCTCGGGTGTATTCACTGCGAAGACAGTGGGGGGCAACGGACGAAGACTGTTTCATCGATTCCGACGATCAAGATTATGTCATGCGGCGCATTCTGTTGGCTTGGGGAACGATGGGCTAGACTCAGGAGCGCTCAAAGTGGACCTGATCAGTTAGTTTCAGATCGTCCAAGGCTTGCTGCAGTTCTAGTTGAAAGCCCTGTGATTGCCCAGCGTCCACGCTCACAGAGAACTCGACACTCACGCTCAAGTCTTCCGCGGAACGCAGCTTGGGCAGGACTTTCGTGCCGAGCCGGTTCCAGAGCTCTGGCGGCACGGTGCCCTTGAGCCGTAGAGTGGCCTTCTGGCCTGTGACGGGCGTGTCAGTAGTATCGTCTGGCGCACCATCATACTTCGTATCAGGCTGAGGGTCTTGCCCTCCTGACGTGTCCGTGGAGTCAGGCTGCGTCTGTGTCGGGCCTACTTGGGCCGCTCGGAGTTCCTCCGCCTTGTTTCTGGTCAATAGGAAGACCCCGGACTCGAAGGCCACCTCGTCCGCTCCCACCGGCTCCTTGAACCATAACCGTTCGTACTCGCCGCCACTCTCTTCGCCGGAGGCGAGACCGAAGTCTCCGGCTTCAACGAACTCGACGATGCGCCTCCTGAGAGCCGCATCCGGGTCGATCAGCCGGGTTAGCACGCCATTGAGAAAGCTCTGACGCAGACTGGTCAGCGGCCATGCTCCGGCATCTTTGAACGCGGGCGGCCAATGCCGGTCGATGTAACCGGCACCTACCGACTCGTTGAGCAGCGCGCTGGACTTCAACGCCGCGATCACGCGGCCGCAGAGCGTTTCACTGCCGCTTGAGTGGCCTGCGCCAAGGTCGATAACTTTCAGCCCATCTGTCGCCTGATTGTCGGCCAGTGCCACGAAGCGATAGCCGGCCCATACCTCGTCCCTGGCCGCTTCCTCCGCTTCCCTGACTCTGGCCTGCACCTCAGAACGGTCGCTGCGGTCGAAGTCGTCGCCTAGGATGCCCTGGGAGACCTCGTGGGCAACTCTCCTCCATGCGAGCATCTGCTCGACGCACTCTCTCAACTCCCGCCCTGGCTTCCTTATGGACCAGACCAGCGCCCCAGGGTATAGCCGAGGCGACCTGCCCCGCTCCTTCGTCCACCTGCCGATGCGCTCCGCAAGCTGCCCGCTGTCACGCCACTCCTCTACGGGGTCTACAACGACCAACGCCAGCCTTGGCGAGTCTTGCACTGAGTCGCCGTCCTCTGGAAAGTAGACGACAGGAATTGATGCGGCGCGACCGAACTCCTCCTCTACCACTTTGCGGACCGCTGGCTTGATCTCAGTCTCCTCGTCCAGGGAAGCCCGGCGGTCGCTAACTACCTTCCGCAGGGTCGCCTGATGGTGGATGCGGTAGCCGTCCGTGCCCACCCTGCGTATGAAGAACCCGGTCCTCTCCAAGGCCGTCGCGGCATTGTCTACGGTCGTCGTCTCAACATCCGGCTCGCCGAGCGCGAACCGCAATTCAGGCAGATGGGCCACCTTGTCAACCTGACCACCGGAAGACTCGAACAGGATGGCCGTCCCCACTCTTTTGTGAATGTCACGCAGAGCGCCCTTGGTATCCGCGTCGAGCGCCTTGCTGCGGGCAGTCTCGTCGGCGAGGTCTGTACCTATGGCGGTGTCCAGGCGAGACTCCCCCAACTGGCCCAGAACCACGGCACGAAACTCGGGCACATCCAATGGCGCGGAGCCGAGGGTTATCAATGGCTCGGTGCGCGCTCGCCGAAACTGCTCCCGGGCCGCCCATGAGATCCACTGGGCAAGCATCGCCAACGCCCCCCTGGTCTGCTGGAACTGAGTGAGAGCTCGCCACTTCCTTTGGAAGACAGAGAGTGTGGATGGATGGAATGGATAGGATGACTCGAATCGTTTGCGGAGGAAGTCTCTTGCCCTGGCTCCCGTGGTCGCAGTATCCACGGCCGTCCACTCAGAGGGCAGCCTGGCGGTCCTTTCAAAGCACCAGTCGGCGTATGCCCTCGCCACGTTCTGACGAACGCGCTCGCCGCCCAGGTCTTCAAACAGACGGCGGCGCACAACCTCGCTGATCTCAGACTCATCGTTGGCAATGAGATCGCGGGCGACGCGGCGGACGACCTTGGTGATGCGGTCCTGCCACTCCTGGTCCCACGCCGTCATCTCGACCTGGCTTCGGGGAAGGCTGATGACCGCCGCCGCGTGAGTAGCGCCGGTGACTGCCACCGTCAGGTTCTGCAGGAACGCGTGGAAGCTCTCAGCCATACCGCGGTGGCGATTGACGAAGTTCAACACCTCGTCGAACAGTAGCAGTACGGGCCCATTGGCAGAGGCGAACACGTTCGCCAGAGCTTCGGTCCCAGGCGGTGTGGTCTGCGCCGTGGGGCCCAACGCGGCCACGCCGGCATCGCCCGCCAGTTGCCGTGCCAAGTCGATCCAGGGCGTCTCTCTACCCTCCGTAGGGTCCCAGGCGTTGCCTACGAAGACGCCAACACGGGCGTCAGGGCTATCGGCGATGCCGGCGCTGTTCAGTAGGTCGGGAACTCCCGGCAGGCGACGAGCATCTCTACCCGCTCTGGCAACGTGAAAAAGAGACGTGAGCGTGTGTGTCTTGCCACCGCCGAATTGCGTAATCAGCGTCAGCACCGGCGCGGTGTTCTCCGTGCTACCGGACAAGCGGCGAAGAACCATGCCGGAGTGCTCTGTCAGCGCGCGGGTGAAGCACGTGCGCGAAAAGAACTGCGCCGGGTCGCTGTAATCCGGCGGCGCGGTCCCCGCTACCACCTGCTCCAGCGCGATGGCAAACTCGTCCGGGCTAAAGGACCGGCCCTCTCGGACCTCCTTGCGCAGGGTGACGACTCTATACCATGGGGTGAGTGCCATATCTAGACTCCAAGGCAGCGATAAATCGTTCGTCCTGAATCAATCGAGTTTCTCGAAAACGCTGCTCCGCACCTGCTTCACCTATTGGGGGGACGGGGAAATGCGGACACGTCCCTCTTGTACGGTTACTATGGCACGTGCTTCCAGCGCCTCACTGTGCTGGTCGATAAGCGCTTCAACCAATTCGATTCGCTGGGACACCCGAACGTCCGGCAGCCGTATCAGCCCCGCGTGGGAAACCCTGTGCAGATAGATTAGCTCCCCGAAGTCCTTGTCCATCGTGATGAGAACGCGGCCTTCAGACTCTGCGACCTCCAGTAGAGCCCTGTCGCCGGGGTCCGGGCCGAAGGTCCGAGCTTCGCGTACGTCATGGCCCTTGCTGCGCAACCACTCCGCCAGACCGCGCCCGGCGCATCGGTCCACCAGGAACCTCACGAATCGGCAACCGAAACGGCGGCCAGCGTGTCGCCCGCGATCACCGTGTGAGCGTAGGCGATGCAGGCACGAATATCGTCCGGCTCCAGGTCGGCATAATCTTCCAGAAGCTCGTCCTGCGATGCTCCCTGACTCAGAAGGCTCAGAATCAGTTCCACCGATATTCTCATATCGCGGATAATCGGCTTCCCGCCAAACACGTCCGGGCGAGCGGTGATGCGCTGTAGTAGGTCATGATTGGCTGGCATCACTTTTCCTCCTGGATCCTCCGGATTGTGGCTACCTGGGCACCGCCAACAGCATAGCATCCAACAACCGCTTCTCCTCGCTTCCGCGCGGGTACAGTGCGGTGAGGGCGTTGGCAAGACGCAGAAAGTCGGGGCCGCGCTCCTGTTCGGCCCGCAGCAGGTTGCGAAGCGCCTGGCTCCTACCCGACGCCTGTAACAGCATGGCGGCATGGACCCGATCAAGAGTGGTTGCCGACAGCGTAATCTCCGTGTTGCCATCGCTTGTCAGCGATCTATTCCGCCTCCGTGTCCGGCCTCGTACTTGCGGCGCGTCTTCAGGGAAGAGGCTCAACTGGGGGTTGACGTTAGCGGCCGCCTCCATCTCGTCTGCAACCGCCCCAGCTCCCTGATCACCAAATAGTTGCTTGCCCCGCTCCGTGACGGGAAGCAGTCGCACAACACCCTTCTTGGTCTCGACTATGCGGGACTCCCAGTCGTCTAGGTGGATACCCAGCGGCTGGGCGAACCGGCGAGTTACGTCGAAAGGCAGGCTGAATCCAGATGACTTTCTACGCGGCGTATCTTCCTCGTCGGTTGCATCATCATCGTCGGAGCTAGCCCTGTTGCCAACTTCCGATGTGCTCTGCATCGTCCACAGGAAGAGCGCGGTTAGGCGGGAGTCCTCTTCCAATGCTCCAGCCGCTCCGTTACGGGCTTGAGCCTCAGCCGTTCCCAGCACCTGCTCCAACGCCTCGCGGCCCACTACCTCCCAGACCTTCTCCAGGTACTCCGGCAGGCCGACCTGACGACCATCCGCCGTCTCCACCGCACGATAGCGGCTGTATATCTCCAGCGCAGGCCCTACACAGGCAAACACCAGGTCAGCGCCTCGAACACCCTCTTTCTGTAATCGCTGCATCCAGTCAGCGACGCGCTTCGGCAGTTCTTGCAACACGTCCGCCCAGTCACCGACCATCGCCTCGTCCGGCCGTGGACGGCAAGCGAGGTGAATGCTGGTTGCTAGGGCTGCGGACTCGCGGGCGCGAAGGCGAGCTCCCATTTCAGTTGCTATTGGCCAAGACCCGGTGATGGTCCAGCCGCCGCGAATCATGCCGGAGAGCAGTGCCTCCCACCCCTCGGTGGTCTTGTGCGCGAAGACGACGGACCCAACGCCATCCTCACTAAGGACTCGGCGACCCTCGGCGAACGCCTCAGCCATCTGCTCCTCAAACCACGTGCGATCCTTTGCTCGGCCATCGTCACGTTTGGTCTCATCCTGCACTATCTCCCGAGTCTTTGGTGATAGTAAGTCATCAAGAGATTCGGTGAGAGGGTGGCCTGGAAGTGCGCGCTTCAGCCACACCAAGAAGAAGTCTGCAAGGTCGGCATAAGGTACGGCGTCATAGTAGGGCGGGTCTGTGAACCAGATGTCTGCCGCTAGGTCGGGCAGTGGATGCTCAGAAGCGTCCGCAGTTTGAGTCTGACCAGTTTCGGAGGCGACTTGTCTCTCAATTACCCTGCTAACCCACTCGACATGGGCCATCCAGTTTCCTGTCGCATTGCAGAGAGGATTCGACTCCGTGAAGTCCCACACCATGGGAATAGCTTGTCGGGCGAAAAGGTTTCTCACCTTTTCGCCCGACAAGTGCCATGAGCCCAAATTAGAACAATAGTCCGCGTTCTTGGAGATGGCGAGTGCGAGGCTTGTGTGTATCGGATCGAGAGAGGAAGGTACTTCCTCTTCGCCTACCTGACTCACGAGCCATGCCAACGCCGCCTTCTGCCTCGCCGTGAATAGATCGCCCCACTGGAGCATTCCGTACCTTTGGACACGAAAGCCGAGCGTTCCTATCGGTGGAAGCGGTTCGTCCGGCACGGGGCAGAAGCCCTGCTTCCCGTCGCGTTCCCAATCGGCCAACAGCTTAGCGACTCGCTCTTGCGCCTGTTGGACGGCATCGTAGTCGGCGTTATCGGGCAGGCGGTAGTGGCGGCCTTGCTGTTCTGGATTGAGGGTCACGACGGCAATCAGGCGCGCTCCTCCAATACGGTTGCCGCCCTCGTCAAACACCGCGTCGCCCCCGCCATTTTGGGCGGCAAGCTGGGAGCGTACTCGCTCAGGCGGCAGCACTGCGCCACAGCAAACGCAGGTGGCCCTGGCGCGCGCCACCGTGCCAGCAGCTACATCTCTATCGGACTCCGGCTCGAATATCTCGAAGTCGACCTGTGGCGGGCCGCTGGTAGGCCGGGTGACTTCGGTGCGCAACGCCCACTTGCGGTTGGGCTTCCTGCACAGCCATGGAGAGCGCATCAGAGGAATCTCAGCCCCGCAGTTGGGGGCCTCACAGCGAACCGTCCGCGCCCAGAGGTAGGCGATGGGAGTCGCACCGTCCGGGTCAGTTGGATAGAGGTTGGCCAAGTCCTTCTGCGCCTTCGCTTTGATCTCTGCGCCCGCGTTGCGCAGCTTGTCGGCCAGCCCCGGACCATGCCGGGGGATATCCTCCAGCATCACCTTGAGGATGAGGCAGGCAACGGGGTTGAGGTCACTGGCGAACGTCTCGCAGCCCAAGCGTAATGCTTCGAGAGGGATGGAACCGCCGCCGGCGAAGGGGTCCACCACCAGGGGTGTCTCATCGGGATGGGCGGCCTTCACAAGCGCGCGGCCCGCTTCAAGGTACTCCGGCTTGGCCGAGTTGTCCCAGTTGGCGAAGTCTGCGATGAACTTCAGCAGCGTCCTACGGAGTCCCTCGTCAGTCTTGACTTGCTCGTCCCAACCACCGGGTCGGGTCCGCATCGCCAGCAGTATCTCCCGTGCACGGGTATTGAACTCCTGTGGGCAATGTTCGTCGCACGGGTCGGGCAGGAGCAGCGCCAACAACACTGCCCGAGAAGACGCCAACGGCCGCCGCGCCCACCACAGGTGCAGCGTCGAGGGATGCCCGTGTCGGATCGACTTCTCCCGCGCCGCGTGACGCGACACCTCGGCAATGGGGAAGTCCACCTCAGCGAGTCTTTTGCAGGCTGCGGGGATCATGGTATTCCTGCCCAGATGACTTATTCAGAATAGGGTTTCGCCAAACTGCGGATCTGGTCAGAGATGGGCATGAAAAACTCTTGCTTCATTGGTTCACCTATAGGCTCGACTAAGAACCTGTACTCTTGGTCACCCTCGAACTTTTTTCTTTTCACGAAGGGGACGACATTGCCCCGTTCTACCAAAGAGAGTCGATCTAACAGGTGTGCGGGATGGTCAGTGTAGAACACCGGCCCATGCGTAACCCTGACCACCGTGCCGAACCTTCTCGGCTCCACTATGTACTTCCCAGCCGAGTCCGAGTAAAGGGATACTCGGCTATTCATACGGAGCACAAGTTGCTTTAGTGCGTCCAGGCCATGGATGCGTAAGTCGTCCTCAGAGAAACTGCGCCCGAAGTCCTTCCCAATTTGAACAGCGAATCTGGAAGGGTCAGCGATTATCGTAGCGGAGTCATAGCGAGGGAATCGAGCCTGCAGCTTTTGAAAGTCCCAACTAGTATCTGGCATGGAGGAGGTGCAGAACATCCAGAAATCTGGCACGCCCCATGTCACACTGGTGGTTACATGTTCAAAGTCTGTACGCGAGGCGACTCCGTACTTTCTGCAGAACTCATCCAGCTGAAGTGTTTCGAGAAACTGTCCCTCCTCTGGGTCGGCTATGCCAACGACATTCGTTTCATCTCGCCGATGACGCTGCGACGACCCGTTGCGGAGCCGCGAACTACCGGGTTGTGGGTCGGGAGCTTCTTCGTATTCTCGGTAGTATTTGGCCGACGCCAGTCTGAAATTGCTTGAGTTGGGAATAGCATATTGACTTTCTGCAAACTTCACTACTGCCGTTGATTTACTGAACGTCATTTGTTGACCATAGTCGACGCGGTAAACCAGAACCAGAAACGTCCGCTCTCCGATAATGGATACAGCCGACTCCAGATTCCGCCCCGGGGTTTCTGGTACAACACGGATTTGCTCTATAGGTTCAATTGGAACCTCAATCTCATTCACATCGTCTCCTAGTCATTGTCCGTAGTCTCATACTGCGCCCTCGTCTCCCGCACTTGCATAGGCCTGGTCATGGCATCCACTTCCAGCCAGTAGTGCTGCACTTTGCTTACCTCATGCCAGGGAAAGCGGGCCGGGTCCTCAATCGGCTCCTGCAACTGTGGCTCGGCAGCGCAGTTGGTAACCACGTAGAGCCAATAGCAGTCCCGGCGGTCCTCCGCCACGCGGCGCTCATTGGGTGTAAGCAGTATCGTTCCTTTGGCAGCCGCCAGACCCTTGACTTCGATCAGCCTCAACTCACCAGAACCGGTGTCGAGGCTGGTCACGTCGTAGCCCAGGTTCTTTTCGTGCACGTCGAAGACCTGGCGGCCCTGACCCTCTTCATACTCCATCACGACCTTCATGGCGGTAATCTCGGTGTCGGCGTTGGGGCGCAGGCGTTTGACTTCGGGGGTCTCACGCTCCGGGTGAGGGATGACCAGCACGCTCGTGAGCCGTTCGACGCCCTGCAACGTGAGTGCCCTCTGTTGCGTGAGCTCCCGGCGCCGCCGCTCGCGTCTCGCCATGGCCTCGTCGTGACGCACCTCCGCCTGGGCCAAGCGACCTTCCGCGCCAGTAACTTCCTTATGCAGGTCTTCCGATGCGCGGCCAATCTCCTGGTCGATCTTCCCCAGCACCTCGGTCAGAGACAGTTCGACGTGCTCCGCAATGCGGTCTACCTCTTCCAGTCGTTCTGACCGGACCTCTTCGATGAACGGAGTCAGGGCGCGCTCATGAAGCCAACCCGTCGCCTCAGGCAACAGGGCGACCGCGGGCGAATCGACGGGAGCGGAAGTGGGAGTGAGATTGCCGATGATGTCAGGCTCCCGCAAACGCGGCTCGCCGGCCTCTGGCATTTCCACCACGAACAGCCGCTCGTGGATGACGTGGCCGAGGCCGTCAACCACGCGAGCGCGGTAGAAGTCTAGCCGGGCTGGGGCATCGTGTTCGAGTGAGTGGAAGCACGCCCCGGTTGAGAAGACATCCCTGCTGGTCTCGACGCAATGGCGGCGGAGGGCCTCGAACAGCGGGTGCCCGGGCGTAACCCATTCCAGGTTGTGCGCCTCCGCTGTGTCACGGTCCGTCGAGAGCTGGGGATAACGTGTCATGAGGTCGGGAAGACGCCAGTCGTCATCGCGTTCGTACCTCTTCAAGATGTTCGGCGTCCGGCCCGGTCGGAACGTGTGCCGCAGTCTGCCAACCGGGTTTAGTGCGAGCGCAGCGTTTCCGGCGCTTTCCGACAGGAATCGGGCAATGGTCTCGGGCACCACTCGGCGTTCCTGTGCGCGGGCTCGGCGCTCTACCAGCATCTCCAGGTTGAGCTTCTTGGAGGCCAAGCCTTCCAGAGCCGTCTGGCAGATTTCCCGGAAGCGTTCCTCGTCCACATCTCGAAGAAGCCGGTCCTCCAAGTCTTCTTCACCCAACTTCCCCGCGTAGAAGTCCCGGAGAACTCGCTCCATCTGAGCCGCGGGCAGCACCTCGCCGACCACATTGAACACCGCGTCGTCGTCAAGTGCCTCCCGAATCTCCTGGAGCTTTGACAGCAGGCGTTGGAGCACCCTTCCCTCGATGGTGTTGGTGGCTACGAAGTTGAAGATGAGGCAGTCGAATCGCTGCCCATACCGGTGAATTCGCCCCATCCGCTGTTCGAGCCTATTCGGGTTCCAGGGGATGTCGTAATTGAAGAGGATGTGGCAGCACTGGAGATTGATCCCCTCGCCGGCGGCTTCAGTTGCCACGAGGACCTGGATGTGACCGTCTCTGAACTGTTGTTCGGTGTAGAGGCGAGAACCTGGCTCATCCCGAGAACCCGGTCTCATGCCTCCGTGAATGGAGCCAACGCGGAATCCCCAGAGCTTAAGCCTATCAACCAGGTAATCCAGCGTATCCTTGAATTCCGTGAATATGAGCAGCCTTTCATCGGGATCATCAAAGAACCCCTGCTCCCGCATAACTTCGTTGAGGCGAGTAAGCTTGGCCTCTTCCCCGGCTGCCTGGACGGTCGCCGTCTGCTCAGCGAGTTGCCGGAGCTCGGCAATCTCCCTGCGGACCTCATCAGCGTTGCCGGCCAGCGTGACCGCTTCCAGCATCCGCTCCAGGCGCTCTCGCTCGTTGTCTTCCAGTTCTTCCAGGTCCTCCCAGTCGGGGAGGTTCGGAGGTGCTGTTCGCGCCAGGTCTTGGGCCTGCTTGAGGCCCTCTTCCAGGCGCCTTGCGCGGTTTTCTAGCGAGCGCCGCATGGCATAGGCGCTGGATGCGAGACGCCGCTGATACATCGACATCAGGAAGCCGACGGCACGGGCACGTGGGTCGTCGCCCTGAGCGGCGGCGCGGGCGCTCTGCCGCTTGACGAACCGAGTCACCGCCCTATACAGATCGAGTTCGCTCCCGTCCATGTTGAAGCCCGCAGTGTTGGTGATTCGCTTCGTAAACACGGGTTTCGCGGACCAGTTACCGTCGTCTTGACGCTCTGGGAAGTAGACCATGGCCTCCTTCGTGCGCCGTAGGTAGAAGGGCGCCCGCCTCCGTTCCATGGCCTCTCTAATGGACTTCACGTCGGCGTAGGCGTCTTGGTCTAGGAGTTGCAGGAAGAGAGTGAAGTTGTGCGGGTCCCCCTTGTGCGGGGTGGCGGTCAATAGCAGAACGTTATCGGCACTGTCACGAAGCAGTTCGCCCAGCCGGTAACGCTGACTCTTGTGCGTCTCGTCCCGGGCAGACATACGATGGGCCTCATCGACGATCACGAGATCCCAGTGCACCTGGCGCAGACCGGGAAGAATGTCTTCGCGCTTGGCAAGGTCGAGGGAGGTGATGGTCTGTTTCTGTTCCAGCCACTGGTTGATGCCGAACTGGTCTCGTATGTCGCCGCCCTTCAGCACGAAGAACTGCTCGTCGAACTTTTCGTTAAGCTCTCGCTGCCACTGGAAGGTCAGGTTTGCGGGGCACACGACCAGCACGCGTTCGGCCAGTCCACGAAGCTTCAACTCCCTGATGAGCAAGCCGGCCATGATGGTTTTGCCGGCCCCGGCGTCATCAGCCAGGAGGAACCGCACGCTCGGGAGCTTCAAGAGGTAATCGTAGACGGCCTCGAGCTGATGGGGTAGCGGGTCCACACGTGAAATCGAGAGCCCAAAGTAGGGGTCGAACTCGTAGGCAATGCCGAGAGTGTAGGCCTGAAGGCCGAGCCGAAGTAGCTTGCCGTCTCCATCGTAAGAATGAGTGGAGTCGGCGATGGTGAGGCTGGCGATATCGGCCGAAGTCAGCGTGACTCGGCGGAACAATTCCGTCCGCTGCCCGACGAGTCCCGCTTCGACGGAGCCGAGCCCGTTGGAGCGAGCGGTCACCACCCGCATCGGCTCGCTGAAAAGCGGGCCGGTGAGGATCTGGCCTTCACGAATTTCGGTAACAACAGCCAAGAGACCATCTGACCTTTCTCTTCAGCGTGGGCACAATTCACCTCATGTCAGGCCACATGCCACTTCAGATTAGATTGCTTGAACCTAGGTGGCTGCAAATTGGCACTCGTTGACACTGGCTTTTGAATGTGAGAGTCGACGAAGGCGGATACAGTGAACAGCAATAGCTGACTTGCACAATCCTATAGAAGATGAGCTCCGATGGCTAGCATCTGGGCAGAGGTAACGGCGTCTCTTCACTATTGATGGAGAGGGTCACGTTGCCTCAGGGAATTTGTTACCGAATCGGAGCTATTGCCCCACGCGCATGCCTCCGAAACAAGGTCGTTGCCTCTCGATGGTGTTACCCAGACCACGGAGGCATGGATATGGTCTCAGAGATCAGCACAGCCACAAGGACGGAGGTCCTCGAAACGATCCGCGGCCAGTACAGGGTAGCATCCAGAGGAGACAAGACCAGGATGCTCGACTAGTTCTTGGCCATGGTGGGCTGCCAGAGGAAGCATGCCGTCAGGCTTGTGGGTCGGAGTGATGAACCCGTGGAACGCAAGGTTCCCAGGAGTCGGCGCATCTATGACGAGGCAGTCAAGCAGGCGCTGACAGCGGTATGGGAAGCCTCACACAGGATCTGCGGCAAGAGGCTGAAAGCAGCACTGCCCAGCATAGTCGAGTCGTTGGAGCGACACGGCAATCTCGACCTCGATCCCGGCGTGAGAGTGCGGTTGTTCTAAGCAGGCGCCTCTACCATAGACCCGCTGCCGAGGCCGGCGAGATAGAAGGCGGGAAGCCGCAGGACGTTGAAGAGGACGCGGAATATGGGAAGCCGGGTCCCGGTCCGCGCCTTCGTGGACTGAAATGAACCGGGGCCAGGCTATCTAGAGATAGACCTCGTTGCGCACGGCGGCGGTGCCGTGTCCGGTGCATTCAACCACAGCCTCGTGGCCACTGACGTATGCTCAGGTTGGACAGAGGTCGTGCCGCTGTTGGACCACGACCAGTCCATGCTAGTTGAGGGGTTGGAAACCATCGCCGGGGTCTTCCCAATCCCTGTGCGTGCCATAGACTCCGACAACGATAGCGTGTTCATCAACGAGACCGTAGTAGGGTACTGCGGCCGGAAAGCCATAGAGTTCACCCGTTCCAGGGCGTACCGCAAGAACGACCAGGCGTGGATGTAGCAGAAGAACGGCTCGGTGATTCAGCGATTAGTCGATAATGATCGCTACTCGGGAGCGGTCGCCGGCCAGACACCGGCGCACCTCTACGGCGCGGTGAGGCTGTACTTGAACTACTTACCGCCCTCGCTCCAACTACTGGCAAAGGGCAGCAACGGCGGCAGTGTGACCAAGCGCTACAGCGAGCCGGCCACGCTCTGAGATCGACTACTTGCACGTGAAAACGCGAGTAAGGAGACGAATAGGACGCTGCACCACAACCGCGCTGAGCTTGATCCCGTAACCCTGCTGCGCAGCATACGCGAGTCCCAGCCCACACTGGCAGCAGTTGGGACTCTGGAGTCAGAGGGCACACCGAATGGAGAGAGTCTTGAGAGCTTCCTGTCGCAGTTGCCCGGCCTGTGGAAGCAGGGATAGGTTCTACCGACGCATGTGTGGCGGGCCAAGGGGGACTCGCACATCGCGGACTCGGCCTGACCCCTTCGAGGGGGTTTGGTGCGAGGTATTGGGCTGGCTCCAGCAGCAGCCCGACGCGACTGCCGCGGCTCTTTAGGGTCGGCCGATACGGCGCTACCGGGAGCGTTACAGCAGGCGTCAGCTGCGGACCCTACAGCGCGGAGTCAGTCGGTGGTAAGGTGTAATGGCGAAGCAACTGGTGTATGCTTCAACCGACAGCAGAGGGGCCAACAGTGAGGTGCGACCGGTCGACATCGGACCCGTGGGCGTCAATTAAAAGCCGCCAAGAGCTCGGTAACATTCTCCAGTGACGCAACTGGCCAGCAAGAGTAATTGTCGCTGTTCAGGGGGCTATCCGACTGGGGGATCGCCGTGCTCGCCCGCCGCGACAGGACCTCAGTGGGCGGACTGAGGAGGCAGTGGAGCGTGGAGCGGGCGGACGAAGACGCTCCCGCCTCGTGGGAGAACGTGCCCGGCAGGTGGAGCAGGCTGCTTGCTCGCAACATGGAGCACACCGACGCGGTGCACGGCTTCCTGGCCAGGGTCGCCAACCAGGCGAAGACAGAGGGCTAACACGTGGTACAGCTCGACCCTCCCCACAGGGCGTCGAGATACTTCAGGCACAGCTACAAGATGTGCGCCATCCACCGCGACGCCTTCGGCATACTGCGAAGGCGCGGGAAGAATTTGCCGTTCTTCCTGGAGTGGGAGAGGAGGGCGGTTAGGCCCAGCACCATTGCGGCCCGGCTGGCTCCCTATCTGCGCTACTACTCGTCGCACGACCCCACGGATGGAAACGGCGCCTATCTCCTGGTGCTCATCGTCTTCGGCGACGTGCTGGTGGAGTCGCGGTTCCTGGGTATTGCCCGGAGGGAGATTGCTCGCACGAGGGTGGGCCTGCCGTTGTGGATGTCCCACAGGGAGACGCTGGAGAGGGTGGGACCGCTGGGAAAGGCGTGGCGCAGCCCGGAAGTGCTGGCTCCGGCCCGTCCATTCGCCGGTGCTGAGGCGTAGATTGACATCGGATAGTGAGAGAGGGCGTAATGAGAAGGTGAAGTAGACGTATGAGCGTTGTAGGTGCAGGGGCACGCCATGGCCGCAAGAACTGGAGCCGTGAGTTTGAGTTCTACGTCTGAGTTGGCCAGGCAGGTCAGGAGTCGATGGTGTGGTCGGGACAATCTCAAGCAAAGACCCGCGAGATCCTGGGTTCCTGACTTGCAAAGGGTCGCGACCATCGTCGCAGTCTCCATCGTTGGTTTGTCGGTACCCAGTCAGATACTGGCCAATCCAGAGTTCATCCGGTACGGCGGCATCAGACGCAATGCAGGATAGCGAGGCGACGGTCTGTCGCCAGTTGGAGGAGTTTACTGATGGCGAATCCCGAACATGTAAAGTGGCTGCTCGAAGGTGTGGCGGCATGGAACAATAGGCGAAACTCCCAGGAGTTTGCGCCGCATCTCAGTGGGGCGAACCTCTCCGCGATACTTGTCGGGGCTGAGAATACAGACAGTGAAAATGGCAAGCCGAATCTCAGCGGTGTAAACCTCTCCCAAGCCAATCTATCTGGCTGCGACCTCTCTGACTGCACGCTAAATCAGGCGAATTTCAATGGAGCAGATCTCAAGGGGGCACGCTTTGAAAGATCAGACTTCGTCGGCACAGACTTGAGGGAGGCGCAGCTGCAGAACGCGGTACTCTCATTCTCGAATCTCATTGCGGCCAACTTAGAGCGAGCGAACCTGAATGGCTGCGCTCTTGAGGGTGCCAAAATCGAGTACACCAATCTGAGCGGTGCGAACCTGACGGGCTCCAGACCCTGGCAAGCGAGCATGACCTTCCACAATTTGCCAGAACAGGGTGATCCGCGACTTAGCATGGACGATCCAGTTACCAGCGTGGGGAGTTTTCTGGAGTGTATCAACAGAATCAAACAACACTATGACTCTAGGAAGATTTCAGGTGAGGAACAAATTGATGTCTTTTTCCGAGGGGAGTCCGGGGACTCATGGGAACTGGCGCCTAAGGTCATGCGTCCTTCTAAGGACACAGGGTACTCGCTTCGCCGCGCTGAGGGGGAGCTGTTGGTCGAGCTCATGTCGCGTCGACCCGAGGACTTTCGGGGGACCACTTCAGCCCTCGACCAAATGGTAATTGCGCAGCATCACAGGCTGCCGACTAGGCTTCTGGACATAACGAGCAACCCCCTAGTGGCATTGTTCCATGCAAGTGAGGAGCAGAGCGAATCTGCAAGTTCAGGCGGTCGAATCCATGTTTTCGTCGCGCCCAGGAGTATCGTGAAGCCCTTCAATAGCGACACCGTGAGCGTCGTCACCAACTTCGCCAGGCTATCCCGTAGCCAGCAGAATCTCCTCTTGGGCAAGACGGAAGACGAAACCACAGGAGACTCCGAACCGAGTTACATCGTGCCGGAACGCCTGATGGAAGACGGTTACGCCCTCGCAATGAACCGTCTGTACCAGTTCATTCGTCTGGAACGGTCGTCGTTTCAGGAACGAATAGACCCAAAGGACCTGCTTCGCGTGTTTGTCGTAAAGCCACGACACTCTTTCGAACGAATCCGGGCACAATCCGGGGCCTTCCTGATTTCGGCATTCTATGAGAGATTCGAAGAAACTGAGATTCGGAAATGGAGCGACGACCTCCCGTTTTATCACCATTACACCCTCGTTGTGCCGAGCAACTCCAAGGAAACCGTGAGAGACGAACTGGAGGTTCTCAATATCACTCGAGAGACTATGTTCCCTGGACTTGACGAGGCCGCCATGGCGGTGACGGACCGCTACCGAAGGGCATAGCTACGCTGGCTTCTCCGCGATTGGTGACTCAGCGGCTTGGCACTTTGGCACGAGTCCAATCCGGCCAGTTCAGGCCAGGAAGGGACGGAGGTCGGCGGACTGGCGTATTGTCATCGGCAACCTTAAACCGTGCGAGAACATGTCGCTGTTCAGTTCTCACTTGCCACACGCGTGCCCTCCTGTCCTTGGAAAGTAACAGGTGTGCATGGGCCAGAGCTCGCAAGCGTGATGACATGGCCTTTGGCGCACGATGGATGATCCACATCGCAACAACACAGGCAGGCGGGTCTACCGGCGACCCGGTAGGGTCTTGTAGGAGCGTTCATGTGCACGCTCCTACAAGACCCAACAGACGTAGACTCGAACTATTCGGTGCCGTTTGATTTCGGGGTTTAACGAAGGATAAGCAATGAATAAGACCGAAATACTGAGTAGGTTGGCCGAGTGAAATCATATACTGGGACCCCTAAGCAAACGGAACCAACTATTCGGTTCCGTTTACTTTGGGGGTTTTCTCACCCAACGTCGTTCCTGCTAAACCCTGTAAGTAAACGGAACCGGCTAGGCATACGACCCTGCCATCGTGACACTCCCAATGTTCTCGCTCAGGCCAATGGTCTACGTGGTGGGGGCATCATGTGTGGGGCATTTGTCGTACTTCTCCTGTTCGCGGTCGCAGCGGTTATGGCACAGGCCATGCGCGGCGTCAGCGGCGTATCCGGTTATGTGGAAGGCGGCAATACTTCTACGCTTTGGGGCGTGACGTTGACAGTGCAGCCATCGTCCAGAACGATGGCAATGTTGGTGATTCGGTCAATGCGTCCAGTACAGCCGCGGATGGCCGGATTACGGGCATTCTCGGTGATACGGACTCGGTCCCCTGGAATCGGAATGCCATCCAGCTTTAGCAGCTGCGCCAGTCGGGCTGCGGTCAAGTTTGTCATGCGCGTTCTCCCTTTCTCCCCCAGGATTCCCAGGAGGCCCGCCCCTATCCCTACTCAGGCGTCCAGGTGGTCCCGTTGATGGTCATGGTCATGTAGTCGGCTGCGGTGAGGCCGTTCCCGTCCGTGACATTGAGTTTGAATCTGACCCAGTTGCCGTCGTCCAGTGCGCTCCGGTCGGCCATGTCGCGGCAGCGGGGCACTGTGAAGGTGGCGGTCGCCGTGTCCGCGTTGGTCAGCCAAACTGACGAGTCGAGGGTCGGCAGTTCGGCGTGGGAGGCCCCGGGGTTCCGTTTACTTTGGGGGTTTTCTCACCCAACGCTGTTCCTGCTAAACCCCGTAAGTAAACGGACCCCCCGCCCAATACGGTTGTAGCTGAAAACACGAAAGTAGCTCCGCACAAGAGACCTCAATCTACAGACACGGCGAGAAGTTTTGGGTGGCGTACAGCTTGTCTCTGTCAACAGCTATTCCAACACCGATGCGAGCAAATTCTGCGTCCAGTATGTTTTCTCGATGACCGGGACTTCTCATCCATCCTGAAACAAGTTCTTCAGCCGTTCGCAAAGCCGTATTGGAGTAAGGCTCACGATAGGCGATATTTTCGGCAAGTCCGAACGAATAGCGCCCGTTCCCTAAATCCCGTCTACAGTCATACCCTGCTGCACGAGCGCGGTCGTTTGAGTCTAAGCCGTCAAGTGTATGGCTAAGCGCGTCTTGGGCCAGCATGTTCCTGCTGTGGTTTCGAGCGAGTGTGTCAATACGAGAATCGTGCTTAAGCTCAGGCAAGTTGTTGGCACGTCGCCTTTTGTTAGTCAGTTCCAACACATGCGCTTCAACGTCGTCGATAAAACGTTGGCGGTTTTCTTCAGCGTTCGTTACGTCCGCGACAAAGGTATCGACTGAACGTTTGATATTCCAAAATGGCCCTTCGCCGTACTCTTCTGGCGGCCACCACACGAAGAGAGTAACAGCTATCACTACGACTAAGAGTAGCTTGCCCCATGGTAATCTCAGAGACCCTGACGAAGACTGTTGTTCGGCCTGTTCTCGCATAAGTGCTCCCCTGCGAGAGGCCCTGCAGTTAATACATTCGCAACTTCGTGGATGGTCGCTAAACCAACCTTTAGATGCAGAGTCTCGGTTAGGACGACGACGCTGTGACACGAGAGACCCCTTAATCAACTCTGGCTTAGCTATGCCAAGTGAGGACGCTCAGCACGAGCAAAATCAAGGGGAGGATAATCCATCGGCTTGGGACAGCGTTAAACATAGAGAAGCCCACTTGCGACAGACAAAGGTCGGGGCGCGAAACATGAGGAGTAGGGACCCCCTATCTTAGTTTCGACGGAGTGTGTCGCCCGCATTGAATCACCATCGTTGTCTGCTGTCAATGAGCGGCTGTCTCTAGCAACGTCGCCATCAACCGCCTCAAGCAAGGATTCATGGCCACAGGTCGGGCGGGGCGGTTCCGTTTACTTACAGGGTTTAGCAGGAACGACGTTGGGTGAGAAAACCCCCAAAGTAAACGGAACCAACTATTCTATGGAGATGCACATGTGGTAACGAACGTGGTAACATTGGCGCGATACTGCCGTTTTCGTAGTTAATTCCGAGTCCCCCTATCTCCACCAAGGCTTACTGTAGACTGAACCGTTAAGGCACGCGCGCTCAGCGAACCGCGGGCGGCCCCTCCCCCTTAGGCATACGAAAGCCCACGCGGGGCTCGGTGAAGATGTAGATGGGGTTGCGGGCGTCGTCGCCCAGCTTGCGGCGGAGCTTGCTGACCATGGTGTGCATGGGCCGCACGCTGCCCTCGCCGCTCTCCCTCCAGACCCGTTCCAGAATGTCAACCTCCTCAACACAACCGCCAATGCCAAGAGTCGTGTTGATGGCGTAGTATACTGACATAGGCGATATGATACGGAGCTACGGGAACAGAGACACCCAGGCAATAGCCGAGCGCCGCCGGGTCAGAAGGTTCCCGGAGCATATCCAGAGACGAGCACAAGCGAAGCTGATGATCATCAACAATGCCTCCAACCTGAATGACCTTAGGCTGCCGCCGGGAAACCGCCTTGAGGCGCTTTCGGGAAACCGGAGAGGGCAGCACAGCATCCGCGTCAACGAGCAGTGGCGGGTCTGCTTTGTCTGGCAAGAAGGAGACGCCTACCAGGTAGAGGTTGTGGACTACCACTGAGGATCGGGGCAAGGAGGTCCGGCTATGACAGAGCATGTGACGCGTATCTCGGAAAGGCTGCCGCCGATTCATCCGGGAGAGATACTCGACGAGGAGTTTCTCCAGCCGATGAACGTCTCCCGGTACCGGTTGGCCAAGTCCATAGGCGTCGACGCGCGGCGGATTCACGCTATCGTCCACGGTGAGCGTTCCATCACGGCGGAGACTGCCCTGCTGTTTTCGCGCTTCTTCGGCAACTCCGCGGCCTTCTGGATGGGGCTGCAAAGCCAGTACGACTTGGAGACGGCGGAGGATCGCCTTTCTCACAAGCTCAGCAAGGTGACGGCCTACTCGCGGGAGTAGCAACAGATAAAATCGGGAAGAGAGATGGGGACAAAGGGTATGATCAGCATGATCTTGTTGGTCATTGCCATCCTGACCTTCACCAGGAAGAGGGCCCGCCGACCAAACCCCCAACTCCAACCCGTTCGCGCCCCCGCACCCCGAAAAAACCGTCACTCCCCCGCGCCACCCGTTCCCATCCGTGCTCCACCCATTCTCATCCGCGCCCCACCAGTCCCCATTCGTGCGCAATTTCTCCCCACAAATTCGCCCCCATCCGGCAATTTCGCCAACCCTCTTGATTCTATAGCACGCACGTGCTATTTTCTACTTACAGCCTATCCGATAAATCCCTTCCCCCTCGCAGGGGGAAGGTTAGGATGGGGGTGACAACGAGGGCGCTACCGCACCGTCCCATCCTGCCACATTCCGCGCAATGCGCGTAACGATCCTTAACAACTTGGCTCACAGAAAGTGACAAAAACATCGGCCCGCCCAGCTACGAAATGTGCGGAATGTAGCAGAATTGAGCAGATTTTTTCGGTTTTGGTCGTGTAGAATGCGGGCCACCGACTGGCGAGTCTACACACGAGGTAAAGCCGCAATGCCGACCGATGGGAAAGTGGCAGCCACAAGAGGGGCTCTGGCCGGAATCCGGGTCCTCGACTTCACGTGGGTCCGAGCCGGGCCCTGGTGTACCCGCTGGCTGGGAGCGCTCGGCGCCGACGTGATCAAGGTCGAGTGGCCGCAAAGCCCCAACACCCGGGGCGCCGTGAACCTCACCGCCCGCTACACGACACCCGACGGCTTGCCGCTCAACCTGAACACCAACGGCCACTTCAGCGACACCAACGCCAATAAGCGAAGCATCACCATCAACACCAAGTCCGAGCGAGGAATCGATCTCATACGCCGCCTGGTGAGCGTCTCGGACATCCTCATCGAGAACTTTGCCCACGGCGTCCTGGAGCGGTGGGGGCTCGGCTACGAGGATATGAGAAGGCTCCGGCCCGACATCATCTACCTCTCCATGTCCGGGTTCGGCCACACGGGGCGCGACCGCGGATACAAGACCATGGGGCCGATTGCCCAGGCCCTGTCCGGTATGACGCACCTGTCCGGACTGCCGGGCAAGCCGCCCGCCGGTTGGGGCTGGTCGTACATGGACGATACCGGCGGCATGTTCGGCGCGATATACGCCCTGAATGCCCTCTATCACCGCAACGTCACCGGCGAGGGGCAGCACGTCGACAAGTCCCAGTGGATCAGCGGAGTGGCGCTCAACGGCCCCGTCTTCCTGGACATCCAGGCCAACGGGCGTACAACGAACCGAGAGGGCTACCCGCCGGGCAACCGGAGCCACTGGCCCGGCACGCCCCTGGTGAACAACTACAGGGGCAGGACCGCCGCGCCCCACAACGCCTACAGGACCAGCCCCGGGGGGTACAATGACTGGTGCGCCATCGCCTGCCTCTCCGACGAGGAGTGGCGAAGGCTGGTGGGCATCATGGACTCCCCTTCCTGGGCTGCCCACCCGAAGTTCGACACCCTGGAGGGTCGCCTGGAGCACCAGGAGGAATTGGACCGCGGCATCGAGGCGTGGACGAAGACGCTGGGCAAGTACGAGATCATGGAGCGGTGCCAGGCGGCGGGAGTGCGCGCGATGCCTGTCCAGAGCAGCCAGGACAGGGTGGATAACGATCCACAGCTTCGCTACCGGGAGATATACAGGGAGGTGGAACATCCGGCGTTGGGCAACTGGCCCCTCCAGAATGCCCCGTTCAAGATGTCGGAGACACCGGCGTTCAACAGCCGGCCAGGCCCGCTGATAGGCCAGCACAACAGCGAGGTGTTCGAAGACCTGCTGGGCATCAGCCGCCAGGAACTGGGTCAAGGACTGGGGGACGGCACATTCTGGCCGAAAGACCTGAGCTTGGAGCCTTACCCGTATCTGGAGAAGATGATGGACTCGGCCTCGCCCGTAGAGTGGACCGCATTCGAGGCGGAGCCGGACCCCGCTCCGGCGCCAACAGCGGCCCAGAGCCCGAACCCGGCGGGTGCTTACGCGGGGTTGCGGGTGCTTGAGCTTGCCGACGAGACGGGCCAGTGGTGTGGCAAGCTGATGGCCGACTTTGGCGCGGACGTCATCAAGGTCGAGCCGCCCGGAGGAGAGACCGCCCGGACGGTGGGACCGTTCTACAAGGATGTGCCCGACCCTGACCGGAGCCTGTCCTTCTGGCACTACAACACTTCGAAGCGGGGCATAACTCTGGACCTGGAGACCGAGGATGGCCGGCGACTGTTCCGGCGGCTGGCGCAGAACGCGGATGTGATTCTGGAGACGCACCGGCCCGGCTACATGGCCTCACTGGGTTTGGGGTACGAGCACCTGAAGAAGGACAACCCCGGGCTGATAATGTGCTCCCTGACTCCCTTCGGCCAGCGGGGGCCATGGAAGGACTACCGGACCAGCGACCTGGTGCACCTGGCCGCCGGGGGTCAGATGGCCTCCTGCGGCTATTCCGAGGACGACGTGCCCGATGCGCCGCCTATCGCGGCCGGCGGCGGGCAGTCCTGGCACATGGGGAGCCAGTTTGCCTGTATAGCCATCGGGGCCGCGCTGATGCATCGGACGGTGACCGGCGTGGGGCAATACATCGACGCCTCCGTCCACGACGCGTGCGCCCTGACGACCGAAGCGGCGGTGAACCTGTACATCTACGGCAAGGAAGTAGTCCGGCGCCAGACCGGCCGCCACGCCTCCCCGACGCCCACCCAGACAACGCAACACAGGTGCATGGACGGGAAGTACGTCAATGTGGCCGCCGAGATCAGGATCCGGCTGACCTCGGGCCGCCTGGATGTGCTCGGGGAGTGGATGGACGAAGTCGGACTGGCGCGCGACCTGCTGGACGAGAAGATGCGGCACCCCGATGCCATAACCGACAACGAGCTGTTCCTCTATCTCATCGAGAATGTCACCCGGGACGAGGTGTATCGCGGCGGGCAGAAGCGGGGCTTCAACATAGGGGCGGTCTGGTCTCCCGAAGAGGTGATGAAGGATAAACACCTCGAGGACCGGGGATTCTGGACGGAAGTGGAGTACCCGGAGGTGGGAGAGAGTTTCCGGCACCCGGGCCCCGCCGCTATCCTCAGCGGCTCGCCCTGGAGTATCTCCAGGCGGTCGCCCCTGGTTGGGGAGCACAACGAGGAAGTCCTGTGTGGGGAGCTGGGCCTGACCGGGACGGAGCTGGCAACTCTGGCCGAGAGAAGCGTCGTCTAGGCACGCTTCTGTCCCAATTGTCGCGCCGTTGGCCGCTCTGATACAATTTCGCAAATTCGGATCGGGCGCGGGCAGTCCGCGCCCATGGGGGCAGATGTATGACGTCGTCGTATGCTCAGATACGGAGCTTCCGCTGGGAGGACATCGAGGACTTCAGGCGGCTCTTCAACGACGTCAGCGGGATCGCGGGAACCGATAAGGAGTACGACCCAGAATACATGCGGCAGTTCCTGTCGCTTCCCGCCTGCGACCCGGAGGACAACTGCTTCGTCGCCGAGCACGACGGCCGGCTGGTCGGCTTCTCGCTGGTAACGCCTGAGCCGCCCCTGGACCGCGTTGTGGCCAGCAATGGCGTGCTGCCGTCCCATCGCAACCGCGGCACCGGGCCGCTCCTGCTGAGCGCGTGCATCGAGCGGGCGCGCCAACTGGACGTGTCGCTCATTCACTCCGAGACGCCGGCCCACAACGCCGCGTCGCACTACGTACTCGAATCCGAGGGATTCTATCCCATCAAGCGATTCTGGCAGATGCGCTGGCAACACGACGACCTTCCGCCGCTGGCTCTGCCCAGCGGCTTTTCTCTGAGGTCGTTCAGGCTGTGCGAGGACGAGCCGACTTTGACCGCGCTGCAGAACGAGGCTTTCGGCCTGAACTGGGGCTTCTCGCCGAACACCGTCGACCAGATAAGCGCCCGTGTCCGGGTGAAGCGCTGCGACCCGGAAGGCATCGTGTTCATCGCGAGTGACGACGCGGTGGCCGGCTACAACTGGACGCTGCGCTCGGGCCGCACGGGCTGGGTGTCGATGACGGGCGTGTCGTCGGCGTTCAGAGGCCGCGGCCTGGGCCAGGCCGTGGTGCTGGCGGGTATGGAGTATCTGCGCTCCAGGGACGTGGAGGCGATCGAGCTGGAGGTCGATCACGACAACACGCCCGCGCGGGAGCTGTATCTCAAGCTGGGATTCGAGACCGTGAGCCAGACCCTCTGGTACGAGAAGCGGCTCAAGTAAGGTCGCGCTAGCGCTTCCCCTCTTCTTCTCCCGGCAGCTCCTCCCTGCGAACCGCCTGCAGCGTGTCAGGCATGACGATGCCGCCCGAGAAGACCACCTTCATCGCGTCCTCGACGGTCAGGTTGGTGTCCGTAACCTCGTCGTCTCTCGCGAACGCGAGCATCCCGGACGTGGGGTTGGGGATGGTGGGTATGTAGATGGCCAGCAACTCAGCGTCCGGGTCGCGCGGGTGCGCGCATCGCGCCGTCACGAACCCCATGGCCATAACGCCGGGCCGCGGCCACTCCAGGAACACGACGCGGCTGAACTGGTGCTGGGAGCCTGCGGAGAGCGAGTCCGCCGCCTGCTGGGCCACCGTGTAGATTCTTCTCGCGACCGGAATACGGGTGAGCACCGCCTTTTGCCATCCCAGCAACTCTTGGCCGATCCTGCTGGCGTATACCGATCCCACGGTGTAGAGGAGAACGATCGTCGCGAACACGCCAATGCCCGGAAAGTCAAAGGGCGTGTCCTCTATCAGAGGGGTGAGCATGCCACTGTCGCCCCTGAATATGTTGTCGATGAAGATGAAGACGGCCCTGAGAATCAGAACAGTGATAAGCAGGGGAATGAGGGCGAGCAGCCCCGCGCCGATGCGCCGCCAGAAGTGGCTCTCGATCCGCTGATAGAACGATCGTCGTTCAGCCGATGAGTCCTCTTCTTCCCGCCCGGGTGGCGGTCCTCCCTGGTTTGCGTCCACTCGTCACGTCCTCACCAAGCTCTCCACCGGCGCCGCGAGCAGCGTCGAGTAAAGGCGCGAGAGGCTTTCCGCCGAGATGCCCCAACTCATGGTCCGTGCGTGTTCGGCGGCCGCCGCGCCCATCGTCTCCCGCAGCGGAGGATTACTCAGGAGCATGTCGATGCGTTGAGCGAACGGCTCCGGGCAGTGCCAGGGGATGAGATAGCCCGTGTGCCCGTCGAGAATGAACGTCTTCAGGCCGCCCACTCGCGACGCCACGACGGGCGTGCCACAGGCCATGGCTTCGAGCGCAACCAAACCGAAACTCTCCGAGTACGACGGCAGCACGAAGACGTCGGCCGCGCGATAGTAGTCTGGCAGGTCGGTCTGCTTCAGCGCGCCGGTGAACGTAACCCTTTGGGCGATTCCCAGATCATGCGCGCGCCGCCTCAGCCGTTCCAGTTCGGCGTCGCGGCCGGGCGTGCCTCCCACTATCAGCAGCCTGGAGTCGGCGGCATCCAACATGGACACCGCCTCGATCAGAATGTCGATCCCCTTCAGAGGCTCGATCCGTCCCACGTACAGGATCACCGGCTCGTCCGTCAGTCCCAGGCGTTCTCTCGCCTGCTCCCTGTCACCCGGGCGGAACAGGTCGAGGTCGACGCCCGGGGTCACCACGTGTACCCTCTCGGAGTCCAGCCCGTACAGGCGACGCAGGTCCTCACTCTCCTGTTCGGTCGATACGACCACGCCGTCCACGGCCTCCATCACCTCGCCCTCCACCGAAAGGCGCATCTCCGCCTCGTCCTCGGCGGGGTGGGCCCGCAGCTTGGCGAGCGCCAGCGTGTGGAATGTGGTCAGGTGCGGCACTCGCCACAGCCGGTTGACCTCCATCCCGATACGCCCGGACAGCCAGTAGTGGCTGTGGATGAGGTCGTAAGGACGGCCCTCGGAGCGCGCGAAGTCCAGCAAGTTGTCCACGAATTCGGGGATGTGCCGGAACAGGCCCTGCTTGGACTCGGACAGCGGTCCTGCGTCGAGGTGTACGACGCGAGCACCCTCGCACAGCTCGACTATCCTGTCGTCGTTCGGGTCGTGGCAGCGGGTGAACACGTCCACCAGGTGTCCCTTTGCCGCGAGCTCTCTCGCCATCTGCAGCACGTAGACGTTCATGCCGCCGGTGTCCTTCTCGCCGAGACGCGCCACGGGACACCCGTGAAAGCTCAGGGCCGCCAAGTTTACCATTGAGCCACTCCGATGGGGGAACTGCCGGTAGAGGACGCCGAGTGAAAGTCCGTCAACGGCGCACCGTCAGCCGGTAGACGATCCGGTCCTCCCCGCCAAGGTTGTACTTGTAGCGCTCGGTGCCGCGCAGAAAGTCGAACTCTTCCCTGCCCACCTCGATGGCGTCCTTGAGCGCGAGAGCCTTGTTGAGAAGTCCAACGCTGAGGGCGGAATAGTCGGGGTCGTAGCCGCTATTGTATAGCAAATATGAGCCGGCGTAGTCAAAGCAGATGCAGGAGGCCACACGCTTGCCCTCGACCTCCATGAAGAAGAGCTTGAACTGGCCTCTCGAGGCCAACTCCCCGGCGACGTCGCGGAAGAAGCGCTCCCTGTCTGCCGTCATGAAGTCGTGCTTGTCTTCCCGGCTGGCCCTCATCAGCGAAAAGAAGTCGCTCATGCCGGCGGCGACCTCGTCGGGGCCGCCGAACGTGTACTGGCGGACGTTCCCGGACGCCTCGAGTCGTCGCAGCTTGCGGCGCAGTTCGTGCCGGTCCTTCTTGCGAAGCGACGACAGGTACGTGTCCCAGCTCTCGGGCAGGCTCTTTCGCGGCGACCTGTCCTCCTCCACGATCTCGACGTCCATCCCCGCGCCGGTCGCCAGCTCCGGCAGCAGATCGAGCGTTGGTGAACCTTCCCGCAGCGACAGCAGATCGAGCGTTCGCCAGCTAAGGTCCCGGAGGTAGTCCCAGAGCGCCTCGTAGAAGGCCCGCTCCCTTCCCTGTACCACGAGAAAATCGTGGTAGTCGAACAGGTCCGTGCCACCCAGGAACGAGATAGCGTCGTCGGGTCCCTGCGCGAGCGGCGCTATGCCAAGCCGCTCGCCGTTCTCGCACACGCTGAGGATCCGCAGGCTGTCGTCTCCGCCGAAGTGCCGCCACCAGAGGCGCTGCCACAGGGGTGTCACGAAGATGGTGTTCGAACCACACAGGGACAGGATCTTTTCCCACTCGGCCTCGATTCCCTCGAAGCTTTCGACTTGGACGTCGTAAACCATCAAGCAGTCTCCAAAGGCGGCTCAGGGACACTGCCGGCGCTCGCAGGCCGAGTCGTCGGAACGAGCGCGTGCGGCGGTTCGGCAGGAGTTGTCGGGAAATACGTGGAGAGTACGGGCGCACGGGACCCGCTGGACCGGACGGCTGCTGTCGAGCCTCTACACAAAAGCCAGCGCTCGCTCGACCGCTTCCAACTCGGCGGGAAACTCTTCCATGACGGGGGCGTTTGTCTGCTCGGCGACGTCGGGGTCCTTCAGTCCGGAGCCCGTGATGATGCAGACGACCCGTCTGCCCTCGAACGACTCGCCCTGCCTGGCGCGCGTGATAAGCCCGGCGACGGAGGCCGCGGAAGCGGGTTCGCAGAATATGCCTTCCCGCTTGGCCATGAGATGATACGCCTCTATGATGTCATCGTCGCTGACCATGCCGATGCCTCCGCCCGACTCGTCCCTCGCCTGCATAGCGCCCTTCCAGCTCGCCGGGCTGCCAACCCTGATGGCCGACGCGACCGTTTCGGGGTTGTCGACGCGCTCGCCTCTCACTATTGGCGCGGCCCCCTCCGCCTGCACACCCATCATCTTCGGCCTCGACGACGCCCAGCCCATAGCGTGCGCCTCTTTGAAGCCCAGCCAGTAAGCGGTGATGTTTCCGGCGTTGCCCACTGGGATGAAGACCTCGTCCGGCGCGTCGCCCAAATCGTCGACGACTTCGAACGCTGCGGTCTTCTGCCCTTGTATCCGATGCGGATTGATTGAATTCACCACCACCAGGGGAAGGCGCTCGGAGAGGACCCTGACGAGCTTCATCGCGCTGTCGAAGGTGCCGTCGATGAGCGCTATTCGCGCGCCGTATGCGATGGCCTGGGTCAGCTTGCCCCTCGCCACGTTGCCCTTGGGCACCAGCACGGTCGTAGCCATGCCGCAGTAGGCGCCGTAGGCCGCCGCCGACGCGCTCGTGTTGCCGGTGGATGCACAAACGATGCTCTCGCACTCGGCCTCCATCGCCTTCGCCACCGCGACAACCATACCCCTGTCCTTGAACGAGCCGGTGGGATTGCAGCCCTCCAGCTTGAAGTAGAGCTCGCCACAGCCGGTTATTCTCTCGATGGCGCGCGACCTGACGAGCGGCGTATCGCCCTCGCCCAGGCTGAGAATTGGCGTCGACTCGTTTACCGGCAGGAATTCCCGGTACCTTTCGAGCACTCCCTGCTTCATCTTGCACCTAACGGTACGGCCCCGGAGGCGTGCGCCACCGGACCCTATGTCATCTGGGGCCGCATCAACGGACCAAGCGGGCGCTTGCGGCACCTTGTTGGACCGCCGTCCGGCCACGCCTGAATATGTCTCTCCGCCATGCTCATCTCCGATACTTTGCGATACGGCACAGGCGGCTACGCCAGCGCCGCCTACAGCATACCCGACAAGGGCCTTGCGCGTCTATCTCAGGCGCCGCCGTGAAGCCGAGCCGAGCCGTTTGCGCACCCTCGGATCAGCTCAATTCGCGTCCTGATTTCGTCTTTCCCGCCCCCGACGGCCTTGTGGTAGACTGTCTGCGAACTCGGAGGGGGCGGACTTGAACTGGATCGACATCGTATTCGTAGTCGTGCTGGTGTTCGGGGCCATTATCGGGCTTCGTACCGGGCTAATCGGCGCTGCCGTCATGGCCGTCGCCCTGGTGATCGGCTGGTACCTGGCCGGGCTGATTTCGCCCGGCGTGGGCGGTCTGTTCGAAAGCGTTCAGACCGTCAAGACTATCATCACCACCACGCTCTACGTCTTGCTGATGGCGATCGCACTGGCCTTCGCCGAAAACGTCGCCAAGTGGGTGAAGCGCCTCTCCGCGATCGCGACGCTCGGACTGTCTTCGTTCGCCGATCGGCTAGGCGGCGCGATACTCGGCCTGGTCATAGGTTTCATCCTGGCTTCGGCCCTTCTTCTCGCACTGGTCAGAGCGACCTACGACACCGAAGTGCCCAGCGAGGGAGTGGCAGGCGCCGCCGTAGCAAGGATCCCGAACGTCGTGGATACCCGGGCCGCGGTGGAAGACGCGGTCGCCAACTCGGCCGTCGGCCCCATCGTCATCAGGGTGTACACTCACCTGCCGGGCAACGCGCTCGGCCTGGTTCCCGACGACTTTATGGTGTCGCTTGAGACGCTGGAGGACAGGATAGAGGAACAGCAGTAGGTCTCAAGCGCCGAATCAGGTGATATGCAGCGTGTCGCTTAACTCGCCTGTTTTGATTCTCAATCAAAACTACCAGCCACTCAACATCTGCACTGCCAGGCGTGCAGTGGTGCTGCTCGGAAACGGCAAGGCCGAGATGCTGGTGGACGGGCGGGACATCGTGCGAACCGTGTCCAGCGCGTTCCAGTTGCCATCGGTCATTCGGCTCGTCTACATGGTCAAGCGGCCCATGGTAACCCGCCGGCTCTCACGCCGCGCGGTGTTCTACAGGGACTCCTTTACCTGCCAGTACTGCGGCACCGAGACCAAGAACCTGACGCTGGATCACATAAAGCCACGCTCTCAGAAGGGACCGCACGTGTGGGAAAACGTGGTGAGCGCCTGCATACCCTGCAACCATCGCAAGGCGGGAAGAACGCCGCAGCAGGCGAACATGCGGCTGCTGCGGGTGCCGCGGCCGATGAAGCCGAACCCCTATTACCTGTTCCACCACAGGCAGATACTCGACGAGTGGCGCGAATTCATCCCCTGGGTGGACTAGCCGTCGATTCCCGGCACCGGAAAGCGTGACGCCAGGTCCAACGCCTCGTCGCGCACCTCGCGCTCTACAGCGTCGTCTCCCACGTTGGACAGCGCCCTCAGTATCAGCCGGGCTACGTGTTCGGTGTCGGACACGCCGAATCCCCTGCTGCTTATCGCCGGCGTGCCCATCCTGAGCCCGCTGGCGACCCGCGGCGGCCTGGGGTCGTACGGAATGGCGTTGCGGTTGACCACAACGTTGACCCTGCCGAGCGCCTCCTCGGCCTCCCGCCCGGTCAATCCCAGCGGCGTAACGTCGACGAGCACCATGTGGTTGTCGGTGCCGTTCGCAACTAGGCGCATCCCGCCATCCCCCAGCACTCCCGCGAGAGCGGAGGCATTGGCCCTGATCGATCGCTGATAGTCGGCGAACTCGGGAGTCATCGCCTCGCCGAAGGCCACCGCCTTCGCGGCTATCGCGTGCTGCATCGGCCCGCCCTGGGCGTTCGGAAACACCGCGCGGTCGACATTCCGCGCATGTTCCCCGGACGTGAGCACCAGGCCGCCCCGCGGTCCGCGCAGCGTCTTGTGCGTCGTGGACGTCACCAGGTCGGCGTCCGGCAAGGGCGACGGGTGCTCACCGGCGGCAATCAGGCCGGCAATGTGCGCCATGTCGACCATCAGCAACGCGTCGACCTCGTCGGCGATCTCCCGGAACTTTGAGAAGTCAATCGCCCTGGGGTACGCCGTCGCGCCCGCCACTATCAGCTTGGGCCGGTGCTCCCTGGCGACGCGGTCCGCCTCGTCGAAGTCGATGGTCTCCAACTCGCGGTCCACGCCATACGAAACGAAGTTGTACAGCTTGGCGGAAAAGTTGACCGGGCTGCCGTGCGTCAGGTGTCCGCCGTGGTCCAGGCTCATGCCCATAACGGTGTCGCCCGGGGAGAGCGTGGCGAAGTACGCGGCCATGTTGGCCTGCGCTCCGCTGTGCGGCTGAACGTTGGCGTGGTCCGCGGAGAACAGCTGCTTCGCCCTGTCGATAGCCAGGCGTTCCACCACGTCAACCCATTCGCAGCCGGCGTAGTAGCGCCGCCCGGGGTAGCCCTCGGCGTACTTGTTGGTGAACACCGACCCCTGCGCCTCCAGGACGGCGGCGCTGGCGTAGTTTTCCGAAGCGATCAGGTTGATGACCTCACGCTGCCGGCGCTGCTCGTTGCACAGCGCCTCGGCGACTTGCGGGTCCTGGGCTGCTATGGTGCTCATGTATCCCTTCTGTCGATTTGAAAGCGGGCGCCTGGTTATGATCAGGCGAGCTCAGGTTCGATTACGCCGTAGTCGCCGTCGCTGCGCCGGTAGACCACGTTGTACTCGTCGCTGGCGTTGTTGTAGAACAGGAAGAAGTCGTGGCTCAGCAGCTCCATCTGCATCGCGGCGTCCTCCACCGACATCGGCTTCATCGCGAAGCGCTTGGTGCGCACCACCCTGCCAAGCTGCTCGAACAGCGCCTCGTCCTCCTCGTCGACCGCGTCCAGCACCTCCGTGGCGACCGCGGCCTCCGCCTCCGACGCGGCTCGTCCAGCCGCCTTGCGAGCCTGCGCGCTCCTGTAGACGCGGCCCTTGAACCGGCGAATCTGGCGATCTATCACGTCCGCGACGGAGTCAACCGCCGCGAACAGGTTCACGCCGCTCTCCTGGCCACGCAGCGTCGAGCCGCCGGCCGTAACCGTCATCTGGACGATGATCTTGTCGGCCTGTGCTCGCGCGCTCGTGCGAGAAACCTCTATCTTGGCGTCGGTCATGTGGCGCAGGTGGCGCTGCAGCCGATCGAACTTCTTGCGAATGTAAGCGTGGGCTTCGGGATTCAGCTCCACGTTCCTCGACTTAACCTGAATTTCCATGGCGGTTGCTCCCAGCCTGAATGTAGTCTCGGCAATGAGTACGTCTAACCATTCTATTGGTTTGGCGAAAACTGTTTCAAGACGTTGACTGAGACATCCGCTGGAATGAGGGCCTGTTTCGCGCTCGAGTGCGTCTACCCTAAGCGAGTTCGAAGGTCTTCACCCACACCCCCGGCGATCCTGGCGCGTGCTGCATCGTCTGCTGCCAGCGCTCGTTGTCGGGGTGAATGGCGCGCTGGCGCAGCCATTCCGGGTCCTGGGACAGGTCGGGGCGCTCGAGCTCGTACACCGTGGCGTACTTCGGCTCGCCGACCACCGCGCGGTAGCGCCTGCCGCGTATGCAGCCGGGCACCTTCATGTAGTTGGGGACGTAAACGGTGTTGTACCACTCGTTCCACTCGTCCTCGAGCTCCGGCGGCACGGTCATACGGCCAATCTGGAGCGCGGGAGCCATGCCGCTGGCAGCGACGTCAGCGGCAACCTCGGACGGGAATATCTGCTCGTAGGTGTTACGGATGTACGTAGTCGCGACCACCTGGGGCTCGGCGCGCAGCGTCCACTCCGTGGGGTTGGACCGAACGCGGTTGTACTCGTCCGAGTCGAGCACGTCGATGTTCTCCACCTCGTAGACGGCCAGGTGCTTGGGCGCGCCCGGCGTAACGGTCTCGTAGCGCGCCGCGCTCAGAAAGCCCGGCACGGCCAGCCGTTCGGCGAGGTGCTCCTCGTTGTACCAGCGGTTGAAGTCGTCCTCTTTGTCGGCGGGCACGTCGCACCACACCATAAGCAGCGCGGAGCCTTTCCTGTCAGTCATGTTGGCCTCCTCTAAAGTTATCTGATGAGAGTCTTCGCCGCCTTGAGCCGGCAGAAGAAGCGGCGGCTGTCGAACTCCTAAGGATCAGTCCAGTGTTCCAGCGGCCGCTTGGTGACGGCAGAGACGCCTGGGTAGCCCACTTCGCGCCAAGCCCTTACACGCGGGCGAATCTTGGTGACGGGGGGTATCTTCACGAAAACCGCGGCCATCTAGCAATCGCCCGGAGGCGTCCGCTTGGGGGTGCCGTAGATGTAATGGTCCAGGTTGAAGCTCAAGTCCGACGGGAGCTTGTCCCACTCCTCATCTGGAATGTTCCTGGAGAAGTGCTCCAGTATCTCTTCCAGAGTGCGGTCGCTGCGGCGAGACGCGTCGCTAGCAGGACCGACGGCGCGGACGGCGTCCTCGGGCTGATTTCCCATTTCCTGTTCAGCGACTTTCTCCGTGTGTTCCATCAGCCTCTCCTCACTGTTGGCCCGGTCGTATTGACAAGATTAGCCCACCACGCTCATAGAATGCGATTCGCGTCAACATCGAATCCGGCTTTTTTCAACTCTCTAACGAGCTCAAACTTCCAAGCATCCTGCTCATCCATCGAGACGTACAAAACCCCGGCATAGTCCGAAGGTATCTCCACGTCGCCCACGAGCAACGCGCAAGTCCGTTTCCTACCCAGCTTTCCCAGGAAGAACCCGAGCTCTAGAATCACGTTCTGCCTTGCGCGAGGACGCAGTTCAGAATCTCCCTCACTCGCTAAGCGACCGACGTCTTCCGGCGTAAGCAACACTACCGCGAATCCGACTTGAGAATGCTGCTCGAACTTCTCGATGATGGTAAGACCCTCATTTGCCTGTTCATGCAGAATGATCGGCGACAACTCCAACCGTTCGAGGAACCTGGCCACAGCCTGCTTCGGCCCATCGTCCCTTCCATGAACAATGAACACTTCGTTGGATTCCACCTGGATACCGTCCTTGTCGACATCATCGACATCACCGGTTGCCGACTCTTCGTCTCCCGACCAGTACTCACTAATCTCGTCAATCATGGACTGAAGTACGGAGACCGCTGAATCCAACCCCCTCACATACGGTCCGAGAAAGTCTGTACGCCTGCCGCCTCCCAAGGATACTACGCCAGGGATGTATCTTATTCGCTTAAAGTCAGAGACGTGCCGAGCCCCGTCTCCGAATATATGGGCGATGGCGACCTCCGTGTTTCTCTGCCACTTCTTGAACTCCACCGAACCAATGCCGCCAGAATTCCCCTTAAGGACAGCAATCTCATCCAGCGCCCTCTGCAGGAGTTCTATCGCCCGCCGCTTTCGAATTGCACCTGTCATCGGCCCGCCCTCACAGCCCCATTACCCGCAAGCTCCCTATCCCCCGGTCGTCCACGATCTTCACAGCGATCTACTGGTGCTCGCCCGCCTCAAAAGGCAGCGAGACGGTGCCCCGGTACGTCTCGATCAGGTCCTCGTCGCGACCATCCCGAACGTCCCGCGTGGGGCTGGCGGCGTTCGCTAACGCTAACACATTCAACAGTCCGTCGCACCACCTGCCGGACAGGGCCTTTTCATTATCCATCGCAAGAGTGCTCGCATGTATCGTTGCGATGCCTCTTACATGGAAGATCGGCTCACCCACGCCCGCTGGCCGGAACCACGCCGAAAATCGTGTCTCAAACCTTCCCAACCGCGTAACCCAACCGCCACCCACCCGGTCCGTCGCAGCCTCACTCCCGCCACACGTATGCGCTACATTGCCACGGAAATTCCCACTCTCAACCCCACTCCCACGATCTTATGTCAAGTAGACTTGCATCGCGCCAACAATTCCGCGGGCTCGCCCCGGCGTGTACCCCCATTCGTCGTTCCCGCTCCTCAGTCGTCATTCCCGCTTTCGCGGGAATCCAGGGGGCGTGGCCCTGACCACGGTCTTGATTCTACAGCACGGCTGTGCTACTTTCTACTCACAGGCACTGTGATCGTCGGTTGTGGAGTAGGCGCGGAGACTGCCCTGAGCTTGCCGAACGGGTCGCGTTTTGCCACATTCCGCGCAATGCGCGTGACGAACCTTAACAACTTGGCTCACAGAAAGTGACAAGAACATCGGGCCGCCCAGCTACGAATTGGGCAGGATGTAGCAGAATTGAGCAGATTTTTCGGAAGGCCCCGCTTGTCAATCGTCGAGCGGCGTATCAAGCACGGCTTCTTCGGACGGCACTTCCTCGTGTTCCGGGCGGTCGAAGCTGCCCAGCGGAATGATGGGCATGGTCGTAATCAGCACCCCCGCCTTCACTCCCAGCTCCAGCGAGAACCGGGCCGCCTCCCGGTTGCCCGGCGCGTCGAGAATGCACGCGTAGTCATAGTCGCCCAACAGCGCGTACACGCCCAGCGTCTGCACGTCCGGAATGTTGATCTCGCTCTCGGCCCGCAGCAGGAGGTCCGGTTCCCCGAGTATCTTCTGTCGGCCCTCGGGCGTCAGCGTGAGCAGCATGATGTACTGTGCCATGTCGTCGCTTCCCTCCGTCGGTTGTTCGAGTTGCCTGAACTCCCCATCATCCTCGCCTTCCCCCACCAGGGGAGAAGGGACCTCTGAAACGCGCCGCTAATCGTCGGACTTGAACACGTCCGCGGCGCGCGCCGGATAGGGCAGTTCGTCCGGGTCGATTGGAATCTCTATCACCGAAACCGTGTCCAGGGCCAGCGCCTCGGCCACCGCCTCGCCCACTTCCTCCGGTCTCTCGACGTAGAAGCCGCGGCCTCCGCACAGCTCGGCCAGCTTGTCGTACCGGGGATTGCCGATGTCCGCCTCGATGTACCGCTCGCCGTAAAGCAGCTTCTGGTATGCCTTCTCCGAGCCCCACGAGCCGTTGTTCATGACGATGTTGACGAGCGGCACCTTCCACCGCACCGCCGTCTCCAATTCCTGGGCGTTCATGAAGAAAGCGCCGTCGCCGTTGATGCTCACCACGGGCGAGCCCGGCATTCCCATCTTGACGCCGATGGCCTGCGGCAGCGCCGCGCCGATGCAACCCAGGTCCAGCGTGCCGTACATGGTGCGCGGGGCGGCGAAGTGCAGCCTGTCGTAGCCGTATGCCGGCGAGCCGCCCGCGTCGAACACCACGGCGGTGCCCGGCGGAAGCGCCTGCCGCAGCTCGGCGTACACGCGCTGCGGTTTCATCGGCAGCATGTCCAGTCCGGCCTCAGCGTCCAGCCTTTGCAGCCGCTTAGTCCGCAGCGCAGACACCGAGGCGCGGCGGCGCTCCAGCACGGCGGGCTGCACCGCCTCCTCCAGCGACACGGACAGCGCGCGGGCCACCGCGCCCGCGTCGCCCAGGATGCCCACGTCCACCGGCATGTTGCGGCCTATCTCGTGCTGGTCGATCTCCACCTGCACCAGCTTGGCGCCATCGGCGAAGTAGCGTCCGTCGTAGAACGAGGTGAAGTGGCTGAGCCGCGTGCCCAACGCCAACACCACGTCCGCGGCGAGCGTCGCCTCCGCCGCCTCTGGGGAGCCGGCGCGTCCCAGCGGCCCCACGTACAGCGGGTGGTCGTTCGGCACGGCGTCGTTGCGCTCGTACGAGGCGACGATGGGCGCACCGAGTTGCTCAGCGAGCCGGACGGCCTCCGCGTGCGATTCGCCCCACACCACGCCGCCGCCCACCACGATGGCGGGGGACTCGGCGCGGCGCAGCAGCTCCGCCGCCTCCCTCACGCGGTCGAGGTCGCCCTCCGGCCGCTGCGGGGGACGGTACGCCGCCGGTTCGATTATCTCCACGTCCACGTCCTGGGCGTTTAGCAGGTCCCTCGGCAGGTCCACGTAGACCGGCCCCATCTTGCCGGAGGTCGCCACCCGGAAGGCGTGGCGCAGAATCTCAGGCGCGCGGTCGGCGCGGTTGATCTGGATCGAGGCCTTGCAGACGGGACGGAAGACGCCGAGCTGGTCCAGTTCCTGGAAAGAGTCCCGGTACATCTGGCCGGCCATGGGCGCGCCGCCCATGATCACCATGGGCGCGTGGCACACCAGGGCACCCGCGGCGCACGTGAGCAGGTTGGTCACTCCAGGTCCGTTCTGCACCAGGCAGACGCCTGGACGGCCGGTGGCGCGGGCGTAGCCCATCGCCATGAAGCCCGCGCCCTGCTCGTGGCGGCAGCCCACGAACCGAATGTCGGTTCGTCCGTACATGGCGTCCAGAATCTCCAGGAAGGCCGAGCCGACGACGCCGAAGATGTACTCCACGCCCTCTGCTCTCAGTGCATCCACCACCGATTGTCCCGCGGTCATTCTAGGCAATGTTCTCTCCTATCGTCCTCCTCTCCCTTGACGGGAGAGGATTGAGGTGAGGGTGAAGCCGTCGCGTGACGCATTTCGTCATAGCACAAATGCGAGCAGTCCCGCGGCTCCAAGCAGGAAGGCACACAGTCCAACAGTGTGCAGGACGGCGGTGACGGCGGTCTTGTGGCGCGCTGTGAACGGCCACTCCATCAGTATGCCGCGAATCCCGTTCAGCCCGTGGTAGAGCGCCAGTCCCAGCAAGGCGAAGTCGAACGCGAGCATGGCGCCCTGCGCCAGTCGGCGCTCGACGACCTCGTGAGTCACCGGGTCTTCCTGCAAGCCCGCGCGCACGTCCGCTATGGGCACGAAGTGGGTAATCGTCCCGTGCGCCAACACGAAGAAGAGCAGCAGCACACCGCTGGTGCGCTGCAGGAACCACAGCCAGAAGCCATGCTCCCCACGCGCCGGGCGGGCGTCGGGCACGGAAGGACCGGGATACACGGAAGACTGGATTGGCTGCCTATCCAACTCGCCCCGTCGCCTACATGAAAATGAGCGGCACGCTCAAGATGAACGAAGCCACGACGCCCAGCGCGGTGAGCGCCACGCACGCCCAGAATCCTGCCGCCTGCCGCCGGATGCCTATGCCCACGTCGAACAGAACCACGCGAACGCCGTTGAAGGTGTGGTAGAGCACGATCGCGATGAGCCCGATGTTGAGCGCCTCGAAGATGGGATGTTGTACGAAACTGAGCGTGGAGTCGAAAGCCGTGACCCCCAGAATGGAGGTGGATATGACGCAGATGTGCACCAGCAAGTACGCGACCAGCACCACGCCCGTCATCCGCTGGAGCGCCCACGCCCACCAGCCAACGCGCGTCCTGGCGTGGAGCTCGCGCGGTACGCCGGGGTGCAGCAGCGCGGTCCTCAGTCGAGCCGCCAATCGCGCATCCTCCTCACAGAAGTCCCTTCCCCCTCGCAGGGGGAAGGTTAGGATGGGGGTGACTCGCCCCCCTAGAACAGCTCCTTTTCGGGACGCCGTTCCTCGCCGATCCGGCGGTACACAGGCTCTCTCAGCCCTTCGTAAAGTTCGCCCAGATTCTGGTTGATCTGCTCGTTCACGCCCGAAAAGTAACTGTTGCCCTGAGAGTCGCCCTCCACCAGCAGTGGCCCCAGTCTGTCGAGCTCCAGAATCCAGAGCGCCTCGGATATGCCCAACTCCTTTTCCCAGTAAACGTCGACCACTCTCTTGATGGCGCTGCCGTAGATCGCGCCCAGGCCGTAGCCCATAGTGGTGAGACACACCGCGCCGTGGCGCGCGAACAGGTCCTGATAAAGCTGCTCGGACATGCCGCCCTTGCCCACAACCGCCTTCACTCCGAACCGCTCCAGCAGCGCGGGCATGTACTGAGCGTAGCGAAAGCCGGCCGTGGCCTGGAACGAAGCGACGTTGAAGGAGCCAGGCGACGTCTCTACCCCGGCGGGCGAGGACTGGAAGGTCACGTTGGTGAGGCCGCGCAGGTCCACCGGCGGCTCGTTGCCCTCGATCAGCATGTGCCGGTACACCCCGTCGCGCGCCGTGTACACCGTGCCACTGAGGTACACCACGTCTCCGGCGCGCAATTCGCGCACGGCTTCGTCCGAAAGCGGCGCGTCAACGTACTTGGCATTATCCATCATGGGGCGCTCGATCTCCTTCACCTACTCCAGGCCGGAACGGCGGTAGTAGGGCGTGAACCAGAGCGGGTCGTCCCGGAACTCGGCGCTGCCGTCGGCGTACACGCGCGCCGTGGACCGACGGTAGGCGAGGCAGAACTGGGATATGGCGATCGGCAGCCCGCCGGTGTGGGTGTAGGCAATCTCAACGTGAACGTCGAGCGCGGTGGTGTCGCCGCCCACGCCCATCACGCCGAAGCCGGTCCGGTTCGCGAGTTCCTTCAGTTCGTCCTCGAGCGCCGCCACGTCCGGGTCCGGGTGTCTGTCGCCCATCGTGCGCAGGCAGGCCGCCTCCTTAGACAGGACGACGCACTGGTCCTTGGAGCCACCCAGTCCCACGCCGACGACCACCGGCGGGCACGACAGCCCGCGCCGCGCGAACGCCGCCAGGTTGTCCAACAGAAAGCGCTTGATGCCGTCCGTGCCGTCGGCGGGAAACAGCATCCGGTAGTCGGTGCCGAACAGGCCGCCCTTGTGGACGGCGGTGACGTCGATCCAGTCGGCGTCCGGCTCGAAGGAGTAGTCCACGCTGGGGGCGAACATGCCGACGTTGTTACCGGGGTTCTGGCGGGTAAGCGGGTGAACGCGATTGGCGCGCAACTGCACGTCCTGGGTGACGTCGGCGACGGCGCGCCTGAGTGTACGCTCCAGGGCCACGAAACCGCCCTCGATGTTGGCCTCGTTGCCCATCTTCACGTAGTAACGGGGCAGACCGGTGTCGCCGCACATGGGCCGCTCCTCGGCGATGGCGAGCTGGGCGTTCTCCAGCACCTGGCCCAGTATGAAACTGGCCATGGGCTTGGTCTCGCGGCTGAACGCCTGCTCGAACGCCTCGATGCCGTCCTGGGGCACGGCGATGGCGGCGCGCTTGTTCGCCTCGTACGCCACCGCATACAGACGGTTCTGCGTGATTGCGGGCCTTATAGCGACCATAGTGCCTATGCTCTCTCCTGCTTGCGACGGCTGGTGTGGCGCCTCTCTCGATGGTGGGCATTCTATCGGCGGCCTCCGGCGTGTGTCAATTCCACGCGGGCTTATCGCACAGGCCTATCGCGCCGTCGGACCCGATACTTGACCGCCTTACTACCGCCAATTATCATTCAGCTAAGCATTAGCCTCACACTGCGGGTGTCACGGTGCAACTTAAGGACTACATCAGGGAGATTGCGGACTTCCCCCAGGAGGGTATCCTCTTCAGGGACATTACGCCTCTCCTCAAGAGCACCAAGGCGTTCGACACGGCCCTCTCCCACATGGCCGAGTTCTGCGAGCGCGTGCGGTCCGACGCCATCGCGACCGTCGAGTCGCGGGGCTTCCTGTTCGCGGCACCCCTGGCGCAACAGCTCGCCAAGCCTCTGGTGCCCATCCGGAAGGAGGGCAAACTGCCCTACGCCACACACACCGTTTCCTACACGCTGGAGTACGGCGCCGACTCGCTGGAGGTGCACACGGATGCCTTTGCCGAGGGACAGCGCGTTGTTATCGTGGACGACTTGCTCGCCACCGGGGGAACACTCTCCGCCGCAGGGCGGCTCGTCGAGTCCGTGGGCGCGAAAGTCGCCGGTATGGCCGTGCTGATCGAGCTGACCGAGCTTGGGGGAAGAGCCAGGCTTCGGGACTACGAGACCTACTCCATTATCGAGTACTAGCGCCTATCGTTCGAGGTCCCCATACGGTTCAACAGCCGGAAACCAGAGAGGTGCTCATATGACCACGGCAGACAACCTGGAGTCACTCATTTCGTCGGTAGAGCAGTCCGTGGAGGCGGGGCTCGCGTACTTCGAGGGCCCCGGCGGCGAGTCCAAAGTCAGGATCGACCTGTGGACGCCCCGCGAGGTGCTCGTCCACATGGTCTACTGGCACCAGGCCACCGTCGAGGGAATGGAGGCGGTTACTTCGGGCCAACAGCCCTACCGCATCTACGCCGACACCGACGAGACGAACGCACGGGCCGTTGGTCGTGCGTCGGGCAAGAGCGTCGCCCGGCTGGCTGACGAGGCGCGCCGGCTTCAGGCCCGGCTATCGGCGGCCGCGAGGCAGGTCCCGGACCCGAACGAGGTCATCATGGTGCGCGGCGACGGTTCGGAAGCCTCGACGATACAGCGCCTCGAGCGTATCCGGGGGCACTGGGACGCTCATGTCGAGGAGCTCCGAAGCCAGGAGTAGAGATTTCCCGCGGGGCCATGCATCGCGGAATTCAATCGGAGCATGAAGCTGGGGAGGTGGATTATGACAGTGGTAACTTTGGCCGGACTCGCGGGAGCGGGCCCCAGGTCGTTGGGCCCTATGGTGGCGCAGCGGCTGGAGGCCGATTACGTAGACAGGCTGATTCTGACTAACGTCGCGCGCCAAGTCGGCGCGACCGTGGCTGCGCTGCACGAGCGCGAGGAGCGCCCGCCCACCCGGGGCGAGCGGTTCTCCCGACTGCTCCAACGCATCCTGGAGCGCTCCGCCGTGTCCGGCGCTGGCGGCGACCCATACTTCGGGCCGGGAGTCGCAGCGTTTCTCACGGAAGAGTACGAAGACCTGCCACAGCCCACCATCACCAAGGGGCACGAGCTGGAGGACGAGGCCTACATCGAGGCGGTCCACACCGTGCTCGAAGAGATGGCGGCGAGCGGCAACACCGTGATAGTGGGAAGGGGCAGCCACGTCATTCTCAGAGACCTTCCCAACGTACTGCGCGTTGGGGTGGTTTCCGAATACGAAGACAGGATCACCACCATAATGAACCGAGAGCGGCTGGCCAAGGAGGAGGCCGAGAGTACCGTCGCCGCACGCGACGCCGCACGCGCCTACTACTTCCAGCGTTTCCTCGGCCTCGAGAACCCCGACGCGCCGGAGCTGTTCCACATGGTGATCAACGTCAGTGAGGTCGGCCTGGACTACGCGGCCGACATGGTGTCCGCCGCGTCGACGGCGCACGCAGCGGGCCGCCTGGCAGGCGGTGCCGGGGTGGCCACCTGACCACGCGCGGTGACGGCGGGACCTACGGTGCCTCGTACTCTGCCGTGACAGTGGTGTGAAGCCCGCCACGCACGTTGTAGTCCAGGAGCACGGTCATGCGCACCGGACGGCAACACGCCACCAGATCGTCCAGAATTCGGTTGGCCGCGTGCTCCTGCACGATGCCCACGTTCCTGTACGAAAGCAGATAGTACTTGAGCGACTTCAGCTCGATGCAGGAGTTTGCCGGCACGTAGCTTATCCTCAGCGTCCCCTGGTCGGGCAGCCCGGTCCACGGGCACACGGCGCTGAACTCGTCGGTGTCGATGACCACCTCCGCGTCCCGTCCCGCGTACTCGTAGTCGAACGCCAGAAGACATCCGGCGTCTATAGAAGCCTCGGTTTCCGTCCGCTCCTCGAGCTCCAGCGCCTCGTATCGTTCACGCAACTTCTCGATGGTAGCCATGTGCTCTCCTCTGATTTCCGTCTCGATCTCCCCCCGCGCCCCGGACGCGATGTCCGATACCATGCTCATGATACCCCCATCTAGGCCGTCAAGTGTAGTCTGACGTAGCAGCGGTACGGTCTATCCCACCACTGTCTTGGGCAAGGGTTGTGGGAGAGCGGACTTCGTTTTCATATAATGCTCCCCATGAAACGTTACGAGACGACACCCCAGACCAGGCAAGCACCCGCCATAGAGGTGCGCGGCCTCCACAAGTCCTATGGGCGTGCGGCGGTGCTGCGCGGCCTGGATCTCCAGGTTGCCTGGGGCGAAACCCTGGCCATTCTCGGACCCAACGGCTCCGGCAAGACAACGCTTATCAAGACGCTGGCGACGCTCACCCGCCCTGACAGCGGCAGCGTCCAGGTCGCCGGCCTCGACGTGTCGCGCAGCGGCAGGCAGGCGCGCGCCGCAATCGGCGTGGTGACGCACGACCCGATGTTGTACGAGCAGCTCACCGGCTTGGAGAACCTCAAGCTGTTCGGTCGAATGTTCAATCTCGATGCCGTTGAGGAAAGGGCGGCCTACGCGGCCGACCGACTCGGAATGGCTTCCAGACTCTCGCAGCGGGTCGGGACGATGTCGCATGGGATGCGCAAGCGCCTTTCGATAGCGCGGGCGCTGCTACACGACCCTGTCATACTGCTGATGGACGAGCCGGAGAGCGGCCTCGACCAAGAGGCGCTGGACATCTTGGAGGGCATCGTTTCAGGGAGCGGCGACCTGTGCCACACGGTCGTCATGACTACCCACAATCTCGAAAGAGGAGCGACGCTTGCGCAGCGAGCCGCCATCCTCTCGCGCGGACGGATCGCCTATCACGCCTCAGCCGAGTCACTCGGCGTGGCGGGGCTGCGTGAGCGATATGCCGAACTGACAGGGGAGACGGACGCTTGAGGGCCTACTGGAAAGCGGTGCTCGCAGTGGCGTGGAAGGACGCATTGCTCGAGCTTCGCACCAAGGAGATCGCGACCGCGCTGTTGGTGTTCGCGCTGCTGGCCGTGGTTGTCTTCAATTTTGCCATAGACCCGACGCCACGCACAGCGGCTACGGTGGGGCCGGGCATCCTGTGGGTGGCTATAGTCTTCAGCGGCGCGCTGGGCCTGGGCCGGTCGTTCGCGACGGAGCGCGACGGCGCCGCGATGACCGGACTGTTGCTTGCGCCGGTGGCGCGCGACGCAGTCTACTTTGGCAAGGTGCTGTCGATATTCCTGCTCATGGCAGCGGTCGAGGTGGTAGTCTTTCCCATATTCCTGGCACTGTTCAACCTGTCGCCAGGGGACCTGTGGCTGATTCCGATCGCGTTGCTGGCCACGCTGGGCATAGCGGCTGTGGGTACGCTCTTCTCCGCGATGGCCGTGAACACCAGGTCGCGCGAAATCATGCTGCCCGTGCTGTTCCTGCCGGTGGTACTGCCGGCTATAGTCGCGGCGGTGGAGGCGACCGGCGGAGTGTTCTCCGGAGAGAGCCCGGCGCTCTGGGTGCCTTTCCTCGTGGTGTTCGACGCTATCTTCCTCGTCGTCTGCCCGGCGGGATTCAACCTGATAGTAGAGGAGTAATCCCGCGGCGCGCGCATCCGAAACAGGAGCGGAAAGTGCGGCTTTCCGTCTATTGCCAAAATTGACACCATGGGGTGGTACTGCTATATTTGGTGGCGTTGTAGAGGTTACGGTTCAGTCAGGATAGCTGTCTGTGGACCCGCACATCGGCGGTGCTCTCTCGGGCGGCGCAAGACGAGAGTATTTGGGGGGCGGGGCAGTTCGGATGCCTGTAAGCGACGGGTCCTCAAAGCTACTTCCGATCCCGCTAACGTCGCCATGTGAGCGCGGGCCACGACTCCACTGTCGGGCCGCGGCGGTTGACCGATCCCAGGCTCTCCGGAGGTAGTAGTTGAAAAAGAGTGACTTTGTGGTGCGATTTGCGGGAGAGGGCGGCCAGGGCGTCGTGACCTCTGCCGAGGGTCTCGCTCAGGCGGCGACCCAGAGGGGCTACCACGCTCAGACCTTCGCCACCTTCCCCTCGCAGATAATGGGCGGCCCGACGTGGACCCAGACGCGCATTTCCAATGCCGAGGTGCTCAGTTCGGGCGATGACCTCGACGTGCTCGTCGCCTTCAACCGCGAGGCGTACGACACACACGGCGCAGAAGTCCGCGAGGGCGGCGTGGTCATCTATGATTCCGGCGCTTTCGACCTGGAGTACACGGGCAACAGCTTCGGGATGCCCTTCGACGAGTTGGCGAGGTCCACTGGCAACAACAGGGCCGCCAACATGGTGGTCATCGGCGCGCTCGCGTACTTGGTGCAGATGCCCCAGGTGATCCTCGAGGAGTTCGTAACCAAGCGCTTCACGAGGGGGCGCCCGAACGACGAGCAGATAATCAGCTCGAACATCGAGGCGCTGTCGCTGGGAAGAAAAGAGGCTGAGCGTAGCGGCTTCAGCCTTGGCGAGCTTGCCCCGGCGATTCCTCCTGAAGGGGACCAGATCCTGCTCAATGGCAACCAGGCCGTGGCGCTGGGAGCATACACGGCAGGGCTGGAGTTCTACGTCGGCTATCCCATATCGCCCGCCACGTCCATACTCGTGTGGATGGAGCAGAACCTAGTCGGTGAGGGCAAGTTCTGCTACCAAGCCAGCTCGGAAATCGAGTCCATCAACTCGATCGTCGGGGCGGGATTCTCCGGCAAGAAGGCAATGACCGCCACCGCCGGGCCGGGCTTCTCGCTGATGAGCGAGGGTCTCGGACTCGCCTGGATGGCGGAAATCCCGGTGGTGGTAGCCGACATCCAGCGAGGCGGACCGGCGACCGGCCTGCCGACCAAGACCGAGCAGTCGGACCTGATGGCGGCGATGTTCCCGGCGCACGGCGACGTAAAGCTGCCGATCATAGCTCCGGGAACGGTGGAGGAGTGCTTCTACGCTGCCATCCACGCGGTGAACTGGGCAGAACGATACCAGGGTCCGGTGATATTGCTCAGCGAGCACGCCCTGTCCGAGCGCAACCAGAACATCCCCAGGCCCGACCTGGACGACGTGCGGGTCGAGAGTCGCAAGGTGTACGAAGGCTCTAACGGCTACAACCGTTACGACGGCTGGGAGCTTTCACCGATGCCGATACCCGGCAATCCGGGCAGCTACGTCGCCAACGGCAGCGAGCACGACGGCATGGGCGACACGACGCACCTGCCGCAGCGCCACATCCAGATGACCAACCGCCGCTTCAGCAAGATCAAGCTGCTGGAAGACGGCTACTACGAGAGCGACAACGCCGACGCTTCCATCGCCCTGCTGCCGTGGGGCGGCTCGAAGGGCCCGGCGCTCGCGGCTTACAGGGAGTTGACGCAGGCGGGCCACGACATAGCCTGGTACTACACGATGTTCCTCAATCCGCTGCCGCCCAAGCTCCTGGAAGAGCTGAGGACCAAGGAGTTGGTCATCGTTCCGGAGCTCAACTTCCAAGGTCAGTTCTCGTCCATCCTCCGCTCGTACGGAGTGCGGGCCGAGTCGATAACGCAGATAACCGGGCTGCCGTTCAAGGAAAAGGACCTGGTACGCCAGGTGGGCGAGCGAGCCGGACAGTTGCAGAAGGAGGGAGTAACCGCATGAGCGCGAAGAATCCCGAGTACGATTTCAAGTGGTGCCCCGGCTGTGGCGACTTTGGCGTGCGCCGCGCGCTTGAGTCGGCGCTTTCCCAGAGGTCCATCGAGACTGAGCTTCCGGCCGAGAACACGGTCGTGGTGGCGGGCATAGGCTGCTCCGGCAACATGATCCATCTGCTGGAGGGCGACATGCCCTACGGCCTGCACGGTATTCACGGCAGGACGCTCCCGCTCGCCATGGGGGTGAAGATGGGGCGGCCGGATCTGAACGTGGTGATAGTGGCCGGGGACGGCGACTTCCTGGGCATCGGCCTGGAGCACATAGGGCCGCAGGCGGCGCGCAACCTGGACGTCACCGCGGTGATCATGGACAACCAGGTGTACGGGCTGACCAAGGGCCAGAGTTCGCCCACCACGGGCCTGGGCGCGATTACAAGCTCGACGCCGTACGGAAAGCCTGAGGAGGCGCTCGACGCGCTCCGGCTGTACTTGACCGTCGGGGCGTCTTACGTGGCGTCCACGATCTCGACCAAGGTGAGGGACCTCGGGACGATGATTCAGGATGCGATGAACCACAAGGGGTTCTCGGTCGTCCACGTGCAGTCGCCGTGCACGACGTACAACAACACGTTCGAGGTGCTGAAGGGCAATCCCAGGAAGGGGATCGCTCCCCTGGCGTGGGACATACCCGACGACCACGACGAGACCGACCAGGCGGCGGCTTTCGAGATAGCCAGCACGCCGGGCGTGCCGGTTGGAGTGCTCTACCGCGACGAGTCCCGGTTGACGTTCGACCAGCGGTCGAGCGAAATGGCGGGCAAGGAGACGGCCAAGACACCCGAGGAGTTGCTTGCGTCTTACGCCATCTAGGCGTCGACAAAGCGGAAACGCAACTCAGAACTCAAGCGCCCCGGCGAACGCTGGGGCGCTTTTTTGCGGCCCTGCGCTAACGGCGCACTTCGGGCCCTTACTCTAAGGAGCTTAATTTGAAGCTGGTTCACCAGATGATTGCCGAGATGGTCGGCACGTTCTTGCTTACGCTATTCATAATAGGCGCCGTGGCGGCTGCCGTGTTGACGGGTTCTCAGGTGGGGTTGTGGCAGGTGGCAGCGGTGATTGGGTTTGGGGTATCTCTTGCCATCTACGCGACGGCGGCTGTGTCGGGGGCGCACCTGAACCCGGCGGTGAGCCTCGCCATGGCGCTGTTCAGAGGGGGCGACTTTCCGGCGCGGCGGATTCCGGCGTACTGGGGCGCGCAGCTCGCGGGCGCGGTTGTGGCGGGACTGGTGCTGCTGGCGGTGTTCGGGCCGTTCCTGGAGCGGTTCGAGTCCGAGAACGGGATAGACCGCGGCGCGGAGGGCAGCGAGCGCTCGGCGATGGTGTTCGGCGAGTACTTTCCCAACCCGGCGTCGGCGGGGGTGGACGAGGCCGCCCGGTCGCTGATTTCGCCGGCGCGGGCGGCGGCAGTGGAGGCGTTGGGCACGGGCATCCTGGTGTTCATGATCTTCGCGCTGACCGACAGGCGGAACGGGCGGATAGCGCGGGGAAGCATGTGGCCGTTCTTCATTGGCTTCACGGTGGCGGTGCTGATCAGCCTGCTGGCGCCACTGACGCAGGGCGGGTTCAATCCTGCGAGAGACTTCGGGCCGCGGCTGGTGGCGTTCTTCGCGGGTTGGGGAGCGCAGGCGATTCCGGGGCCGTCCGCGGGCTTCTGGATCTACATTGTGGGGCCGTTGGTTGGAGGGCCTGTCGGGGCAGCCGTCTACCAGTGGGGGGTCAGGCCGAGGGGGAATGATGATGAGGAGTAGGCCAGTATTCACCCCCATCCTAGCCTTCCCCCTGCGAGGGGGAAGGGACTAGGCGGAAGGGCGATTATCCCCTGCCCTGCCGCTCGATGCGGGTGAGGATGTCGCGTATCTCGGTGAGCAGCTCGCCGGTATCGGGCGATCCGGTCGGCGGCTGAGCGGGCGCGGGGGAGGCTTCGCCACCGAGGGCGGCTTCGCGCTGGCGGAGTATGGCGTCGCGGAATTCCACGGCATCTACGACGCCCACCAGGTCGCCCTCGCTGCTGGCGTTCTGGCCGGACTGACCGGCGGTCTCCACGTGGAGGCCGCGGACGCCGTAGTGGCGCATGAGCGGGCCGTCGTGGAGACGGACGTCGGTTATGCGGTTGAGTGGGATGGTGGACTCCTTGCGGAAGAAGACACCCTTGCGGATTTCGACGGCGCGCGCGGTGAGGCGGGCGGACAGGCGGCGGTAGTGCTCGGGCAGGTACCAGAGGCTGAAGATGAGCCAGAAGGGGATGAGCAGGATGCCTGCGACGGTTATGACGAGGAAGCCGGTAACCCACAGCCTGGTGTAGGGGATGAGGCGCCTGTCGAAGCGGGCTTCGAGGAGCACCTCTCCGGTGGCGCCTGAGTCGGGCGGACCGCTGCTCATGGGATCGGGTCCTTTCGTTGGTGCGGGGGACGAGAGGGCTTCACCCCCATCCTAACCTTCCCCCTGCGAGGGGGAAGGGACTTTCGGTGGCGAGCGAGATCAAGCGCGGTCGGCGGTGGGGCCGCCCGCGCGGTTGGCGGTGTTGGACGAGGAAGCTAGCTAGCTGCGGCTGGGGAGCGAGACAGTAGCGTAGCCGGGGGTCGTCTTGGCGCCCTCGTGGTTTTCGAGCCAGAGCTCGCACTCGACGAGGTTTTCGCCGTCGTCGGACTTCTTGGTCACGCTGCCCTTGACGAACACGGGGGTGCCGGGGACGTCCATGCCGCGGTACTGGCAGCTCAGCTTCTTGAGGCTACCGCCCTCGCCGATCCAGTCGGTGACGAACTGGCCGAGGAAGGCGTTCTTGAGCGCGCCGTGCAGGATGACGTCGGGAAGGCCGTTGCCCTTGGCGAAGGTCTGATCGTAGTGGATCTGGTAGTAGTCACCGGACGCGCCGGCATACTTGACGAGCTGCTGCGTGGTCGGGTCCTTGCGAAGCGTGGGAATCTCCATCCCCTCTTCGACGTCCTCGAAATACACCTGGTCTCCCATCTATTCCTCCTTGCGGAAAGTCTCGTCGATTCGTGATTGCGAGCCGGTTTCGTGCGCGCTGCCCGTTACGAGGGCGGGTTGTAGCTTATGCCGGTGCTGCGCTGGAGCGCGACGGTCTGGCCGAACTGGTTGACGTACTTGGTCTCGCGTATGGTGAACATCATCTTGCCGAACGCGCGGGCGTTGCGCTCGTACACGTCGGCGAACTTCTGGGTGACGGTGATGGTGTCGCCGGGGCGAACGGGGTGGAAGTACTCCCACTCGCTGCCGCCGTCGAGGTTGGCCGAGAAGGGGCTCTGGATGCTCACCTTCATGGGGCCGGACGGCGTGGAGCGTAGGAAGGTGGGTGGCGCTATGAGGCCGCCGTAGCGGCTGGCGCGCGCGGCCTGTTCGTCGTTGTACAGGGGGTTGTCGTCGCCGATCGCCTGGGCGAACTTGATGATCGCGCCCTTCTCGATTTCGTGGCTAACGGGGTCAGACTCCACACCTACCGCGTCGCGCATCTCCTGGGTGATGACAGAGTCCTGCTCCTGGGTCATATGGAATCTCCTCCGATTGGGTTTTGCTGGTTGTGACGCAAGTTTAAGCGCGAAGTTTGGGGCTGTCAAGAAACGCGGGCGGGAGTGGTACAAAGTAGGCTTTTGCCGAGAGTGTTCCATTTCGTGCTTTTCGTAGCTGGGGAGTGTGCCGCCGTGGGCGGCTATTGCGTCGCAACTGTCACGAATCCGGGCGGAAGCGACGGAAATTCGAGGTGTTTGGTGGCGAAATGGAACGGGGCGTCGCGCCGGGCCGTAGGAGTGTCGGGCAGGGACGTGGCGAGGCCACGTCGAGTGAGGGCGGCGAGTCGGTTGTTGTTGTTTATTGGCATGTGGGGATATTAGTACATATGTACGGCCATTGTCAATAGGGGTGGGCGGGGTTGGTTGAAAGTGGTGACGGCTAACTGTTACGATTTTCTGTAGTGGAGGCGTATGAATCAGGCCGTTGCCGGAAGGCTGACGGCGGGCGGCAAGCCGGGAGGCAGAAGTGAACAGCGTTTCCAGGTTGGGCGGATGGTCCGGTATCTGGCGGAACGCGGGGCTGCCGGCGCTGATCGGCGCGCTGGCGCTGGGCGCGGCGATTGCCGGGGCGGCAATCGTGAGGATGCAGAACGTCGAGGGCATCGACGCGATCAACTTCTTCGTCGAGTCGCTTTCGGGAAGCACCAGCGGATACGCCGGCAACCTGGGCGACCTGGCGCCGCTGGGCTTCGCGTTCGGGCTGGGCATCGCGGCGGCGTTCAACCCGTGCGGGTTCGTGCTGCTTCCGGCCTACATGGGGCTGTACCTGGGCGACGACGATACGGAATCCGAGAAGGGCGTGCTCAGCAGGCTGGGCAAGGGGGTTCTGGTCGGGTTGACGGTGACGGCCGGGTTCGTGCTGCTGTTCGGCGTGGCGGGCCTGATCATCGGGCTGGGAGCGCGCTCGGTGGTCGCGGGGGTGTTGCCGTGGCTGGGGCTGGCGATAGGTGTCGTGCTGTGTGTTCTGGGGGCGTGGCTGGTGGGCGGCGGCAAGCTGTATTCGGAGCTGGCGCAGCGGGTGGCTGACCGCGTGGGGGACCCCGGCGAGACGAACGTGCGGGGCTACTTCCTGTTCGGTGTGAGCTACGGGGTGGCGTCGCTGAGCTGCGCGCTGGGGCCGTTCTTCGCGGTTATCGGGACTTCGTTCGCGGCGTCTACGCTGGCGAAATCGTTCGGGCAATTCGTGCTCTACGCGGCGGGCATGGGGGTGGTGATAGTGACGCTCACCGTGGGGATGGCGCTGTTCAAGGAGGCGATGGGATCGGCGCTGGGTAGGGCGATGCCGGTGGTGGGGACAGTGGGGTCGTGGCTGATGGTGGTCGCGGGGGCGTACATCGTCTTCTACTGGCTGACGATCGGGGATTTGGTGTTTTGACACCCTCCTCCTCAGTGTATGAGGGTCAGGATAGGCTGAGGCGCCACCGAGCCCTTCAGTTCAGTCACGCCATATTCAAGAGATAAGCTTCTTGGCGTAGCGAAAGGACTTCAGTGCCTCGGTCTTGTCGCATCTAGACAGGTGCTGGCAATAGATAGCAGGTGCGCCCCTAAACGTGGACAGACCGAATGTCTGATGGTTTTGTTTGTGCCTTCGCTGTATTTTGCTCCACTCAATTCCCAGTACCTTCGAGGCTTCTTGTCCGAAGACCATAACCACTTTTGGCCTGATCGCGTCGGTTAACCTCGTTACCCACTCTGCCGAATGACGCCGCCACTGACCGTATGGTTCTTTCTTGAGTTTCCATTGGCTTGCGTCACCGTCCCGAGCTTGGGGAAACACGGCTGGCAACGCCATCGCGGAGGATTCGAGAGACTTGGAGAGCCCTGCCTTACCGCATAACTCGCGTAGGGTCTTGCCGAATTTCTGATCACTGTCGAGATACAAGAGCCTGCGCGGCCAGGTAGTCCATTCCTCTGAGCTTGTCTTCCCTCCACCCTGAAAGGAGACGAGAAGGAGGTCGGGTTCCTGGATTGGTGGTCCGTAAGAGATCAGCAGTCCACGCTTTACGACCTTGCGGAGTTCCGGTTTCTTGAGCAACTCATGCGTATCAGAGTATGCCTGAGATAGGAGTTCCTCTAGCGAGTTTGGCATCTTCGGCCTCCTTGGGCCAAGATTCGCGGCAAGCGTGTCCTGAATCTGCGCCCGCCACGCTACTCCGTCACCCCCATCCTGACCTTCCCCCTGCGAGGGGGAAGGGATTTCTGCACCCCCTATCCCCCTTGATTCCGGCTCGCGGGCCGGAATGACGGTGGAGGGCGAGGGGGAGAGATTTCTTCTCCCCTGCCCATGGATTCGTTAGACTCACAAACGAAGTGCAACATCTTGTTAAGGTGTTGCCATGCGAAGCTCTTATCACCAACTCACCATTGAAGAGCGGTGTGAAATGGCCCGACTACAAGC
>DAOUJL010000026.1:0-26585 GCA_034422735.1 Dehalococcoidia bacterium | reverse complement strand
TCTTCTCCCGATTCGACAAACTGGCGAGCAGGTACCTCGGATTCCTCCACTTCACAGGCGCTCTCATATGGCTAAGATGAAATGTCAACACTACCTAGTAGCCGCGAATCCTGAGGACGAGGGAAATCCGTGAGCACTCTAGGAATTAAATCACGGTGGGCAAAAGCCATTGGAGTGCCTGCACTGCTCCTGTTACTGGCTGTATCCGGGTGTGGTGACGGCGGGGATTCGGAGAGCGCGCGGTATAACGATAGGCCAAACCAGGGTCTGAACCAATCCGATGCCCTCATACCAGTTGGCCAACCTGCTCGCCTCGGAGTGGATGCCGACGATCATGCGGCGTTGAGTGTCGAACCGTGCTCTGCCGTTCCCTGCAGTCCCCGTGATGTCAGTGCCATTGATGTATCTTCCAATCGCCTTGGGAGAAGTGATGTGACATTTGGCATCGGCCCCGCCGCCACGGTGGAGGAGGTGCTCGAACGCGGCCTGCGACTGGCGGGCGCTTCGCCGGTGCACTTGGCGTTCCGAGGGACGGCGGTCGCGAACTCCGCACGGTGCGAGTGGCGCGGCATCGCCAGGACTGCCGGACAGCGAGAAGATGCGATACGGTACTGGCTGGAGCTGGACGCGGACGACGAAATACCGCACGCGGCATACTTGGAGGGGCTGTTTACGATAGCCCTGGACACGTTGGACCCTAACTTCAGGGAGACGGCGAAGTCCAACTTCCTGGCAATCGCACGCGGAGGTCTGTCGGAGGAGTACCTGTTCCTAAGTTGCTTCGCCGACTACAGCGTGAGCGAGTACCTGCTGGGCACGGGTCCCACGACGCTGACCATAGCCTACGATCGCAGGGGTGAAGCCCGTTCGTACGGGCTGTATCTTAGCGAACACGCGGCGGGGCAGTTCGGACCCTCAACCTCCACGCCGCTGATGAGCGAGGGGGAGTACCAGGCGTCCCTCGACAGGACCGTATCGGAGGCCGAGTCGACGCTGGCTGAAATCATCGAGGGTCATCAGGCCGTCGTGTTCCTGGCGCCGATGGGCGCTCACAACGCGATTGCGGTGGAAGCGTGGCAAGTGGTGGCGCAGTGGGACGTGCAGCAGGCCGACGACGGCACGGTGAACGTGGTGCGCTACGGCGCGCACGATGGCGACCCCGAGCACACCCAGACGCTCGCCGATCTGAAGAGCCGCGTCACAGCGGCCACCACGGCGACCTCGACCGCGGCCACGACCACCAGGATTGCCAGCGTGTTCGGCCTGACGTAGTACTGCCGCGACATCGGGGCGTATGACGACATCACCCCCGGCGACAACGCTACCACCACCTTCACGCCCGCCCAGCCGCCGTCGGCCTACGCGCCCGCGCCCGCCAGCCCGACCGCCGCGGGGTCGGGGGAGGACACCGCCAACCTCTCGTGGGGCGCGGTGAGCGGGGTCTCCGGGTACCATGTCCAGCACCGGCAGACCGGGGAAGGCCGGTGGACGACCGCCACGGAGAGCGCGACGACCACGACCCGCTCCATCACGGGCCTGTGGTGCGGCAGGACGCACGAGTTCAGGGTTGGGGCGCACGGCGACGGGACGACGTACAACGCGAGAGCGGGACTCTGGTCGCCCACGGCCACGACGACCCTGGACGCCTGCGCTCCCCAACCGCCCCGGTTCGGCGCGGACTCGTACTCGTTCGAGGTGGGCGCGGGGTCGCCCGCCGGGGCCTCGGTGGGCGTCGTGTCGGCAATCGACCTGAACGAAGACACCGTCGCCTACTCCATCACCGCCGGCAACGGGGCCGGGAAGTTCAGGATAGACGCCGCCACTGGCGAGATCACGCTCGCGGCCTCCCTGGGACCCACCGAGGGCATAACCTACGAGCTGACGGTGGGAGCGGCGCGGACAGCGCGACGGTGAGGGTGACGACGACCTGCCCGGCCATTACGGGCACGTGCAACCGCGCGCCGGCGTTCGCCACCTCGACTTACGCCTTCACGGTGGCCGAGGATGCCGCGACGAGCACGGTGGTGGGGAGCGTGTCGGCCAGCGACCCCGACGGGGACACGGTGAGCTACGCCATCACCGCGGGCAACGGCGCGGGCGCGTTCGCCGTGGACGCAAGCGGCAGCGTCACGGTGGCGGGTCCGCTGGACTACGAGAGCACGCCGTCGTACACGCTGACGGTGGAGCCCACGGACGGCAACGACGGCGCGGCGGCGGCGACGGTGGAGATAGCGGTCGCCGACGTAGCCGACTGACCGCGGCGCCGAAACCGCGTACGCCGCACGGGCGGCGCGGGGGCTTTCTTATTGACACTCTCAGAACGTGCCAATACACTTACACACACAGGCGGTCGCAAACCGCCACGACGCCGCGGCACTCCAGCATTCCAGAAACTGTGTGCGCGTGCGCGGCCTGAACCGGACCTGGGTGGAACGTATGAGACTTGGCGAATTCGATGCAATCGATCCGCTGCCCGAAGATAGCGACATAATCGCGATAAGTATCCTGCGCCCGTGGATAAACGTCGGGCGGGTCGGAACCCTCGTGCTCACCAGCCTCGAGCGCCATCTGGGCGCGAGCGAGCTGGCCAGGCTCGCCCGCCCCGGCGCCTACTTCGACTTCACCAGGTACCGCCCGCGGACGCGCATAGTCGAAGGTAAGCGCACCCTCAACATCCCCAACACGATCGTCAACTACGCCCACCACGACGACACGGGCAAGAGCTACATGTTCCTGCACATCCGGGAGCCTCACTCCAACGGCGAGGAGTACGCCGACGCGATAGCCTCGTTCATCAGGCGTTTCAACGTGGTGGAGCACTGCCGGATCGGGGGCATGTACGACTCCGTGCCGCACACCCGCCCGGTGCTGGTGACCGGCACCATGAGCAGCGACAAGGCCTCGCGCACAGAGGGTCTCGTGTCGATGCGCCGCAGCACCTACCAGGGCCCCACCAGCATCGTCAACCTCGTGGGCACGCTCCTCGAAGAGGCGGAGATAGAGTCCACCAGCCTCATGGCGCACCTGCCCCAGTACGTCCAGCTCGAAGAGGACCACATGGGCAAGTCCCGGCTCATGGAGGCGCTCTGCTCCATGTACGACTTCCCCGAGTCGCTCATCCGACCCGAACGCGGCCGGAAGCAATACCAGGAGATCAGCAGCGCCATCCAGAACAACAACGAGGTCCGCAGGCTCATACGCCAGTTCGAGCAGTACTACGACCGCATCCAGTCCGGCCCCTCCCGCCGCGACGAGGGCGAGGGCGAGGACATCACGCTCGCGCCCAGCGTGGAGGGCTTCCTGAGAGAGCTCGGAGAACGCCTCGTCGACGGCGACGAGGTCCCGGAGGACGACGGCGTGCCGGACGATGGCGAGCTGGACGACGACGAGCTGACCGACCGGTCCGGGTAGGGACCGCCGAACGATGCAGCCGCCCGGCCCGCCTGACGACCCGATCCAGCGCGTGCTCGACGGCCTGGCGGCCCAGGACTACGTGGCGGACCCCTCCATCGCCACCTCCATCTACCTCGCCCGCGAGCTCGAGCGGCCCCTGCTGGTCGAGGGCCGCCCCGGCGTCGGCAAAACCGAGATCGCCATCGCCATGGCCCGGATGCTCGACACCAACCTGATACGCCTCCAGTGCTACGAAGGCCTGGACGTGAACACGGCGCTGTACGAGTGGAACTACCCCCGGCAGTTGCTGCGCATCCGGCTGAACGAGGGCGAGGGCCGCACCGTCGACGAGCAGGAGCAGCAGATTTTCAGCCGCCGGTTCCTGCTGGAACGCCCGCTGCTCGCCGCCCTGACGCAGCCCGACAAGCCGCCGGTGCTGCTCATCGACGAGGTGGACCGCGCCGACGAGGAGTTCGAGGCGTTCCTGCTGGAGGTGCTGTCCGACTTCCAGGTGACCATCCCCGAGATAGGCACTCTCAAGGCCACGCACAGGCCGCTGGTCATCCTCACCTCCAACCGCTCCCGCGACCTGTCCGACGCGCTGCGCCGCCGCTGCCTGTACCTCTGGCTCGACTACCCCGACCTTGCCAAGGAGTTGCGAATCGTCCGGCGCAAGGTGCGGGGCATCGAGGAGCGGCTGGCGCGCCAGGTCTGCCGCTTCGTCGAGCGCGCCAGGGAGGAGGACCTGGAGAAGACGCCCGGCATCTCCGAAACGCTCGACTGGGCCAGGGCGATGGTCGCCCTCCACGTCGAGCACCTCGACCGCGACGCCGTCGCGCGCACCCTCGGCGCCATCATCAAGGACGCCGACGACCTGGAGCGCTTCCGCCGCGAAACCATCGACCACATCTTCACCCGGATGGGAAGCTAGCGCAATCGAAGATGGCTTGCATCATGCACCGATACACGTTACACTTGCGGCATGAGATTCAGGCACTCAGGATTGCGAAGATTCTATGAGCGCAATGACTCCAGCCGACTGAACCCGGCCCACGTCGCCCGCATCGACGGGCTACTTGATGCCTTGGCCGACGCAGTACAGCCAGCGGACATGCACATGCCAGGGATGCGGCTTCATCAACTGACTGGAAGCCGCCGAGGAACGTGGAGCGTTCGTGTATCGGGCAACTGGCGGATCACCTTTCGATTCCAGGACGGTGAAGCGGTGGACATAGACCTTGAGGACTATCACTAGGAGATTAGCCATGACTGCCAGAATACCCACGCATCCCGCCGTCAATCTTCGCGCCGGCCTGGAGGCTGAAGGCTGGAGCGTGAACGAGTTCGCCGCCCGCCTGGGCGTAAGCCGCAACACCGCGTCGCGGCTGCTGAACGAGCGCAGCGGAATCACACCGTCGATTGCGCTGGCGCTGGAGGCCATCGGCTGGAGCAACGCCGCCTTCTGGATGCGCCGCCAAGCCACCTATGAGTTGGGCAAGGCACGTCTACGGTTGGAAGCTGACCAGGTTCGCAAGCCCGTTCCCTCCTAAAAGGATCGAACACACCAGCATGAAACGCCAGCTCAGGGCCGCCTTTCTCTTCGGCGTCATCCAGACGCTGATGGCGCGCGAGCGCGTGGAGTCGGGCGTGTCCTTCAACGTGTTCTCGCGCAGGCTGGCGTCCGACCCCTACTCGATCTATGGGAGGCTGCGGCAGAAAGACCCCGTGCACCGCAGCCGCCTGTTCGACGGCTGGGTGGTGTCGCACCACGCGGACGTGGACGCCGTGCTGCGCGACCACAGGCGCTTTGGCAACGACCGCGTCAACACCAACGACCCGAACATGCGCTTCACGCCGGACGAGTCCCGCAGCATGCTGTACCGCGACCCACCCGACCACACGCGGCTGCGCTCGCTGGTGAGCCAGGCGTTCACGCCGCGCTCGGTGGACGCGCTGCGCCCCCGAATCGAGAAGATAGTCGACGACCTGCTGGACGCTCTGGACGGCATGGAGAGTTTCGACGTAATCGACGCGCTGGCCTACCCCATGCCCGTAATCGTCATCGCCGAGATGCTGGGCATTCCGCCGGAAGACAGGGACGAGTTTCGCGGCTGGTCCGACGACCTGGCCCGCTCCCTGGAGCCGTTGCTCGAGGATGAACTCATACAGAAGAGCGGACAGTCCATGACCGCGCTGCACGACTACCTCGGCCCCATCGTAGAGCAGCGGCGAGCCGATCCGCGCGACGATCTCGTCAGCGCGCTCACGCAGGCGGAGGACGAGGGCGACAAGCTCACTCATGAGGAACTGCTGCTGACCCTGGTTCTGCTCCTAGTCGCCGGCAACGAGACCACCAAGAACCTGGTCGGCAACGGGTTGCTCGCGCTGCTGCGCCATCCGGACGAACTCGCCAAGCTGCGCGAAGACCCCGAACTGATAGCCCCGGCAATCGAGGAGTTGCTGCGCTACGACAGCCCAGTCCAGATTGACGGACGCACCGCGCTGGAGGACGTTGAGCTCGGCGGCAGACTCATTGAGCGCGGCCAGTTCCTCATGCTGCTCATCGGCTCTGCCAACCGCGACCCTGGCGTGTTCGACGATCCCGACACGCTGGACGTGCGCCGCAATGCCCGCAGGCACATCGCCTTCGGACGCGGCATTCACCACTGCCTGGGCGCGCCGCTTGCGCGCATCGAGGGCGAGATACTCTTCCGCAAGCTGCTGGAGCGCTACCCCGACGTGCGCCTGACCGCAAAGCCCCGCTTCCGCCGCCAGATCGTGCTGCGCGGCGTCGAGTCGCTGCCAGTGCAGGTGTAGGTCCGCCGCCTTCGCTTTCCTTGACAGTCTAACCTCCCCTGCCTAGACTTACCCCAACAGCCGCACACGCCGCGGCCCCCACGTATCGCATCCCGCAGGAGGCCGGCCATGGACTTCCGTTTCGGCGAGGCCGAAGAGGCGTTTCGGGGCGAACTCCTCGACTTCCTCGACAGCGAGCTCCCCGACGACTGGGACGCCCTCGCGCAGACAAGCCCCTTCTCCGAAAGCAACTTCCCTTTCACCAAGGAGATGTCCTCCAAGCTCGCCGAAAAAGGCTGGCTTACGCTGGCATGGCCCGAGGAGTACGGCGGACAGGGCCGCTCCCACATGGAGCAGCTCATCTACCGCGAGGAGATGACCTACCGCAACGTGCCGGGCACCGACCTGGGCGTCGGCGCGATCAGCTGGGTAGGGCCCACGCTCATGCTGGCGGGTACCGAGGAGCAGCGGCGCGAGCACCTGCCCCCCATGGCCAGGGCCGAGCGCTACTGGTGCACGCTCTACAGCGAGCCCGGCTCCGGCTCGGACCTGGCGTCGCTACAGACCCAGGCGGTGCGCGACGGGGACGACTACGTGGTGAACGGCTCCAAGATATGGACCAGCGCCGGCCACATCGCGGACTGGGGCTGGCTCGCCGCCCGCACCGACAACGACGCCCCCAAGCACCGCGGCATCAGCCTGTTTCTGCTGGACATGACGACGCCCGGCGTAACCGTCAGGCCAATCTACAACATGGCCGGCTCCCACGAGTTCAACGAGGTGTTCTTCGACAACGTGAGAGTGCCCAAGCGCAACCTGGTGGGCGAAGAGAACCGCGGCTGGTACACCCTCGCCGTCGCCCTGGACTTCGAGCGCTCCGGCGTCGGCTACTCGGCGACCGCCCGCCGCACCCTCGAGGCGCTGGCCGAGTACGCCAGGCAGACCGAGCGCAGCGGCCGCCCGCTGGCCGAGGACCCTATCGTGCGCACCAAGCTGGCGCAGCGCTCGCTGGAGGCCGAAATCTCCCGGGGCATGTCCTATCGCGTCGCCTGGATGCAGAGCCAGGGCATGGTGCCCAACGCCGAAGCCTCGATGTCCAAGCTTTTCGGCACCGAGCTGACCCAGCGCGTCGCCGACACCGGCATGGAGATGCTGGGCCTCGCCGGCCAGCTCGCCGCCGGCTCCAGGTGGGCGCCGCTCGAAGGCCACATCCAGCGGCTAAGCCTGTCCAGCGTGTCCAGCACCATCGCGGCGGGCACCTCCGAGATACAGCGCAACATCATCGCGACCCGCGGCCTGGGCCTGCCGCGGGCGTAAGAGACGAGCTGTGCGAGCAACTGGCCTCCTCTCCCCTGGTGGGAGAGGATTGAGGTGAGGGGGAGGCCATGCCCGACAACACAACCGACAACTCGGCCCTCGGCCCCTACCGCGTTCTCGACCTCACCGAGGGCGGCGTCAACTGGTGCGGCAAGCTGCTCGCCGACCTCGGAGCCGATGTAATCAAGGTCGAGCCTCCCGGCGGCAGTCCCACCCGGATGCGCGGCCCATTCTATCGAGGCCAGCGCCACCCCGAACGCAGCCTCTTCTGGTTCGCGTATTGCCTCAACAAGCGCGGCATCATCCTCGACCTGGAGAACACCGAGGGCCGAAGCGCCTTCGAACGCCTCGTGGACACGGCGGACGTGGTGCTGGAATCGTTCGCGCCCGGCCACATGGACGGCCTGGGCCTGGGCTACGAGGCGCTGAGCGAGCGCAACCCCGGCCTCATCTACACGTCCGTCACCCCGTTCGGTCCCACAGGCCCACACGCCAACTACAAGGCCACCGACATCGTGGTGTGGTCGATGGGCGGGATGCAGTACGCCAGCGGCGACGACGATCGCCCGCCTGTCCGCATAACCTTCCCCCAGGCCGATTTCCACGGCGGCGCCCAGGCCGCCGCCGCCACGCTGGCCGCGCTGTGGCACCGGCAGAACAACGGCGGGCGGGGCCAGCGCGCCGACGTGTCCAACCAGGTCGCAATCATGTGGACGCTGATGAACATATCCACGCTCCCCATGCTCCACAAGACCAACATGGAGCGCGCGGGCGCCTACCGCCGACTGCCCCGTGTGGACGGCCCGCCCCTCAAGCTCCGCGCCGTCCACAGGTGCAAAGACGGCTTCGTCACGTCGATGATTAGCGGCGGCCGGCGCGCCCGCTCCTCCATGATTCCCCTGACCGACTGGATGGAGGAGGAGGGCGTTTGCCCCGAGTTCATGCGGGGCCGGGACTGGTTCACCTGGGAGATGGACGAACTGCTCGCGAGCGGCGATGAGGGCGCGCGAGAAGTCGAGGCGGTCTACGGGGCGCTCGACGACTTCATCCTCACCAAGACCAAGGCCGAACTGTACGACCGCGCCCTGAGTCACCGCTTCCTGCTTGCGCCCTGCAACACTTCCAAGGACATGTACGAGGACCCCCAGCTCACGTACCGCGACTTCTGGCACACCGTCCACCATCCCGAGCTTGAAGAGCCCCTCACCTACCTGGGGCCGTACCTGAAGATGAGCGAGTCTCCCATGACCATCAGGCGGCGCGCCCCGCTCATCGGCGAGCACAACGCCGAGATTCTGGGGACCCTCGACTCCGCACCGCCCCCCTGCGCGCCGCGCCCTGCCGCGTCAGGTACGTCCGCCGCGAAGATGCCGTTCGATGGCCTGCGCGTGCTCGACTTCACCTGGATCGGCGTCGGTCCCGTGACGATAAAGTACCTCGGCGACCTCGGCGCGGACGTGGTCCACGTCGAATCCGTGAGCCGACCGGACGGCCTGCGCTCCGGCCCGCCGTTCAAGGACGGCATACCGGGCATCAACCGCAGCCAGTTCCCGGCCAACTTCAACACCAGCAAGCTCGGTCTCGGCGTCAACCTCGCCAAGCTGGAGGGGGTGGCACTGATAAAGCGACTCATCGACGAGTGGCAGCCCGACATCATCGCCGAGAGCTTCACCCCCAAGGCCATGCGCAACTGGGGACTGGACTACGACAGCGTCCGCAAAATAAGGCCCGACATCATCTACTTCAGCACCTGCCAGCAGGGCCAAACCGGGCCACACGCCATGTACCCCGGCTACGGCCAGTTGTCGTCCTCCATGGCGGGGTACTACCAGATCACCGGCTGGCCCGACCGCGACCCCGTGACGCCCTACGGCGCCTACTCCGACTTCGTGAACCCGCCCAACGGCTTCACCGCCATCGCCGCCGCCCTCGAGTACAGGCGCCGCACCGGCAAGGGCCAGCACATCGACCTGTCGCAGTACGAGGGCGCCGCGCACTACAAGGCCCCCGTGATCATGGACTACCTGCTGACAGGCAACGAGATGGCGCGCAACGGCAACAGGGACGAGGCGTTCGCTCCGCACGGCGTGTACCCCTGCCAGGACGAGGTGCGCGAGCTCACTGGCCCCGGCGAGTCCTGGTGCGCCATCGCCGTCACCACGCACGCCGAGTGGCTCGCGCTGTGCGAGGCAATGGGCAACCCCTCGTGGACACGCGACGAGCGTTTCGCTAACTTCGAGTCCCGCCTGGAGAACGATGCCGAACTGGACGCGCTCATAGGCGAGTGGACGAAGGGCTACGGCGCGCAGGAGCTGATGCGCCTGCTCCAGGCCGCTGGCGTCCCCGCCGGAGCCGTGCAGAGCCAGGCCGACCTCTGGCAGGACCCGCAGCTACAGCACAGGGGACATTTCCAGTGGCTGAATCACACCGAGTGCGGACCAATGCCCTACGACGGCCTCCAATTCGACCTTTCAGAGACACCGGGGGCGCTCCGAATGCCCCACGCCCTGATTGGCGAACACAACGAGCTTATTCTGAAAGAGTTCGTTGGCCTCACCGACGATGAGATCGGCGATCTCGTCGCCACCGAGGTCCTGGAAACTTCGGCCTGACCTGCGATCCTTTAGTCCCTTCCCCCTTGACGGGGGAAGGTTAGCATGGGGGTGACGTTGTAGCCGCCTCCCCCAATTCCCAAACACGGAGGCATACGATGAACACCGCCACCGCCGGCCCCCTGCAACTCGCCAACATCCGCGTCGTCGATCTCACGCGCATGGCCCCGGGCGGCTTCTGCACCATGATGCTGGGCGACTTCGGCGCGGACGTGATCCGCGTCGAGGAGCCGGGCGGCGGACGCATCGGCCGCGCCCGCATGGGCCGCACCGACGAGCCGGACGAGCGCGAGCAGCGCCGCCGCGCCGCCTTCACCGCGCTCAACCGCAACAAGCGCAGCATCACCCTCAACCTCAAGGTTCCCGAAGCGCAGGAAGTGCTGCGCCGCCTGTGCCAGGACGCCGACGTGTTCGTCGAGGGCTTCCGCCCGGGCGTGGTCGAGCGCCTCGGCTGCGACTACGAGACCCTCAACAAGCTCAACCCACGCATCGTCTACTGCTCCATCTCCGGCTACGGACAGGACGGCCCCTACAAGCACCTGGTGGGCCACGACATCAACTACATCAGCACCGGCGGCGCCCTCGGCATGATCGGCGCGGAGGGCGGGCCGCCGACCATCCCCTACAACCTCATCGCCGACTACGCCGGCGGCGCGATGCAGGCCGCCATCGGCATACTCTCGGCGCTCATGGCGCGTGAGCACACCGGGCGAGGCCAGCAGGTGGACATATCCATGTCCGACGGCGTCGCCTACATGCTCGTGGCGTCGCTCTCCGACTACTTCAACACGGGCACGGTCCCCCAGCGCGGCCTGATGTCGCTCAACGGCGGCGTCCCCTACTACAACGTGTTCGAGTGCAAGGACGGCAAGTTCCTGAGCCTCGGCTGCATCGAGCCCTGGTTCTGGGTAGACCTTTGCCGGGCGCTTGGCCGCGATGACTTCATCGACCACCAGTTCGACACGGACAAGTACCCCGAGATCTTCGACGCCTTCCGGGAGGTCTTCAAGACGCGCACCCGCGACGAGTGGTGGGACTACCTGCGCGAGTCGGGCGACATCGCGGTGGGCCGCGTCTTCAGCGTAGACGAGTTGGCCGCCGACCCGCAGCTCCGCCACCGAGGAATGGTGCAGGACGTGGGAGAGTTCGACGGCGAGACTGTGAAGCAGGTGGGCATAGGGCCCAAGCTGTCGGAGACGCCCGGATCGGTCCGTCGGCTCGGCCCCGGCATCGGCGAGCACACCGACGAGATTCTGGGTGAGTTGGGTTACGCCGCTCCTGAGATAGAAAGCGCCCGCGAAACGGGCGCATTCGGCTAACGACTTTAGATGCTCTTCCTCTTTTGGCGGGGGAAGAGCCTCCCTTACTCCAGCAGCCTCAACACAGCAACGATTCCAACCAGGCTGGCTATCTGTATCCCGATCATCCAGCGCATATGAACGTTCATCTTGTCGAACAACTCGGCCTTCAGATCGGCGATGTCAGCCTTGGTCGCCAGATGCTCGTAAGCGCCTTCAAGCCTGCTCAGTCGTTCTTCCATCGTTGCCACTCTTAATCACTCTCACACAGTTCGGATTCCTGTACCAGCCGCTACTCGGAGGAATACAGGTGTTGAGTCCTTCGTTGAAGTGCAGTATACCACTTGTAAAGAGATGGCACACCCGACCCGACATATCATCCACGCCGACTTCGACGCCTTCTACGCCGCCGTCGAGCAGCTCGACGACCCTGAACTGCGCGGCAAGCCCGTCGTAGTCGGCGGCAGCCCCGAGGGCCGGGGCGTCGTCGCGTCGGCGTCCTACGAGGCGCGCGAGTTCGGCGTGCGCTCCGCCATGCCCATGCGCACCGCGCTGGCGCTCTGCCCCCAGGCGGTCCGGGTGCCGTCGAACTTCCCTCGCTACCGCGAGGTGTCCAGGCGCGCCATGGCCATATTCGCGGATACCACGCCGCTCGTCGAGCCGCTGTCGCTCGACGAGGCCTACCTCGACGTCACCGAGGCCGTCAGCGAGGGCCGCCCGGTGCGCGACATCGCCCTCCAGGTGAAGGGCCGCATCCGCTCGGAGCTCGGCCTGACCATCTCCCTCGGCGTCGCCACCGGCAAGTCGGTCGCAAAGGTAGCGTCCGACTTCCAGAAGCCGGACGGCCTCACCATCGTGGCGGCCGGTGAAGAGCGCGCCTTCCTCGCGCCCCTCGAAGTCGGCCGGCTGTGGGGCGTCGGTCCCAAGACAGCCGAACGCCTCCACGCCCACGGCATTACCACGATCGGCGAGCTCGCCTCGATGACCGAGGAGTGGTTCCGGGAACGATTCGGCAGGACCGGTCCCCGTATGCGCTCCCTCTCCATGGGCGTCGACGACAGCCAGGTATCCACCGAGCGCGAGACCAAGTCCATCAGCGCCGAGACCACCCTCGCGCAGGACACCGGGGACCCCGAGGCGCTCAGAGAGCTTGTCAACAGGCTGAGCCTGAACGTGTCCCAGGCGCTTCAGCGAAAGTCCCTTCGCGGGCGCACCGTGAAGCTCAAGCTGCGGCTGTCGGATTTCACCACGTTTACGCGCCAGAAGACCCTGCCGGAGCGCGTCGACTCCTCCGTGGAGATTGCGCAGGCCGCTGACACCCTGCTACAGGCGGAGCTCACCGGACGCCGGCAGTTTCGTCTCGTGGGCGTGGGAGTGTCCGGATTCGACGACCCGCAAGACAGGCAGGCCGAACAACACGTACAATTGACGCTGGCGGGATTCGAGCGAATAGGAGAGTTTGCATGAGCGACATCATTTACAGGTCTGCGAAGTCCATAGCCGCGGGCATCCGCGCCAGGGAGTTCTCGGCAGCGGAGGTCGTGGAAGCGCACCTGGCGCGGATCGACGAGGTGAACGGCAGCCTGAACGCCGTCGTCCAGTTCGCGTCCGAGCGTGCTCGCGAAGAGGCCCGGCGCGCAGACGAGGCGCTGGCACGGGGCCGGAACCTGGGCCCACTGCACGGCGTTCCCATCACGCTAAAGGACTCCATAGACACCGAGGGCGTGGTCACCTCTGGCGGCACGCTGGGTCGCACCGATTTCGTCCCCGACCGCGACTCCACAGTCGCCGCGAGGCTACGCGCCGCCGGGGCCATCCTGCTCGGCAAGACCAACACGCCGGAGCTTACGCTCGCGGGCGAGACCAACAACCTCGTCTACGGGCGCACCAACAACCCCTACGACCTCTCGCGTATGCCCGGCGGCAGCAGCGGCGGCGCGGGGGCAATCGTCGCGTCCGGCGGCTCCCCTCTCGACATCGGCAGCGACACCGGCGGAAGCATCCGCCTGCCCTCCCACTTCTGCGGCATCGCCGGCATCAAGCCCAACTCCGGGCGCGTACCCCGCACCGGCCACATAGTGCCCTACGGCATGGGCGCGGTGGACTCGCTCACGCAGCTCGGCCCGATGGCGCGGTTCGTCGAGGACCTGGCGCTCACCCTGCCCATCATCGCCGGCCCGGATTGGCGAGACCCCGCTATCGCCCCCGTGCCGCTGGGCGACCCCGACGGCGTCGCGATTGGCTCGCTCCGCGTCGCCATGCACGCGGACAACGGCCTCCAGACCCCAACCACGGAGACCGCGGACGCCGCGGTCGCCGCCGCCGCCGCGCTCCGGGACGTGGGCGCCGAGGTCGTCGAGGCCCTTCCGCCTGCGCTCGCGCAGCTACCCGACTTCCACAACGCCCTCAGCGGCGCCGACGGCCGGGGCTGGACGAAGCGGTTGCTGGCGAAGTACGGCACCACCGAGAGCCATCCCTGGCTGCAGCGCAGGCTGGACGACGCCGAGGCGGTCCCCGCCGACGAGTACAGCGCGCTGCTGGAGAAGGCCGACGCCTACCGCAGCGACATGCTCGCCTTCATGGAGGACTACGACGCCATCCTCTGCCCCACGGCCGCCTTCCCGGCCACCGAGCACGAGGGCACGTTCGAGGAGAGCCGGCGAATGGGCTTCACCTACACAGGCGCGTACAACGTGACCGGCTGGCCGGGCGCTGTGGTGCGCGGCGGCACGTCTCCAGAGGGACTGCCCATCGGCGTGCAGGTCGTCGCCCGCCCCTGGCGAGAGGACGTGGCGCTGGCGCTGGCGGCGGTGCTGGAGTCAGCGCTCATTGGCTGGCAGCGGCCGCCTTTGTAGGCGGCGGCGGGGTCTCACCCCCCATCCTGACCTTCCCCCATCAAGGGGGAAGGGACTATTCGCCCAGTTGCGACCCTACGAACTCCCGATACCCGCGGGCGAAGTCGCGTGCGTCCGATTCGGCGCGCCCCGCAAGCTGGACGCGGCGTAGCTCCAGCACGCCGTCGCCCGTCCACACGCCGATGCCGCCGTCTGCGAGCGCGACGACCAGGCCGGGGGGGGCGGCGTCGCCCGCTTTGGCTTCCCGCGCCCGCGCGTTCACCACCTTCAGCACCGACCCGCGCCACGTCGTAAACGCACCAGGCCAGGGGTTGTAGGCGCGCGTCATACGCTCGATGCGCGACGCGGGCAGACGCCAGTCTATCTCGCCGTCTTCCCTGCTCACCAGGCTGGTCACGCTCGCGAGCGACTCGACCTGCGCCACCGGCCTCACCTCTCCCCGCTCCCACGCCGGCAGCGTCTCCACAAGTAGCGCCGCGCCCATCTCGAACAGCCGCGCCGTCAGTGTCTGGGCGTCCTCGTCCATCCCTACCGCCGTCTCACACGCCGCCAGAATCGGCCCGGTGTCCATACCCTCGTCCGGCACCATCAGCGTCACGCCCGTCGACTCGTCCCCGTTCAGCAGCGCCGTCACAACAGGCGAAGGTCCGCGGTAGCGCGGCAGCAGCGAAGGGTGAATGTTCGCGCACCCAAGCCTGGGCGCGCTCAGCGTGTCCGGCGGCAGAAACAGGCCGTAGGCAGCCACCACGATGGCGTCCGGCGCGAGTTCACGTATCTCGCGCTGCGCCTCCTCGTCACGCCGCAGCGACGTGGGCTGCCGCACGCTCAGACCCAGTTCGAGGGCGGCCCTCTTCACCGGCGGCGCGGCCAGCCGGCTGCCACGGCCCGCCCGCCTGTCCGGGCGCGTGTACACCGCGGCCACGTCGTGCCCCGCGTCCACCAGCGCGCGGAGCACCGGCGCCGCGAACTCCGGTGTGCCCATGAAGACAATACGCACCAGGGCGAGTCTCCTTTCCTACCTTCGAACTGCCTAACATCCGCCGCCCGGCACGTTGCGGAACCGGACCCCGTCACCAACTCTGATTCCGTGCCGCGCCGCAGTGCCCGCGTTCACTTCCAGGTTGTACAGGATCGGTGCCGATGGCTGGTACAGCGTAAGCTCGCTTTCGGACGTGCCCGGCTCGGGCGCCGGCACGTTGGGCGTGACGTCCGCGACCGTGCAGTCGTCGCCAATCCACACGAAGTCCAGCGAAAACCGCATCTGCCGCATCCAGAAGCCCGGCACAACTGGCTCCTGGTACACGAACAGCATCCCGCCATCATCGGGCAGAGGATCGCGACCCGACAGTCCCCGCGACCGCTCCTCCGCGTCGTCCGCGATCTCCACCTTGAACGCCGCGCCGCCGACCTCTACCACGGGTAGCCGGGTGGCCGTCTCGACGCTCTCGCACAGCGCAAACAGCAGCAGCGCGAGCGGCATTAGCGCCGCCCAGCTCATGCCAACTGTACGGCGGTCGCCCCGTTTCCGCCCCGCTCCGGCGGCTCCGACGCGAACTCCCGCACCAGCGTATGCCGCGCCAGGTGTTCCCGCACCGCGTGGCGCAGCGCCCCCGTGCCTCGCCCGTGGATGACCCGCACCGACCCCAGACCGTCCCGCATCGCCCCGTCCAGGAACTCCTCCAGACGCACCAGCGCGTCCGCGGCACGCAGCCCCCGCAGGTCCAACTCCTGTGTGCCCAGCGGAGGGGCCAGTTCGTAACTGATTGTCGGCGCCTCGTTCTCGGGCTCCGGCGCGGTATCCTCCACACGCGTCAGCCTGCCCAGGTCCACCCGCAGCGTCACCCTGCCCACGCTCACCTCCGCCTCGTCGCCCTGGTCCGGAAGCGACAGTACCTTGCCAACCAGGTTCAGCCCGCCAACGTCCACGCTATCCCCGACACCGATTGGACGCCTCTCCACCTCACGGCGCATCACCGGGACCGGCTCCGGCACGCTCGCCCGCTCCAGCTCCAGCCGCGCCGCGTCGATCCGCGCGCGTTGCGCCGAGCCGTCCGCCGCGGGCGCCGTCCACGCCAGCGCCGACTCGATGCGCCGCAGCTTGCGCCGAGCGTCCTCGAACCGCTGCAGCGTCTCGCGCCGCGTGCTGCGCATGATGCTGTCCCGGTGATCGGCAAGATAGTCGAGCTGCGATTGCAGTTCCCGCCGGATGCCCTCTGCCTCGGCGCGGGTCTCCTCCGCCTCGCGCAGCCTCGTCTGCAACCGCGTCCTGTCCGCCTGCAACTCCCGCAGCCAGTCCTCGAACCTCAGATGCTGCGGCTCAAGCAGGGACTTGGCCCGCTCCATGATCTCTTCCATCAGCCCCAGCCGCGCCGCGACAGACATCGCGTAGCTTCTGCCGGGTATGCCCATCGTCAGCTCGTAGGTCGGCTCAAGCGTGTCCGGCTCCAGTTGTACGCTCGCGTTTCCCATGTCCGGCGACGCCTCCGCGTGCGTCGCCACCTGCCGGTGGTGCGTGGTGGCGATGGTGCTCACTCCCAGGCCGGCGAGGTGGTCCAGCACCGCCCGGCCAAGCGCCGCGCCCTCCTCCGGGTCCGTGCTCGCGCCCAGCTCGTCCAGCAGCACCAGCGAGCCCGGGCCCGCCGACTCGATTATCCGCGCCACGTTCCGCATGTGCGAGCTGAACGTGGACACCGACTCCGAGATGCTCTGGTGGTCGCCCACGTCCGCGTAGATTCCGTCGAACACCGGCAGCGAGCTGCCCTCAGCCGCCGGGACCTGCAAGCCGGACTGGTACATCAGCGCGAGCAGCCCCACGGTCTTCATCGCAACCGTCTTGCCGCCCGTGTTCGGTCCGGTGATGACAAGCACGCGCCAGTCCGTGCCCAGCGACACGTCTATCGGCACGGCTTCCCGGCCCAGCAGCGGATGACGCGCTTCCAGCAGCCGCAGCGACGTGTCCGGCGGTCCCTCGTTCCCCCGTGCGACTCTCGGAGGCAGCGACACGCACCGGTTCGCCGCGCCGTAGCGCGCCCTCGCCAGGATGAAGTCCAAGCGCGCCGTAAGCCTGTCCCCGCGCCCGATATCCTCCGCCAGTTCCCCCACAAGCATGGACAGGTCGCGCAGCACGCGCAGCGTCTCCCGCTCCTCCTCCAGCACCAGCTCCCGCCACTCGTTGCCCATATCCACGGTCGCGAACGGCTCGACGTAGATCGTCGCCCCGGTGTTGGACGCGTCGTGCACGATGCCGGGGACGCGCGACCGCATCTCCGCCTTGACCGGCACCACCACCCGTTCGTTGCGCGTCGTGACGAGCGATTCCTGGAGCGCCTCGCGTCCTGCCTCCGAGCGTATCAGCCGCTGCAGCGTCTCGGTCACGCGGTCGTACGCCCGCACCACCTGCCGCCGCAGCGCACGCAGCGACGGTGTGGCGTCGTCAGCCACGTTGCCCCGCGCGTCGATCTTCCTGCGAATCTGGCGCCGCAGCTCGCTCAGGTCCGGTATCCCCGCGACAACGTCCGCGAGCAGCGGCAGCCTCCCGCGAGTGCGTCCAACAGCGCCCGTGGCCCGGCTGTGCACCTCCAGCGAGTCCGCCACCGACAGGAGTTGCGTACCGGTCAGCACGCCGCCGATGCCCGCCATCGCCACGTACTCCGAGGTGTCCACCGCCAGGTGCAGGTCGACGCCGTCGACCTCCTCGAGCAACTCCACTGCCTCGGCCGTCTCGCGCTGCAGCTCCTCGACCTCGGCGGGGCTGTGCGACGGCGACATCCCCAGCGCCAGTTCGCGCGCCGGAAAGAACGTGACGCGGCCCGCCACCTGCCGCCGCACCTCCGGGAAGTCCAGCGCCTCCATCGACTGCGCCCGCAACTCCTCGCCAAGCGACGCGCCGTCCCCAGAGTCGCCTCCGAATCGCGGCGCATCCTGCCCGTTTATGCCTTCTTCAGTCGCCATGCGGCCCTCCAAGTATCAGAACGATTCTACCATAAGCACGTCCACGCCCCTTCCCGACACTACGGAACACCACCCCCGCTGTGCTATAATTTCCCCCGCTTGATATGAGAGACCTAGTGTGTGTGCGGGTCCCCGCGACTACCGCCAATATGGGCCCCGGCTTCGACTGCCTCGGCATGGCGCTGGACGTGTGGAACACCGTTCGCGTGGAACGCCGCCCCGGCCCGCTCGGCATCGAGATAGCCGGGGAGGGCAAGAGCGAACTGCCCGAGGACGCCTCGAACCTGGTCTACCGCGGCTTCAGCGTACTCTTCGAGGGAGCGGGCGAGTCGCCGCCCGGCGTCAGGATGACCTGCGACAACCGCATACCACTGGGCAGGGGACTCGGCAGCAGCTCCGCGGCCGCCGTGGCCGGCCTCTTTGCCGCGAACGAGATGCGCGGCGACGGTCTCGCGCCGCTGGAACTGCTGGAGCTCGCCGCGAGGCTGGAGGGCCACCCGGACAACGCCGCCCCCGCCATCTTCGGCGGCTGCCGCATAGTCGCCAGGGATGAGGACGGCGCGCTACTGTCGGCGTCCGTGCCCGTGCCGGACGACCTGATGGCCGTGCTGTTCGTGCCGGACGTCCCGATGCCGACAAGCGAGGCCCGCGACCTGCTGCCGCCGGAGGTTCCCCGCTCAGACGCCGTCTACAACATAAGCCGCGCCGCCCTGCTGGTGCGCGCCCTCGCCACCGGCGACCTCGCCCACATGGACGTCGCCACCGGCGACCGCTTCCACCAACCCGCGCGACAGGCCATCTTCTACCCCATGCGAAACATCTTCCGCGCCGCACGCGACGCCGGCGCGCTGGGCGTGTTCCTGTCCGGCGCCGGATCGAGCGTGCTGGCGCTCACAAGGGGCCGTGAGTACACGATCGGCTACGAGATGGCCGACATCGCCCACAAGTCGGGCGTGGATGGCTCGATTCTGGTCACCAAGCCGACGTCGAAGGGCGCACACGTCGAGGAGAGCGCCTGACGCGCAGCAAAGAGGAAACAACTTGTCACTTGTAGTCCAGAAGTACGGCGGAAGCTCGCTGGCCGACGCCGACAAGATCAGAAACGTCGCCGAGCGCATCGGGCGCACGCGCGACGCCGGAAACAGCGTCGTCAGCGTGGTCTCGGCCATGGGCGACACCACCGACGAGCTCATCGACCTCGCCGGCCAGGTGTCGGGCCGCCCCGAGCCGCGCGAGCTCGACCTGCTGCTTTCCACCGGCGAGCTCGTCTCCTGCACCCTCATCGCCATGGCCCTCCGCGCCCTCGGCTACGAGGCCATCAGCCTCAGCGGCGGGCAGGCCGGCATCCGCACCGACACCAGCCACGGACGCGCCCGCATCGCCCTCATGCAGCCCGAGCGCGTGGCCCGCGAGCTGGATCGCGGCCGCATCGTCATCGTCGCCGGATTCCAGGGCATAACCGAGGACATGGACATAACCACCCTCGGACGCGGCGGCTCCGACACCACCGCCGTCGCCCTGGCCGCCAGCCTCGAGGCCGACCGCTGCGAGGTCTACACCGACGTCAAGGGCATCTACACAGCAGACCCCAGGCTCGTGCCCAAGGCCCGCAAGCTGGACGAGGTCCACTACGAAGAGATGCTTGAGCTCGCCAGCTACGGCGCGAAGATGAACGCCCGGTCCATCGAGATGGGCATGTTCTACAAGGTCCCCATCCTGGTCGCGTCCAGCTTCTCCGACGCCCCGGGCACACTCATTCACGAAGGAGCGGACATGAACACAACCGTCGGCGAGATCAGAAACCGCATCAGGGGCATCGCCGTCGACACCAACGTCGCCAAGATCACCGTCCGAGGCGTGGTCGACCGGCCCGGCATCGCCGCCGGACTGTTCGAGCCGCTCAGCGAGGCCGACGTCAGCGTGGACGTCATCGTACAGAACGCCAGCGTAGAAGGCACCACCGACATGACCTTCACCGTCAAGCGCACCGACCTCGCCCGCGCGCTGGATGTTACACGCGTCGTGGCCAGGCAGCTCGGCAACGGCGAGGTCGCCAGCGCGGACCATCTCGCCAAGCTCAGCATCGTGGGCACCGGAATGCAGGACGCCCCCGGCTACGCCTCGACCATGTTCCGCACCCTGGCCGACAACGGGATCAACATCGACATGATAACAACCTCCGAGATTCGCATAACCTGCATCGTCGACGAGGCCGACGTGGGCAGGGCCGCCCGGGCGCTGCACACCTCGTTCCAGCTCGACAACCCCGGGCAGGTCGCGTAGGCCGCCCCCGCACCGACGCGGCCAGAGCGCCTTGTGACCGACCCCCACCTTTCCGTCGTCGTCCCCGCGTACAACGAGGCCACCCGAATCCTCGCCACTCTCGACGCCGTGGTCGCTCACCTGTCCGTGAAGCCGTTCCCCTGGGAGCTCATAGTAGTGGACGACGGTAGCTCCGACGGCACCGCCGGGCTGGTCGAGTCCTGGGCGAGCGGCGAGCCGCGAGTCCGCGTCGAGTCCATCCCGCACGCGGGCAAGGGCGGGGCCGTCCGCAGCGGAATGCTGGCCGCCACCGGACGGTTGCGCTTCATGTGCGACGCCGACCTTGCCATGCCCATCGCCCACCTGGACGACTTCCTTCTCCGCATCTACGACGGTTACGACGTCGTCATCGGCTCCCGCGAGGCCGAGGGCGCCCGCCGGTTCGACGAGCCGGCGCTGCGCCACGTGATGGGCCGCGTCTTCAACTGGTCGGTCAAGGCGATCGCCGTGCCTCGAATTCAGGACACCCAGTGCGGCTTCAAGTGCTTCCGGGCCGCCGCCGCCGAAGACCTCTTCCGCCTCCAGCGTGTTGAGGGCTTTGGCTTCGACGTGGAGATACTCCACCTGGCCTTCAAGCGCGGCTATCGCGTGCACGAGCTGCCCATCGACTGGCGCTACCAGGCGGAGAGCAAGGTAAGGCCCGCCGTGGACTCCTTCCAGATGCTGCGGGACGCCCTGCTGGTGCGCTGGCGCTCCGCCCGCGGCGCCTACGATGGCGCCGAATCCCGCGCGCGCCTCGAACAGGACTAGGACACGGACATGATCGCCGCAACACCTGCCTCCCGCATCGGATGCCGCCATTGGCGTGTCCTCCCGGTGCTGCTCGCCCTGCTCGTGCTTCTGGCCGCCTGCGGCGCCGAGGCCGCGCCCACTCCCATCGCCGTCCCGACCCAACCCCCGCCGGACGCCGCCACGCCCGCATCGGACGCCGCCGAACTGCGACTCCTCCTCGCCTCAACCGACCTCGCCGTCGGCGCCAACCGCGTCGTGTTTGCCCTCGTCGCGAGCGGGTCCGGCCGTGTGCGCCAGCCGGAGGGCGTCCGCGTCCAGACCTTCTACCTCGCTCCCACGGGCCAGGACGGACCCATCGAGACCGTCACCGCCACGTACCGTGAATGGGGCGACACCGGGCGCGGCGCGTACACCGTCCGCCTGGATTTCGACAGGCCGGGCGATTGGGGCTTGGGCGTCAGCGTGGAGGGGTCGGACGCCACGGTGTCATCCGCCTCCGCGCGGGTGGCCGTCCGCGAACAGAGCCTCACGCCCGCCCTGGGAGCGCCTGCTCCGCTCACCAAGAGCAAGACGCTGGCCGACACGCCCAACATGGACGAGCTGACGACCGACCCGCAGCCCGACGCCGAGCTGTACGCGATGTCCATCGCCGACGCCGTCGCGTCCGGCGAGCCGCTGGTGGTCGCCTTCTCGACTCCCGCCTTCTGCACCACCGCCACCTGCGGCCCTCAGCTCGACGTGGTGAAGCAGATGAAGGGCCAATTCGCGGACCGGGCGAACTTCATCCACGTCGAGGTGTACGACAACCCCCACGAGATACAGGGGGACCTCTCCAACGCCAGGATCGCGCCCGCCGTTACCGAGTGGGGACTCCCCAGCGAGCCCTGGACGTTCGTGGTCGACGCCGACGGCCTCGTGACCGCCAAGTTCGAGGGCTTCGCCACGCTCGTCGAGCTGGAGCAGGCGCTGCGGGCGGTGCTGACTCCCTGACCGGCGCCTCACGCCAATCCTCTCGCGGCCTTTGCGCCCCGCCGGAAGTGTTATGATAGGCGCACTCACGAACCGGGAAGGGAGGCGTCGCCATGCCAGAACACACACTCTATTCACCATGGCCCGACAACTGCACCACGGCGGGAGCGACCGGCGCGTGCAGCGCCGACGGGCACGCGCTGATTGGCAGCACCAGCGACGATCCGTTCACCACCCGGACGCGGCTGGTGGTCGAAGAGCCGCCGGACGGCTATCGCTACGTCGGCACGCAGATAGTGTCCCAGGACATGGGCACAGTGGCCGACTTCAACCACATGCACACGCGCGGGCTCAACGAAAAGGGCTTCGCGTACACCTGGTCGGCGGCACGACCCGATCCCCAGTTCGAGCCGGACAGCACGCGGGCGGTGGGCGTGCCCTACTACCGCTTCGGCGACCTTCTGCTGAGCGAGGCCGCGTCGGTGGAGGACGCTATAGGCCTGCTGGAGTCCTATCCCAGGGCTATTCACGGCAACTTCCTGCTCGCCGATTCCGGCGGTGAGGTGGCCCTTGCCGAGGTGAGCACACGCTCGCTCAACGTGGAGACCCGCACCACCGACGGCTGGATTGGCCGCTCCAACCACTGGATTTCGCCGCAGATGTCGCGTATCGCCCACACCCCGCAGGCCGGCGATTCGACCGTGGTGCGCTACGACCGCATCACCACCCTGATGGCGGAGGGTTCCGGGTCCATTGATCCCGCCTACCTGGCCTCCTGCTTCCGCGACCACGCGACTCTCGAGGAAACCGGCTGGAGCATCTGCGCCCACGGCCAAACCAAGCGCCCCGGCTCGGAGACCCGCGGGGGCAGCGTCAGTTCCGAGATTCTCCTGCCCGCGGAGGGCGTGATGTACTACACCTACGGCTGGCCCTGCGGCGGCCCGGCGGAGTACGGCGATGAGCAGCTTTACCAGGATAGATCGTGGGGCAGGTACGTGCCGTTCTCGCTCGGTGATATGGAGCCGGGCGAATACGTGACCGTGGACGGCCGGCTCACACCGCTGGCGGTGCGATACCTCGCGTCGAGCGTGGCTGCGGGCGTGTAGGCGCAGAAGAGAGAAAGGACGAGACCATGACCAACGAGAAACGGCAGCAGCAAGAAGGCTCATCTCGCTCGTACCCGTTCGTGGGGATACCGTCGTTCCTGCGCTCCGAGATCTGCACGGACCTGGACGCGCTGGATGCGGACATCGCGGTGATGGGCGCGCCCACAGATGAGGGTTCGCCGTTCATGCCCGGCGCCCGCTTCGGGCCTAGGGGGATACGCGAACACTCGCTGCGGTTCGGCGGGCGCGGCTACTTCGACCAGGACGCGGACAAGGTGTACCTGGAACGCGAAATGACGGCCGGCCGCATCGCGGACGTGGGCGACGCCGACGTGCTGCCCACCAACGTCGAGCAGACCTTCGCCAACATAACCGACCTCACCCGCCGCATCCTCGACAAGGACGCGCTCCCGGTGGTGCTGGGCGGCGACCACGCCATCACCTTCCCTGTGGTGCGCGCCTACGACGAGCCGCTCCACGTGATCCACTTCGACGCCCACATCGACTATTCGCCCTTCATGCACGGTTTCGAGTACACCAACAGCCACGCCTTCAGGCACATATACCACATGGACCACGTTGAGAGCCTGACGCAGGTGGGCATTCGCAGCCTGCGCAACAACCGCGAGTGGGTGCAGGACTCGCTGGACGACGGCAACCGTGTCATAGGCATGACCGAGACGCGGGAGCTGGGCGGACAGGGCATCGTGGAACCGATACCGCGCGACGCCGACTGCTACGTGAGCATCGACATCGACGTGCTGGACCTGCCGCTGGTGCCCGGCTGCGTGTCCGCCGAGCCGAACGGCATGACCTACGAGGAGCTGCGCCAGGCCCTCATCGCCATCGCACGGCACACCAACGTCGTCGGTTTCGACCTGGTGGAGGTGAACCCGCAGCTCGACGTGGGCACCGGCATCACTTCCTACATGGCCGCACACACCATCCTGGAGTTTCTCGGGCACATCTGCGACCAGCCCCGCTGGGCCGCCAGGGTGGGCGCGGCCGGTTAGCCGCCCGCTTCCAGCCTCGCCGTCTCCATGCCGCGCTTTCAGCTACTGGACTCCTGGCGAGGCTACCCAAACTACAGGCTGATCTGGACCGCCAACTTCTTCGCCAACAGCGCGCAGTGGCTGCAACTGCTCACCGTGGGCTGGCTGGTGCAGCGCCTCGCGGAGGGTGCGGCGGCGACGCCCCTGTTGGTAGTGACCGTCGGCGGGCTGAACACGCTGCCCGGGTTGATTGTGGCCCCGTGGGGCGGCGTGCTGGGCGACCGCCTGGACCGGCGCAAGCTGATGATGGCCATCCAGTTGCTGATGGCCGTGCTCGCCCTGCTGTTCGCGTTCTTCGTGCTCTCCGGCAGCGCGCAAGTCTGGCACGCCTACGTCTACGTGTTCATCAGCGGCTGCTGCGTATCGGTGACGCAGCCCATGGGCCAGGCGCTGATAGCCAACACCGTGCCGCGCGAGTACTATTCCAACGCCTTTGCCGCGAACGTGCTCACCATCACCGGCACGCGGTTCATCGGCCCGTTCGTGGGCGGACTGCTGATTGCCAACCTGGGCTTCTTCTGGAACTTCACCATAGAGGCAGCGCTCTACGCCGGGGTCGTGGTCGCCCTGTTGCCGATGAAGACGCCCTACTACCGGGAACGCCCCGCCGAAGACCGAGGCTCGATTCTGCGCGACATGACGGATGGCGTCCGCTACATCTGGAGCGGCAACAGGGCCATCTTCCTGCTGATTGCGCTCGGCATGCTTCCGAACGTCATCCTCCAGCCGCTCATGTTCATGCTTCCGGTGTTCACCGACCGGGTGCTGAACGCGGGCGCGGACGTGGGCGGCTACCTGCTGGCGGTGAACGGCGGCGGCGGACTGGTCGCCGCGCTGATGATGGCCTCGCTCGGCTTTCTGTTCAGGCGGGGGCCGATTACGCTCACTGCGGCAATCGCCAGCTCCGTGCTGGCCATCGCGTTCGCACAGGCCCAGTGGCTGCCGGTGGCGTTCGTCCTCATCGCGATGTTCGCGTTCAGCCAGTCCTGGTTCCGCACCACCAGCGGCGCCCTGATACAGACGCTGGTGCCCGACACGCTCCGCTCCCGCATCACCAGCCTCCAGTCGTACGGGCGCGGATTCGTCGTGCCCGCCAGCCTGCTGGTCGGCTGGCTCACCGGCGTCACGTCGGTGCCGTTCGCGATCACGGCCATGGGCCTCGTCAGCCTGGCTGGCGCGCTCGCGTTCCTGGCAACGGCGGCAAGCCTGCGCCGCCTGGAGTGACGCTTTTGCCAGTGGTCAGCGAGCGACACCCCAACGGTCGCGGAATGTGTATAATGGCAAAACGTGCAAGCAACCTCTGGTCGATGTTGCAGGAGTTTCGAGATGAGCAAACTTGAAGACCTGAAGCCCGATGCCGCCGTACGTGGCATTCGACCTGATTATTCCGTCACGGTTGTCAGCGCACAATGGCATGGGCCGGATGTGGTTACGCTTACCTACAGGTCTCCTACCGGTCAACTCGGTGAAGAACTTATTTACCGGGGCGATGAATCTCGAATAGAGATATTGGAGCAGAGTCGTCCCTGGAGCTTTGACGGTGATGGGAAACTGTTTCGCCTTGTTTCTGAGGCTAACCGAATCAAGTTGGCCCACCTGTTCGACCCGTTGCTGGCTGTCCACACTTCCGAAGTCGAGCCATTGCCCCATCAGATTACAGCAGTCTACGAGGCAATGATCGAGCGCCAGCCCTTAAGGTTTCTGCTTGCGGACGATCCTGGTGCGGGTAAGACGATTATGGCGGGGCTACTTATCAAGGAGCTAATCGCTCGCGGCGACCTGCAAAGGTGCCTAGTAGTTTGTCCGGGGAATCTGGTCGAGCAATGGCAAGACGAATTGCATCAGCGATTTAACCTGCCCTTCGAAATTCTCACCAATGACAAACTGGAAGCAGCACGAACAGGCAACTGGTTCCTCGAAACCGATCTTGCGATAGGTCGACTAGACAAGCTGGCCCGCGATGACAACGTCCAAGACAAACTGAGCGCCCCTGACTGCCGGTGGGACTTGATTGTCTGTGATGAGGCCCACAAAATGTCGGCCACCTTTTTCGGAGGTGAGATTAGGCAGTGTTGACATTTGCATTATACTAGGTATATGTCAACAGTCACACTATCTCCCGAACAGTGGCCAAAGGTGCTGGAGTTTCTTCGTAGCCAGCCCGATTTGTACGTCGGAAAGG
>DAOUJL010000025.1:0-31194 GCA_034422735.1 Dehalococcoidia bacterium | reverse complement strand
CAGAACGTCGTGAGACAGTTCGGTCTCTATCCGTCGTGGGCGCAGGAGATTTGAGGAGAGCTTTCCCTAGTACGAGAGGACCGGGAAGGACGGACCTCTAGTGTACCGGTTGTCCCGCCAGGGGCACCGCCGGGTAGCTACGTCTGGATGCGATAAGCGCTGAAAGCATCTAAGCGCGAAGCCAACTCCAAGATTAGATCTCCCATCCCTGGCTTCGGCTAAGGGAGTAAGGTCCCCCGTAGACTACGGGGTTGATAGGCCGCAGGTGTAAGGCAGGTAACTGCTTCAGCTGAGCGGTACTAATAGACCGAGGACTTGACCCACAATTAGGCCCGTTTATTCTAAAAGCGGCGTAAGACGCCGCGAATTGACAGATTCAATTGCAAGTGATCGCCGCGGGGTGGAGCAGTGGCAGCTCGTTGGGCTCATAACCCAAAGGTCGCAGGTTCGAGTCCTGCCCCCGCCACCACACTTGATAAAATCAAGAACCTTCACGCTGAGACCGGTTCCGGACTTCTGTCATCCGGTAACCAACCCCGCCGACTCTGCTTTCACCCCCCCACTTGATAAGGGCAAACATTCTTGCCTGCGGCCAAAGCTGACTGTCCAGTAGGCTGTCGACACAGTGAATATGGCGGGGATGGCCAACCAGATCAGACCGGCCGAAACAATGTCGGCGAAATGAAGTAATGCACCAACGAAACACATACTCACCTAGAGAGTTGCTGGAAGAGGCAATGAGGCCGGTGGGCGAGGCGCGTTCTCTTCCCTTCGCTGCCTACCGCGACGAAGCATTCTTTGCGCTGGAGATGGAACGGATTTACCGCCGTGATTGGGTGGCAGTATGTGCTGAAGCGTCACTGTCCAACCCAGGCGATTACCTTGCCATTGACATAGGCGGCGAGCCCGTTGCGCTGGTCCGAAGCGGGGACGACTTGCTTCGCGCGCTCTCAAACGTCTGCCGCCATCGCGGTACGCTCCTCCTCGAACCGGGGGCTGATCATCTCGAAAGAGACCGCATCGTTTGCCCGTATCACGCCTGGAGCTACAGTGACACGGGAGCCTTCCGAGGTGCGCCCTACTCGCGGGGTGTCGCCATCGATTCGGGACTGCACAGCCTGCCCTCTTTCCGAGTGGAGACTTGGATGGGCGTTGTCTTCGTCTGCCTCTCAGATGAGACTCCGCCGCTGCGGGCACGGCTGGCGGAGATCGCGCCACATCTCGCAGAGTTCGATATGGAGTCGTTCACGGTTGCGGGGCCGTTGACCGCTCCGGAGGTATGGGCAGCCAACTGGAAGTTGGTTGTCGAGAACGCAATGGAGAGCTACCACCTTTTCCAGGTGCATGCGGATACGCTGGAAAAGGTAACTCCTACACGCGGGTCCTACTACATCAAAGGCTCGGCGGCTTGGACGCTGACAGGCGGGGCGATTGTTCAAGCTGGAGGCTCAGGTCTTGCCGGGAAGCTGCTTGCGGGTCTGGTGGGTAGCAATTCAGGAGGCGACCACTACACGCTGGTTTCCGTTCCACCATCGTTCGTTGGAGTCGCCACGCAAGAGTCGTGGGACTGGCTTGTCGCACTTCCACTCACCCCTACCTCGACGCGAGTGCTCCAAGGATCGCTTACGAAGTCACACCCCGACGCTATCACGCAGGCAGTCTCCGGAGGATTCGCCACCGCTTTTCTCGAAGAAGACCGGGCCATATGCGAGCGGGCCCAGAGAGGGATGGTAGCGCGCCACTCCAGGGGTGGACAGTTGCTACCCATTGAGCGCGTGGTGGTTGACTTTCACCACTACCTAGGCTGGCAGATGTTGGGAGAAGAGCCGCCATCCCGACATGTAGAGCGTGAACCATGAGCTTTGATCGGCGGCGCGAACGTCGTACAAGCGGTAGAGTCCGCTGGTTCACTCTAGTCGCTATAGCGATCGTTTTGGTGGCCGTGATCTTCGACCTCCAGTGGGTCTGGGGTCTCCTCTTTCTCTTCTGGGCAGCGCCCAGCCTCTTTACGGGAGAGACCTTTCTGGTTGAGCCTGTCCGTCGTACGGAGAACCCGTGGCTCTTCTGGACAATCGTAACGCTGTGGCTGAGTCTGAGCCTTACGCTAATCGGCATGGATATCGCCCGGCTATTCACCTGACACGGCTATTCTAACGTCTTCCTCATCAGCCTTCTTGGTCGGCTTTGTGGCTAGTATGAAGGAATGGAGCCATAGATCTGGGCCTCACTCCTGCCCCGCCGGTTCCGGGGGTTGGGAGGCTCCGCGCCATATCCCGTCTTGTCATCGCAAGGGCGCAGCAACGATTATAGGGGTAGCCCGGCCTCACTTTGATGGCGGCGCAGTGGGACTGTCTGGGAGAAATGAAGGAGCCTCCAGCCCGATGGGCCAGAGGCTCGTAGGGCCTACCCAAGGTCGCCTCCCCTTTTAGATACGAACCTCCCAGCGAAAAGTTCGCAATTCGGTCTTACACGACCCACCACACGGCATTAACGCGCCCCACGAGAATGGGGCGCTTTCGCTTTTATGGCCGCCGGCTCCGCGCGGTTGACGCTCCCGCGCGCTCGCTGCTAAACTCGCCTCCGGGCGGTTCGGAGTTGCCCCGCCCATCACTCAGCACCATCTTACCGAGGCCCCTCCAGCGCCATGAAGATCGCCATCGGCTCAGACCACGCCGGCTTCCAGTACAAGCAGCATATCATCCAGCACTTGTCCGAACTGGGCCACCAGGTCCTCGACGTGGGCACCCACTCGGAGGAGTCCTGCGATTACCCGCTGTTCATCCGCCCCGTCGCCCTCGCCGTCGCGAGCGGAGAGTGCGACCGCGGCATCGTGCTGGGCGGCTCCGGCAACGGCGAGGCGATAGCCGCCAACCGCGTCGCGGGGGTCCGCTGCGCCCTGTGCTGGGACACCCGCACCGCCGCGCTCGCACGCGAGCACAACGACGCCAACGTGATCTCCATGGGGCAGCGCCTCATCTCGCTTGAGACGGCACTCGAGATCGTCGACGTCTGGCTGGCCACGCCGTTCGAGGGAGGCCGCCACGTCCGCCGAATTCGACTCATCGACCACCCCGAGGAGGCGTGACCATCGCCCAGCTCATCTACCAGGTCGACGCCTTCACCAGTACACCCTTTGCCGGCAACCCCGCCGCCGTGTGCGTGATGTCCCACCCTCCCGACGAGCGTTGGATGCGGGACGTGGCCCGCGAGATGAACCTGCCGGAGACGGCATTCCTCATCAGACATGATGACGTCTACGACCTCCGTTGGTTTACGCCGACCGTGGAGATCGACCTTTGCGGCCATGGAACGCTCGCCAGCGCCCACGTGCTTTGGCAGACGGGAGAGGTACGGCAGGACGCGACGATTAGATTCAATACCAGGAGCGGCCCGTTGACGGCGCACTGCGACGGCGATTGGATCGAGCTGGACTTTCCGGCTACACCCGTCACGCCGTGCGACGCGCCGCCCGAGCTTCCAGAGGCGCTCGGCGTATCCCCAACGTTCGTCGGCAGGAGCGTGTTCGACTACGTGGTGGAGGTGCAAACCGAGAGCGAAGTGAAGGCCGCGACGCCCGACCTGGCCGCGATCTCGCGGATAGACACGCGGGGCGTCATCGTAACCAGCCGTTCCGACCGACCGGAGATCGACTTCGTGTCCCGCTTCTTTGCACCCGGTTCGGGCATCGACGAAGATCCGGTCACGGGCTCGGCCCACTGCGCACTCGGTCCGTACTGGCAAACTCGACTGGGCAAAGCCAACTTCTCGGCGCGACAGTTGTCGGAACGCGGCGGCGAGCTCAGGGTGCGAGTTGACGGCGAGCGGGTCCGTATTGCTGGACAGGCAGTAACGGTGATGCGAGCCACCCTGGTCTAGGAATGGCACGCATCCACGCCTTGGACGAGCGAGATTGGAGTTGAACTGATGGTTACCCAAGCAAGACGACGCGGGCGCATCTCCGCCCAGGACCTTTACAGGATTCAGACTATCTCGGACCCACAGATATCGCCGGATGGCCGGAACGTGGCCTTTAGCGTCCAACGTGTCGATCGGGAGTCCGAGCGCAAGTACTCGAACCTGTGGGTGGTGCCAACGGGGGGAGGGGCGGCGCGCCAGTTCACCTACGGCGACCAGCAGGACACGCGCCCGCGCTGGTCCCCCGATGGCTCCCAGATAGCGTTCCTTTCCAACAGGGGCGACTCCTCACAGCCTCAAATCCACGTCATACCCTTTGGCGGAGGCGAGGCGCGTCCTCTGACCGACCTCAAGGGCAAGTTCGGCTCGTTCGAGTGGTCGCCTGACGGGTCGCGGCTGGCCTTCGAGTTCCAGAAGAGGGACCAGGAGGACCTGGAACGCGAGTCTGACGAGCGAAAGCGCCGGCTCGGAATCGTGTCCCGGCACTATACGCGCGTCCACTACAAGTGGGACGGCATCGGCTTCCTGGCAAAGGAACAGTGGCACATCTGGACGGTAAACGCCCGCACTGGCAGGGCCGCGCAGCTCACCGACGGACCGGTGCACGCCGAGCGCGAGCCGTGCTGGTCGCCCGACGGCCGGCACATCGCCTACACCTCCAACGTCGCCGAGGACCCCGATTTCGCGCCGGACTCCGTCGACATCTTCGTCATGCCTGCCGAGGGCGGCGAGGCCCGCAAGATAGAAACGCACGTGGGACGCAAGGGGCTCCCCAGTATCTCGCCCGACGGCGCGTGGATCGCCTTCACGGGGCGCAGCCGCCGCTCCGACTGGTGGCAGCACGACAACCTGTGGGTCGTGCCCTTCGACGGAAGCGCGCCGTCCAGAGACCTGACCGGCCGCTTCGACGTCTCGGTGTCCAACTCCACCATGAACGACCTGGGCGGCGCGGACATGACCCCGCCCAGGTGGTCGCCCGACAGCAGGTCGATCTACTTCCAGGTTAGCGAGCACGGCAACACCACACTGCGCAACATTCCCGTCGAGGGTGGCGACATGGTCCCAGTCATCGACGACGAGGGCGTGGTGGGCGCGTACAGCTTCGATGACCGCGGCTCGCGGATGGCCTACTTCCACGCGAGCACCTACGAGATAGGCCAGGTGTGGACACGCCGGCTGGACAACGGGCGCAAGCGGCGGCTTACCCGGTTCAACGACAACATACTGAACCGCGTCGAGTTGGGCGAGGTGAAATCCGTCTGGTTCGAGGGGGCCGCTGGGAACGACCTGCAGGGCTGGGTGCTGACGCCCCCCGATTTCGACCCTTCCCAAAAATACCCTACCGTCGTGGAAATCCACGGCGGGCCGCAGGGGCAGTACGGCAACTTCTTCTTGTTCGAGTTCTTCTACCTGGCGGCTCAAGGGTACGTGGTGACGTACTCCAACCCGCGCGGAGGCACCGGCTACGGCGAGGCGCACGGCGCGTCCATCTGGAACGCCGCCGGCACCGCCGACTACGACGACGTGATGGCGTGGACCGACTACGTGGAGACGCTACCCTTCGTCGATAAGGACCGAATGGGAGTTACCGGCGGGAGCTATGGCGGCTTCATGACCAACTGGATAATCGGCCAGACGCAGCGGTTCAAGGCCGCGGTCACGCAGCGCAGCATACTGAACAGGTTCAGCAGCTACGGCACCAGTGACATGAACTGGATGCGCGAGGAGGCGCTCGGCGACGAGCCGCCTTGGGACAACCCCCAGAACTACCTGGACCAGTCGCCGCTCAAGGCCATCGGAAACGCGCGGACGCCCACGCTCATCATGCACAGCGAGAACGACATGCGCTGCCCCATCGAGCAGGGCGAGCAGCTATTCGTGGCGCTCAAGCGGCTCGGCGTCGACACCGAGTTCGTGCGCTTCCCCGACGAGTCGCACGGCCTGTCACGGAGCGGACGGACCGACAGGCGCATAGTGCGACTCGAACACATACTGCGCTGGTTCGATCGCTACCTGAAGTAGAACAGTGCAGACAGGTCGGCCATGAAAGCAGACTATTGAATCCCAATGAGGCGGTGCGCGAAGCATGGAGTTTCGAGAGGTAGAGGGCTTTCTCAGGACAAACCACCGGGGTGTGGTCACCACGCGGCAGGCGAACGGCGCTACCCAGGCTAGCATCGTGGTGTGCGGAGCGCACGAGGGCAACGCCGCGTTCGTGGCCGTGCACGGCAGGTCGGCGAAGGTGCGAAACCTGCGCCGCGACCCCACTTGCACAGTCCTCGCGGTGACCGACGATTGGCGAAGCTTCGTCAGCGTCGAGGGGCAGGCGTCGCTGTTCGACGCCTCGAACACGGATGCCGAGGAGTTGCGCGTGCTGCTGCGCGAGGTGTACCGAGCTTGCGGCGACAAAGACCACCCAGACTGGGACGAGTACGACCAGGCGATGGTGGACCAGCGAGCGGTCGTCGTGCTCGTGAGGCCGGAGCGCGTGTACGGCCTGCTGAGGCAGGGCTAGCAAAATGCCGATGCCACGCCCGCTGGACGGGCTACGAGTCGTAGACTTCACCTGGGTGCGCGCCGGTCCCTGGGCTACCCGGTGGCTTGGCGCGATGGGCGCCGAGGTGATCAAGGTCGAGTGGCCGCAGAACCTGGACCCGTTTCGGCAGAATCGCGGGAACGAGCCGCCGGGCGTCGAGCCCGGACCCAATTCCTCCGGCACGTTCGCTGACACCAACGCCAACAAGGTGAGCGTGACGGTGAACATGCGCAGCGAGCGGGGCATGGAGCTGCTGCGCGAGTTGATCTCGATTTCGGACGTGGTCATCGAGAACTTCAGCTCGCGGGTGATGCGTCGCAGGGGTCTGGGCTACGATGAACTCAGGAAGCTTCGCCCGGACGTGATCTACGTTTCGATGGCGGGGCTGGGCCAGGAGGGGCGGGACCACGCCTACACTACAATGGGACCGTCGGCCCAGGCGTTGTCGGGCATGACCTACCTGTCCGGACTGCCGGACGAGCCGCCCGCCGGTTGGGGCTGGTCGTACATGGACGACTCGGGCGGCATGTACGGCGCGATGTGCGTGCTGACCGCGCTGCGGCATCGGGACGTGACCGGCGAGGGCCAGCACGTTGACCTGTCCCAGATGACGGTGGGCATTACGCTCACCGGCTCCGCCTTCCTCGACCGCACCATCAACGGTCGTCCCTCGCGGCGCGAGGGCTATCCGCCAGGGAACCGCACCGTATGGCCGGGCGCGCCGAGGCTGAACAACTACCGGGGCGCGATGGCGGCGCCGCACAACTCCTACCGGACGAGCGGCGGCGGATACAACGACTGGTGCGTGATCGCATGCTTCTCGGACGATGAATGGCGGGCGCTGGTGGGCTTGATGGACAACCCCGGCTGGGCGCTGGACTCCGCGTTCGATACCCTGGAGGGCCGCATCGACCGGCAGGACGAGATAGACGCGGGTATCGAGGAGTGGACGGCGACGCTGGACAAGTACGAGGTGATGGAGCGGTGCCAGGACGCGGGGGTGCTCGCGATGCCGGTGCAGAGCTCCCAGGACCGCGTCGAGAACGATCCGCAGCTTCGGGCCAGGGGCGCGCACAGCGAGATGGAGCACCCGGTGTTCGGCCAGCGCAAGTACCAGAACACGCCCTTCCGGCTGTCAGGGGCGGAGGTGCAGGTGCGTGCGCCTGCGCCGCTGATCGGGCAGCACACGTCGCGGGTGGCGCGGGAACTGCTGGGGCTGAAGAGCGAGGAGGTGGAGCGGACGTATGACGACGGCGTGTTCTGGCCTGCCGGCATGGAGCGGTTCGACTACGTGGAGGAGGCGCTGACATGGCCGACGTAGGGCCGCTGCACGGGCTTCGCGTGATCGAGCTTGCCGACGAGAAGGGGCAGTTCTGCGGCAAGCTGATGGCCGACCTCGGCGCGGACGTGGTGAAGGTGGAACCACCTGGCGGTCATCCCACGCGCTCGGTCGGGCCGTTCCTGGGCGACGTGCCGCACCGGGAGCGCAGCCTCTACTTCTGGCACTACAACACGTCCAAGCGGGGCGTGACGCTCGACATGGAGAGGCCGCAGGGCAAGGCCATTCTTCGGCGGCTCGCGGCGGGCGCCGACGTGCTGCTGGAGACGTTCGCGCCGGGGCGCCTGGGCTCGCTGGGGCTGGGCTATGAGACGCTCAGGGCGATCAACCCGGCGCTGGTCTACTGCTCGCTGACGCCGTTCGGGCAGACCGGGCCGTGGCGTGACTACCGCACCTCCGACCTGCTGCAGATGGCCGCCGGAGGACAGATGGCCTCGTGCGGCTACGACGAGGAGGACGTGCCGGACGCTCCTCCCATCGCGCCGGGAGGCGGGAACGCCTGGCACATAGGCAGCCACTACGCCTACATCGCCATCATGGCGGCGCTGCACTTGCGGTCGATGATCGGCGAGGGCCAGCACATAGACGCCTCCATCCACGAGGCGTGCGCGCTGACAACGGAGAGCGCGGTGCCGACGTACATCTACCTGGGCCGGGTGGTGCGGCGGCATACTGGACGCCACGCTGCGCCGGGGCCGTCGACGCCCACGCAGATTCCCACCAGCGACGGCGCTTTCGTGCAGACAACGGGGCGGGGCGGCAATCCCAACCCCACACGGCTGCGGGGTCTGGCGGAGTGGATGGACGGGTACGGCATGGCGGACGACCTGCTCGACGACAAGTACCTGGACTGGGGCGTGTTCACGGACAGCGAACCGCACATCGCTCAGGTGGTCAACGACTTCATCTCCAACATGCCGCAGGACGAGGTCTGGCGCGGCGGCCAGGACCGCGGCTATCCGTGGGGGGCGGTGCGCACGCTGGACGACATCATGGGCGATCCGCACCTGGAGGACAGAGGCTTCTTCACGCGCGTGGAGCACCCTGAGCTGGGCGTGGCGTTCATCTACCCGGGGCCGGCGGCTATCTACAACGGGACGCCGTGGCGCATCTCCCGACGCGCTCCGATGATTGGGGAGCACAATGTAGACGTCTACTGCGGCGAACTGGGCATGAGCAGGGAGCGGCTCGGCGTGCTGGCCGAGGCGGGGGTGATCTGAGGGCCTTCTCACCCCCATCCTAACCTTCCCCCTTGATGGGGAAAGGGATTTTCACGCTGCCTAGCTGACCTGGGGGCGGTGTTGGACCCAGGGGCGGGCCTGCTCGAAGGCTGCTGAGGCGGCTATGACGGTTTCCTCGTCGCGGGGGCGACCGACTATGTGGAGGCCGATGGGCAGCCCGTCCGACGAGAAGCCGCAGGGCACGCTGGCGGCGGCGTTTCCGATGACGTTGATGGGGTGGGTGAAGGGCATGAACGCGAACGCGGGGTTCGGCTCAGCCGGCCGGCCCGCTATCTCCTCCGGGTACTGCTTGACCGGGAAAGCGGGCGTCGCCATGGTGGGCGACAGCAGGATGTCGTAGCGGTCGAGCTGCTCGGCGAATTGCGCGCACATGCGGTCGCGCTCCCCGACTGCACGGCTGTAGTCGACGCCGCTGACCTTGCCTCCGGCCTCGATCGCGTTCTTGACGTACCAGGTGAGCAATTCGGACTGGTCGGCGAGCAGGTGGCCCTGCGAGGCGTAGGCGTTGGTCGAGAAGAGCGTCCACCAGGTTTCGAAGGGCGATTCGAGGGCGAGGTCGGACTCCTCGATGTCGCAGCCCAAGTCCGAGAAAGCCTGCGCGGCCTTCTCGCATATCACGGCCACCTCGGGATCTACGCCGGCGTAGCCGTAGTCCGCGCTGTATCCCACGCGGAGGCCCTGCACGCCCCGATCCACGGCGGCGACGAAGTCCGGCACGGGGTCACGCAGCGAGTTGACGTCGCGCGAGTCGTGGCCGGCGAGCGCCCGGAGCAGGATGGCCGAGTCGCGCACGGTGCGGGACATGGGGCCCTGCTGGCTGGTGTAGTTGGCAAGCGGATGGGCCGCTACGCCGCTGAAGCTGGACACGCGGCCCTGCGAGGGCTTGATGCCGTAGATGCCGCAGAAGCTGGCCGGGATGCGGATGGAACCGCCGCCGTCGCCGCCGGTGGCTATGGAGCAGAGTCCGGCCGCGACGGCTGAGCCCGCGCCCCCGCTGGACGCGCCGGAGGTGCGCTCCGGGTTCCAGGGGTTGCGGCAGTCGTCGCCGAGTAGGTTCTCGTTGGCTCCGAGCAGGCCGAACTCGGAGGTGTTGGTCTTGCCGAGGATGATCGCGCCGGACGCGAGCACACGCTCGACGACGGCGGAATCGGCATCGGGCACCCTGTCCTCGAACACGAGGGAGCCGCCGGTGGTGCGAATGCCCTTGGTCATCTGGAGGTCCTTGATGCCTATGGGCACGCCGTGCAGCGGGCCGAGGTCGTCGCCGCGGGCTACTTTCTCCTCGGCGGCGCGGGCAGCCTCCAGGGCCAGATCCGCGGTCACCGTGAGGTAGGAGTTGAGCTGGGAGTCGAGCGAGCCGATGCGGTCGATATAGAGCTGGGTGACCTCGACCGGGGACACCTCCTTGGCCGCGATGAGCTCGGCGAGCCGGTGGGTGGGAAGGTGGGCGAGTTCGGCGTTGTCCATGGTCAAGCCTCCGTAGGTGCGAGTGGGAGATATGGGCCGGCAGTCCGGCCCGGCGGGGCCTATGCTATGGAGAGGGGGCCTCAAGTGTCAAGGCGGGGGCGGCCGCCGTGGGTGGGACAAGCTCCGCGGGAATGTCGAATGTGGCCGTGCCCGGCTACCTGACACAGGCTGGGGCACGCTTGAGACAGGCCGGGGCTTGGTGCTAGAATGACTTGGGCATGCCACGCGCTCCGCAGTAGCTCAGTGGTAGAGCAATCGGCTGTTAACCGATTGGCCGTAGGTTCGAATCCTACCTGCGGAGCCAACGAACCCGCTAGCTCCCGCTGCGAACCTCGCTCTTTGCCCGTTTCGTCGCCGCCTGTAATTGTGGCAGACTGCCGAGTCTTGGCAAATGTTGTCGATTGTTATAATTGCAGGCTACCGATTTCTCGAATATTGCGCCCTGTGGTCTTGACTTCCCGCATGAATCTTATGTTAAATCTCTTTGACCGCTGGATGTCCGCGCCAGTGACAAGGGGAGACTGTCTTCCATCACTGTGCAGCCGGGGTTCCGGCGCGTTTGCCACTCGCCAGATTAGGAGGTTAGATGATGGCGAATTTCCCTAGTGCAATCAGGCTTGCGGCTGTGTTCGCAATGATGGCCGCTTTCGCGGTGATGGTGGCGGGTTGCGCCACAGAAGAGGCAGAGGAAGATGCGGAGCCGTTCGTCATTGGCGTGATGGAGTCGGTGACCGGCCCCGGTGAGACCTACGGCAACGTGGCCGTCCAGGCCAAGCAGATGGCCGCGGACGAGATCAACCAGGCGGGCGGGATTAATGGTCGCCCGCTCAAGCTGATCGTCGAAGACGAGAAGTGCAACGCCCAGGACTCAATCACAGCTTACCGCAAGCTGACCGACGTCGACGGGGTTAAGATCATCCTCGGCACATCGTGCAGTGGGGCCATGCTTGGGGCCGCGCCGCTGGCTGAAGAAGAGGGCGTGATCATGTTCTCCGGGCTGGCGACCAACCCGGACATCGCGAACGCGGGCGACTACATCTTCCGCACCTCGCTAAACGACGCCCAGGTGGGCATCGACACCGGCAACGTGCTCTGGGCCGACGGTGTCCGCAAGCTGGCCACGATCACGGAGGCGACGGACTACGCCGAGGGCGTTAGGCGCACCACGGTGGAGCAGTTCGAGAAGCTGGGCGGCGAGGTGGTCGCGGCGGAGCGCTACGCTTCCGACGTAATCGACTTCCGCAGCCAGCTCACCAAGATGATCGGCGAGTCGCCTGACGCGATCCACATCGCGGCCCAGTCCGAGCAGGCGGGAGGCACGATCGTCAAGCAGATCGGCGAGCTGGGCTTCGAGGGTGGCCTGTACTCCGAGGTCGTGCCGGTGGGCGCGACGGCGCTTGAGATAGCGGGAGAGGCCGCCACAGGCCTGAAGGGCATCACCGCGGACCTGGACCCGGCCAACGCCAAGGCGCAGGAAGTGCTCTCGAACTTCAGGGACCGCTACGGCTACGTGACGCTGGCGTGGTACCTGGGCTCGGCGTACGACGACGTTTACATCACGGCTGAGTGCCTGAAGGAAACCAATGACGACCAGGACGCCGACGGCTTCCGGGACTGCATGTATGACATAACCTGGAGCGGCACTATCGGCGAAAACTACGGCTTCGATGACCTGGGCGAGGTCGAAGGCCTGGCCAACGTGGTGGTCGAAGTGCTGCCGGTCGCGGAGCGGACTGCGGAGAACTTCGGCTACAAGGTGCTGGGACCGGCGCCCAGCCAGTAGGGGGCGTCCCCCCCATCCCCCGCTTTCGCGGGGGCAGGCCCCTCTCCACTGGTGGGAGAGGGGCCATGGAGTGTGACCGATAGCCAATAGGAACATCCTGGAGCGCCTGCCGGCGGGCGGCCGGTTTACGTGGACGAACGCGCTTGCCGTCGTGCTGGTAGTCCTGGCGGCGCTGTACGTTGGCTGGAAGGGCGTACAAGCGCCCTCGCTGGCGCTCCAGTTCGCGTTCAACGGGCTGTCGGTGGGGGCGGTCTACGCGCTGCTTGCGCTGGGTTTCACCCTCGTCTACAGCACAGTCTGGTTCTTCGACCTGTATTACGGAGCGGCGGCGGCCGTGGGCGCTTACGGTGTGCTGTACCTGCGTTCCAAAGACGTCGCCATCTTCTACGACCCTAGTAGCTTCTACCTCAACCTGGTATTCGCCCTGATCGCGGCGGGAGTCGCGGCCTGGGGGCTGCACGCTACGCTCTACCCCCGCGTGCGCTCCTCGATAGGGGGCGTGGCCCCGCTGGTGATCGAGGCGGTGGTTGGAATCGGAGTGGGGGCGTACACCTGGTACATTCTCGCGAACCCCGATAGCCTGCACGTGCTGCTCAGCCCGGCGGTTGGCGTGTTCGTCGCGCTGTTCCTCACCTGGGCGCCGGGTCGTCTGCTACGGCGACGCCTCGCCTACGTGGTCGCGGCGCCATTCGCGGGCGCCGCGGGGGCTATCCTGACCTACTTGGCCTACACCACGCCCGAGTCCAACCTGTACCTGAGCTGGGTGGTGTCCTGCCTGCTGGCGGGCGCGGTGGGCGTAGCGCTGTACCGCGGATTGTATGTATACATGCGGGAGCGGGCGCGGTCGCCGCTAATCATGCTGGTGGCATCGCTGGGCGTGCTGCTCGCGATTTCGGCCGCAATAACCATCGTGTTCGGAAGCGCCGGGCGGCCACTGCCCAACGCATTCGGAAGCGACCCCTGGACTTTCGGTGGAGCCAACATCAAGGGCTTCAACCTCTTCACCATCGGAGTGACTCTCGCGGCGTTCGTGGGACTGGTGGCGTTCCTGAAGTTCACGAACTTCGGCAAGATGGTGCGCGCAATAGGTGACGACGAAGAGGTGTCGAAGGTCGTTGGCATCAATACGACATACGTCATCACAATCGTGTTCTTCATAGGGGCTGTGTTGGCGGCGCTGGCGGGCCTGCTGAGCGGGCACGACACGGCGGTTCAGCCGCGGATGGGGCTGCTGTTGCTGCTGAAGGGCTGGATCGCGTCGGTGGTCGGCGGGATAGGCAACCTGTACGGGGCGCTTCTGGGCGGGTTCGTGCTGGGCATGGTGGAGCAGTTCGGCATCTGGGACCTGGCGGGAGAGTGGAAGGACGGGATAGCCGTACTGCTGCTGATCATGTTCCTGTCGTTCTGGCCGAAGGGAATGATACCGAGGAAGTGATGGGGAGGACGAACGCTTGACGGAGCGGATTCTTGGCGCGGTCGAAGGCGTGAGGGGCATAGCCAGCGATCCCCGCGCGGCCTGGAAGTCGGCGCGGGGCAACGTTGGGCTGTGGGCGAACGTCCTGGTGCTGGGCTGGGCCGCGGGGTTCATGCTTTGGCAGGGCACTGGGTTCGCGGTCACCATCGCGACGGTGTTCGCCATCTGGGCCATCCTCGCGGTGAGCCTGAACCTCGTGGTCGGATTCACCGGGCTGCTTTCGGTGGGGCACTTCGGCTTTTTCGGCATCGGCGCTTACGCCATGGCGATTCTGACGTCGTCTCCGGACTACGAGCAGCTACGCACCGAGGCCATCGCGACGTTCGAGTGGTCGTTCTTCGCGGCGCTGCCGGTGTGCATTCTGCTGGCGGGAGTCATCGCTCTGGCGGTGGGGGTGGTGTTCAATCGCTTCCGCGACGACATCTTCGTGCTTGTGTCGTTCGGGTTCGCGATAATCGCCTTCAACGTCTTCCTCAATTGGCGCGGCGTGACACGGGGCGCGTTCGGGATTCACGAGATCGCGCGTCCGGAGATAGGCCCTTGGGTGCTGGACGGCGACGTGGAGTTTCTGGCGCTGGCGCTGGTGTTCCTGGCGATAGTGGTGGCGATATGCTGGTTCGTGGTGACGTCGTCGTTCGGGCGGGTGCTCACTTCGATACGCGAGGACGAGCAGGCCATCGAGGTGTTCGGGTACCGATCGACGCACTACAAGCTGGCCGTGTGGGTCATCTCCGCGATGATGGCGGCGCTGGCGGGTTGCCTGTTCAGCAGTTGGGCCAGCTTCATCGACCCGTTCTCGTTCATACTGCTGGAGTCCATACTGCTGGTGTCCATCGTCATACTGGGCGGGCTGGCCACGATATGGGGCTCGCTGCTGGGGGCGATGGCGTTCGTGCTGCTGGAGGAGGGGATGCGCTTTCTGCCATTCCTGCCGACGGAGCACGTAGGGCAGGCGCGGCAGATGATTCTTGGCGCGCTGCTGGTGCTGCTGATGGTGTTCAGGCCGCAGGGCCTGGTCGGGAGGTACAGGCTGTGAACAGCGGCGAGGGCTACGCGCTTCAGACCAGGGAGATTTCTAAGCGGTTCGGCGCGGTCTACGCGGTGGACCGGCTGAGCATCGACGTGCCGCGCCACGGCATGACCAGCATCGTGGGACCGAACGGCTCGGGCAAGACGACGCTGATGAACGTGCTGAGCGGCGTGCTGCCGCTGGACGGCGGGACGGTGCTCATCGACGGCAATGGACTCAAGGTGCTGCACGCCTACGAGACGCCCGATCACGGGATCACTCGGACGTTCCAGGAGGTGCGGCTGTTCGACCAGATCAGCGTGTGGGACAACATCATGGTGGCGCTTACGTCGCGGGGACTGTTCGCGGCGCTGTTCGAGCGCGCGCGGCCCGGCTACAGGCAGAGGGCGCAGGAGATTCTGGAAAACGTGGGGATGTGGGAGAAGCGGGACGCAATGGCGTCGGACCTGTCCTACGGGCAGCGCAAGCTGCTGGAGATCGGGCGGGCGATGGCGATGAACGTGCGCACGTACCTGTTCGACGAGCCGTTCGCGGGCCTGTTCCCGCAGATGCTCAACAGGGTGAAGGATCTGATGAAGGCGATGCGAGACGAGGGGCACGCGATCATCTTCGTTTCGCACAACATGGAAATCGTGCGGGAGCTTTCGGACTACATCATCGTTATGGACAGCGGGACGCTGCTGGCCGAGGGCGAGGTTGACGACGTGCTGTCGAGGCCGGAGGTTATCGAGGCGTACCTGGGCTCGTAGGAATGGCGAAGTGAGAGAGACCACAGAATCGACCGACGGCACGCTGCTCGAACTGGTGGGTGTCTCCGTCAGCTACGGGGCGGTCTCAGCGCTGACCGAAGTGTCGGTGCACGTGAGGCAGGGGGAGGTGGCCGCGGTGATGGGCCCCAACGGAGCGGGAAAGTCGACGGTGTTGCGGGCGATCATGGGTCTCGCGCCGGTGGTGGCCGGAGAGGTGCGCTGGAAGGGCGCGCGACTGGACATGGCCACACACGACATCGTGAAGCACGGCATTTCGTTCGTCCCCCAGGGCAGGCGTGTGTTCACGCACCTGACCATCACGGAGAACCTGGAGATGGGGTGCCTGTTCGTCGACGACCGGGCCGAAAAGCAGCGCAGGCTGGACGCGGTGATGGACCTGTTCCCGGTGCTGTACGAGAAGCGGCGGGACGTGGCGAGCCAGATGTCGGGCGGACAGCAGCAAATGCTGGCTCTGGGCAGGGGGTTGATGGCGGACCCGGAGGTGCTGCTGCTGGACGAGCCGACGCTGGGTCTGGCGCCTATCATCGTCAGAGAGGTATTCAATAAGGTGTCGGAGATCAACGAGCGCCTGGGGACATCGATCTTCGTGGTGGAGCACAACATCCGCGGCGCGCTGGACATCGCGCACAGGGCCTACGTGCTGGACAAGGGAGAGGTGGTGCACGACGGCACGCCGAAGACGGTGCGGGATACGGACATTCTGACGCAGGTGTTCCTGGGGAGCGCGTGAGACGTGCCGCGAGCGTGCCCACGCCCTACGGCGCGAGAGCGCTCAGCGGGGCTACTGGCACGTTCCTCAGCCCCCAGAATGCAACCACTCCGAACAGCAGCGCCCATATCAGATGCGACGGTACAAACACCGGACGCGGTGCTTTCGCGCCGAACGCCCTCATCATCCCAGTGGCGAAAGAGTACGCGATGAAGGGCAGCGAAAGCAGAGCAAGCGGGTTGTAGCCCAGCGCGCTCAGGATGTTGCCGTGCAGCAGTTGGTGAATCGCGCGCAGTGTGCCGCAGCCGGGGCAATGGTAGCCTGTCATCCCCAGGAACGGGCAGATTGGGTAGTTGCCCTGAACACGTGGATCGACGATGTACACCACAACCAGCCCAATCGCACCCAGCAGCGCCAACCCCACGCAGGCGGCGCTGGGTGAGAGTCGAAAGCGCCACGGAGTCGCGCCATTTCCTTCTTCTGCCAACATGGCCTACCTGCCCCTCATCAGGACCCGGCAATCACGGCAATAACGATGAGCGCCCCGTATATCAACACTACCCCACCGTAAACCGCCGCACCTACTCCAAACGCCACCCAAGCCCATATCTTTGCGGACCGCGAAGTACGGCGCGCGGCCTCGATGTCTCCGCTCTCAAGCTTTCCGTTCACCTGTGCCGCGAACACTATGGACACTATGCCGAACGGCTGGCAGCAGAAGATAGTCACCAGAATTGCCTGCACCAGGTAGTTGGGCACGTACTCCCGCGTCACAGGAGAGGCCGTCTGGCTTCTGTAGGCGTCTCCGCCTGACGTCGTTTCCGACATGCGAGCGCCGCACTTTTCGCAAAACCTTGCCGCATCCTCGTTGTTCGCCCCACAGTTTGTGCAAAACACTGGCTGGTCTCCTCGTTCTGGAATGAAACGCGTGAGAGGGCGGCGGACGGTTGCTAGGAACCCTGCCGGGGCTGGGAGGGACCGCGGAACTCCTGGGGACGCGGGGCTGCTTCCGGTTCCGGGATTGTCTCGGACGCCTGCTGCTGCCAGCCTCTGAATGACTCGACGAGCCTGTCTTCGACGTCGTAGGCGTATGGGTTGCCGACCAGCCTTTCGATCTGCTCGTCTATGAGGTGGCGGTTTTCCGCGAGCCAGAGCGCCGTTCTCCTGACGCCTTCCTCCACGGGAACCACGTCCTGGTAGTTGAGGATCGTCTTGAGGTTGGAGTTGTCGAGCGTCCGGCTATCGCCCATGCAGTAGCCCCTTGCGAGCTGGTACGCCAGGGGGTGGCTTATCTCCACGATGTCCCATTCGTGGTCGAGCGCGCGGGCGGCCATGGCGATGAAGTCCTTGATGCGGTAGGTCTGGTCGTCCACGGCGTTGAAGATGTGGCCGTTGGCCTGGTCGCTGTCGCAGGCGAGCAGGACGATCCGGGCGACGTTTTCGGCGTAGCCGGTGGGCATAAGGCTGGAACCGTCGCCGGGCACGACAATGTGGGGGCGTCCCTCCAGCACCCGGCGCACGATGGGCCACATCCACTGGCGGGGCGTCCGCGGGCCGTAGACTGTGGGGTAGCGAACCATCACCGCGTCGAAATCGCCGCGCTGGTGGTGGCCCATGACACGGCGTTCGGTCTCGGCGACGGCGAACGCGAACGGGTTGAGGTCGCGCTCGGCGTAGATGGGGAAATCGAGCGGCGTCGGCAGGCTCCTGGCCGCGAGCGGGTCGTCCGCGTGCTGCGGGCGCAGGTAGGAGGCGGCGCCGCCGATGCCGACGAGCTTCGCCGTCCGGCCGACCATGGCGGCGGCCACGTGGCGGAGGCGTCCGTACATTCCGACTACGAGCTCGTAGGACTTGCCGTGGAAGTCGACCTGTAACGTGTTCAGATCGAACGGGTCGCCGTGCAGGTGGTGGCTCACGGGCGGCATGTCGTCCACCTCGTGGTAGCCGCGATGGTAGATGGTGACCTCGTATCCCCTGTCGAGGAGGCCCTGGATGATGAAGGGGCCGGTTGGCCCGGTGCCGCCTACCACTAGAGCCTTCATCGTGTTCACCTCTATCCAGTCGCGCGAGGGTTGCCGGGGATGTCGCTGGTGATGGATTCGGCCTCGAGGCGCGCCATCTCCTCGTCGTCGATGCCGAGCAGCTCGCCGTAGATGAGCGAGTTGTGCTGCGCGAACAGCGGCGCGGGATAGAGCGTCGCGCCAGGCGTCTTGGAGAGCTTCCAGGGCCGGCTGTAGTAGCGGTGCGGGCCGGCTTCGGGGTCCTCGGAGAGTTCGAAGAACTCGCGGGACTCGAGGTGGGGGTCGCTCATCAGGTCCTGGGCGTTCATCACGACGCTGGCCGGGACGCCGCGCGCCTGCAGCCGGTTCATCACCTCGTAGTTGTCGAGCGGCGACGTCCAGTCGGCGATGATGGCGTCCAGCTCGTCGTGGTTGTCCCAGCGGGCGGCGGCGTCGGCGAAACGAGGGTCATCGGCCAGGTCTGGACGGTCCATTTCGGCGCAAAGGGCGCGCCACTGGGAGTCATCCTCGACCGAGATGGCGACCCAACTGTCCTCGCCGTCGCAGGGGTAGGCGCCGTGCGGCGCCTGCGCGGTGTGGCGGTTGACCATAGGCTCGCGGATCCGTCCGTTCATCGTGAAGTCCATGATGGCTTCGCCCACGACGGCGGTGGCCATCTCGCGCTGCGACAGGTCGAGGCGCATTGACTCGCCGGTGCGCCTGCGGTGCCGGAGAGCGGCGGTGACGAGGGCGACGCCCATATATCCGGAGAGCGGGTCGGGGAAAGCCATGCCGTTGAAGTAGGGCGGCTCGCCCGGATAGCCGGTGAGGCTGAACAGGCCGGAGAGCTTTTCGAGGGTGTTGCCAAAGGAGCGGTAGCCCTTCTCTGGGCCGGTGGTGCCCTGGCTGGAGAGGGACGCGAGTATGACGGTAGGGTTGTACTGCTTGAGGACGTCGTAGCCAACGCCGAGGCGGTCCATGACACCGACGCGGAAGTTCTCGAGCACCACGTCGGACACGCTCACCAGGTCCAGGAACATGTCACGGCCTTCCGGCGTGGCGAGGTCGAGGGTGATGCCCAGCTTGCTGCGGTTGCGCTCGTTGATCATGCCGGAGCGGTTCCAGGGTCGCTCGCCGGGATCACGGTCGGGATAAATGTCGCGGGGGTTCACCCTGAGGGCGTCGGGATGGTGGGGCGCCTCGATCTTGATAACCTGCGCGCCCATGTCGCCCAGCAGCTTGGTGGCGTGGGGGCCGGCCAGGAACATGCTGAAGTCGAGGATGCGGACGCCCTTGAGTGTCTCCGACATTTTGCGCTCCTTCGATAGCGGGGCGGTTTAGATGACGCCGGCGCCCCTGAGCATGACGAGTTCCGACCTGTCGTAGCCCAGCAGTCCGCAGAGCACCTCGGCGTTGTGCTCGCCCAGCAGCGGGGCGCGCCGGTGCTCGACCTCGACGCCCGCTATGCGGAAGGGCGCGCCGGGGTACTTGAGAGGGCCGGCCTCAGGGTGGTCCATCTCGACGATGAAGTCCCTGGCGGCGTGCTGGGGCGAGTTCACGATGTCCTCCACGGTGGCGACGTAGCCGGTGGGCATGTTGTAGCTCTGCGCCTCGTGGTAGACTTCTTCCTTGGTGCGCTCGATCATCCAGCCGATGATGTGTGCGTCGAGCAGGTCGGCATTCTCGCGCCTGCCCTGGAAGGTGGCAAACATCGGGTCGTGCTCGAGCTCGGGCATGTCCAGCATGGCGCAGACCCTGGGCCAGAGGTGCTGCTGCAGGGTGAGGCCGACGTAGCCGTCCTTACAGGGGTAGATCATGGAGCCGTGTCCCCTGCCCTGCACCTCGCCGGTATAGGCGTAGTTGCACAGGTCCTGGATGTGGCAACAGACGAGGGACTCCTGGATCGAGACGTCCACATGCTGGCCGGCGCCGGTGCCGTCGGCGCTGTAGAGGGCGAGCATCGTGCCGCTGAGGGTGGAGACGGCGCCCAGGTACTGGCCGGTGTTGCCGCCGAACTTGATCGGCTCGCGCTCCGGAAGGCCCATCAGGTTGAGGTTGCCGCCCGCTGCGAAGTCGACGAGCTCGCCGCCGCGGTAGTGGCGATACGGCCCGGTCCGGCCGAAGTGGGACACGGAAGTGAGCACGAGGGCGGGGTTGACGCGCTCGAGGGTCTCGTAGTCCAGGCCGATGTCCTCTAGGTGGCCGGGATGGTAGCTCTCGACCAGCACCTGGGACTCTTTCACCAACTGCTTGAGGACGTGCGCGCCGGTGGAGGTGGATACGTCGAGGGTTACGCTCTTCTTGCCGCCGTTGAGGTAGAGGAAGGAGCCGCTGGTCTCCGGGTTGGGGAGGTCATCCAGGAAGGGACTGGCGCGCCTGCTGGCGTCTCCCCGGCCGGGGTGTTCGACCTTGATGACCTCGGCTCCGAGGTAGGCGAGAAGCTTGGCGGCAAACGGTCCGGGCACGCCTTCCGAGAGGTCGAGCACGCGGACCCCGGAGAGGAGGGCGCCGGTAATCGGGCTGTCGGTCGCATCATTGGTCACTTGCACACACCGCGCTTTCGCCAGGCCGAGTCGGTTTGCGGGTCTCGGTCGATTGTACGCCTATATCGTTCAGTGTCAACCGCGGGCGTCGTAATTGCACAGTTGACCGCAATAACAAAGACCTGTTATGTTCGTACTTAGCGACCCATGCCGACGACGCAAAAGCCAGGAGTCTGGCGATATCATGCCGCTTTACATCGGCAAGGAACATTGAAGAGGGAAGCGTCGCCGTCCTGCTGACGGTTCGGATGTGTCGAGATACCTTATCGTACGGTTCACCAGATTCATCAGGAGCGAACACCACATGGACTACTACGATGCCGAGATTTCGATTCAGGACGTGAACCCACTGAGCGCAAGTATTTTTGAAGAAGGTTGGATGTACGTCACTTCGACAAGGGACAAGAGCGCTCCGCTGTACTTCGCTCCCTATTTCACGAAAGAAAACCCCATAAGCGGCATCAGGATGATGAGCCGTGTACTGCACACCGAGATCGTTGTGCTTGCCAACAATCCGCCTGCATACAATGCCCCGACCAAGAGCGAGCACAACAGCCAATGGGAGTGCGGGCTTGAGATGCTCAAGAAGCGGGCTCACAAAGAGGGCTGGGAGCATGGGGAAAGTCGCCTCTTGTACCTGGACAAGCCAATGGAGATTGCCAGGACACCAATCAGCAAGAGCGCCTTCAATGCGACCAGTCCTACAAAGAACATTCCGAATCAGATACCCAAGGGATTCCATCTGAGGTTCGATGAGTTGATCAGGTCCGGACTGGGTTTCGGATCGCCTTGAATGCTCTCGCTGGTTGGTTCGGTGGAGCGGCGGCGCCCTCACCCGACCCATTCGCTTCCCCGTACCCCGAAAAAGCGTCACTTTCCCGCGCCACCCGTTCCCATCCCTGCACCACCCACACCCCGCGCACGCGCCGCGTAGTCCCCACGCCTGCGCCATTTCTCCCCACAAATTCGCCCCCATCCGGCAAATTCGCCACCGGTCTTGAATTAGGCGTACATCCGTGCTATCCTCGCATACGCGAGGAACCGACCTCGCGGCACGGAAACCCTGCCCCAGACAGGATCATGTCCCGGGCCTCCGTAAGGGTGTCCCCTGTGGGCGTCCTCCGGCAGCGAAGACACGGCCAGTCGGCCCCGTCCGCCTCCTGTCCTCTTCTGCCACGCGGTGCGACACTTATGCCCTGAATTGCCCACGCCGGTATTACAGAATTGAGCGGATCCAACGACACACTCAGCTACGAACTCAACAGAATGGCGCAGAATCGAGCAGATTTCGCCTCCCCGCGAAGCTTATCCCCGTGGAAACGAGGAGCGGAAACGACGGTGGCGGGCGCGTCTTACAATCGAAACAAGCTCCGGACAACACCCTTGAGAGGACTGGCGGCGGGGCTGTGCTATACTGCCCGCGTCTCACGCAGATTGGGCATCCCTCGTTCGGAGGAGCGGCCATGAGTGACGGCGCACTTGACAACCTTCGAGTCCTGGACGTTTCGCAGGGGATAGCGGGGCCGTACTGCGGCAGGCTGTTCGCCGGAATGGGCGCGGAGGTTATCAAAGTCGAGCCGCCCGGCGTGGGCGACGTCTCCCGTAAGGCCGGCCCCTTTCCCGATGACGGGGCGGACCTTAACAGCGGAGGCAGATTCCTCTACCTGAACGCCGGCAAGAAGAGCGTGACACTGGACCTTGACGCCGACGAGGGCCGCGCGGCATTGCGGCGGCTGGCCGCCAGGTCGGACGTGCTGATCGAGAGTTTCCCGCCCGGCGCGATGGATGCCATGGGACTCGGTATGGACGCGCTGCGGGCGGATAACCCGATGCTGGTCGTTACCTCGGTCACGTTCTTTGGGCAGGACGGGCCGTACAGCGGGTACAAGGGCGAGGAGATAGTCACCTACGCGCTGAGCGGGGCCATGTTCATCAGCGGAGAGCCGGACCGGGAGCCGCTGATGTCGGGGGTGCCGATCACGCAGTTCGTCACGGGTCAGACGGCGTTCGTGGCCACGATGGGAGCGCTTTTCCACGCGCAGGCCACGGGTTCGGGGCAGCGGGTGGAGGTGTCGGTCCACCGCGCCATGGCCGACCTGATGGAGAACCACTTCGTCGGCTCCAACCTGGTCGGCCGCAATATGGTGAGAACGGGCAACCGGCATATGAACCACCCCTGGGGGCCGTACCCGTGCAAGGACGGCTACGTGGCCGTGATATGTGGGCCTCCCACCAACTGGCCGGCGGTGGCGGAGTTCATCGACCCGAGGCTGGGCGATCCCAAATTCGCGACGGTAGCCGACCGGGTGAAGCCGGAGAACAGGGACGCCATCGACGCCATCCTGGGACCCTGGCTGATGGAGCGCACCAAGGAGGAGATCTGCCGGCTGGGCCAGGAGCACGGGCTGGCGTTCGGCTACATGGCGACGCCAGAGGACGTGGTCAACTCGGCGCAGTTGGATTTCCGGGGGTACTTCGAGGAGCTGGAGCACCCGGCGGTGGGGCGGTTCAGCTCGCCCGCAGGCCCGTTCCAGATGCTGGAGACGCCCTGGAAGAACGCGAGGGCGCCGCTGCTGGGCGAGCACAACGCGGAGGTGCTTTCAAGCCTGCTCGGCTTGGGCCGGCAGGACGTAGCGCGAACGGAGGGTGCGGAGACTGACTAGCGCCGTGTCCGAGGAGAGTAGGGAGATAGCATGAACGTGTTGCCGCTTGAGGGCATTCGCATCATAGACCTGTCGATGATCTGGGCAGGCCCGCATTGCACCAGGCTGCTGGGCGACATGGGGGCGGAGGTGATCAAGGTGGAGTCGGTGACGCGGCTGGACCCCACGCGCGGGCCGGTGCGGCCGGGCAACGGGCGACGTGTGTATCCGGGCGGCGATCCGGGTGAGAAGCCGTACAACCGCTCCGGAGGCTTTCACCAGCTCCACCGGAACAAGCTGGGGATCACGCTGAACCTGAAGACAGAGGCGGGCGTGAGCCTGTTCAAGCGACTCGCGTCGGTGAGCGACGTGGTGATAGAGAACTTCTCGCTGGGCGTGATGAGAGCATTTGGACTGGACTACGAGACGCTCAAGGCGGAGCGGCCGGACATCATCGTGGTGTCTATGCCCGCCTTCGGCAATTCCGGGCCCGACAGGTCGTTCGTGGGATTCGGCGTCACCATCGAGCCCATGGCGGGCGTGTCGCACCTGACGGGCTACGAGGGGGCGTACCCGATGCGGTCGGGCGGGAACCACGCCGACCCGGTGAACGGGCTGCACGCCGCTTCCGCGGTGCTGGCGGCGCTGTGGAGTCGGCGCAGCACGGGCAAAGGGCAGTTCATAGACTTCTCGCACCTGGAGTCGATGGCGTCGCTCATCGGCGAGGACATGATCGGATACTCCCTGAGCGGCAAGTACCGGGACAGGACCGGAAACCGTCATGCCTCGTCAGCGCCGCAGGGCTGCTACAGGTGCGACGGGGACGACGAGTGGATCGCCATTTCCGTCGGTTCTGACGAGGAGTGGGAGAGGCTGTGCGGCCTGATGGGAAGACCGGAGCTCGCTGATGGGGAGCTTGCCGGATACGCCGGCCGTCAGCGCCGACACGACGAGTTGGACGCGGCCATCGGCGAATGGACCGCAAGCCGGAACAAGCACGAACTGATGGGTCTTCTACAGTGCGAGGGCATAGCGGCGGGCGCCGTGCAGAGGATCAACGAGGCGTCCAAAGACCCGCAGCACGAGCACGAAGGCTACTTCCAGCTACAGCAGTACCCGGGGGACGCGGGCAGCCACCTGCACCCGGGGTTGCCGTTCACGCTGTCCGAAGCGCCCATGGGATTCCGCTCGCCGGCCCCGGATCTGGGTCAGCACAACTGGCACACGCTGCACGAGCTGCTGGGGCTGCCACGCGACGAGTTCGACGCGCTGGAGCGGCAGCGGGTGATAGGCCAACAGCCGGAAGAAGCCGCGGGGAACGCGCTGTCGTAAGAAGCCACCCTCACCCCCATCCTAGCTTGCCCCCTGCGAAGGGGAAGGGACAGCGGATTCTACCTGCTGCCGCGTAGGCGCGGGTCGAGCACGTCGCGGATGGCGTCCCCCAGCACGTTGATGCCGAACACGGTGACTGTCAGCGCGACGCCGGGGAAGATGCTGGTCCACGGACCGGCGGCGATGTAGCGTTGCTGCGCCTGGCCGAGCATGTTGCCCCAGGTGGGGATGTTCGCCGGCACGCCGAGCCCGAGGAAGCTGAGGCTGGCCTCGGTGACGATCGCGCCGCCCAGCACGGCGGACCCAACCACGATGACGGGCGCCATGACGTTGGGCGTTATGTGCCTGAACATGATGCGCATGTCGCTGGCGCCAATGGCCCTTGCCGCGTCGGCGTACTGGCTTTCCTTGATGCTGAGAGCGACCGAGCGCACGGTGCGCGTGGTGCCGGGCCACCTGACGATGGTAATTGCCAGAATCACGGCGAACAGGGACGGCCCCAGAGCCGCAATCAGGGTTAACGCCAGAACAAGGCCGGGAACGGCCTGTAGCGAGTCGACGACGCGTTGTAACAGCAGGTCCAGCGTCTTGCCGAAGTAGGCGCTGGCCACTCCCAGCACGGTGCCTATGACAGTTGAGGTTGCAACCGCGATGAAGCCCACCAGTAGGGACACGCGTGAGCCGAAGAGTACGCGCGTGTAGACGTCCCGGGCAATGTGATCGGTGCCAAACCAGTGGGTCGTGTCGGGCGGCGCCAGCCGGGCGTCCGCGTCGAACTCGTCTGGGCTGTAAGGGGTTAGCAGTGCGGCGAAAACCGCAACCAGGATCGCCGTGACCAGAATGAATCCGCCGATCGCGCCAAGTGGCTTGTCCTTGATGAAGCGGACGAAGTGATGCCAGGCGCTACGCTTACTGCGCAGCCCGAACTCGCGCTCCAGTGTGGTGTCCATCGTCCTTTCAGCCATGATTACCTACTTGCATTTGCGGTTCGTGACCTGGACTAGTCGTAGCGGATTCGTGGATCGAGCCAGCCGTACAGCAGGTCCACGAGCAGGTTCATCGTAAGGAATATGAACGCGATGAACGTCACCAGGAACTGTATCATCGGGTAGTCCCTGACGTTAATTGAGAAGATGAGCAGCCGCCCGATACCGGGAAGGCTAAACACCGATTCGATGACTACTGAGCCGCCGAGGAGCGTGGCGAATTGTACGCCAAACAGGGTTATCACCGGCAGTGAGGCGTTCTTGAGGGCGTGGCGATAGATGACCACGCGCTCCCTGAGTCCCTTGGCCATGGCAGTGCGGATGTAGTCCTCGCGGAGGACCTCAAGCATCTGCGAGCGCGTTATGCGGGCGGTGACGGCGTTGGTGGAGTAGGCCAGCGCCACGGCGGGGAAGATGAGCTGCACGAAGTTTGTCCACGGGTTCTCCCAAGGCGGCGTGTAACCCAGGGGAGGAATCCAGTTGAACTGTAGAGACAATCCCAGAAGCACCAGCGAGCCTACCCAGAAGGTGGGCATGGCCAGCCCTATGATAGCGAAAATCCGCAGGGAGTAGTCGGCCCAGGTGTCTTGCCGCACGGCGGAGATAACGCCCATGGGCAGCGCGAGAATCACCGCCAGGAGGATGGCCATGAGCGCGAACTGCAGCGTAAGAGGCAGCCTGGGACGAACTTCGTCCCAGATGGGAGTGTTGGTGAAGAACGAGTCGCCGAAGTCCAGCCTCGCGGCATCATAAATCCAGTCGACGTACTGGATGGCGATAGGTCTATCCAACCCGAGATTCCTCCGCAGGTTGTCGAGGTCTTGCTGGGTAAATGTGCCCTCGCCTTCGAAGCCGCCCAGCATAACCAGCGCCGGGTCGCCCGGCACAATGCGCAGAATGACAAAGACGACGAGTGTTACGCCGAAGATTGTGGGCACGAAGAGGAGCAGTCGGCGAATTATGTAAGTTCGCAAATCTACACTCCCGCGTCCTCGAAAGGGGGCCGCGTTTGCTGGCCCTGGCTTTTGCGTCTCTCTCCCAGGAAGGAGAGTTTATGGGTGAGAGGTAGACTTGACTTTGCTGATGCCTTCACCCTCACCCTGACCCTCTCCCATCTAGGGAGAGGAGGAAATATGCACCCGGCGGGACGGAGCCTCATGGACCTCCGTCCCACCGGGTCCAATTGTTATCAGTTTGCACGCTGCCTAGCGGCAGGGCGCCTCGTCGGACATCCAGGTGCGGTCGTGGCGGTAGTTATTCTGGCCGAGGGCCTCGGGGGCGGTGTACCCCTTCACGCATCCCCACTGAATGTAGTACCCGAGTCCTCCGGTCGTAGTCAGGTAGGGCAGGTCTTCTTCCAGAATGTCGGCCATGCGCCTCAGGTGCATGGCACGGGTAGGCCGGTCGGTTTCGCCCTTCTCCTTCGCGAACAGCTCGACGAACTCTTCGTTTTCCCAGCCCTGGTACATGCGTCCCGCGGTGGGTAGATAGAGCAGGTCGTTGGCGGCGTCGGGATCGAGGAAGTTCAGGCCCGTGCCCTGCATCGCCAGGGTGAAGTCATGCGCCTGGTAGGCGGCCCAACCGGCGGCGCTCTCGTACTGGCGCAACTCAACGTTCAGGCCGATTTCCTTCCACTGGTCGAGCAGAATCGCCGAGACATCGGGATAGTTACCTACCGACCTGAAACTGAGAACTGCGTCCAGGCCATCCGCCAATCCGGCCTCTTCCATCAGCCGCCTGGCTTCTGCTATGTCGGCCTCTTTGGTGTCGGGGTTGTAGCCGGGCAACTGCCTATAGTCGTCGGCGTCGTAGATCCAGTCGAACACGCATGGGTAGTAGCAGAGCACGTCGCCGCCGAGCGGGTGGAGAACCTTAATCGCCTCTTGCCGGTCGAATGACAACTGCATTGCTCGGCGCACACGCACGTCGTCGAACGGCGGAACTCTCAGGTTTATGTGAACGCCGTTCACTCCGAAGCCGATTGTCTCGGTGGTGGTCAGACGATCCCCAAACTCTTCCCTGATCGCGATGTCGTCGTCGGGCCCGAAGCCTGGGAATACGGGCTCCATATAGGCGGCTCCGGTGCGGAAGGCGGCCACTCTCGCGCTCGGGTCGGTTATCAGCACGTAGCGCACCTGATCTAGGTAGGGCCGCGGCTGGTCGTAGTAGTTGGGATTTCTCTCGACGTCCCAGGAGATGCCGCGCCTGTACTCGGCAAGCTTGAAGGGACCCGCGCCGATAATCTCGTCCAGATCAGGCTCACGCGCCGCATCGCCACTGATCCCCTCGTCGATGTCCCTCAGCAGGCTTTCCTTCTGGATCATGATCCAGGGGGACGCGAGGCAGCCGAGGAAGGCGACCGCGGGGGACTTGAGCTGCACGGTCAGCGTGTCGTCGTCCACGGCGCTCGCGCCGTCGGGCTCCATGAAGCCGCGTATGCAACCCCAGCGAGGCATACCGATGCTGTTGGGCAGCGCAATGGAACGGTTCAGGCTGTAGGCCATGTCGCCGGCGGTGACCGCCTGCCCGTCGCTGTACTGCACGCCGTCGCGCACGCTGAAGGTGTACTGGTCGCCCGCGTCATTGATACCCCACGAGTCGGCGAGGTCGGGCGCTATGTCGACCCAGGTGCGGGTGTCGTACTGGTAGATGCTCGGGTGGATGAGCGTGAAGAAGCTCAACTCCGAAACCGAGCTGTTGCGGTTCGGGTCGGTGTGACCAACATCAAAGTGAGCAAGTATAATGAGCTGTCCGCCCGTCATGACCTGTTCGCCGGTCGGCGTGGGGGTTGCGCGGGCGGGTTCGAGGGGCATGGCGACCTGGGTTGCGACCGCGGCTACCACTGCGCTCTGCTGCTCGGCCATCGCCATGGCGACGATCTCGGTAACCTTCTCCTCCGTAAGGCCGGGGCGTTCGGCTAGAGCGGCCTGGATCGCTTCGGCGACCTGCGCTTCGGTGACGCCTGGCTGCGCTCTGAGAGCATTGGCGATCTCGTTGGCCACGTCCTGCGTGGTCACGCCGGGACGCGCGTCGAGCGCGGAGGCGATCGCCGAGGCGACGTCCGCGGAGGTGACGCCGGGCCTTGCGCTGAGGGCCTTCGCTATCTCGTTGGCCACGTCAGCGGACGTGACGCCCGGCTGCTCAGCCAGCGCCGCCTGGATCGCGGCGGTGACGTCTTGAGTGGTCACGCCGGGCTGCTGGGCTGCCATCACCTGCTGGATTATGCCGGAAACGTCTACCGGCGTGGGCGTCGGCGGAGCCTCCTCTGCCGAGCTACAGGCGGCGAGCACAAAGCTCAGCGCGAGCAACACGCCTCCAACCAGCAAGAGACGGTTCAATCTTGTCCAGTTTGCCATTGTCCTCCCTCTCAATTTGCTTACCTGGCGTCTGTACGGCTGTACGGTCGGGCTACCAGTTGGGCGCCCGCTTTTCGTTGAACGCGCGGAAGCCTTCCTCGGCCTCGCCGGAGTTGAGGTTTGCCGCACGGGTGTAGCCAACGTACTCCATGGCGTCTTCCATGGTGAGGTTCAATCCCTTGTAGATGGCTTTTTTGGCGTACTTGGTGGCGTTGGGCGGACGGGTTGCCAGCTCCTGGGCCATCGCCATGGCTTCGTCCATGAGGTCGTCATGGGGGACTACTCGCGACACGAGATGCAGCCTAAGGGCTTCGTCGGCGTCGATGGCGTCGGCCATGAAAATGTGGTAAATGGCGTTGCTCAGCCCGATGATTCGGGGAAGGTACCACGTTTCGCCGCTTGTTACCAGCGCTCGGCGCAGGTAGACGTGGTGGAAAAGGGCCCTGTCGGACGCGATTCTGATGTCGCAGGCGAGGGCGAGCACGTAGCCCATGCCCGCGGCGGCGCCGTTTACGGCGGCGATGACGGGCTTTTCGACGATTGCCTTGAGCATTCGCGGCGCGGGGCTCGCGGCGCCAGGTGTGGCGCCGGGGTCGGCGGGCGGGCCGCCCATGCCCTCTCGGCTGACGTCGGCGCCGGCGGTGAAGCCGCGCCCGGTGCCGGTAACGATCATCACCTTGAGCGCCTTGTTAGCGTTGAAGCCGCGCCATGCGTGGTACATCTCTTCGGTGGTCTGGGACCGCATGGCGTTCAGCTTTTCGGGGCGATTGAGCCTGCACACGGCGACCGGGCCGTGCTCCTCCCATACAATGTCCTGGTAGTCGGCCATAGCATCCTCCTGTTCGCTAACGCGGATGTTGGAGCACCGGCGCCAAGAGGGGCCGTTAGCCTCGCCCCACTACGAGGGCGCGCCCGGCGGCGCGCCCCGGCCCTTGGCGGGTGTAGTTGTACACTAAGGCATTGTCGAGCGTCAAGTGCGAGACGGCTCGCCGTAGCTGAACGAACCGGCTGATGCGAACGCCAGGCTTCGCGCGCGCTATTCGCCGACGGAGGATAGCTCAATTATTTCGGCGCTTGCGATGTCCGCCTCCACGGTGAGTATCCCGACCTGGCCGAGAGCGTACATCTGCCGCGGCAGCGTGGGGCTTCCGGGGTTGACAAACAGGACGCCCTCGCGCGTGGTGTTCATGGTGACGTGCGTATCGCCGCACACGATCACGTCCACCGGCCGGCCCAGCTTGCGCAGCATGAGGTCGTCGAGCGTGGTCCAGGGCGCCTCCTCGGGTAGCGGGAAGCCGTGTGTGAGGCCGATGGTCACGCCCTCGGCCTCGAAGACGTGGGCTTCCTTCACCCTGGGGTCGTCTTCGGGGAAGTCGGGCCGGTGGCCGTCGCCGTCGCCGTTGCCGCGCGCGCCCAGCACGGGGGCTATCTCCTCGAGCCAGTCCAGTACCTCTATGACGTGCATGTCGCCGGCGTGCAGGATCATCTCCACGCCCGCAAGCGCCTTGTAGACCTGCCAGGGGAGCTCGCTGCCAGCTTCGGGTATGTGCGTGTCCGATATGAGTCCAATTCTCAAGGCGTTCTTTCTCCCAGGGTCAGGGGTACGGCTTCGCGGGCGCCGCTGCCGGCGCCCGGGGCAAAGTATAGCAGCTAAGACCTTGTGCCGCGCGCCCGGCGGCGCGTGAGCCTGTATCAGCTTGGTCGGTGAACGGTTTCGCAAGTCTTGCTGACGCGGCATCGCCACTCCTGCGGAAGCGGGAGCCCACAGGCTGTAGCACGATGGCGCACTCACCCTGATAACGCACCGACTAAACTGTTACAGGTTCCACCGATAGAGACTGTGTCCGATTACTAGGCGCACCCAAAACCGTCCCTCTCGCAAACACCCTGCCCTGCCCTCGCCCACACCCGCTCACTCGGGCCCACGTACCCGAAAAAACCGTCACTCTCCCGCGCCGTCCGTTCCCGGCCGCGTCCCCTCCATCTCCATGCGCACCCCACCAGTCCCGATTCGTGCGCCATTTCTCCCCACGAATCCGCCCCCAAACCCGCAGTTTCGCCAACGCTCTTG
>DAOUJL010000024.1:0-14732 GCA_034422735.1 Dehalococcoidia bacterium | reverse complement strand
GTACAAATCGGGCTGGCTACGAAGAAACTCCAGCACCTTTGGCCACTGTTCGGGAGATAGTGTGACTGTTGACATATACCTAGTATAATGCAAATGTCAACACTGCCTAGTCTCCACTTTCTTGCCCTTCTCTTGGCCTGCCCTGCAGACTCGGGTGGTCTTTGATTGATCGAATCGGCTAAGGTTGATAGTAGGATTCTCGTTTTCAGACGCAATTGTTGCAGAACACACCATCAGTATGCCAGATTTCCAACGAAGCCATGAGTTGCACAGATGCGTCCACCAAGTTAGTGTCATTTCGTCTTTGGCCCAGAAAAGGCGCTCGATGAGTACTTCAGTCGTAACAGCACACCACACAGGAAATTGCCTGCTCCCGCCGGATGGTGGATGGGCGGCTGTATGATGAGGGTGGTGAACTGGAACGTGCAGTGGGCTACGCCACGGTCGAGGCGCAGCGGGGAGATACTGCGTCGCGTCGATCTGGATGCCTCCGAGGTGGTGTGTCTCACCGAGACTGATGAAAGCCTGTTGTCCGAGGACGGCTACACCATCTGTTCGCAGGCAGACTACGGGTATCCGCTCAAGAGGGGCCGTCGGAAGATCATGCTTTGGTCCGGGGAGCCCTGGGAGCGGGTCGACGACCTGGGGATCGATTCGATGCCGCCCGGGAGGTTCGTGTCCGGGGTCACGCAGACGTCGCTGGGTGAGGTCACGGTGATTGGCATTTGCATTCCCTGGTTCGGATGTCGGACGGAGGCGCGGCGCGGGCCGGAGCGGAGGGAGCGTTGGGAGGACCACGAGTCGTACCTGGCCTGTCTAACGGAATACCTCGCGAGTCACCCCGCAGAGCGGCTGATTGTGATGGGGGACTTCAACCAGAGAATAGGGGTGGGCGCCCGCGCTCCCGTGAGGCTTCAGGAGGCGCTGCGGGCGGCCTTTCCACCGGGCATGACGATCGTCACGTCCGAGCTGGCATACCGGGGACGAAAGAGCATCGATCATGTGGTGCTGAGCGGCGACCTGGCGACCGAGTCGGTGGGTGTTATCGAGAACTTCGACGGCGAGCGGCGGTTGTCGGACCACTTTGGGGTGGTGGTGGTGGCGGGGCGGGGAGTAATGTAGCAATCGGTAGTCCTCAAGATTCTCTAGTGCATCGACCCTCACGCCCACAGAGGCATGTCAATCCAGCTTGAAGACTCCGGGCCACACAACACTAATGTTGACAGCAACACTAGTGTTGTGCATGATGTGAGAGAATGAATGCACGGGAACTCCGGCGATGGCTGAGAAGGCAGGGCTGCACCTTTCACACGCACAAGGGCGGCAGCGGGCATCTCACCATCCGTCTTGGCGACCGTACTAGCCAGTTGCCGATGCACGGCGGCAGGAAGGAGTTGGGCAAAGGACTCGTGGCGAAGATAAAGAAAGACCTGGGGTTGGACTGATGCTTGCTTATCCGATAAAGCTGGAAGATGATGACGGTACAGTGCTAGCAACCTCTCCCGACTTCCCAGAGCTGACTACCTTTGGTGATGACCGTGACGAGGCAATCGCCCACTCCGTTCACGCACTGGAAGAGGCGATAGCTGCCCGCATACACGACCGCAGAGACATTCCCTTGCCCTCACGGGGCGAGAACTGTGCCGTGCTGCCTACCCTTACGTCGGTCAAGGTGATGCTGTACCAGGGGATGAGAAAGCAGGGTGTAGGCAAAGCCGAGTTGGCACGCCGATTGGGGTGGCACTTGCCACAAGTCGACCGCGTGCTCGACGTCCAACACCGTTCGCGGCTGGACATGATGGACGCCGCGCTGGGCGCTATTGGCTGTAGGTTGCACGTGAGGGCGGAAGTGTTGCAGGATACGGCTGTAGCATCGGTTAGAGAAGATTCGGGCGACTATCGGGCTCAGGCCAGCCAGCCCTAACCCGCGCCCCGCACATTTCAGGAGGCCCAACACCATGTACGACCTACTCATCCAAAACGGGCGGATTATCGACGGGACCGGGAGCGCCGCATACCAGGCGGACGTGGGCGTGATCGGCGACGAGATTGCGGCGATTGGCCGGCTGGAGGGCGAAGCCGCCAAGCGCGTCGATGCGTCGGGGCTGGTGGTCACGCCCGGCTTCATCGATCTGCACACGCACAGCGACATGTCGTTTCTGCTCGACAACACCGCGCAGAGCAAGGTGCGACAGGGTGTGACGCTGGAGCTTGCGGGCAACTGCGGGTCGAGCTTCTGCGCTCCGCTGCTGGGCGCGGCGAAGGAACTGTTCGAGACGCGGGCGACGCAATACGAGGACAACCTCGAGCTGGACTGGGACGATTTCGGCGGCTACCTGGACGCCCTGCAGAGGTCCCGCCCGGCGCTGAACATCGCCGTGCAGGTCGGTCACGCCACGCTGCGCTCGTGCGTGCTCGGTCTGGACTCGCGCGCCCCCACCGGCGACGAGCTGGACCGGATGAAAGCGCTGGCGGGCGAGTGCCTGGACGCGGGCGCGATGGGGTTTTCGACGGGCCTGTTCTACGCGCCGGGCAACTACGCGCGTCTGGACGAGGTGATCGAGATCGCCAGCGAGGCGGCGAACCGGGGCAAGGTGTACTCCACGCACATGCGGGACGAGGGCAACCACAGCGTCGGCCTGTTCGTCGCCATCAACGAGGCGATCGAGGTGGGGCGCAGGACGGGCGTGCGCGTCGAGATTTCGCACGTCAAGTGCATGGGGCCATCGGTCTGGGGTCGCGCCGCGGACGCGCTGGCGCTGTTCGAGCGAGCCAACGACGAGGGGTTGGACGTGGCGGGAGACCAGTACCCGTACACGGCCGGCAGCACCGGGCTGACGGGCGCGCTGTTCCCGCGCTGGTCGCTGGACGGCGGGCGCGACGCGACGCTGGGGCACATGGCGGACCCGGCGTCCAGGGCGCGGCTGATGGCGGACATGGACGTCATCTACTCCAAGACGGGGAACCCGGAGGGTGTGGTGATAGCGCGGTTCACGCCGGAGCCCCGGTACGAGGGGATGAGCATGGCAGAGATAGCGGCGGACATGGGGCTGTCGGCCACGGAGGCCGCGATCAAGATGTACGAGGAGGGCGACGGGCAGGTGATCATCCACGCGATGCGCGACCCGGACATGGAGACGATAGCCAGCCACCCGCTGATCTCGGTCGGCTCGGACGGCACGTCGCTTTCGACGGAGGGCGTGCTGTCGGTGGGGCAGCCGCACCCGCGCAGCTACGGCACGAACCCGCGGTTCCTGGCGCAGTTCGTCCGCGAGCGCGGGTTGGTGTCGCTGGAGGAGGCGATACGCAAGATGACGATGCTGCCGGCTCAGCGGATGGGGCTGAGCCGCAGGGGGCGCATTGCGCCCGGATTCGCCGCGGACCTGGTGGCGCTGGATCCGGACACGGTGGCGGACACGGCGACGTTCGAAGCGCCGCACAGCTACCCGGTGGGGGTGCCGCACGTGGCGGTGAACGGGGCGCTGGTGATCGAGGACGGGGAGTTCACGGGGGCGACGCCGGGGAAGGTGGTGCGGGGGTTCGGGGACTAGGGGACTTTCTTTCACCCCCATCCTAACCTTCCCCCGTCAAGGGGGAAGGGACTTTCTTTCACCCCCACCTCAATCCTCTCCCATCAAGGGAGGGGAGGCCAAGTGCCCCTTTCCTCGTCGAGAGGGGAAGGGCCATTTGGAACTCCCTAGAACCTCATGGCGTCGTTGTAGATGCGGCGCTCGATGCGGTTGGCAACCGAGTCCACCAGGGAGTCGGCCATGGCGCCGAACAGCCGCGCCCGGAGCGAGCGGCTGGGGCGCATGAACACGGGCTTGCGGGGCGCGCCGGATAGCTCGGCGGCGATGTCGATGGCCCTCTGGAGGTCGCCCAGTTCGTCCACTAGGCCAAGCTCGTGCGCTCTCGGCGCCCAGTACACCTCGCCTGTGGCGAGGTCGCGCACGACGTCATCGTCGAGGCTGCGGGCCTTCGCGACAATCGACACGAACATGTCGTATGAGTGGTCCACCATCTCCTGCATCTTGTCCGACTCTTCGGACGTGGCGTCGCGCCAGACGGCGCCCATGTCCTTGAGGCGTCCGCTCTTGTTCACGCTTACCCGCACGCCCGCCTTTTGGAGCATCTCACGCAGCGCGGGACGGACGGACAAGACGCCGATGGAGCCGACCAGGGCCGCGGGCGATGCGACGATGATCTGGGCGGCGCAGCTTATGTAGTAGGCGCCGGACGCGCCGAGGCCACGTATGCTGGCGACCACGGGCTTCTTCTGGGCTATCCTGGCGACGCTGTTGTAGAGGTAGTCCGACGCCGAGACGCCGCCTCCGGGCGAGTCAACGTCCAGCACGAGGGCGCGTATCTTGTCGTCATTCTCGATGGCGGTGAAGATGCGTTCGTGGGCGGACGAGCTGACGCTGCCGCCGATGGTGCCGAACACCTCCACGACGGCGATCCTCTGCAGAAATGAGGGGCTGGCCTTGAGTACAAGCATGGTTGGTTCTCCAGTGGGGATTGGAAGCATTATATCAGGCTTGACCCAATCGCCGCCGCGCGCCGTGTATGGCGCCATGCACCTGGGGATTTCGCGGTGTTGGCCTTGCGAATTGGCCTCAGAGATGGCATAATTTATTCTTGACCGAATTCATCAAGAACTTAACCCAAACACGAAAGTTCACGCAGCGACGGAGAGGGCGATTGCGAGCGCCAGACCAATCGGGGCGGCTCTCTACCGGCAACCAAGACCAGACAGGAGACACGAACGCATGACCACCCAAAAGGTCATATCCCGCGAGACGGGCATAGAAGAGGCCGCATACAGGTGGGGCTTCGATCTCGACATCGAGTCGGACATAGCCCCCAGGGGTCTCAGCGAGGACATAGTCCGGCTGATTTCGGCCAAGAAGCAGGAGCCCGAGTGGATGCTGGAGTGGCGGCTGAAGGCGTACCGCCACTGGCTGACGCTGGGCAACGAGGAGCCTACGTGGGCTAACATCGAGCACGCGCCCATCGACTTCCAGGACATCATCTACTACGCCGCGCCCAAGTCCCAGGGGGACGGTCCAAAGAGCCTGGAAGACGTCGATCCGGAGGTGCTGGAGGCGTTCGACAAGCTGGGCATACCGCTGGAGGAGCAGAAGCGGCTCAGCGGCGTGGCGGTCGACGCGGTACTGGACAGCGTGTCCGTCGCCACGACCTACAAGGACATGCTGGAGAAGGCCGGAGTCATCTTCTGCTCGATGAGCGAGGCGGTGCAGAACCACCCTGAGCTGGTGAAGAAGTACATCGGCTCGGTGGTGCCGTACAGCGACAACTTCTACGCGGCGTTGAACTCGGCCGTCTTCAGCGACGGCTCGTTCTGCTACGTGCCTGAGGGCGTGCGGTGTCCGGTCGAGCTGATGACGTACTTCCGCATCAACGAGATCGACACCGGGCAGTTCGAGCGCACGCTCATCATCGCCGACAAGGGAAGCTACGTGAGCTATCTGGAGGGCTGCACCGCGCCCATCCGCAAGACGCACCAGCTTCACGCAGCGGTGGTGGAACTGGTGGCGCTGGACGACGCGGAGATCAAGTACTCCACGCTGCAGAACTGGTACCCGGGCGACAAGTACGGCAACGGCGGCGTGTACAACTTCGTCACCAAGCGTGGCCAGGCCGCGGGCATAAACTCCAAGATATCGTGGACGCAGGTGGAGACCGGCTCGGCCATAACATGGAAGTACCCGAGCGTGATACTCCAGGGCGACAACTCCGTGGGCGAGTTCTACTCGGTCGCGCTGACGAACAACTACCAGCAGGCCGACACGGGCACCAAGATGATCCACCTGGGCAAGAACACGCGCAGCACCATTGTCGCCAAGGGCATATCGGCGGGCCACGGTCAGGCGACGTACCGCGGCATGGTGAAGATCATGCCCACCGCCAAGAACGCACGCAACTTCACGCAGTGCGACTCGCTGCTCATCGGCGACCAGTGCGGCGCTCACACGGTGCCGTACATCGAGGTGCGCAATCCCACGGCGCGCATGGGCCACGAGGCAACGACGTCCAAGGTGAACGACGACCAGCTCTTCTACCTGCAACAGCGGGGAATCTCGCTCGACGACGCGAACTACATGATCATCAACGGCTTCTGCCGGGGCATCTTCAAGGAGTTGCCATTCGAGTTCGCGGCGGAGGCGTCGCAGCTTCTCAGAGTGAACCTCGAAGGTACAGTGGGCTAGGGGATGACATACGTCGACGTCAACGAGTTCGCCAGGGAGTTCCAGGTCACCGGGAACTGGCTTTTGCAGGAAGCCGAGGCGGAGTTCGAGAAGGGCGACTTCGTGCAAGCCTCCGAGAAGTCCTGGGGCGCGGCGGCGCAGCACCTGAAGGCGCTTGCGACCGAACGCGACTGGGGTCACGATACGCATGGTCACCTGGGAGTCGTGGCGGACCAGTTGGCCGCGGAGACGGGGAACGAGGAGATAAGCAAACTCTTCTCTCTTGCAGAGAGCCTGCACGCAAACTTCTACGAGGCACACAGAAGCGAGGCAGCCGTAAGAGGCGGCATGGATGACGTGAGAAGGTTTGTGGGTATACTAGCGGCGATTCCGCCTCCAGAACAGCCACCCCGCCGCAACCACATCCGCACGAGGTCATTCGTCAGGACGCGGGACGGCAATCCATAAACAGAGACAAACACCAACCGAAAGGGACACTCCGATAGCGATGACTCAGGATACGGACAACACCGAACCACTTCTGCAAATCCGGGACCTGCACGCCTCGGTGGACGACACCGAGATACTCAACGGCGTCAATCTCACGGTGAACCTGGGCGAGGCGCACGCCATCATGGGGCCGAACGGCTCGGGCAAGAGCACGCTGGCGAACGTGCTGGCGGGCCGGCCCGAGTACACCATCACCCAGGGCGAGGTGCTGTACCAGGGACAGGACCTGCTCCAGATGCTCCCCGAAGACCGCGCGCGCGAGGGTATCTTTCTGGCATTCCAGTACCCGGTGGAGCTGGCCGGGGTGCGCTCCTGGCAGTTTCTCAAGGCGTCGCTGGACGCGGTGCGCCAGCACAAAGGTCAGAAGGAGCTGAGCATCCGGGAGTTCGACCGGCACCTCGAGGCTCAGATGGAGCTTATGGAGATGCCGGCGGACCTCGTGAGGCGCTCCGTGAACGAGGGCTTTTCGGGCGGCGAGAAGAAGCGCAACGAGATTCTGCAAATGGCGCTGCTCGACCCCAAGCTGGCGCTGCTGGACGAGACCGACTCCGGCCTGGACATCGACGCTCTGCGCATCGTAGCCAACGGCGTGAACCACCTGCGCGGGCCGGACAAGTCCATCGTGCTGGTGACACACTACCAGCGCATACTCAACTACATCACGCCCGACTACGTGCACGTGCTGGTCGCGGGCCGGCTGGCGATGTCCGGCGGGCGGGAGCTTGCGCTGGAGTTGGAGGAGAAGGGGTACGACTGGGTGCGCGAGGCGGTGGGGTAGCATGACAACGACACTGACACAGTTCGACCAGTACGCGGCAGACTACACAGCCCTGAGTGCAGAGGATCAGACGCGACGCGTCCGCGAGCTGCGCGCGGGGGCTTGGCGGCGCTTCCTGGACACGGGGATGCCCACGGCGCGCAGGGGCAACGAGAAGTGGAAGTACACGAACGTCGGACCCATCGCATCGGCGAGCTTCCGTCACGGCGGCGGCTCGGAGGACGCCGCCGCCACCGAGCGCGCGCGCGCGCAACTGCGTGGCACGGCCCTTCTGACCGAAGACTGGACCAACCTGGTGTTCGTGGACGGCCGCTTCTCGGAGTCGCTATCCTCGCCGTTGCCCTCCGCGAACGGGGTGCGCGCCATGAGCCTGGATAAGGCCATCGCAGGGAACGAGCCGGACGTCGAGCGGCGGCTGGCGGAGTACGCCCGCGCCGAGGACGACGGGTTCGTTGCGCTCAACACCGCTTTCGTGAGTGACGGCGCTTACGTGCGAATCGGCGAGGGAGTGAAAGCCGATTCGCCGATTCACCTCGTTTTCTGCTCGACTGCTTCGGACGAGCCCACGGCATCGCACCCGCGGGCGCTGGTAGTGGCGGAGTCCGGCAGCGCGGCGACCATCGTGGAGAGCTACGTGGGGCCCGCGGACGCCCGCTACTTCACCAACTCGGTTACCGAGATGGCGCTTGAGAGCGGGGCGCGTGTCGACCACCACCGGCTGCTGCTGGAGAGCGAGCAGGCCTACCACGTGGGAGTGGCACGGGTTCACCAGGCAGAGGACAGCGTCTACACGTCCAGGTCGTTCGAGAAGGGACCCGCGATAGGCCGGTACGACCTCGCGGTTACGCTCGACGGCACGGGAAGCTACTGCGACCTGAGCGGGCTGTACATAACCTCGGGCCGCCAGCACATGGACAACTTCATAAACATCGACCACGCCAAGCCCTACGGCACCAGCCGACTGTACTATAAGGGCATCCTCAGCGGTAGGTCGCGGGCGGTGTTCGGCGGAACCGTGTGGGTGCGAGAGGGCGCGATAAAGACCGACTCGCTGCAGTCGGACAAGAACCTGGTACTGTCGCCGACGGCGGAAGTGGACAGCAAGCCGGCGCTGTACATCTACGCGGACGACGTGAAGTGCGGCCACGGCGCCACCGCCGGCAACATCAGCGAGGACACGGTGTTTTACATGCGCAGCCGGGGCGTGGACCTGGAGACGGCGAGCCGGCTGCTCATCTACGGCTTCGCGAGCGAGATCATCGACACGGTGCAACTGGACGAGCTGAGGGATTTCCTGGAGGGCATCTTCCTGGAGTGGCTGCCTAGCTACAGGTTCGAGTTCTAGCCTGTAGGCGACCAGACCACTGATGATTCTTGAGTTGGCGAGCTAGAGAAAGGCCCACATGTACGACCTTCGTGAACTGTACCAAGAGGTTGTGATGGACCACAACCGGCGGCCCCGCAACTTCCGCAAGCTGGACGACGCCAACCGCAGCGCCGAGGGCTTCAATCCGCTGTGCGGGGACCGTATTTCGGTGTACCTGAGCATCGATGGCGACGTGATAAGCGACATCGGATTCATAGCCGAAGGGTGCGCCATTTCCAAGGCCACGTCGTCCATGATGACCGAGCGAGTCAAGGGGGTTCCCGTGGAGGAAGCGGAGCGCGTATTCGACGCGTTTCGCCACATGATCACGCGCGGGCCCGAGGAGGGCTTCGACGCCGAGTTGCTCGGCGACCTGGAGATCATGTCCGGTGTGACCGAGTTCCCGGCGCGAATCAAGTGCGCCACGCTATCCTGGCACACGCTGCACTCGGCGTTGAACGGGCAGGACAAGCGAGTCAGCACGGAGTAGGCGGGGCGGCGAAGGCCCCGCCGGAAACGGGAGGCAGACGCATATGCACATCCCGATAAAGGTTGATTACGGCGTGCGCGCGCTGGTGGACATCGCGCTGCACTCCGAGGGCGGCCCGGTGCAGGCCGCGCAGATAGCGAGACGGATGGCGATACCGGAGCCGTACCTCGCTCAGGTGCTGCGCGCGCTGCGCAAGCAGAACATGCTGCACAGCCAGCGCGGACCGCAGGGCGGCCACTCGCTCGCCATGGAGCCGTCGGAGATTCGGCTGAGCGACGTCATGGCGTGCCTGGCAGGGGCCGAGACGCTCGTCGCCTGCCTGGACGACGCCGATGTGTGCGTCCACGCGCCCGCGTGCGCGCAGCGGGAGGTGTGGCGCGACGTGGCCCGGGCGGTCTACGACATCCTGGGTTCCACCAGCATCGCCGATCTTGTGGCGCGGACGCGAGAGATCGACGCCGCGCGAGAACGCCAGTTGGCAGGGGCGCACTGAGAAGCGTCATACGGCGACGGAGCCCCCTCACCCTAACCCTCTCCCCCGCGTGGGAGAGGGGACATGTAGCGGCCGAGGAAAAACAAGCGAGGAGAGCTGAGCATGGCATTCGTTAAGGTAGGCAAGGCGAGCGAAGTCCCGCCGGGGACGGCCAAGGTGTTCGAGGTTGGCGACCGCTACGTGGCGGTGTGCAACGTGGACGGCAGCCTGTTCGCGGTGGACGATGTGTGCACGCACGACGACGGCTCGCTGGAGCAGGGTGAACTGGACGGATTCGAGATAGAGTGCCCCCGCCACATGGCGCGTTTCGACGTTCGCACCGGCGCGGTCACGGCGCTCCCCGCCGTAGTTCCCATCGACACTTTCGGCGTGCGGGTCGAGGGAGACGACATCGAAGTCGACGTGTAGGGGACGTTACGGCGAGGGGGATATCGAAATCGGCCCCACTCGAAGGGAGAATGATGTTCGACGTAAAGAAGGTGCGCCAGGACTTTCCGGTGCTCCACAGGCAGGTGTACGGCAAGCCGCTCGTCTACCTGGACAACGCCGCCACGTCCCAAAAGCCTAGCTCGGTGATCCAGGCGCTGGTGGACTACTACGAGGGCTACAACGCCAACGTCCACCGGGGTGTGCACGCGCTCAGCATGGAGGCCACCGATCGCTACGAGGAGGCGCGCGTCAAGGTCGCGCGCTTCATCGGCGCGCCCGAGCCGGAGACCATCATCTGGACGCGCAACACGACCGAGGGCCTGAACCTTATCGCCAACACATGGGCGCTCGACAACATCGGCCCGGGCGACGAGATCGTGGTGACCCGCATGGAGCATCACAGCAACCTGGTGCCCTGGCAGAAGCTGGTACGGGAACGCGGCGCGGTGCTGCGCTTTCTGCCGCTTGCCGAGGACGGCGACCTGGACTTGGAGGACGTCGACAGCATCATCAATCCACGTACCAAGCTGGTGTCCGTGGTGCACATGTCGAACTCAATCGGCACCATCACGCCGGTCAAAGAACTCGCGGCGAAGGCGCGCGCGGTGGGCGCGGCCGTGGCGGTTGACGGCGCGCAGAGCGTGCCGCACATGCCAGTGGACGTGCAGGACCTGGACTGCGACTTCCTGGCCTTCTCCGGCCACAAGATGCTTGGGCCCACGGGCATCGGCGCGCTGTACGTCAAGCGCGACGTGTTGGAGCGGATGGAGCCTTTCCTGCGCGGCGGCGAGATGGTGCTGGAGGTCACATACGAGAGCGCGTCGTGGAACGACCTGCCGATGCGCTTCGAGGCGGGCACGCCGAACATCGCCGACAGCATCGCCATGGGCGCCGCGGTGGACTACCTGGAAGCACTCGGGATGGAAAACGTGCGCGAGCACGAGCGGCAGATGACGCGGTACGCGCTGGACGCCTTCAAGCAACTCGAAGAGGTGGACGTGTTCGGCCCTGACGACGCCGACAAGCGCGGCGGGATAATCCCGTTCCACCACCCGGAGGTGCACCCGCACGATCTGGGCACCGCGCTGGACCGACAGGGCATCGCCATACGCACCGGCCACCACTGCACCATGCCGCTGATGGGCGAGCTTGGCGTGACGGCCACGGGCCGCGCGAGCTTCTACGTGTACAACACCGAGGAAGAGATCGACCTGCTGGTGGACGGGGTAAGGGAGGCGCTGAGGTACTTCACGCATGGCCCTGGATGAGCTGGACGAGCTGTACCGAGAAGCCATTCTTTCGCACGTCCGCAGCCCCCGCAACCACGCCGTTATCCCAGACGCCGACGTGACCGGGGAGAGCATCAACCCCTTCTGCGGCGACGAGATCAGTATACAGCTTCTCCTGGACGACTCAGGCCGCGTGGCGCGCGTCGGTCTTCAGGGCAAGGGCTGCTCCATCAACCGCGCCGCGGGATCCATCATGAGCGAGGCCATCCGCGGCAGGAGCCTGGATGAGATCGAGGCGCTGTCGAACCTGTTCCGGGAAATGATGCGCAGCAACGAGCCGACACACGCCGAGTGGGCGCGGCTCGGCGAACTGGAGGTCCTCTCCGGCGTCACCCTGTTTCCGGTGCGCATCAAGTGCGCGCTGTTGCCGTGGTCGGCGCTCGACGACGGGATAGAGGCGTACCGGGCGTCGCCCCCGGCCTGACCCATTCGGCGTGCTTAGGGCGGGCTCTCCCCCCTCGCAGGGGGAAGGGACTCTTGGGGAAGCCCGCTAGCCGGCTGTGGTGTCGGCCTCGAAGCCGCAGGCGCGGTGGGCGCCGTCGCAGAAGGGCTTGTTCTCGGACTCTCCGCAGCGGCACAGCATGATTATGTCGTCTTCGACCTTGAACTCGTTGCCGGCGGGGTCGACCAGCTTCAGGGGGCCTTGCACCATGTAGGGGCCGTTCTTCCTGGGTGTTATGGTGACGTCTGCCATTTGCGTTTCCTCCTGATACTCAGTTACAACAAATGCGGGGTGGTTTACGGACCTTCACCCCCATCCTAGCCTTCCCCCATCAAGGGGGAAGGGACTGTCACGAGTCGCGGCGGGCGCGGACGGCGGCGGTGAGGGCGGGCACGACCTCCGCGTAGTCTCCCACTATGCCGAAATCGGCGGCCCTGAAGATAGGCGCCCGAGGGCTATTATTTACGGCGATTACGGTGCCCGCCTTGCGGATTCCCACAGTATGATTGAGCGGGCCGCGGAGCGCAATCGCCACGTACAGCCTCGGGGACACCGCCTTGCCCGACAGGCCCACCTGGTGCTGCCGGGGCATCCAGCCCGCGTCCACCAGGTCCCGTGTCGCGCCGAGAGAGCCGCCGAGCGCGTCGGCCAGCTCCCGAGCCACGCCGATGTTCTCGGGGCCGCCAATGCCCATGCCGACGCTCACGACCGCGCGGGCGTGCTCCAGCTCCGCGCCCTCCGCCGAGCCGACGGACACGCTCTCCAGCAGCCGCACCCGCGGTTCCGCCACGTCGTCCACGTCGAGCGGGCGAACGTCGGGCGGGACGCTGAAATCGGGCGCGGCGGGCGTGAGAATGCCGGGGCGGACGGTCGCCATCTGGGGGCGGGTGCGTGACAGGATGGGCGCTACCACGCTGCCGCCGAACGCGGGCTTTAGCTGCACGAGCCGGCTCTCGCCGTCCAGATCCAGGCCAATGCAGTCGCCGGTCAGGCCAAGCTCCAAGCGAGCGGCAAGCCTCGCAGCCAGGTCCAGGCCGTTCGCGGTGGCGCCCAAGAGCACCGCGTAGGGTGCGTGGTCCGCCACGGCCCGCGCCAGGATCGCCGTGTAGCTCTCGGTGTCGTAGCGGGCCAGGTGGGCGTCGTCGGCCAGCCGCACCACGTCCGCGCCATGGGCGGTGAGCAGGGCGGCGTGGCGTTCCGCGGCATCGCCGAGAAGCACTGCCTCCACGTTCGTGCCCAGCCGCGTCGCCAGCTCGGACGCCCTGCCGAGCAGCTCCAGCGTGACGGGGCGGACCTCGCCGCCCAGGAGCTCGGCGACGACCCAGACCGATCCGGACTCGCCGCGCTCTCGCGCCGGTCCTCTGGTGATAGCTCCGCTGTCCTCGTCGTCCGCATCGTCGAACACGCCGCGCTCTTCCAGGTATTCCATCAGCCGGGCCACCGAGGCGTCCACCGGCTCGTTGCGCACCACGATGGCGTCCCTGTCGGACTCCTCGGAGTAGACTTCGCCGACCCAGGTTGGCGAGCCGTCCATGCCGAACAGCGACGGGTCGTCCGACAGGTCGGCGGCGGTAAGCTGCTCGATGGGGACTGAGCGCGCGGCCTCCACGGCGTCGGGACGGGGGAACGCTTCCGGAGCGACGCCCTCGGTGACGGTGAGCAGAGCGGGCAGAGGGCACGACAGGCGCTCGTGGCCCTCGTCGGTCTCTCGCTCTACGATGACCTGCCCCGCCTGCGCATCCAGCTCCAGCCATCGCACGCCGGTGACCTGGGGCAGTCCCAGCATCTCGGCGATCTCGGGGCCCACCTGGCCGGTCTCGGCATCCACGCTGTTGCGTCCGCAGAGGATGAGGTCGAACGACTCGCGGCGCAGCGCCAGGGCGAGCGCCCGCGCGGTGGCCAGTGTGTCGGAGCCGGCGAACGCCCTGTCGACGAGGTGGACGGCGCGGTCCATGCCCATGGCGAGGCACTGCACCAGCGATTCCTCCGCCTGCGGCGGTCCCATCGTGTAGACGACGGCCTCGACGTCGGCGTGCCGCTTGAGCTCGGCGACGGCGGAGACCGCCAGCACGTCGAACGGGTTGACCTCGTTGGGCACACCCTCGCGGACGACGCGGCGGCTCTCTTCGTCGAACCGCAGCATGGACACGACGGGGACTTGTTTTATGCAGATTGCGATTTTCATTGGCGAGTGGTCAGTGGTCATTTTTCAGTTATCAGCATTCAGTGGTTTTGCACTACCCTAGCCCATCAAATTCCGGCGCGCAAGGTAGCACCGGCTGTGGGGGCTGTTTCGGCCTGCCGGGCGCCAACGACACCCTAGCTCCCGAAAATTCTGTTCGATTCTGCGACATATTGTGCGATCCGTAGCTGCGGACACCGGCGATTGTGCGCAATTCTGTCATGCCGGAGGGGACAATTCGCGGCAAAAGTGTCGCGTCGCGTGGCAGAAGGGGACAGTGAGGCGGGGCGACCGGCCTTGTCTTGGCTGCGGCAGGGCGCCCACAAGGGAGGCCTCCGACGGATGCCCGGGGCGGGTCGGTCCCGCGAGCGGGTTTGAAACCCGCCCCTACCGTGGTGGATAATAGCACGCATGTGCGGCACTTTCAAGAGGGCGCATGACATCAAAATTATGGTTACCGAAGTGGAGAATGTACCTCAAAATTACGGTTACCCAAGACGTGGAGGTAACCGTGAATCAAGAGAGCGTTCGACAGTACCTGGAA
>DAOUJL010000023.1:0-49085 GCA_034422735.1 Dehalococcoidia bacterium | reverse complement strand
CGTATCTTGTTGCGTCATGCGGTTCCTCCCGGTCCTGTTGGAGAAACCTTACATATCGTCCCTGAATCCACTCTATGCATCTGTGGGTTAGGATTTTGAGATAGTTACTAAGGCCTACGCCCAGCGCAATCTGCTGCCTAAGTTGGTGAGCGGGAAACTGCCGGTGGCAGTGTAATGGTGCCAAGTTTGCCTCCCGCCGGACTGAGGTGATACTTTACAGGCAAACTGGGCTAGGGACGGATAAAAGGCAGACGGCATATGACAAACGACCACCTGTTGACTGAACGCGACCAGGAGGAGTTGCTTTCAATAGCCTATGCCCACGCAGTGGCAGCACAGGCCGGCTACGTTACCGCAGCGTACGAACGGGACCGAGATGGCATTGATATGCGCATCCAGGCTGGCGGGGAAATGCGCCCGGCTCTGGATTTGCAGTTGAAGGCGACGGTGAATCTGGGCGCACCGCACGATGACGGCTGCTTTCACTTCCCGGTGAAGCGCCGGAATTACGACCTTCTGATTATCAGAACGCAAACGCCCCGATTGTTGGTAGTGCTTGACTTGCCGGTCAAAAGGGAACTTTGGATGTCCATTACTGACGACGAGTTGATACTGCGTCATCGTGCCTATTGGCTAAGCCTACTGAATTGGGACGAAACAGAAAACAGCTCCTACCGAACGGTGCCGATCCCAGAGGCGAACGTTTTTGACGTAGCTAGCCTGCGTGACTTGATGGAACAGTCGAGAAACGGGGGAATCCAATGATAGGCAGCATCAGCAACCGTGAGGCTCTTGTGGCGGTTTCTCCCTCGGCCTTGTCTGCCTACGCTCGGGCAGCGGGCTGGGGCAAAGTTGACACCTACGGCGACCATTCCGATGTGTACGACGGTGAGGGACTGCCTGAGATTCTCGTGCCACGCACTAAACACTTGGGGGACTACCACAACGTCATAGCCAGACTCATCGAGGTTTTCGCGCGGGTCGCCGAAATGGACGAACTGGCGTTGTACCGAGACTTGGTTACGGCAGACCGCGATGCTTTCCGAGCGCGAGCAAACGAAGACAGTGGGGATGGCACTGTGGCAATCAGCGACGGGGTAGATCTAGTCAACGGCGCTCGTGATGCACTCTTGGCGGTGGCTTGTTCATTGCAAGCCCCCCGTCCGCTTTATCGCGCCGGCTCCAACAGGGAGGCTAGTGATTTCCTGAGTAAGGTGCGGTTGGGGCAGACGGAACAGGGCAGTTTCGTAGTAACATTGTTGACCCCAGTCATTCCTCCTGTGCTACAAGGAGCTCTCTTGCCGGAAGCGGAAGAGGAGCGCCCCCTTGAAAGGCAAGTAACGCAGCGATTGATACAGGCTTTGACCGCGACACAACAAGCCATGGAGATGACGAATAGCGGCGACAGCGACGTTTTTGCAAAAGCCGTATCCAGCGGTACCAGTGCGAATTTGTGCGAAGCTCTGGTTCAAATGATAGAGCCATTCCCGGCTGTAGACCTCAGTGTGACTTGGGCCAGGACACGCCCCATGCCAACGGCGCACAGCCGAGTCCGTTTCGCCAATGAAGACGCCCCAATCCTGCGTGAAGCTGCGCGGTCTTTCCGCAATCGGGAACCTCAGACCGACGTGCGCCTGTTCGGTTCCGTGCAAATGCTCCGGCGCGATGACAGCGAGACGGATGGGACGGTAACATTGAACGCGTCCGTTGAAGGCAAAACCCAGGCGGTTACGGCCGTTCTGAATCAGTCGGATTATCACCGCGCCATTAACGCTCACCGGGAAAAATATCCGGTCATTGTGGAAGGCGACCTTGAGCGATTTGGACAGCGGTGGCGGCTTTCAAACCCATGCATTTTGGAAATCATAACGAGCAGCGACACCGAGGACAACTAACCGCTGCTCCCGTGACTACCCTTACCGAATCAACCATCGAAGTCGCCGCGCCGGAATGGCTCGCCACCATCGGCTGGCAGACTGCCCACGGGTCCGACATTGCGCCGGGTTCGGAGCAGGATGACTACGGGTAGTAGTGTTGTAACGCCGACTGAAGGATGCTCTCGCCCGGCTGAATCCCCGACCCGGCCGGCCTCGGCCTTAGACGACGCCCTGCGCAAGTAGAGCCAGCCGGAAGGGGCGACGCTAGAGGCCCGCCGTCGCCAACGAAGGATTTCACCTCCCTCACCGATCTCAAGGTAGAGGGCTGTGCAAGCGGCGCGGCACCGCTCGCCGCCGCCCGAGGCATAGTGCCCGCACTGATCGGCGGGCGCACTCATCTTCGGGTTGAAGACGCCAGGTCGTCGCGGATTTCTACGAGCAACTCCTCTACTCGTTGCTCGTGTTGCGCGCGCGCGTCCGCTGCTTGGCCTTGCGTTAGCATCACGCCCGCTGCGAAGACGAGCGCTAAACATGCCACAAGTATCGCAAGAAACAGTCCAGGCTCTTCCCTTCGCAAGCGGCGTCCCTCTTCCGTAAATGGACAGACGATCCACCATCCTAAGAGGAGTGCGCCCCCCCATCAACAAAATCCATATGACTAACTGGAACACATCCGGCATAGCCCTCGCCCTCCCAGTTGGGGCATCAACCCATACGATATACGATAGCGGCGGGCGCAAACTAGCACAGGTGTTGTTCTGCATAACTCTTGGATGAGAAGCGAGGGTTGGCCCGCCGTTTTCGATTGTGATACACTACACAACCGATTTGGGAGGGCCCATTTGAAGGCCGGATTCATGGCTACGGCGCTCCGGCTCATCGGTGTCGGATGGTACGTCGCCATCTGCATAGGCGGGGGCGCGTTCGCGGGAGTCTGGCTCGACGGCAGGCTCGGCAGCGGCCCCATCCTGACCATGGTCGGGCTTGGCGTGGGCATCGTTGCCGCGGTGGTGGGAATGTACCGCATGCTGATGGCGGTGCTTTCGACAAGGCCAGACAGCGAGGAGAACTAACCAGGTGTCGAGGATACTCAGGAATCCCAAGGCGCTGACTATTCTGCTCGTTGCCGTTGCCGTACTGGTGGTCAGTCTCGCAGGCGGCGCGCTCGGCAACGAATTCGGCGGCGGCTTCCTCGGCTCCCCCATAGCCCACATCCAGCTTCCGGCCGAGCCCGTGCTCGCCAACCAGCTCTTCCCCGGCTTCTACCTCACCAACACCATGGTCACCACGTGGCTCGCCATCATCGTGCTCGTGGTCATTTCTTTCTTCGCCACCCGCAAGATGCGCGAGGTGCCCACCGGTCTGCAGAACCTGGTAGAGGTGCTCATCGAGTTCTTCATCAACCTGAGTGAGTCCATTGCGGGACCCGAAAAGGCGCGGCGCTTCCTGCCGCTGGTGCTGGCCATTTTCCTGTTCATCATGACGGCGAACTGGATGGGTATTCTGCCCGGGTTCGCCACCATCGGTCGCATCGAGTCCGCAGAAGAGGTGATTCACCACGCCGAGGACAAGGCCAAGAAGGCGGGCACGCAAGTAAACCTGAAGGAGATCAAGCTCCAGGTGTTCGACGGCGACGGGGCGTTCGGCGTGCTGCCGCTCGGCTCGTACGACGCGGTAATCAGCGCGGAGCAGTGGGAGAAGGACCACGGCGCGGGCGAGGGCAAGCAGGCGGGCCTGCTGGTGCCGTTCCTGCGCAGCGCGAACACGGAGGTGAACACCACGCTGGCCATCGCGATAGTGGCGATGGTGATGGTGCATTTCTGGGGATTCAGCACTCTGGGCGTGTTCGGCCACGTGGGCAAGTACCTGGACTTCACCAAGGGGCCGATAGGCTTCTTCGTGGGCATACTGGAGGGCATCGGCGAGATAGCCAGGCTCATCAGCTTCACCTTCCGCCTGTTCGGCAACATATTCGCGGGCGAGGTGCTGCTGATCGCGATGGCATTCCTCATGCCCATAATCGGCATAATACCCTTCCTGGGGCTGGAGCTTTTCGTCGGCGTCATCCAGGCGTTCATATTCGCCATGCTGACGCTGGTGTTCGCATCGCTCGCCACGATAAGCCACGCGGCGGCGGACCACTAAAGGCACTCTTGCGAAACGCAAACCATGCCGCGCGCCGCGGCAGTGCGGGCTACACGACACCCCCATCCTAACCTTCCCCCTGCGAGGGGGAAGGGACATAAGGAAACCTTCCCCGATTGAGGAGGAAGCGACATAGGGAGACCTTCCCCCGCCAGGGGGAGGGACAACTGGAGAGAATCGGTACGCAAAATCCCCTTGAGAGGAGCGGAAATGATAGAAGGTGACATTCAGAACATCGGAGCCGGATTGGCCATCGGACTCGGAGCGCTGGGTCCCGGTATCGGTATCGGGATGCTGGCGGCCAAGGCGATGGAGTCGCTGGGACGCAACCCAGAGGCGGCGGGGCCCATCCAGCAGAACATGATCCTGGCGATCGCGTTTGCGGAGGCGATAGCGATCTACGCCCTGGTCGTCGCCATCATCATCAAGTTCGTGTAGCCTGACCCGCCCTCTGGCAGGGCGAGTTCCGCGCGAGCCAGAGCCGCACTCTCGGGCCGCACCACTACGGCGCGCCCAGGGTGGAATATGGCATCGCGTGCGCAGGACGCTAAGGAGAAGCCATGGAGGCCTTAGGCATAAACCTAGCCGGTCTGCTGACGCAGCTGGTCAGTTTTACCCTGCTGGTGGTGGTGCTGTGGGTGCTGCTGTACAAGCCGGTCACGCGCGCGCTCGACCAGCGTTCCCAGCGCATACGCGAGAGCCTGGAGACGGCGGACCGCGTGCGCCAGGAGGCCTCGGAGTCCCAGGCGGCGATGGAGCAGCAGAACGCCGAGGCGCGCGAGGAAGGCCAGCGGCTGATCGCGCAGGCGCGCGAGGTGGCCGACAGGTTCCGCGAGGAGGAGATCTCCAAGGCCAGGCAGGAGATCGAGGCCGAGCGGGCGAGGGCCGAGGCCAACATCCAGCGCGAGCGCGACGCCGCCATCGAGGACCTGCGCCGCGAGTTCGCCGGACTGGCCATCATGGCCGCCGAGCGGGTGATAGAACGCTCGCTGGACGAGGACGACCACAGGGCGCTCATCGAGAGCGTGCTTGAGGAGGGGGCGCAGGCCGGCCGGAATTAGTTTCGTGTAACGCCCCCTCACCCTAACCCTCTCCCGCGGAGGGGAGAGGGGACTATGGGGAAGCCCTCTCCGCTTCGGAGAGGGGAGCATGGGAAATCCCTCTCCCGCTAAGGGGAAAGGGAGCTACGGAGAATCAACCGAATGCCGAAAGCCGCATCCGCCAGACGCTACGCACAGGCCGTGTTCCAGATTGGCTCGGAGCACGACAGCCTGGAGCAGTGGTACGACGACCTGTCGACGATGGCCGCCGCGCTCGAAGACGGCGAGCTTGCCGCGTTTCTGGACGCGCCGCAGGTGAGCGTGGAGCGCAAGGTGGAGCTCATCGAGAACGCCCTCGGCGACGTGGTGACGCCGCTTGCCGCGAACCTGCTGTCGCTGCTGGCGTCGCGCGGCATCGCGTCGATACTGCCCGACGTGGTGGAGGGCTACCAGTCGCTGCTGGACGACCACCGGGGCGTGGAGCGCGCCGAGGTGGTGTCGTCCGTGCCGCTCGACGACGAGCAGCAGCAGCGCGTGACCGACCTGCTGGAGGGCATGGTGGGCAAAGAGGTGCGCCTCAACTCGCGCGTCGAGCCGTCGATACTGGGCGGGTTCGTCGCCCGCGTCGGCGACCGCGTGATAGACGGCAGCGCCCGGACGCGCCTGGACCAGATGCGGCGCAGAATTGTCGAAAGGGTGGGATAACCACTCGCACAGGGAGGCCCGAATGACGACCAGGGGACAGGACATCGCATCCGTTATCAAGCGCCAGATCGAGGAGTTCGGCGCGCAGTTGACCATGGTGGACGTGGGCACCGTCGTCGAGGTCGGCGACGGCATCGCGCGCGTGCACGGCCTCTCCGGCGTGGCCTACAACGAGCTCGTCGAGTTCGAGGGCGGCGTCATCGGCCTCGCGCTCAACCTCGAAGAGGACAGCGTTGGCGTCGTCATCATGGGCGACCCCCTGGCCGTCAAGGAGGGCACCGAGTGCCGCAGCACCGGACGCATCGTCGAGGTGCCCGTGGGCGACGCGCTGATAGGCCGCGTGGTCGACGCGCTGGGCAGGCCGCTGGACGGCAAGGGTCCGGTGGAGACCACCGAGTCGCGGCCCGTCGAGATCGTCGCGCCCGACGTCGCCTCCCGCAAGTCGGTCGACACGCCGGTGCAGACGGGCATCAAGGCCATCGACGCCATGATTCCCATCGGGCGCGGCCAGCGCGAGCTTATCATCGGCGACCGCTCCATCGGCAAGACGGCCATCGCCATCGACACCATCATCAACCAGAAGGGCGGCGACCTGCTCTGCATCTACGTCGGAATCGGCCAGAAGGTGGGCAAGATCGCCCAGCTCGTGGGCACGCTGGAAGAGCACGGCGCGATGGAGCACACCATCATCGTGGCCGCGAACGCCTCGGACCCCGCGCCCATGCAGTACCTGGCGCCGTATGCGGGCTGCGCGATGGGCGAGCAGTTCATGAACCAGGGCAAGGACGCGCTCATCATCTACGACGACCTTTCCAAGCACGCTTGGGCCTACCGGCAGATGTCGCTGCTGCTGCGCCGGCCTCCCGGGCGCGAGGCTTATCCGGGCGACGTGTTCTACCTGCACAGCCGGCTGCTGGAGCGCGCGGCCAAGATGGACGACGAGCGCGGAGGCGGCTCGCTGACCGCGCTGCCGGTGATCGAGACGCAGGCGGGAGACGTGTCCGCCTACGTGCCGACCAACGTGATTTCGATTACGGACGGGCAGATATACCTGGAGCCTGAGCTGTTCAACTCCGGCATACGGCCCGCCGTGAACGCCGGACTGTCGGTGTCGCGCGTGGGCGGGTCGGCGCAGACGCGGGCGATGCGCGGCGTGGCGGGCAGGCTGCGGCTGGACCTGGCGCAGTACCGCGAACTGGTGACGTTCGCGCAGTTCGGCACGGCGGACCTGGACAGGGCCACGCGGGCGCAGCTCGAACGCGGGCAGCGCGCGACGGAGGTGCTGAAGCAGGACCAGAACGTTCCGCTGGCGATGGAGCAGCAGGTGGCGATACTGTTCGCGCTGGTGAACGGGCACCTGGACGACGTGGAATTGCCCCGGATACCCGCGTTCGGCGACGGCTTCCGCGCCTACATGGACTCGAACCACCCCGAGGTGCTGAAGAGCATCGCGGAGTCGGGCGACATTTCCGACGAGACGCGGGAGCAGTTGACCGCGGCGATCGAGGACTTCAAGGCGAACGTGCCGTATTAGGAGAACCTGAGCGATGGCTACTGCGGAAGTCAACGCCGCGAGCATCTTCGCCGACGCGCGGCGGATGCAAGAGTCCGCCTTGGAGCGGCTGGCGGAACGGAAGGGCGACGAGGACTAGACTATGCCAAGCGTAAGGCAGATACGGCGGCGGATTCGCAGCGTGGAGAACACGGCCAAGATTACCAAGGCCATGTCGATGATTGCCGCGTCGAAGATGCGCCGCGCCCAGGAATCGGCGCTGAGCGGCCGCCCGTACTCCGACAGGATTCAGAGCCTGCTGTCGCACCTGGCGGCGCAGCCCCAGGACGATGAGGAGCGGATGCCGGCGCTGCTGAGGCGGCGTGAGGTCAACAACGCGCAGGTGGTGGTGATTACCCCGGACCGGGGACTCACCGGAGGCCTCAACTCCAACATCAACCGGGCCGCCGCCCAGTTCATCGTGGGCCAGTCGGCCAAGGTGAGCGTGATCTGCGTGGGGCGCAAGGGCCGTGACTTCATGGTGCGCTCCGGCCAGGACGTGCGGGCCGTGTTTACGGACATGCCCGACCGGCCCCTGCTCACGGACGTCACGCCCATAACCCGCCTGGTCGTCGACGCCTACACCAGGGAGGAGACGGACGCGGTGTACCTGGTCTACGCCGACTTCGTGAACACCACCCAACAGCGCCCGGTGGTGCAGCCGCTACTGCCCGTCGCGCCCGCCGACCTGCGTCCGCAGGAGGCGGTGGGCTACATATACGAGCCGTTCGACCTCACCGTGCTGTCGGCGCTGCTTCCGCGCTTCGTGGAGATGCAGACCTACCACGCCGTGCTCGAGGGCATAGCCAGCGAGCAGTCGGCGCGAATGGTGGCGATGCGAAGCGCCACCGACAACGCCCTGAGCATGGCCGAGGACCTGACGCTGGTGATGAACAAGGTGCGTCAGGAGACCATCACACGCGAGCTGCTGGACATCGTTGGAGGCGCGGCGGCGGTGGAGTAGGGCGGAGCCTTCACCCCAATGCTAACCTTCCCCCTGCGAGGGGGAAGGGAGATTTGGGAAGCCTTCCCCGTCAAAGGGAAAGGGATTTACGCAGGATATTCAGGAGGAACAATGGCTACCGGCAAAGTGACCCAGGTTATCGGCACCGTCGTGGACGTGGAGTTCCCGCCGGAGGGCATGCCCGCCATCTACAACGCGCTCGAGACTACCATCCAGGACAGCCGGCTTGTGCTCGAGGTGGAGCAGCACATCGGCAACAACTGGGTGCGCTGCCTCGCGCTCGGCCCCACGGAGGGTCTGACGCGCGGCGTGGACGCCGTGGACACGGGCAACCCCATTTCGGTGCCGGTGGGCGACCCGACGCTGGGCCGGCTGTTCAACGCGCTGGGCGAGACGCTCGACAACCTGGAGGAGGTCGAGTCCGAGGAGAACTGGCCCATCCACCGCCCGCCGCCCACTTTCGAGGACCAGTCCACCACCATCGACGTGCTGGAGACCGGCATCAAGGTGATGGACCTGATAACGCCGTTCACTCGCGGCGGCAAGATCGGCGCCTACGGCGGCGCGGGCGTGGGCAAGACGGTGATCATCCAGGAGCTGATACGCAACATCGGCACCGAGCACCAGGGCGTGTCGGTGTTCGCCGGCGTGGGCGAGCGCTCGCGCGAGGGCAACGACCTGTGGCACGAGATGCAGGAGTCGGGCGTGCTGCAAAGCACCGTGCTGGTGTTCGGCCAGATGAACGAGCCGCCCGGCATCCGCGCGCGTGTGGGGCTGACCGGCCTGACGATGGCGGAGTACTTCAAGGAGACGCGCGGCCAGGACGTGCTGCTGTTCGTGGACAACATCTACCGCTACATCCTGGCGGGCATGGAGGTGTCGGCGCTGCTGGGCAGAATGCCCTCCGCGGTCGGATACCAGCCCACGCTGGGAACCGAGATGGGCGACTTGGAGGAGCGCATCACCTCCAGCAAGAACGGCTCCATCACGTCGTTCCAGGCCATCTACGTGCCCGCGGACGACTACACCGACCCCGGCATCGTGACCACGTTCGGCCACCTGGACGCGGTGGTGGCGCTGGAGCGCTCGCTCGCGTCGCAGGGACTGTACCCGGCGGTTGACCCGCTGGCGTCGTTCTCCAACATCCTTCAGCCGGCGGTGGTCGGGCAGGAGCACTACGACGTGGCGCGCGGCGTGCAGCAGGTGTTGCAGCGCTTCCAGGAGCTGCAGGACGTGATAGCCATTCTGGGCATCGAAGAGCTGTCGGAGGAAGACCGGCAGACGGTGGCCCGGGCCAGGAAGATACAGCGCTTCCTTACGCAGCCCATGTTCGTGGCCGAGGCGTTCACCGGCCAGGAGGGCCGCTACGTGCCGATCCGGGAGACGGTGCGCGGCTTCAAGGAGATCCTGGACGGCCAGCACGACGAGCTGCCGGAGCAGGCCTTCTATATGGTGGGCACCATCGAGGAGGCGGTCGAGCAGGCCCAGCGCATGGAAGCGGCGTAGGCCCGGCAAGATACCTTATGGCCCTCCTCTCCCTTGACGGGAGAGGATTGAGGCGAGGGTGAAGTTCACCATGTCAATTCGACTCGAGATAGTTACCGTGGAGCGGCAGGTCTACGCCGAGGACGTGGACATTGTTGTCGCGCCCGGCATCGACGGCGATCTGGGGATACTGCCGCACCACGCGCCGCTGCTGACGGTGCTCAGGCCCGGGGAGATCATGGTCAGTCAGGACGGCGAGGAGAGCATTATCGCGGTCAGCGGCGGCTTCCTCGAGGTGCTGGGCGACAGGGTCATCGTACTGGCCGACACCGCCGAGCGCGCGGACGAGATCGACCTGGAGCGCGCCGAGGAAGCGCTCAAGCGCGCCGAAGAGCGGGTGGCCGCCTCAGCGTCGGAGGTGGACCTGGAGCGCGCGCTGGCGTCCATACGCCGGTCGCAGGCTCGCATCAAGGTGGCGCGGAGAAGGCGGCCGCGGCGGGCGGCTCCGTCACCCCCATCCTAACCTTCCCCCTTCGAGGGGGAAGGGACAATGAGGAAAACAGCGGCGCTCAGTCCAGCTTGCGCAGGTAGAACGTCATCGATTGCAGGGCGAGCACGGGGTCGATGTTGCGAATCACCACGTGCATCGACACCTGGGGGGCTATGGGCGCGTAGTTGAGGATGCCCTGTACGCCGCTGTCGATGAGCTGATCGATCACCGACTGCGCCTCCGCGGCGGGCACCGCCACGATGCCGATGGCGATGTTGTCGCGCTCGACCATCTCGCTGAGCGCCGACATGGGCTGAACCCGCAGGCCGCCCACCACTCCGCCCACCTGTCGCGGGTCGCTGTCGAACACCGCGCGCATCCTGAAACCTTCCGGAGCGAATCCGGGGTAGTTTATGATCGCGCGCCCCAGCCTGCCGACACCCACCAGGCAGGCGTCCCACTCCTGGTTGAGGCCGAGAATCTGGCGCAGCTCCTCCAGCAGAAAGCCCACATCGTATCCTCTGCCCTGCTTGCCGAACCTGCCGAAATAGCTCAGGTCCTTCCGTATCTGGGCGGGGGTCATCTGCAATCTGTGGCCGAGTTGCTGGGAGCTGACTACGGAGATGCCCTCGTCGAGAAGCTGCGTCAATGCCCGCACGTACATGGGCAGTCTAATGACAACTACTTCTGGGGCTTCGGATAAATTCATACGAACAGTCTGTGAGAGGCCAACGCCGTCCTCCACGCCTTCCGCCAGTTCCACTCCGGCGCGGCAGCGAGAGTGTGTGTTGAGTCGCATTTTACTTGCTTGGGGAAGCGTAGGCAACCGCGCGCGCGTGTCGTCAGGCCGCGCCTGGCCGGCAGCGTCAGCGGGTGGATTTCGTCCAGACTGTGATATGATTTGGACCCAGGCGGAGCCGCAAAGCCCCCCCGGGATGGAGGCGCAAATGACCACTGAGGAACGACTTCAGGCCCTGTACGCCCGGTTTCAGGACATGTCGACCCAGTTTGTGGGTTATCCCGTCAACCAGGACTTCGATTACTCCGAGTTGCTGCCCTTCCTGGAGTTCAGCATCAACAACGTGGGCGACCCCTTCCACGAGAGCAACTTCAGCATGAACACGCACGAATTCGAGCGCGAGGTGATCGACACGTTCTCCGATCTGATGCGCATTTCGCGCGACGACTCGTGGGGCTACGTCACGTCCGGCGGCACCGAGGGGAACATGTACGGCCTGTACCTGGGGCGCGCCCTCTTCCCCGACGGCATTGTCTACTACTCCGAGGACACGCACTACAGCGTCGTGAAGATAATGAGCCTGATCAACGCCCGCAACATCATGATCAAGAGCCAGGACAACGGCGAGGTGGACTACGACGACCTGTACGAGGCGGTGCGGGTCAACCGGGACGCGCCGGCCATAGTCGTCACGAACATCGGCACTACGATGAAGGGCGCCGTGGACGACGTGCGCAAGGTGCGGGACATGCTGGACGAGCTCGCCGTCAACCGGCGCTACATCCACGCCGACGCGGCGCTCAGCGGCATGATCCTGCCCTTCGTGGACGACCCGCAGGCCTACGGCTTCGACTCCGGCATCGACAGCATGGCCGTGAGCGGGCACAAGATGATCGGCTCGCCCGTGCCGTGCGGCGTGGCGCTCACGAGGCGCGAGTACGTGGCGCGCGTCTCCCGCTCGGTCGAGTACGTCGGCGTGCTCGACACCACGCTGACCGGCTCGCGCAGCGCGCTGGCCCCGCTGATCATCTGGTACGCCCTGCAGAAGCACGGCCTGGACGGCTACAAGAGCATCGTCACCAGGTGTATCGAGACCGCCGAGTACGCCGTCACCCGGTTCAACGACAGCGGCCTCCCGGCCTGGCGCAACAGGAACTCCGTGACCGTGGTGTTCCCCCGGCCCTCCGCGGACGTCGTGCGCAAGTGGGCGCTCGCGCCCTACGAAGACATAGCCCATCTCATCGCGATGCCCAACGTGAGTCGCGAGCAGATAGACGCGGTCGTGGACGACTGCCTCAGATAGCGCGGGCCGGCCGCGCGCGCAAGGAGACCCGGATGACCAGGATTGTGATAATGGCGAGGAACGAAGTCGGCGTCATCGCGGACATCAGCCGGGCGCTGGCCGACGCCAGTATCAACATCGAGACCATCAGCGCGAAGGCCCTGGGCGACAAGGGCGTCATCACGCTGACGACCGACGACGACGATGCCTCGCTGCGGGTGCTGACCGACGCCGGCTTCAAGGCATCGGCAGACGACTCGCTGATGCTGAGCCTGCGCGACGAGCCGGGCGCGCTCGCCAAGATCGCCGAGCGGTTCAAGGAGGCCGACATCAATATTCAGACCCTGCACATCCTCGACCGCCGCGAGGGCCACACCACCATCGCCGTCTCCACCGACGACCGCGAGCGAGCCGAGTCTCTGGTCGACCCCGACAGTATCATCTAGGGCGGGCCGGACCAACCTTCGTCGATTGCGGCAACGGAGCGCCGTGCAGAAAATCCTGTCCAAATTTCCGGCAATGTTATTATACTGATGCGCCTTAGTATATAATAACGTGGTGTCTTATTACAGTTGTCACAATAAGAGGTGTGGCCTGTCGTGGAACGTGGAGAAACGGGTCGCTATCAAGTCTCCAGTTTTAGCGGCGAAGAAGTGCGCGCCTTCATTCCCGCGCCGCTGCCGCCGAACCCGCCTGTGGTGCTGGAAGGCGCGTTGCAACAGCTTTTGGAAAAGGCGCTGCTCGCCCTGGGCAGACTCGACAGCGTTACGCAGTTGCTGCCGAATCCCAACCGCTTCATCTACTCATACGTCCGCAGGGAGGCGGTCCTCTCATCGCAGATAGAGGGGACGCAGTCCTCGCTCTCTGAGCTACTGATGTTCGAACGCGGCCAAGCTCCCGGCGAGCCCACGGGCGACGTCGTGGAAGTGTCAAACTACGTGGCAGCCCTAGAACACGGGCTGGAGCGGCTGCGCGGCGGCTTCCCGCTCTCCAACCGGCTTATCCGGGAGGTCCACTCAGTGCTGCTATCGCGCGGACGAGGCAGCGACAAGTCTCCGGGCGAGTTCCGCACCTCGCAGAACTGGATTGGCGGCACACGCCCGGGCAATGCCGCATACGTGCCGCCGCCGCACACCGAGTTGATGGATTGCATGGGGGCGTTGGAGGCCTTCCTACACGCCAGGGCGGACGGTCTTCCCATGCTCGCCCGTGCCGGGATGGCGCACGTGCAGTTCGAGACCATCCACCCCTTCCTGGACGGCAACGGGCGCGTGGGACGGCTTCTCATCACGTTCCTGCTCTGCGAGGCGGACGTGCTGAGCGAGCCGCTCCTCTACCTGAGCCTCTACCTCAAGCGGCATCGTTCCACCTACTACGACCTGCTCGACAGCGTGCGGCGCACCGGCGACTGGGAGAAGTGGCTCGCCTTCTTCTTCGAGGGTGTGCGGGAGACGGCGCAGAGTGCTGTCACGACGTCCCACAGGCTGCTGGACGTATTCGAGGAAGACAGAAGCCGAATCGCGCAACGAGGCGGCCCCCGGACCGGTTCCGCGCTGCGTGTATATGAGGCGTTGACGTTGCACCCGGTCCTTTCGCTCACCGACGCCCACCAGCGTGCCGAAGTGACGTTCCGCACAGCCTCATCAGCGATGGAATTGCTAATCGAGCTGGAGATAGCGCGTGAGATTACGGGCGGGCGTCGCAACCGCTTGTTTGCCTACGACCGTTACCTGGACGTGCTGAGCGAGGGAACTGAGCCGCTGTAGCCGGAACCGCCGCATTGAAAGACGGCCGTTGGGCTGGTACTTTAGGGCTGTCACGCGAACCGATCCTGAGGGAGACACTAGCGGATATGGACGACATTACCGACGTGCCCGGCATCCGAGTCGGGCACTACACCAACGCGGAGGCCGCCACCGGCTGCACGGTGGTGCTGTGCGAGGATGGCGCCGTGGGCGGCGTGGACGTCCGCGGCTCCTCGCCGGGCACGCGCGAGACGGACCTGCTGCGTCCAATGAACAACGTGAGCGAGGCTCAGGCCGTGCTGCTGAGCGGTGGCAGCGCCTTCGGCCTCAACGCCGCCGCGGGAGTGATGCGCTACCTGGAGGAGCGCGGCGTGGGATACCCCGCGGGCGAGGGCATAGTGGTGCCTATAGTCCCCGCCGCGATCCTGTTCGACCTGCGGCTGATCACGCACCGCGTACGCCCCGGCCCCGACGACGGCTACGCCGCCTGCCTCCGCGCCACCGCCGGGCGGGTGGCGGAGGGCAGCGTCGGGGCGGGCACCGGCGCGACCGTAGCCAAGGCGCTGGGCCGGGCGCGCTCCATCAAGGGCGGCATCGGCACCTCCAGCCTGGACCTGGGCGACGGGGTGATGGTCGGCGCAATCGTCGCGGTGAACGCCGTCGGCGGCGTCTACGACGTCGACACGGGCGGCCTGGTAGCCGGTCCGCTGGCCGACGATGGCGCATCCATGCTCGAGTCGATGTCACTGATAACCGCGCCCGGCTACACCCGCGAGCCGCCCACCGCCACCAACACCACCATAGGCATAGTGGCCACCAACGCGCGGCTCTCCAAGGAGCAGGCCAACAAGCTCGCTTCCGCTGCCCACGACGGCCTGGCGCTGGCGATCCGGCCCGCGCACACGATGAACGATGGCGACACCATGTTCGCGCTGGGCACTGGCACCGTGGAGGGTCCGCCGGACATGTACCGTCTGTGCGCCGCGGCGGCGATGTGCGCGGCGAGGGCCATCGCAAGCGGCGTGCGCGCCGCGACCGGACTGGGCGGCGTGCCGGCCGTAGGGGAGTTGGACGGCAGTGGCGTGGTCTAAGGAGAACACGCGGCTGGCGTTCGTGGGCGCAGGCGTGGTCGGCGGCTCGCTGGCGGCAGCCCTCAGCAGCGCCGGCTACACCGTCGTGGCGTGCGCGAGCCGGTCGTTCGCGTCGGCCCGGGAGCTGGCGCGCTGGGCCGAGGGCTGCGCGGCCTACGAGTCGCCGCAGCAGGCTGTCGACGCCGCGGATTTCGTGTTTCTGACAACGCCCGACGACGCGATACCGGGTGTAGCCGGTTCCATCGACTGGCGGGCAGGGCAGGGCGTGGCCCACTGCTCGGGCGCGGCATCGCTCGACGCACTCGGCGCGGCCGCCGCGCAGGGGGCGATCCCGGGCGCGTTCCATCCGCTGCAGGCCGTGTCGTCCATAGAGAACGGCTCCAAGAGCATACGCGCATTACCTTCGGCATAGAGGGCGGCGCAGATATGCGCGCGTTCCTCAGCGCCATGGCGGACGACCTGGGCGCGCACCCCATCTTCGTGCGGTCGGAGGACAAGCCGCTGTACCACCTGACGGGGGTGATGATGGGCGGCCTGCTCACCACCCTGGGCGCGGCGACCGCCACGCTGTGGGAGGAGCTGGGCTACAAACGCGAGGACGGGATTCAGGCGCTGATGCCCATGATGCGGCAGGTGTCCGTCAACCTGTCCTCGTCCGGCCTGCCCGGCGCCGTCGCCGGACCTTACGCCCGCGGCGACGTGGGCACGGTGCGTAAGCACCTGGACGCGCTCAGCGAGCGCGCGCCGCACGTGCTGCCGCTGTACTGCGAGCTCGCGCTGGCCGGTCTGCCGTTCTCGGTGGAAAAGGGCACGCTGAGCGAGGAAAGGTCGGAGGAGATACGAGCGCTGGTGGAGCGATACATGAGAGGGACCGCGGATTGAGAATACTACTAACGAATGACGACGGCATAAACGCCAAGGGCCTGTGGAGCGCCGCCGAGGCGCTCGCCGGGCTGGGCGATCTCACGGTGGTCGCGCCGGATCGCGACCTGAGCGGCATAAGCGCCGCAATGACGCTGAGCACCATACTTCGGATGTCCGAGGTCACCTCGCCCATCGAGAGCGTCAGGGCCTACTCGGTGCAGGGCACGCCCGGCGACTGCGTGATACTGGCGACGGAGCATCTGGTGAAGCAGCCTTTCGACCTGGTGGTATCCGGCATCAACCAGGGGGCGAACTTCGGGCTGGACGTCATCAACTCCGGCACTGTCGGCGGCGCGTTCCACGGCTATTTCCGCGACATACCCTCCATCGCCGTCTCGGTCGCGTCGCTCACCAACCCGCGCTACGACGCCGCCGCCTGGATCACAGGCGCGCTGGCAAAGGCGGTGCTGGCCAGTCCCATGCCGCTGCCGCTGCTGCTGAACGTGAATCTGCCCGCTCTCGGACTGGACGAGATTGAGATGGTGCAGCTAACGCGGCTGGGTCCCAAGGCGTTCCTGGAAAACGTGGAGCGCGGCGGAGACGGGCGGCGCGAGTTCTTCTGGATTCGCCACAACCGGTCGATCAACAATCAGCCGGCGGAGGGCACGGACAGGTGGGCGGTGCGCAACAAGCGCATCTCGATCACGCCTGTGGACCTGGTGTTCTCGAACGGAGCGCCGGACGCCGTTTTTCAGTCGATAGCGCAGGGACTTACCGAGCAACTGAAGTCGAAGGAATAGTGAGACCGGCAGGAGGATACGATGATCTACGAGCTCAGGGTATACGAGGCGGCCCCCGGCAAGATGGCGGCTCTGCAGTCGCGGTTCCGCGACCACACGCTGGAGATTTTCGAGCGCCACGGCATCAAGAACGTGGGCTACTGGACGGCCAGCGTCGGAGACTGGAACGATAAGCTGATCTACATCGTGGCGTTCGAGGACGAGGGCCAGCGTGAGCGGGCGTGGGCGTCGTTCCGGGAGGACGCGGAGTGGCAGCAGGTGAGGGCCGCGTCCGAGGTGGACGGCCCGCTGACCACGCGCATCACAAACGCGCTGTGGGCGCCCACGGACTTCTCGCCCCTCCAGTAGGCCTGCTCAAAGTCCCTTCCCCGTCGATGGTCTGACAGGGGTAGGCAACGCTGAGCCTTCCTTGTTGTCCCTTCCCCCTGCAGGGGGAAGGTCAGGATGGGGGTAAAGAGCGCGCCCGGCCACTTGGCCGGGCGCACTTTTCTGATGTCTACTTGAGAGCGTCGGCGATGGCCTGGACGTTCTGGCGGAACATGCCCAGGTAGGTATCCGCGCCGCTGCCCGCCGCGCCCAGCGAGCCGGAGTGCAGCGCCACGAACTCGACGCCCGCCTCCCGCGATATGGCCCTGGCCACACGCTCGCTGACGGTGGTTTCGCCGAACACCGCTCCCGCGCCGTGCTCTTCGATGGTATGTATAAGCTCGGCCACGTCGCGCGCCGACGGGTCGACCTCTGTCGTTCCGCCGGGCAGCACCGTGCCAATTACCTCGAAGCCGTAGACCACCGCGAAGTAGCTGAAGCTGTCGTGCGAGGTTACGAGCACCCTGCGCTCCTCCGGTATGACGCTTAGCTGTTGCTGGGCCCAGGCGTGGACTTGGTCCAGCTCGGCGCCGTATGCGCGCGCGTTCGCCATGAAAGTGTCGGCGGAGTCCGGATCGATATGCCCGAGCTCATCCGCGAGGCCCTCCACCGCCACCTTTACGCGCAGCGGGTCGAACCAGAAGTGCGGGTCCAGCGGCCCGTGGCCGTGGTCGGCGTGCCCATGATCATCCTCGCCATCCTCCCCGGCACCAATGCCCACGAAGGCGAGCCTGCCAGGGTTGCCACCGATGGGCCATTCGTTCTCTACTTCGCCCTCCGCTATGTGGAACTCGGCGATGCGCCCGCCGGCCCTGTCGGACAGGTAGAGCACCTCGCCGATTACGATGAAGTACGGCGACGTGTCGCCGTCGAACGGGTCCATGAGCTGGACCGTCTCTTCGACTTCGCCCGATTCGGTGCTGATGACGTTGATCATACCGTCCGGCGTCAGGGCGAAGAACTCCTCGCCGTGGGCGTCGAACGCCGCGCCGTAGACCCGTTTGTCATCCTCGCCGGGCAGCACCTGCGTCATCGTGCCGCCCTCGGCGTCGATCATCCACAGGCCGCCGTTGATGGACACGCCGTCCTGCCGGTAGCTCGCGGACCCGAAGAAGTTCTCGGAGTCATTGTGGCCCCAGACGCTCCCTATGCGGGCGGATTCGTGCATGTCGGCGGGGTTGTCGATGAAGTCGTGCTCGTACTCGCCGTCGTGTCCCTCAATGAACAGCACGCCGCCGACGCAGCCCATCAGCACGCCGTGGGCGTTGGCGGCCTCGCCGTGCATTCCGGGGCACGAGCGGTTGCTGGCGTCGTAAACGACCTCGCCGTCCAATGTCCACACCTCGGCTCCGAGCGGCAGGCTGCTCTCGGCCGTGGCCGGGTAGTCCGGATTGTTGGAGGTCACCACGAAGTACTCTTCGCCCAGCGCCACCACCGCGCCGTGCTGAAGCCCGGCGTCCAGCCAAATCGGCTCGTAGTCGTCGCGCTCCTCTTCCAGGTCGTGCTCCTCGAACAGCGCCGCGCGTCCGCTGCCGTCGTGGTAGATCGCGGTCCAGCCGCTGTGGACGCTCGTGTGTATAGGCCTCTCGTCCGAGGTGCCGACAGAGAGCAGCGACACCGGACCCGTCACGAGGTCCATGTGGCCATCGTGGGGTTCGAGGTAGACGCCGCCGTCGATTATGTGCACTCGGTCGTCGTTGTCCTCCGGTCCGCGCGCGAGCGCGAATGCGAAGCGGGCGCTGGGGCTGGAGTAGAGAGTCGCGTTGGCCGCGGCCACCTGCAGGCTGTTCTGAGCCAGCAGACCCGACGTGAGGTCAAGCACCGATATCGATGCCTGGTCACGGTCCGCGATAAGCAGACGCCCAGTCAGAGCGCCGCCCTCCTCTTCCATTTCCATGTGGTCGTCGTGGCCGGTGACCGCGAACTCGATAGGGTCGATCTCGTGGCCCAGCTCGATCATCACGGTATCTTCGGCGCTAGCGTTGTGGATGAGCTCTTCGAGCCAGCCGCCCTCCAGGCCGAGCCCAATGGACACCACAACGTCGGCCTTGGCGAGCTTGGCTACGTCGGCCGCGCCGGGCTGGAAGGAGTGCGGATCCGCGCCGACCGGCAACAGGCTGAACACCTCGACGCGGTCGCCGCCCACGATGCGCGCCCAGTCCGCCGCGAAGTTGGTGGTGGTTACCACCTGAACCTTCGGCGCGTCGCTCATTGCGGGCTGTGTGGGGGCTGCCGTGGGTGGAGCCGCCGGGGGCGCCGCCGTAGCAGCGGGCGCAGCGGGAGCCGCCGTAGCAGCGGGAGCGGGCGCGCCCGCGGGCGGCGTCGGAGCGGCAGATGGAGCCGTCGCCGCGGGAGCGGGCTGCGCAGCAGGCTCCGGTTCGTCGTCGCCGCCGCAGGCGACCGCGACCAGCGCGGACAGCGCGACAACGGCCAGCAGCGACCTCCAGGAGAATGCTCTTCTTAGGACCTTCAATTCACTACCTCCAAGGCTATGTTTCTGTTGACTCGCGCCACCGCCTCATTCCGAGAGGCAATCCCCTTCGGCGAGAGGCGTCTTATTCGATTGGTATGATATGCAGTCTCAAACGCAGTGATATTTAATCTCACTACTGCCTGCGATCACCGCCATCCTGCACGTGGTGGGTGGAAAACTGGGTGGTGACTCCGGTTGTGCCATTGATGGATCGTTCACTGACAATCTCGACGGCACTCCCCGAGCGGCGGCCCGCCATGCGGCCAATTCTATGAGATAAAATCTCAATTGATATCGGACATTTAGATGAGACAAGGCATACAGAAAATCAAGGGGATATTAGCAGCAGGCGCGCGGTGGTGTCAAGATGCCGAATCGGGTCGCAATCAAGGTCATCGAAAGGAATATCGTTGCTCCAGCGGCGCCCAAGGCCCCTCCCGGTGCCGTGTGCTACAATTGTAGGCGGCCGTCGCCTTCTCCGTCGGCGCGCAAACCCAGTTCTACCACAGCGGCACAGCACGTCCCGTACTCCCCACGCTGACACCAGATGACGACACTACTGCAAGCCAATAACTTGACCAAACACTACGGCGCCACGGTCGCACTCGACGGCGTCAGCTTCGAGGTGTCGGAGGGCATTACCGGCCTGCTCGGCGCGAACGGCGCGGGCAAGAGCACTGCCATAAAGCTGTTCCTGGGACTGCTGCGCCCTACCGCCGGCGCGGCTACCGTGCTTGGCGAGGAGCCGTACCACAACGTTACGGTGCGCGAGCGGCTGGGCTACATGCCCGAGCACGACTGCCTGCCCGATAACGTCTCCGGCGCGGAGTTCCTGTCCCACATGGCGCAACTCAGCGGACTTCCGCCGGGCGAGGCGCGCACCCGCGCGGCGGACACGCTGCGGCACGTGGGCCTGGACGAGGAGCGCTACCGCCCAATAGGCGAGTACTCCACCGGCATGAAGCAACGAGTCAAGCTGGCGCAGGCGCTGGTGCACGACCCGGTGCTTGCGCTGCTGGACGAGCCAACCGCCGGGCTGGACCCGGCCGGGCGCGAGGAGATGCTCGATCTCGTCCGCCGCATCGGCGCCGATTTCGGCATAAGCATCGTTCTGTCCACACACCTGATGGGCGACGTCGAGCGCACGTGCGACCGTATCGTGGTGCTGGACGCGGGATCCCTGATGGAGCAGGGCGAGGTCAAGGGGTTCACCCAGGATACGCAGATGCTGTTCATCGAGGTGGACGACAAGCAGGAGGAGGTGCTGGCAGCGCTGGGCGAGCGCGGCCTGGCGGTGCAGCCGATGGGCACGGGCATCGTTGCCGAGAACCTCACCGACGAGCAGTTCGACGACGTGCGCGACGCCGTAGTCGAGACCGGCGCGCGGCTGCGCAGGCTGGCGCCGCGACGCCGGCAGCTCGCCGACATCTTCCGGGGCGACCGGACGTGACGCAGGCCCGGGGCGAGGTATTCGACATTGGCTACCAGCGCTATCGCGGAGCGCGGGAGGGCCGCGTCCGCGCCGTCAAGACGCTGTGGGCCAACGGCGTCCGGACCTCGCTCGGCATCGGGCGGGGGATGTCCGCCAAGATCATTCCCGGCCTCGCGTTCCTGGTGCTGCTGATACCCGCCCTGGTCTTTCCGGTGGGGAACGTCATGCTCGGAGACGGTGCCCTCGCAGACCTCATTCCGGGCCAGGACGAGTACTACACCTGGTTCGCGTTCGTGTTCATACTCTTCGCGGCTATCGTAGGGCCCGAACTGCTCATCTCCGACAAGCGAAGCGGCGTCATCAACCTGTACCTGGTGCGCCCGCTCACCACCACGGACTACGTGCTGGGCAGATGGCTTGCGTTCTTCAGCGTCGCGTTCGTGATGCTGCTGATTCCGCAGCTCACGTTGTTCGTCGGCTTAGTGCTGGGCGCCGAAAACCCGGTGGACTACATACGCAAGAACTGGGCCGACCTGCCGCTCGCGGCCGCATCGGGCGCGGCGCTGGCCGCGTTCGCCGCGACACTCACGCTCGGCGTGTCCGCGTACATGGGGCGGCGCGCCCTCGCCAGCGTATTCGTCATCGGCCTGGTGCTGGTGACGTCCGCGGTCTCCGCGATTGCCGCTGAAGCGATGTCGTCCGAAAGCGAGAAGTGGCTCGCGCTCCTGTCGATCAGCGACTACCCCGTTTACGTCAACGACCTGATTTTCGGCAGGGAGTCTGCCGGGGCCTTCAGCGACGGCGCACCGCCCGTGCAGGAGCTGCCGGGCTACGTGGTGTGGGCGGCGTTCGTGGCGAGCGTGGCGCTGCCCGGAGCGCTGCTGTGGGAACGCTACCGGAGGCTGGCGCTGTGACCGTCGAAAGGGGCGCCCCCACCATATCCGTAAGCCACGTGTCCAAGTGGTACGGCAACGTCGTTGCCATTAGCGACGTGTCCTTCGGCGTGTTCCCCGGCATAACCGGATTGCTTGGACCGAACGGGGCCGGGAAGACCACGTTGCTGCGCATGATGGCCGGCCTGTCACGGGTGTCGGAGGGCGAGGTGAGCGTGCTGGGCCAGCCTGTGCGCGCCAACCCGGAAATCTACCGCCGCGTGGGGGTGATGCCGGAGCACGACGCGCTGTACCCGTTCTACACCGGGCGCGATTTCGTGGAGCTCTCGGCGCGACTGCACGGCCTGCCGGACGCGGCCGAGGCGGCGAGCCGGGCGATCGACATGGTGAACCTGGGCGACGCGCAGGGACGCAAGGTCGGCGGATACTCGCGCGGCATGAGACAGCGCATCCGCCTCGCCGCGTCGCTGGTCCACGACCCCGAAGTGCTGCTGCTGGACGAGCCGCTGAACGGCACCGACCCGCGCCAGCGAATCGAGTTTCACGGCCTGCTCCAGCAGCTCTCCGACGAGGGACGCACCATCCTGATTTCGTCCCACATACTGGAGGAGGTGGAGACGCTTGCCGGCAGCATCCTGCTCATGGTGAGCGGCAAGCTCGCGGCGGCGGGAGACTTTCACGCGATTCGCGAAAAGCTGGACGAGCGCCCATACAAGGTGCTGATCGAGTGCGACAGGCCGCGCGCGCTGGCCGCCGCACTGGTCGCGCTCGACGCGGTCGAATCCGTGGCCTTCGAGCCCGGCGGCGCGCTGGTGGTCCTGAGCAAGAGCGTCGCGGAGCTGCAGCGCACCGCGCCGCGGCTCGCGCAGCGCGAGCAGGTCCGCCTGACGCGCGTGGAGCCGCTGGACGACTCGCTGGAGAGCGTGTTCGGCTACCTGGTGGAGGCGTAGCGTGGGCGCGGTCTTTCGGCTGTCCATGCGCCAGATGGCGAGCCGGTGGCGGCTGGCGCTGATAGCGTTTCTGGCCGCGCTGCCCGCGCTGATCGTGGCATGGGCGGCCTGGAACGGCGACGGCTCGGTCGACGCGGACCTGGTGGAAGTCCTGATCGAGCAGCTTATGGTGGGCGTGGTGCTGCCCATCGTAACCATAACGCTCGCGACGACGGCGTTCGGCAACGAGATAGAGGACCGGACGCTGGGACTGCTCGCCACGAAGCCGCTGGCGCACTGGCGCATCGCGCTGCCCAAGCTGCTCGCGTCGGTCGCTCTCGCCGCGCCCCCGCTGCTTGTGGGCGTGATGGCGGCGATGCTGATCGCCTTCGAGGGCGACGTCCGGCCCGCCCTGTCCGTGTGCGCGGGCATCCTGTGCGGTACAATCGCCTACTCCGCCATCTTCACCTGGGCGGGCGCGGTCACGAGCCGCGCGCTGGGCTTCGCGCTGGTGTACGTCTTCCTCTGGGAGAGCCTGCTGGCGGGCTTCCTGGAGGGAATACGCTACCTGAGTATTGGCGCATACACGCGGGCCGTCGCCCACGCCCTGGACAAGGACGCGCTGGAGATGCTCGGCGAGCGGGCCATCGAGTTCGAGGCGGCGCTGGTGGGCGCCGCGCTGGTAACGGTCGTCTTCTTCCTGCTCACCGCGCTGAGACTTCGAAGAATGGAGATACCGTAGGGAGTGATTCCAGAATCCCTTCCCCCTCGCAGGGGGAAGGTCAGGATGGGGGTGACAAGCTCATGGGCTACGAGCAGATACTGGCAGAGGTAAAGGGCAGGGTAGGAATCATCACGATGAACCAACCCCAGAAGCTCAATCCCATGTCATCCACGATGACGCGCGAGATGGGCGAGCAGATGTCGGCCTGGAACGACGACCCGCAGGTCGGCGCAATGGTGATAACCGGCGCGGGACGCGGCTACTCCTCCGGCGCCGACATCGGCAGCTTCGAGCAGACGGTGCGCGAGGGCGGGCGGCGCGACGCGCCCTCGCCCATAGGCGAGGACTGGCTCGCACTTGTGCGGCGCTCCAAGCCCATCGTGTGCGCCATCAACGGCGTCGCCGTGGGCATGGGCATCACCACCACGCTGCCCTGCGACGTCCGCGTAGCCGCCGAGGGCGCGCGCATGTCGTTCCGCTTCGTGCGCATCGGCCTGACGCCGGAGTACGCCAGCACCCACTACCTGGTGTACCTGGTGGGCCTCGGCCAGACGATGGAGCTGATGCTCACCGGCAAGTTCATCGACGCGCAGGAAGCCAAGACCATCGGCCTCGTCAACCACGTCTACCCGGCCGAGACGATGCTGGACGAGGCCGTGAGCCTGGCCCAGGAGATCGCGTCCAACCCCGAGTGGCAGCTTTCGCAGACCAAGCGGCTGATCCACGAGCACTACATGGAGCCGGACGTCGAGATGGTGCGGAACATAGAGTCCGAGATATTCCGGCAGTCCCAGGCAACCCCATCCCACAAGGAAGCGCTGGTCGCGTTCCGCGAGCGCCGCGAGCCGCGCTACCACTAGAGACGCAGATTCGGATGCCGGACGACGACAGGCCGGTCATAGGCCTGACCATCAACAACACCAGCTACGCGAAAGAGTACGCGGCGGCCATCGAGCGCAGCGGCGGCAGGCCGTGGCTCATTCTGCCCGGCCACGACCTCTCACCGAAGGACACCGCCGCGCGCATGGACGGTCTGCTGGTGTGCGGCGGCGAGGACATTCACCCGCGCTGGTACGGACACGAGCCGCAGCCCGGCGTCGAGCTGACGCTTAACGAGGCGCGCGACGACGCGGAGCTGCCCGTGCTGGAGGCCGCGCTCGACGCCGACCTGCCCACGCTGGGCATATGCCGGGGAATGCAGGCGCTGAACGTGGTGATGGGCGGCGAGCTGCTCCAGCACATCGAAAACCACAGCGGCACGTCGGACGGCGACAATCACGTATCCGACTACCACCGCATCTTCATCACGCCCGGCAGCCTGCTCGCGTCGGTGGTCGGGTCCGGCGGCTTCGTGCGCGTCAACAGCATCCACCACCAGGCGGTGAGGGAGGCGCAGAAAGCGCCGGGACTGCTGGCGTCGGCCTATTCGCTGGAAGACGGCTACGTGGAGGCGCTGGAGAGCCCGACCCACTCCTGGGTGCTGGCGGTGCAGTTCCACCCGGAGCGGCGGAAGGAAATTCCGCCGCACTTCGACAGGCTGTTCGACAGGCTGGTGGCGCACGCCGCGTCACCAATGTCATTCCTGTAGATCTCAGATAACTCTGAACGTAGCCATGTCATTCCGAGCGCAGCCATGTCATTCTGAGCGTAGCCGAGGAATCTAAGGCCGCCGGCTACTGCGCGGTAGCGCCCCCGTCGATGACCAACTCGCTGCCGGTCATGAACGACGCCTCGTCCGACGCCAGGAACAGCACGCCGTTCACCACCTCCTCCGGACGTCCCGCGCGGCCCAGCGGTATGTTCGCCAGCCGCTCCTCGCGCATCTCGGGCGAGGTGTACACCATCGCCAGCATGTCGGTGTCGATGGGGCCGGGGTGTACCGAGTTAACCCGGATGCCTTCCTTGGCGTACTGGATGGCGGTCGCCTTGGTGAGCAGCCGCACCGCGCCCTTGGAGGCGTTGTACGCCGCCGCGCCGCCGCCGACCAGACCGGCGGTGGACGAGATGTTGACGATGGAGCCGCCGCCTGCCCTGCGCATTGCGGGAATGGCCGCCTTGGTGCCCAGGAACACGCCCTTGGCGTTAACGTCCATCACGTCGTCCCAGGTCTGGGAGTCGGTCTCCAGCACGTAGCCCCGCCGGTAGATGCCGGCGTTGTTGACGAGCACGTCGAGCTTGCCGTAGCGTTGCTCCACATCGGCGACGGCTTTGTTCCAGTCGTCCTCGCTGGTGGCGTCGAGCCGGATGAACACCGCGTCGCCTCCGGCCTCGGCGATCTCGGCCTCCAGCCGGCGTCCCTCGTCCTCCAGCACGTCCGCGATGCCCACCTTCGCGCCCTCGCGGGCGAACCGCCGCGCCTCCGCGGCGCCCATGCCGCGCGCGCCGCCGCTGATAAGAACAACTTTGCCTTCAAGTCTCATGGTTCTTGTCCTTCTAGCTCGTTTCCGACGCTTTACGCCGTCTCAGCCCGGCGAGCACCTCGTTCATGCTGCCCGAACGGAAGCCCTGCAAATCGACCGTCACGTAGGAGTAGCCGATCTCGCGGAACCTGTCCACCACCTGCTGCCGAATCGACTCGTCCACCAGCGTGGGCAGGTCCGCCGCCTCCACCTCGATGCGCGCCACGTTGTCGTGGTGCCGCACGCGGAGCTGGCGTATCCCCAGGTCGTGCAGGAACTCCTCCGCCTGCGCAATGCGTGTGAGCGCCTCCACCGTGACCGTCGTGCCGTAGGGTATGCGCGACGACAGGCAGGCCTGGGCGGGCTTGTCCCACGTCGGCAGGCCCATTCCCTTCGACAGCTCGCGGATCTCGGCCTTGGTAAGCTCGGCTTCGACCAGGGGACTGCGCACTCCGTACTGCTTGGCCGCGTTCAGGCCGGGCCGGAAGTCGCCGAGGTCGTCGACGTTCGTGCCGTTGGCGAGCCAATCGTAGCCCTCTTCCGGCGCGAAGCGGCTGAGATGGGTGTACAGCTCGTCTTTGCAGAAGAAGCAGCGGTTGGGGTTGTTTGCCTGGTAGTCCTCGCGCTCCACCTCGCGCGTGTGGATCACGCGGTGGTTCAGCCCCAGCCGCTCGGCGAGCTCCTCGGCCTCGCGCAGCTCCGACGGCGCGAGGCTCGGCGAGTTGGCCGTGACTGCGAGGGCGCTCTCGCCGAGCGTGTCATTCGCGGCGGCGGCGAGGAACGCGCTGTCCACGCCGCCGGAGTAGGCGACGACCACGGTTCCCATCTCTCGCAGAATCGAGCGCAGCCGCTCCATCTTGCCTTGCGCGTCAGCGTCGGCGTTCGGCTGGGTCTGGATCGGGGTAGTCATGTGCTAGTCTCCATGGGCGGCGGCACCTCTGCCGTTCAGTTTCCGTTCTCGTAGATGGCGCTCAGCTTGTCCAGCAGCCGCTTGATCGACTCTATGTTGCTGCGCACCGCCGCCTCTGTCTTCCAGTTGTTGTAGAAGTTGCCGTGTAGAGCCTCGGCAATCGAGAACAGATCTTCCATGTCATTGTCGCCGGTCTCATCCGCGAGGCGACTGACGACCTGCCCCAATTGGTAATGCCCGCCGTGTCCCCACCGACGCTGCCGCGCGATGGCCTTCAGCCGATGTACTACCGCGCCCCACGCCTTCTCCGACGCCTGCAGCGGTTCGCCGCTGCGCAACTCATCCTCCGCGTGCTCGATGAGCTGCCGGCTCGTCGTCATGTTGTCCTGCGCGAGCGTCATGGCTGAACCGCGTGCCCCTCAGCTTCCGTTCTCGTAGATAGCGCTCAGCTTGTCCAGCAGCAGCGTGACGTCCTCGACGCCGGTACGAACCGCGGTATCCGTCATGAAGTTGTTATAGAAGTTGGCGTGCAGGCTCTCGGCGACCTTGAAGAATCTACCAAGAGCGTTGTCGCCTGTCTCTTCGACCAGCCTGTCGACCATCTGATATAACTGGTAGTGCCCGCCGTGCGCCCAGTCCCTCTGCCGCGCGATGGCCTTCAGCCGATGCACCACCGCGCCCCACGCCTTCTCCGAAGCCTGCAGCGATTCGCCGCTGCGCAACTCCTCCTCCGCGTGCTCGATGAGCTGCCGGCTCGTCGTCATATTGTCCTGCGCGAGCGTCATGGCGGTGGCCTCACTCCTCCATCATCGCCTGCACTATGTCGCGCATCTGCTGGGCGTAGTGCTCGTAGGGCCGGTTCTGGTAGCCCAATATCCGCTGCGACTCCTCCGTGTCGTACCAGTCCACCCACCCGGGGGAGTCGCGGTACACCGCGTCGTCCGAGGGCGCGCCCACGAAGTCGTAGAAGTCGTTCACGTAGTCCCGCCCGGTTAGCTGCCACGAGGCGCCGCCCGCGACGTTCAGCACGCCCTGGGCGCCCTCCGCCAGCGTGACCGCCGCGAACAGCGCGTCGACCACGTCGTCCCGGTGCACCATCTCCACGCGCTGGTTCGGCATGAACGGCCACACCTGCGGCGGCTCCAGGAAGGCGGGGACGGCGATGGGCGCGATGCGCAACGACACCGCGCTCAGGGCCGACTCGGCGACCAGCTTCTCGCCTGCGATCTTGCTCTCCGCGTACAGGTCGATGGCCTGCTGCGAGTGCTCGACCGTCACCGGCGGCTGCTCGGCGGAGGTGTCCCCGTAGGTGCTGATCGACGACGTGAACACCAGGGTCGCGCCGGGACTGTGCTCCCGCAGCGCCTCGATGAGATTGCGCGTCCCGTCGACGTTCACGGCGAACGTCAGGCCCCGCTCGCGCTCGCTGTTCGGCGGCAGCAGCGCCGCGAGGTGCGCCACGGCGGACAGCCCCGCGGCGGCGCTCGCCACGTCGTCAGGCTTGGTGATGTCCCCCTTCACGATCTCTATCCCGGGGTCATCCTCCAGGCCCGAAAAGTCCATCACCGGAAGATCGAACACGCGAACGGGACGCCCGGCGCCTCTGAGTCGGTCGATGAGCTGCCGGCCCACGCTTCCCGCGCCGCCCGTTACGAGAACGAGCCCGTTCTCTCGCTGGGTGGTGTCAGCCATTGTCACCTGCCTGGGCGGGAGGCGTCACGTGAGGGTCGTTCCCCTCATGCCTGCCTTGTCTATCACGTTCTGCGCGTTCGCGATGAGCTCCTCGAGCGCGGGACCGAACGCGTCCCAGTCCTGGGAGCTCTTGAGCTCGAGCGCGGTGGAAGCCGCACGGTTGCAGTTCCTGGTCACCGGAATGCTCGGCATGGTCTTGAAGAAGAACGTGTCGCTGACCTCGTCGAACTTCTCGACGATCTCGACTACCGAGTCTTCCCACGCCTGGTTCTGAACTCCCAGGCCGTCGGCGATCTGCCGGCAGGTGGCGATCGCCTCGTCGAGCATGTCCTGTCCTGACTGTGGCATCTGCGCCTCTCCGTTGTGCGGCGGCGCGCCGGAAGCGGTGTGGACCGTCCGGCGGCCGCCGGGTTCGTGCTAGTCGTTGTCGTCGGCGGGCACGAGCTCCTCCAGCGGGACCTCGGCGTGGCCGTTGGAAAGCTCCCCGTTGACGTAGTGCGGATAGTGCTTCTTCATGGCCTCCAGGTCCACCTCGTCGTGGCGGGAGAACCCCTTGCCGTCGTGCCTGTCGTAGGGGAACGGCTGGAACTTCTCGAACCGCTCGCCGAAGCGCTGCCGGCTCGGCCTGCGGTCGTAGGGGAACCTGTACTTCTCGCCGTCGGCGGGCGCCACGTCCACCAGTTCGTAGTCGCGGCTGCCGAGGCCGATCTCGTGGCCCGTGTTGATGCTCGCAACCTCGCTCTGGCCGTGGAAGGTCGCCGCGGCCGCCTCGAACTTGGCGTCGCCGGGGTGGTGCGCCTCCATCAGCTCCGCCGCGGAGCCGGGCATACCCACCGACTGCCGCGCGGCGTCGACGCACGCCATGTCGATGGCGACCGCGTCCTTGCTGGCGAACACGCCCAGGTGCGGCACTATCGGGATGTCCGCGTGGTTGGCGCAGTCGCAGCGCGGGGACACGTCGATGGCCATGTTGATGTAGCCGACCTTGCTGCGGCCCACCGCCTTCTCGACGCCCAGGCAGGCGTCGGCGATGGCGACGTCCACGGCATCGAAGTTGACCGGCGGCACCTCGGCCAGGCCGCGAGGGCCCATCACGCCGAAGCAGCCCAGGCAGGTGGCGCAGCGCTCGCGCTCCCACTCGAGCTCGTCGTTCTCGTTGATGTGGTACAGGTTGAACGGGCAGCAGTCCTCCAGAATCTCCCAGTCGGGCGTCTCCGCCTTGCCCTTGAAGCGCTCCGGATGGAACTTTGCCGCCGCGCCGTAGCCGTAGTTGGGATGGCCGCCCATGTGAACGTTCAGCTTGCCGCGCTTGGACTGCGCGCCGATGCCCAGGTTCTTCAGCGCGCCGCCGATAACGCCCATGCCGTGGCCCTTGAAGTGGGTTAGCGCGATGAGAACGTCGGCCGCGGCGATGGCCTGCGCGACGTAGGCCTCCTTGAGCAGGTAGCCCTCCGGCAGGTCCACGCGGTAGTCGCTGGTGCCGATGAAGCCGTCGGCGCAGATGAACGGGCAGCCCAGCGTGGCCGAGCTGTAGCCGTTGCGCTCCGCCGTCAGCACGATGTCCAGCTCGGACGACCTCGAGCCCCACGGCGAGTACGTCGAGGTGGTGGTGTCGCAGACGAAGGGCCTGCCGCCCAGCTCCTTGATCCTGTCCGCCAGCGCCCGCGCGTAGACGGGCCGAAGGTACGCGGAGTTGTTCCACTCGCCGCAGTGCACCTTGATGGCCACGATGTCGTGGGGCTTCACCAGCTCGTCGAGGCCGGCCGCGTCGAAGACGGTGAGCATCTTCGAGACCAGGCTCGTTTCCGTCGACTCCGAATGCGCGTCCATGTAGTAGACTTTAGACTGTGCCATAGCATTCCTCCCAGCGCTTGTGAAAAAAGCAAACACTTGCCCAGAATGCGTTCAGCCTACCACCAGATTGCCGCCTCTGTCAATTTGCTTTTGATACCCGAACCTGCATCAGCCAGTCCCTTCCCAAGTGTCCCCTCTCCCTCATCATTCTCGTCATTCCCGCGAAAGCGGGAATCCAGGGGTGAGGGTGAACGCGCCCCTTCCGAATTGTCCCTTCCCCCTCGCAGGGGGAAGGTTAGGATGGGGGTGACAACCGGGTTGCTGGATAGGCTCTAAGTTGCTTCTGGCAGGAGCCCCAACTGCTGCCTTGAACCTGCCGCCACCTTGGGAGGCTGCCGTTCATCGCTACTCGGTGTCGGCAACTCGTGCTTGGTGAAGAGCCGAGAGGAACATACCTCATGGAGCAAGGCCTCACCCTCAGCTTGGAGCGCCAATGTTGCTTCGAGCACCCAGAGCAACTCCAGTAGCTCCTCGGTGAATTCCCAGCGTTCCGGACGTATGTCGTCCAGTGGCGAGGACTTTCGGCCAGCCCCCTTCAGCTTCCGGCGGTCCAGCCACGACTTGACCACCTTTAGCCCCGAGACCGAGTAACCCCATACCTCGGGACGCACAGGCGAGAACTCGCCGTCTCCCACGCGCAAGACCTGGTTGGTGGGATCGTATGCGAAGTCCGCCGGGTACTGCTCTAGTGAAACGGCCTTGGTACAGCGAGCTTCCCCCTGCTGCACAGTGCCATCGTCATCGGGACCTCCAAACCGCTCACCGTAGGTGTGCAGGTACAGGAGGCGTGCCCCATGTTCGGCGACCCGTCTGAACAAGTCAGCATCCTTGGTGATGGGTAGTCTGGGAGGAGGCATTTCTAGCTCGTCCCAGAACATCTCCACATACGCTGGCTGAGATAGAATGCCGTATGCGTAGGCAAAGAGGCTTTGAGGGCTGACTGGGAGCCCATAGGTCTCTCCTAGTGTTTCGAGAAGACCGGAAACTAGGTTGGGCTGTGTAGCCTCTGCGTCGCGCCATAGCGGTATGACATCCCTACCGCCAAAAGACCCTCTAAAGTGATGAAGGTCGGGTATCTCTGCCGTTGCCACAGCAGCCGGGCCCTCACCAAGTACCGAGGTCAGCAGGCTGGTCATGTACACCTGCTCCTTGCTGTGCACCCGCCAGAGATCAGGCCTCATTCGGTCGCCCACCCTTGAATCAGCGATGATCCATTGCCGGTCGAAGGATCGGTAGCCGTAACGTGTGACGGTAGGCCACGATTGCTTCGCTCGAAGGCTCGCCAGAGACGGCTGCTGGATGTTGGCGTCCAGCAAAGCTGGATACCTCTCACTGACTTTTCGGTCGCCCGTTTCCCGGAATGAATCGCTCATGTTCTCGACCGGCATTTCCAGCAGCCGTCGCCATCGCCTGTCTAGAACACCTTTGGCCTCACCAATAGGCCAAGTCCTCTTCAACTGAGTGCCGGAGTGCTGCCAAGGGAACACGTCGGTGACTGGTGGCCAACCTGAAAATGCGCCACTCTCTTCCGGGAAGAAAGGAGCGCCCCATGCGGAACTACACTCTCGCCAGGCCAGATCATCGAGGGAAGTGACGAAGCCGAGCGCAGCCAGTTTTTCCTTTTCGCTGCCCGATAGCCTTGTTTTCCACACCTTTGCTGGCGTATCCGGTCTTGGAGGCCCGTTCCGCACACCGATGGCGATGGCTACGGGCGTCCGGATGGCAAAGACATTCTCCGTCTTCCTAGAGCCGAGGCTACCCCCTTCTAGGTCGATGATCCAAAGCTCATCAAACACCTCTCGCATCTTCTGGCGCATGCCGGCAAAGCCTGGGCCATGCAAGTAAGAGGAAGCCGTAATGAACGTGACTATTCCCGCATCATTGGTGGAGTCAAGCACTTTCCAAAGAGCCCATCGCCAGAAGTAGACGTAGTCGTTGTACAGGTTCTTGAGGTGGACCCCCGCTCCCCCCTCCCGTGCCGGGGCAAGGAAGTCTTCAAGTATGGGACTGGTCGGTTCTACGCCCTCCTGTTCTTCGTCTCCGTATCTCACCCAGCCGCCCTTCCGCTGTCCGGTGGCTTCCTCGGGGTCCTGCTCCTCCCGATCATACGGAGGATTTCCAAGACAGACGAATACTCGAAGGTCCTTCTTTACGTCCTGTGCTCGTTTCCGCTCCTGCGTGAGCTGCGCTTGCAGCAAGCTGGCGGTGAATTGGGGCGGATGATTGGGGGACTCCAGGGTGTCGGTCAGGTAGACCCTGGGGACTCTGTCGGTCACGCCGGCATTTCTCAGACTCTGAGTTAAGCGTAGGTGCGCTACCGAATAGGGACCAACCAGCACCTCGAAAGCATAGAGCCGCTCGGCCAAGCCCCTGAGCCTTCCTGACACCGCTCCAAGTCCATATCGTTCTTGAACGGCGTCCGTAGCGTAGTCCAGCACCGCCAATGGGTAGGTGCCGGTGCCAACAGCCGGGTCCAGAACCACAACGTCATCATCGGCATAGGCTAGAGGTTTCCCGAAGCGAGTCCGAAGCAATTCCGCGGCCAGTCTCACCTGGGCGCGGACAACCTCCACTGGCGTGTAGTACACGCCTCGATCCTTTCTAAGTTTAGGGTCGTACGCGCCCAGAAAGTGCTCATAGAAGTACAGCCACGGGTCTGTCGATTGACCCAACTTGGACGAATCCACGGCTCCAATGGCGCGCTCAAGCAGTTCGATGGGCATCCGCAACTCATCCCTTACGGTCGGGGCCTCAAGAAGTTGCAACGCCTCGGCCAGCAAGCCATGCTCCCGCTGAAGTGCATCCACGGCCATTGCGGGCCTCAAGCTCTCTGCCCCTTCGAATCTGGCCAGCAGAAGAGCGTAGGTCACCGTCTGAGCATAGGCGTCGGCAAACTGCGCGTCGTCTCCTTCTGGAAAGAGCAATCCACTCCATTCATTGGCCAGTGTACGGAGCGAACTACCGTCCCTTGCCAATGCGGTCTTCACATCATCCCTTAGCACGCGAGCCAATGGGGCCAGGAATTTGGCTAGCCCTTCTGCCGTACCGGGAACAATCGGCTCCCAGTACAGGAACGCGCGAAGAAGTTCGCGAAAGTCACCCAAGGCGTCCAGATCCACGGCCTTTGCACCGCCTTCGCGGACGTCCGAGGCAATTCGTGCCCTGAGCAGCAGCTTCCCGAATCGGTAGAGGCTCCATTCCCCGCCGTCAGTGTAGATGAGGTTGGGAAGCGCTTTGAACTTTTGCCATTGTGAGCGGTTGTGCCCCTTGAAGTGCTCAGGTCGCGCGCCCATTCCAGGGCGTTTGAGTTCCACGTGTCCGGTCAACAACTGGTTGACCGTCACACCTAGATCGGGGCGGCCGTCGATGTCGTCAGGGTTGACCTCCGTTCGCCACGCCACATCCAGGCCCGTCAGACTTCCTGTATCCCGAATGAGATTGCCAACCGGTGACTTCAACTGGTCTTCAGGTTGAGCCGACACAGGCTGATTGAAGTTGTTCTCCAGATCATCTGCAAAGCTGCCAATAATCTGGGCGAAACTATTCTCCTGAGGCGTCAAGTGTCTATTGTGACCTGGCTTCATTTTTGTCGCTCGCCGCATTCAAAGGGGCGTGTGCACTTCCGCCCCAGGCTGGCAACCGTCGCTTTCTCTTGCGAATTATATACCCAATTGCACAATCCGCTCCCAATAGTTCATCATGACGGGGATATGTGCGGAAGATATAGTCCCACGCCGACCGTGGCAGATCTGGTCGGCATCAGGTCACGAATCTAAGAGGGTTCAAGAACAGCGGTCGCTCAAATCTCGCCCTCATTCCGCCCATCGCCACCCCCACATACCCCGAAAATTCCGTCACTTTCCCGCCCCACCCGTTCTCATCCGTGCCCTGTCCATTCTCACCCGCGTCCCGCCGGTTCTCATTCGTGCGCAATTTCTCCCCACAATTCCGCCCCAACCCCCTATCATTCCGAACGCCCTATCCCTATGTCATTCCGAGCGTAGCCGAGGAACCTAAAGCGGTCGTCTTTCAGTATCGTATGTGATACTATAATGTGGCCCGCAGGGTAATCTTACAACTGAGGTGAATGGCGAAGGCATACCAAGTTCGCCAGGTGATAAGAGCAATCGAGAAATTGAAGGAAGGAGTATAGGAAACTCCGAACGAGTGAGCCGTTGGCTTTTGGGCTATGTATGAAGCTTCCCGACTCCCAGGCTCGTTCGAGCTTTCCGCCAAAGTGAAAGACCACTACACTTTCCGCATTACTTGGTCCGCCGAGGACGACGAGTATGTCGGCCTGTGCGCCGAATTCCCGTCCCTGAGCTGGCTTGCGATCACTCCAGAAGAAGCGTTCGCCGGCATTCGCCGTGTCGTCTCGGAGTCCGTCGATGAGATGCTGGCCGCCAACGAAACACCGCCCCAACCAATGGCCGACCGGAGCTACAGCGGCAAGTTCGTCGTGCGCGTCCCGCCGGAGACACATCGCGCCCTCGCTTTGGAAGCGGCGGAGGAAGGTGTGAGCCTGAACCGGCTTGTAACCGCGCGGCTCGCCCGCGGCGGCTGACGCCCAAGCGCCATCGCCACCCACATACCCCGAAAATTCCGTCACTCTCCCGCGCCTTCCCTTCCCCAGCCCTGCGCCAATCCTTCCCCACCCACGCCCCGCTCCGTCCATACGCCTGCGCCATTTCTCCCCACAATTCCGCCCTGATCCGCAGATTTCGCCCCATCATCATTGCCCGTGCCCGCACCAAAGCGCTAGAATGCGACGTGTGAAGGTATGTCCCAAGAGGTGAACGAATGAATGAAGCACGGATCCCGGCTGACGCGCAGGGAGACAGCGTCGCCGCGCCCCCGCGCCGGCCCCGCGAAGAGACGGCCCGCCTCGGCGACGAGATATACGAGCGGGACATCCGCACTCAGGTCGAAGCGGACCACCACGGAGAGTATGTCGCCATCGACGTTGACAGCGGCACTTGGGCCATATCAGACGACCTTCGGGCGGCATCGAAGCGTCTGCGGAAGCTGCGCCCAGGCGCCGTCGACGTCTGGCTGCTCCGTGTCGGCTACCGTGCGCTCCACCACTTCGGGGGCCGCCCCCTTCGTATCGCCGAGTGATCGAGGGCGCGGTGAACGCCGCCTATGAGCCGGTTGTAACCCTTGCCATGCACGGCCCGTCCGGTCTGTCAAGTGAGGTTGAGGCCGTGATCGACACCGGCTTCAACGGCTACTTGACCGTGACCCCGGCATTAGCGGCGGAGTTGGGATTGCCCTTTGAAGGTACGAGCCGTGGGACCCTTGCTGACGGCAGTGAGGTCAGCTTCGATGTCTACGACGTTGCCGTGCTCTGGGACGGCCAGACAATATACGTCTTGGCAGACGCCGCCGACACCACGCCTCTGGTGGGTATGAGGATGCTGGACCGCCACAACCTGAACATCGAAGTCGAACACGGGGGCCGAGTCGTCATCCAGGCGAGGGCGTAGCCGAAGAATCTAAAGCGGCCACCTCACGCCATAAGCTCCCGAAGCGCCATCGCCACCCACATACCCCGAAAATTCCGTCACTTTCCCGCGCCACCCCTTCCCCAGCCCTGCCGCAACCCTTCCCCACCCACGCCACGCTCCGTCCATACGCCTGCGCCATTTCATCCCACAATTCCGCCCCGATCCGCCGATCTCGCCAAGGCTCTTGACAATATACGCACATGCGTACTACTCTAACTCCATGTTCAAGCGACTCCACCAACCGAAGAGTACCTTCCCCACCGACGGTTTACAAAGGGTAGGCATCGTGATTAAGCCTTCGAAAATGTCCCTTCCCCCTCGCAGGGGGAAGGTTAGGATGGGGGTGAAAAACCCCGCGACCCGGAGCGGCATCCTTCGTGGGCGCCCCGGACCAGCCGATGCGCGGCTGGTTGGCCCCGCCTCAGGCCTGTCCTATTCTGCCGCGCGGAGTGACGCTTCTGCTCCATCTTGCCCACGTCGGCAGTACAGAATGACGCAGGACCGCCGGCACTCTCAGCTACGAAACGAACAGAACGGAGCAGAATGGAGCAGATTTCGGCCTCTGGACTTCCGGGCGCGCCTACACGTACCATGCTTGGCGCACATCCGACTATGCAGTTGTGGAGGCTGAACTTGCTCGACGAACCGCGCCGCCAAAGCAGGCGCCTGGCGCCGGTCGCGCTGAGAGTGGCCGCGGCGGGAGCGCTGCTCGCGGCGGTGCTGCTTGCGGCGCTCTTCATCTCGACGGGCCGCGCCCAGGCCCACGGACAGGGCTCCACGATCGTGGTCTTCCGCGGCGTCACGGGCGCCTACTACGTCGAGGTGGAGGTCCAGCCGGTGCGGCCCGTAGTCGGCTCGGTGCACATCTCGGTGATTCCCCACGAGAGGGCGACCTCCCGGCCCGTGCTGGACGCCGAGATAACCGTGTACGCCGTCGACGAGGATGGCGAGCCTGTGTACAAGGCTCCGGCGCTGCTCACGCCCGGATCGGACGAGACCTCGCCGCCCTACTACGACGCCAACATCACTTTCAGAAGGGCGGGGAACTGGGTCCTGCGCGTCCAACTGGAGCACGACGCCATCGGCCCGACATCGCTGGACACCCCGCTGCGCATCGGACGCCAGCCCCTGCTGCCCGGCATCGAGGGCACGATAGTGTTCGTGCTCGCCACCGGCGCCATAGTGGGCGGCGTGGTCTACCTGTGGCTCAGGTCGCGCCGCGCGAGGCGTGCCGCAGAAGGCTAGTCCCTCACGTCGTCGAGCACCAGCACGCCGTTCTCCCGGTGATAGCTCACCGTCACCGGCAACCCCTGCACCATGTGCTCCCTCAGGTGAGACGGCGAAAAACCCGGGAAGAACTTGCCTCTGGCGTGAAGCTCGATAGTCTCTCCATCCTCAGTGCGCACGCTCACCGAGTCCAGCTCCAGCAGCGTCCTGGACTCTACTGCGATCACGTAGCCGCGGGCCGTCCCGGCGTCCGGCTCGCCGCCGCAGCCGACCACTCCGGCGCAGGCCAGCAGCAGCGCGACGACAGCCGACGTGAGGCGGCGAAACCGGCCTTGTCGCAGGGACTCAAACACCGGCTCGGCGAAGGCCGAAAAGTTGGACGTTGTCTGGTCGAAAGCTCAAAACTAACCCAAATTTCAATTGACTAAAAAATCGGTAATCCGATATTTTGACGACAAGGGGAGGTGCCAGATGCGCAGACTGATTCCGAGCATATTTATCGCAGTAATAGTCGCCTTGGTCGGCTTCGGTAGTCAAGCCGTCCAGTCAAACACCGTTCACGAAAGCGTCGTGTTTGTCGTGGACAGGCACGCGCTGTCGCTGACGCCGAACGGCGTCGATTCCGCCAAGTCCGTCATCGGGCTGGTCGCGACACTCAGGCCGGACGCGGCCTTCAGCTTTGTGGGCGCGGACGACCCCGCCGGGGGCGCCGGACCGATGCTCGCGACCGACGATGCCTACACGGCGTTCCAGGGCGGCCTGAGCGGCTGGCTGCTCGCGCCCGGCGCTGATGAGGACGTGGACGTCCTCGGCGCGGTGGCCGAGATTGCCAAGTTCATGGAGACCACTCTGGCCCCTACCGGCAGCACGGTGTACCTGATCGGCGGCGAGGGCGGAGAGCGCGATCTCACCAAGTCCTCCACGAGCGCCGAGGGTCTGGCCGCGACTTTCCAGGACAAGGGCTGGCGCTACGTGTCGGCAGGACTCGGCGAGCAGCACGGCCAGCTCGCGACGCTCGCGGAGCGGCTGGGCGGCGAGCACTTCGACCTCTCAGTCCTGGAAGGCTACACCGCCCTTACGAACAGGGTTCTGCGGATGGATGGCAGGTCGAAACTCGCGAACCTGGGCGGCGCCGAGCTGACCAGCTCGGACTCGCTGACGCTCGCGGCCTCGGCCGTTCCCGGCACCCGGGAGATGCACCTGATCACCTTCAAGCAGACCGACGGCGGCAGAGTAACTCTCACTGGCCCGTCCGGAGCGGTGCGAACCACCGGAGACGGCGTATCGTCGTTCCTGGTGGAAACCGCGAACGCCATCATCTGGCGGCTGGTCGAGCCTGAACCGGGCGAGTGGCAGCTTCACGTCAGGGGTGTGGACGGACCCGCGATGGTCTGGCACCAGAGCATGAACGTGTACACGCCTGTGCTCTCTCCGCTGGGCACCACGCCACTGAACGAACCGGCGGTGCTGACGGCCTACGTGGAGCACAAAAGAGAAAAGGTCATGGCCGAGGGTGTGATGCTCACCGCCCAGGTGAGGACGCCCGGCGGCGAGACGCTCCAGTTCGACCTCAAGGACGACGGCCAGAACGGCGACGTGGTAGCCGGCGATGGATTCTTCTCAGCCACGATCCCGCCGCTGGTGGTTGAGGGCCGATACCAGGTGCACCTGGAGCTGACCTGGCCCGGCCTGGACCAGCGCATCGCTTCGCAGTCCGAGTTCAGGACGCTGGCGTTCCCGTCGATCGACGTGACGATGGTTCACACCGAGGGACTTGAGGCAGGACTGCGGACGAAGGTCGGCGAGGTGGCCGCTAACATTCTGGGCCAGCCCTACGCCGTCGCTCCGTCGGACCTCGGCGCGATCGTGGCGTCGGACGCTGCGGCGGGCGCGCTGGAGATCGTGCCTCAGCAACTGGTGGACGAAAACCTCGCCTGGAAGTACGACATCTACTTCACGCCGGCGAGCGACGCGCTCCACACACTGGAGCTGCGGCTGAACCTGGTCTACGCCGGACGCCAGTACACGTACCTGTCGGACTCCATCGTGCTGTCGTCTGTGCCGGCGGCCGTGTCTCCCGTGAGGCAACCGCCGCCCGCGGCAGTTCCGCCGACGGCGCCCACCGGCCCGACGCCGGAGCAGTCGCCGCCCGCGCCCGGCAACTACTGGGGCCTGCTCACGATTCCCGCTGTGATGCTGGTCGCCCTCATCGGGGCAACTGTCTACTGGCTCACGCGCAGATCGCCCCACGGGTACATCTTCGACGACGAGGGCAACATGGTGGTGGACTTTGCCAACCTGGACCGCGAAGGACGGCAGAAGCTGTTCTCGAAGGAAATGGTAGGCGGCCGTGAGATTCCCATCAGAGGGCTCGACGGCGTGGCGTTCACCTTCACCAAGCACGGTGTGGGCCTGCAGAACCTGGAGATGGCGCGCAACGTGCGTGTGAACAACCTGCCGCTGGTAAGCCAGGCGGCGATCAAGAACGAGACGGTGATAGGCACCGAAGGCAGGCTCTACAGCTTCATGATGCTGCCAACGCCTCCAACGCCGATGGGCGGCGCGGCAGGCGGGGACGGCGACTAGCAAAGAGGAGCGCCGGGGGCGCGGGGCACGCCCCGGTCTCCCGGCGCTCCTTAACTACAGCGACGATTACGCGCCCCCTCTCGACCAATCGGGAGTGGGGTGTAACGCGTTCAGCCCTCGCGCTGCTGGAGCACCTCTCCCGACAGACTGGTGATGGTGTCGATCCTGACCAGCACGGCGATTCCTGTGCGCTCCGGGTCGCGGTCCAGCTCGGGCTGCGGCGTCTGCGCCATGACCCTGTCGCGCACCTCACCCGACTCGTGGAGCGTGGCGGTGCCATGGAAGCGCCAGTTTATGCGCTTGTCCGGGTTGCGGTAGAAGATGACGACCTGCGGATTGTCGTTCACGTTGTCCAGCGACGACCGGCGCGAGCGTTCCCAGAAGGCGAGCGTTTCGCTGTCGTAGACGCTCAGGCTGCCTCTCATACTTATCTGGGGACGCCCGTCGCGGGAGGCTGTGCCGACGTAGCTGTAGAAGCCATCGTCGAGCGCGCTGTTGAGAAGCTCTCGCATTTCTCCTTCGATGGATATCATGTGTGGTGTTCCTTTCCATACCCCATCCTAGCCCTCTCCCATCAAGGGAAGGGGCTTCTGAAGGGTTTGACCTTCGTCGGCCCCATACAAGGCGCTTACGGCCCCGTACACGCCATCGTAGCCGGGCGTGATACTCACTTGGCCGCGGCGCATTCTGTCTATGGCGCGGGCCAGCGGCTCGCCGCCGATTCGCGCCAAGTCGGCCACAGGCGCGTCGACCAGCAGCGTCAGCTCGCTGCCGAACTCGCCCACCAGTCGCAGGTACTCGGTGGCAACGCCCTTGGTGTTCACACCTCTTCCCACATTCTCGGCGATTAGCGTTCGCAGCGCAATTAGCGACCGGTAGGGCGGACGCCCGGCTGGGCCATGCACCAGGCCGTTCTGGCGCGTCTGGGACACCGTGCCGCGCGACGCCAGGCCCTCCACGAGCTGTAGCACGCCCAGCGTCAGCTTGCGCCCGCAGACGGGACACCGCCCGCCGTGCTCGTCGGCCTGCGCCGGCGTGAAGCGGACGCCGCACTTGCGATGGCCGGAGTGGTGGTACTTGCCCTCCTCGGGGAAGAACTCGACTGTGTAGGCGATGCTCTGCGCTCGCAGCGCGGCCACCATGCCATCGTAGCTCAGCTCCCCGTCGAACACGGTAAGCTCGCGGGCCAGGTTGGGCAGCGAGTGAGCATCGGAGAAGGACACGATGGCCACGTCGTCGAGCTCGGCTATACGCCAGCACATCGCCGGGTCGGCAGACAGACCCGTCTCCACCGCGAGGATGCGCGGGGCATCGTCGCCGAAGCACTCGGCCAGCGAGTCGAAACCGGACTTGGAGCCGTAGACGCCGAACCAGGGCGTCCACACGTGCGCGGGCAGGAGCAGGCAACGCTCGTCCACGTCGAGCAGCAAGTGAAGCAGGTCGCGCGGCGTCAGCCGCAGCATGGGGCGTCCGTCGGAATCGAGATCGCCGTGCGGGGCGAGCGCGGTGTTGACGCGCTCCGCCGCGTCGAGACCGGGCGCGAAGATGAGCACGTGCACACGGCGATTGCGGCCGCCTTGTCCGGACACGCAGGCCACCTCGCTGCCGAGTACGAAGCTGACGCCGTCGTAGACGTACAGACCCTCAGCCGACTCGACCAGGTTATCGCGCAACTCCGCGAACCACGCCGGATGGGTGAAGTCGCCGGTCGCGAGCAGGTCTATGCCTTTGAGCCTGGCCCACTGCGCCAGATTGGGCAGCGTAAGCTGGGAACTGGTGGCGCGCGAGTACGGCGAGTGGATGTGGAGGTCGGCGGCGTACCTCAAGCGGCGGCGTCCTGTATCTGCCCGGCGCGGGCTAGCCGAACAGCCCCTCTCGCTCGAACACCGAGGCCAGGATTCCTACGCCCTCCCTGATCTCGTCAGGCGAGTTGTGGCTGTACGTGAGCCGCAGATGGTTGGGGCGGTCGCGGTTCGCCCTGAACACGGGGCCGGGATTGTACTTCACGTCGGCCTCGACGGCCTTGTCCAGCGCCGCCCAGCTATCGGCCCCATCCGGCAGGCGCACCCATATCATCATGCCGCCGTTGGGCGTGGACCAGGAGCAACTGGGTGGGAAGTTCTCGCCCAGCGCGGCGAGCATGGCGTCACGCTTCACCTTCAGACTCTCGCTTACGCTCTCGATGTACTCGTCCTTGTGCTCTCGCAGGTACTCGTGAACGGTCATGGAGGCGAGGTGGCTTGGCGACCCACCGAAACGCAGCTTGCCGAGCGTCTCCTTCACCGCGTCGGGCACCACGGCATAGCCCAGGCGCAGGCCGCAGCCCAGCAGCTTGGTGTAGGCCGACACGTACATCACCGAGTCCTCGTCGTCCATTCCCATGATGGCCTGCGGCAGAGGGTCGCCGTCGATCACGAAGTCGGCGTAGGACTCGTTCTCGACGATGGGGACGCCATACTGTTGGGACAGCTCGAGCAGCGCCTTGCGTCGTTCCAGGCTCATGGTCATGCCCATGGGGTTCTGATAAACGGATATCGTGTAGATCATCTTGGGCCGCTTGCCCTGCCACGCCAGATCCACCAGGATGCTTCGGACGGCGTCGGTATCCATGCCCTGCTCGTCAGTGGGCACGTGGATGACGTTGGCGCGTCGGGAGAGCAGCATCGCGAGCGTTCCCAGGTAGCAGAACTCCTCGACCAGCACGATGTCGCCCGGATCGATGAAGGCGTCGAGTATCACCTGGATCGCTCCACCGGCGCCGCTGCTCAGGAAGATCGAATCTATATCGGTCTTCAGGCCGCGGTTCTCCTCGAGCCTCTGGGCTATCAGTTCGCGCATACCCACGTGGCCCTGCGACGGCGGATACTTGGCGAGGTCCTCGGCCTGGGTACTCATCGCGACACGCAGCGCGTCCACGAAGCCGTCCGCGGGCAGTGTCTGTGGGTTGGCGTAGGTGACCGAGAACACGTACTTGGTGTCGGCCGCCAGGCCGGGGTGCGTCTTGACAGGCGCAGGCAGCCTGTTGGAGAACAGTCCGTCGTAAATCATGGTCGCGCCTCCTACTGGTTTGGCCCTGGTCTTGGCATTTGGCCGCGGCTAGAGGGGCAGGTGCACCTTCTGGCCCGACTCCGCGCTGCGGGTTACGGCTTCAGTAAACTCCATGTACCTGACGCCGTCCTCGAAGCTGGTATGCGTCACCTGCTCTTTGCCTCTGATGGCGTTTATGAACTCCTCCTCCACGCGCCAGTTTCCCTGCTTCTCAGTCGGGATGTCGATTTCGGACAGCTCGGAGTCGCCCCGCCGTCCACCGTAGAGGGTCATCGAGCCGGCGTCCAGCCTGAGGGTGCCCTCGGTGCCGAAGAACCACGCCTCTGGAGCCGGCGCCAGGCCGAACACCGTGCTCATGCCGAGCCGGGCGAGCGTACCGGACTCCATCTCGCACAGCACTTCTATCTGGTCGGGCACGGAGATATGCCGCGTAGCTCCGGCGTCGTCCCTGCGGGACTTCACGTTGACGCGGGTCAGGGCGGTAACGCTCGTGGCGTGCCCCACCCAGCGCATCATCGCCTCGTACCAGATGCCCATGCTCATGATATTGTAGCCGCTCAGGTCGCGGTTCTGCCGCCAGTGGAAGGGCGCGTCGCGTTCGATGAAGCCACCCTGCCGCACCGAGACGTCGACCGAAAGCACGTCGCCAAGGTAGCCGTCAGCTATCAACCCCTGGATGGTCTGATCCACCTTCAGCGTCATGGGGGAGGGGACGATCTGGGCAACCAGGTTGGGCTTGAGCCGGGCGGCGTAGAGCATATCGCGCGCCTGGTCCGCATCCATGGCCATGCGGGCCTCTGTGATAACGTGTTTGTCGTATTCGAGCGCCGCCAGCACCAGTGCGTGGTGCATGTAGGGCCAGGTGCCGATGCAGATGGCGTTGGTGTCGGGGTCTTCCACCAGGTCAACCCAGTTGTCGAACACCTGGGGAATGCCGTACTCGTCGGCGATGCGCTGGCCTGAGGCCCGGCTGCGGTTGGCGACGCTAACCAGCTCGACGCCCTCCATCTCCTTGAAGCCGGGTATGTGGCGCAGGGTGGTATTGGCCCCCGCGCCCACGAAACCTATTCGTACCGTTTCTTCTGCCATGTGGATTCAAGCCTTTCCCGTCGCGGACGTTCAGTTCTGCGGATTGTGCGGTCACACGACACGGGGCATAGGGCCCGTCGCGCGACCGGTCAAATTATATGCAACCCGCCGGAGCGCGTCCAGTTGTGGGCGGTACCGGTGGCCCGCGCTACGCCTCTGTGACGCGGCCGGCGGGGTCGGATTCGGCGAGCACGTGCGGCATGTGGCCGGTGCGCACGTAATCGGCGATGAGCTTGCCTGCCATTGGGCCGCGCCCGAACCCAGAGGAGGCCAATCCTCCGACGATGTACAGGTTTTGCCGCAGCGGGATCTTTCCTATCAGCGGCTCGCCGTCCACTGTAAACGGCATCAGCCCGGCCCACGTGCACGCAATGGGCAGTTCGGTGAGCAGGGGAAGCACCTCGCCGGCGTGTGTCTTGTTCACTTCAATGCCCTGCGCGTCGGGCGTGGTGTCGTAGCCCACTAGCTGCCTGTCGCCACCGAACGCTATCTCGCCCGACTGCGTCTGTCGCCCGTACAGGTGCCTGGTCCGTCTAACTCCGCCGCGGTGGGTCAGATCGTGTGGCGTGGTATCCTCGCCGTGCTCCCTCCAGAAGTGCTGCGACTCCATGGAGGATATGCCCTGGAACACGCGGGGCGGCAGCGGTTCGGTGGCCCACATCTGGCCGCGCACGGGCACGACGGGGATGCTCAATCCCAGCATATCACCCACGGGGGCACACCACGCCCCGGCCGCGAGTACCAGGATGCCCCCACGAAGCTCGCCACGCGGCGTGGAGACGCGGTACGAGCCATCGCCGACGGCTCCTAAGGCTGTCACTTCGTGGCCGGTCAGCACGCTGGCGCCTGCCACGCCGGCCGCGTCGGCGAAGGCGCGAGTGGCACTGGCGGGGTTGGCATTGCCGCGCTGGCGGGTGTAGACGTAGCCGGGCAGGTCGGTGCTGGCGAACGGCTCTATCGCCCGTGCCTCCCTCGGGCTGAGCAGCTCCACGTCCCGCCCGTCGGCGCGTGCGGATTGCACCACACCGAGCGCGTAGCCGTACTGTTCGTCGGTGTGGATGGCGGTGAGGGAGCCGGACTGGCGGAACTCGACGTGATAACCGAGTTCGGCCTGAATCGTCTTGAACAGCTCGAGGCTGCCCATGCTGAGGTGTTCGTCGAGACCGGGGAGGCGTCCCCAGCCGGAGCCACCGAGCAGGCCGCCGTTGACACCGGACGCGCCGGAGGCTATGTCGTCGCGCTCCAGCAGCGTGACGGAGCGGCCGTGCGCCGCGAGGTGGTAGGCTGCGGAGGCGCCGGCTATGCCGCCGCCGATAACGATTACGTCGGCTTCCATCGGGGCGCGGGTCGCCGCTAGATGACCTCTTGCGACTCGCCTACGTCCGTAGCGGCGTCGCCGCCGAGCTCAACGCCCACGCCGCGGATGGCGCCGAACTCCTCGCGGAATCCGTTGTGCATGGTGCGGGAGTCACTGCTGTAAAGCACAAAACGAGCGCCCTCGCGGAGCCACTTCTGGGACAGCGCGACGGTCTGGTGGTGTATCAGCGTGGGGATGCCGTGAGAGCCGCATACGCGCAGGATCTCGCGCAGCGCGGCCTCGTAATCGGGGTGGTCGTACTGGTCGGGGATGCCCAGCGAGATGCTGAGATCGTTGGGGCCGACGAACACGGCGTCTATGCCGTTCACACCGAGTATGTTGTCGAGGTTTTCTATTGCGGGTACGCTCTCGATGCCGATGATGCACACGTTGTTGCGGTTGCGGTTCTCGAGGTACTCGCGGGAGGCCTCGCTGGGCAGTTCGCCGGTCTCTATTGCTTTACGGGCAAGCGCGCCCTTGAGAGGTCTCCATCTGCACGCCTCGGCGACCAACGTGGCCTCCTCCACCGTTTCGCAGTAGGGGGCCAGTACGCCGTGGGAGCCAGCGTCGATGGCCATGGTGACGAGATACGTCTCCGGCGCCGGAATGCGGACTATGGGAACGACGCCGCTGAAGCTGAAGGCCGCCAGAAAGTCGGCCACGTCCTCGCGGCCCCGCGGGGAGTGCTCGGTGTCGATGATTACGTAGTCCAGGCCGAAGTCGGCCATGGCCGTGGACCACCTCGGGTTGCGGCTGAGCGAGAGCATGGTGCCGTACACTATGCCGCCGTTGGCGACCTTTTCTCTGAGCTGTGCGCCGTTCATGAGAGTCTCCTTCGCGTCACATTATGTCGAGTGTACTACCCCGTGATAGGCTCGTCGTACTCCTCCCTGAGCAGACGCTTGAGCACCTTGCCCATGGGATTGCGCGGCAGCTCGGATACGAACACCACGGACTCGGGTTTCTTGAAGCTGGCGAGGCGCTGGCGGCAGTACTCCATGATCTCGCCGTCCTCAGCGCTCTGCCCATCCTTCAGCACGACAACGGCCCTCACGCGCTCGCCCCAGTCGATATCGGGCACGCCGATTATGGCCGCCTCCTCAATGGCGTCGTGGGAGTGGAGCACCTGTTCAACCTCTTCCGGAGAGATCATCTCGCCGCCGCGCTTGATGAAGTCTTTAGAGCGCCCGGCGAGGTAGATGTACCCGTCCTCGTCCATGTAGCCGAGGTCTCCGGTGTACAGCCAGCCTCCGCGGAAGGTCTCCGAGGTGGCCTCCTCCTGGTTCCAGTAGCCCTTCATCAGGCGAGGGCCGCTGGCCACAATCTCGCCCACCTCGCCGTCCTGGACGGGGTTGGCGTCCTCATCGACTATGCGGACATCGACGTCCTCCAGCGGCTTGCCGACGCTGGTCAGCCGGCGCAGCTTCCGCTCGATCTCCTCTTCGCTTCCCTCCAATACATGATCCTCAGGCGGGAGCATGGTGATGGTGGCGGCCGTCTCGGTCTGGCCGAACGCGTTGATGAAGAGGATGCCCGGCAGTTCCGATATCGCGCGCCTGATGACCTCGAAGGGCATGGGCGCCGCGCCGTAGGTGATAATCTTCAGGCTGCTGAGATCGTGGTCGTGGAAGTCGGAATGGTCCATCAGCATCTTGAGCATGGTTGGCACCATGACGGCGCGATTGGCTCGCTCGGTCTCGACCAGCTCCATCCATCCCTTGGGATCGAACTGGCGCTGTATGATGAGCGTGCGCCCGCCGTATATCGACGACATCACCGTTTGCATACCGGCTATGTGGTACAGCGGAACTGTGAGGATGTTGCGCTCCTCATCGTCCGGGTCAACTGGCGAGACGTTGCTGAGTATGTACGATGAGAAGCTGTCGTGGCTGAGCATAACGCCCTTGGGCAGGCTGGTCGTGCCGGAGGTGAACAGCAGCACGGTCAGGTCGGGGCCGTCGCCTTCCGGAAAGCGCTCCTCGTCGGGGGCCGCGGCAAGGAGGTCGTCGTAGAACTCCCAGCCGTCAGCAGGCTCCTCCAGGGACACCAGTAGTGGCGCGCTGGCAAGGTCGGCCGCGAACGAGTCTACGAGGCTCACGTAGCGGCTGCCGGCCACCAGCACCTTGGGTTGTGCGTCTTCGACCATGAAGCGCAGTTCGTCGGCGCGGGCGCGGAAGTTGAGAGGCGCGTACACGGCGTCGAGCTGGGCGGCGGCGAAGCATAGCTCCACGTGCTCGTTGCTGTTCACCTGCAGCACTGCCACTCGGTCGCCCTCCCCGACTCCCAGGTCGGAGAGGGCATTGGCGAGCCGGTTCACCCGCGACTTCAACTCCGCGTAGGTGTAGCGCGCGCCCTCGAAAACGATGGCCAGCCTGTCCGGCACGATAAGCGATGCTATGTTTAGAAACTCGGTAGTGTTCATCTAACGCCCGAACCCCCTTTGGGAAGCGAGAATGTGCTAAAGAATACCACCTAAGGCGGCCAGTGGCTAGTTGAGCGTAGGTGGAAGCCTAGCCACCCTCCCATGCTTCGGCGCGGCGCATGAACACGGCTGGATCCGCAAGCCATTCTGCGTAGCCAATGCTCATGTCGTCCGTCAGGTAGTCCAGCCTATCGCTCAGGCAGGACGCCAACTCCGCGTCTTTGGCCGCGAGCGTGAGTCCGCCGTTTTCCACGGCGTCGTCAAGGAGCGCTACCGCGAACGATTCGCCATATGCGTGCGCGGCGTCTCGATTGCCTATCTCGCCTCTGGCGAGCGCGTCTATCCTTCCGTCCGAGAGGGCGTCCAGCAGTTCGGACTCGCCCATTTCGCCGCCCAGATACACCACCTGCGGCATGTTGTCGGAGAGTGGGCGCAGAAGGCGTCTCGCGGCCAACACGTCGGACTCCGACGCGGCCGTTATCACGTAGGCCGGGCTGCCGTCTGCGACGAACTCGCCCTGCGGCGTGTCGATGGTTACGCCCGCGGCCAACACGCCGTCCGCATCGGCGAGGCCGGTCAGTTGAAGCAGGCGCGCTTCGCCGGTGGTGTCAGCCAGCACTCCCACGCGCACGTCGCTGGTCAGGTCGTCGTAGCTGGCGAAGCGGCTCGCGTCCTCCGCGCGCGTCAGCAGCGACTGGCGGAAGGAGACGTGCCCGGACGTGAACACGACCGCCCCGCTACCCTCAGAGTCGCGGGTGCGGGAGTCCAGGATGGTGATCCCGCCCCCAATAACGTCGAATTCGGAGCTTGCCGATGCCAGCCAGATGTCGTCCCAGGGAGCAATGCCACGGCGTTCGAAGGACACTCCGACGCCTTGCATGGCTTCGAGCGCGCTCAGCAGGTCGGCCTCGTACCCCCGATGATCGTCGAACCCGGGCGAACCCGGCGCTTCGTCCGCGCTGTAGCTGATGGGCGAGAAGTAGGCGTAGAATCCCAGCTTTAGTACTCTATCGTCGTCCACGCAAGCCTCCCCTGATTCGCCAATCGAAGCGCAGGCCGTGAGCAGCGTCGCCATCAGAGCTATCGCGGCCGCCGTTATGCCGAGCCTGGCCGAGCAATCTAACGTCACGCTGTACGCTCCGCTAAGTATCGTCTGGTGTCGTCCGCCGCCTGGCCTGTGATGGTAGGGCATTGGGGGCGAGCGTGTACAGAGGCGAGTGTAGCTATAACAGCTCAGCGCTGGCGAGACTGAGAACCTGTATGAGCTTAGTAGGTGCACGGCCTTTCAACTCAGCGCCGGCAGAGCTTCGTTACTCCCGCGAAAGCCTGTCCCCGCGGAAACGGGGAGCGGGAGTCCAAAGGTTCGAGCGCAAGAACGCCTCGACTCGGATGCATACC